>JASLHI010000034.1 GCA_030149815.1 Aquirhabdus sp. | reverse complement strand
GGCTAACCAATCAGAAATGGGGCGCATGTGTGTCTCCAGCAGACGGTATCGGAACGATGCAATTCAATAAATCAAGTGCATCGTGCACGGTAAGGCTCGGTTCGGCATCGCATAGCGTCACAAGTGACGGTATCTAAGTGGAGGGCAGTATGCCGATGTGAATAGCTTTTGTCATGTTTTTTGTGACGAACGGCACAAATATTGAGCTAAATGTAACTGAAATTTCTACTTATTGGTGATGTCTTAGCTACATGTTACTTTTATAATGTATTGATTATAAATTATTATTTTAATTTAAGTATGTTAATTGGTTGTTTTGTGATCTGTTACAAAATGTGTATCATTGGTGCGCTAATTGTCTGATAAATGATCTTGTTGTGGTGTTTTTTGAGATATAGCTTACATCATCATTCACTCTTTTCTCTCAAATATGGTCGTTTAAAGTATGAAATTTGGTGGGGATATCAAATTTTATCGCTTTTTTACTATTGGTTTTTACCTAATCAAGATAAAAAATGTAGGCTGATTTATGAGATAGCAGTGATTTTTAGGGTGAAAAATCTTTAAGAAAGCTATGCTTTTTATTATCGAATAAATCAATTTAATTTTTTATTTCAAGCTAATATGATTTGTAGGTAAGGTGCATGTGGTCATTTAGAGTTCAGATTTTTTATTGTTTGTATTCAATGTGAAGGATATACCAAACTTTTTTGCCACTCGGCGTATACACTTGCACTTCATCATCGATAGCTTTGCCTAAGCATGCTTTCGCCATTGGCGATTGTAGAGAGACGTAGTCATTTTGGGCGTAGATTTCTTCATCGCCAACGATACGAAATTTGGCTGTTTCCCCCTGATCATTTTCTAATTCAACCCATGCACCAAAATATACTTTTCCTTCTTGCTGAGGGTGGTATTCAACTTTTTTGGCGACTTCAAAGAGTTTGGTTAAATATCGAATCCGACGATCGAGTTCTCTTAGTTTTCTTTTGTTGTATTGATAGTCTGCATTTTCTGATCGGTCACCGAGGCTTGCGGCCCAAGACACAATTTTCGTGATTTCGGGACGTTCATTACGAAGTAAGTGATCGAGTTCATCATGTAGTCGTTGATAGCCTTCGGCAGTTAGGAGTTTATAATTCATACTAATATTCTAAAAGTTTTAAAGCTATTCACGTATTACGTATAAGAAAAAACAGACTACCGAAGTAGCCTGTTTTGGATCAATACTCAATCAGAGCATTGATGGATTAGTGTTCAACGCCTGCATGTTGACCCGCTAATTTCGCATTTGCATAATCCCAGTTCACCAGCTTGTCGAGGAATGTGGTGACGTAGTCTGGGCGACGGTTGCGATAATCGATGTAGTAAGCATGTTCCCATACGTCTACAGTCAATACAGCGATTTTGCCATGTGCCATTGGTGTGTCAGCATTTGGGGTTTTCATGATTGAGAGTGAGCCATTGACTTGGTCTGCAACCAACCATGCCCAGCCTGAACCGAATTGGGTCAATGCTGCTTGCTTGAATTCTTCTTTGAATTTGTCGTAGCTACCGAAAGCTTCATCAATTTTTGCTGCTAATGCGCCAGTAGGTGCACCGCCACCATTTGGTGTCATGCAGTTCCAATAGAATGTGTGGTTCCAGATTTGCGCTGCGTTGTTGAATACGCCTGCTTTGCTTGCGTCTTTTGCTGATGCAAGAACGACTTCAACCAGTGATTTACCAGCCAGATCTGTATCTTTGATCAGGTTGTTCAAGTTGGTTACGTAGGCTTGATGGTGTTTGCCATGATGGAAGTCTAGTGTTTCAGCACTGAGATGTGGTTGTAATGCATCTTTTGCGTATGGTAGCGCTGGTAGAGTAATTTCTGACATGATGTTTTCCTTGTAGTTGGCTATGCTTTATCAAAGCATTTGGCTGTGAATCTGAACAAAACGTTGAATCAATAAAGTATTCATTATAAAACAAACAGCCCAAAATAAGATTTGAGCTGTAGTGACTCTTTAACTTCGAAATTACAGTTTGTCTGCGTGTGCGCCCAAGTACGCTGCAACGCCTTCTGGAGATGCGGTCATACCCGCATCACCTTTTTTCCAGTTTGCTGGGCAAACTTCGCCGTGTTCTTCAGTGAATTGCAGTGCGTCAACAATACGAATGATTTCGTCCATGCTACGACCGAGTGGTAGGTCGTTCACGATTTGTGAGCGAACAATGCCGTTTTTGTCGATGATGAACGCGCCACGGAATGCAACACCGCCAGCTGATTCAACGTCGTAGGCTTGTTGGATTTCGTGTTTGGTGTCTGCTGCTAAAGTGTATTTAACTGGACCAATACCACCTTGATCCACTGGTGTGTTACGCCATGCGTTGTGAGTAAATTGTGAGTCGATTGAAACACCAACGACTTCAACGCCACGTGCGGTGAATTCAGGAATTTTGTGATCCAGTGCGATCAATTCTGATGGGCAAACAAAAGTGAAGTCGAGTGGGTAGAAGAATACCAATGCGTACTTGTTTTTTGTTGCTGCTGCAAAATTGTAAGAATCAACGATTTCGCCATTGCCGAGTACGGCTGCTACGGTAAAGTCTGGGGCTGGTTTGCCAACTAATACTGCCATGATTAATTCCTTCTTGAGGGTAAGTGAATAAGATGTGCTCAATGTGCAAAAGTGATTTTTTAATCGCTATTTCTAATGACTAAGTCATGACTGGGTCGATTGGAAAAATCGATAAAAAGGCACTTCAGCGCGCCCCAATACCATGCCCGAAATTGCTTAGTCTTTGCAAGGGATGATGTGTGTGTTTGTGTAGCTAACGTTCAAAAAATGGACTAAAAGTAATGGTATTAAACGATGATGTTAAACGGGATTTTCAATATCAATAAATTCCACTTCAATTCCAAATTGTTCTGCAATCGCTTGTCCTAAACGCTGAATTCCTCCGCGTTCGGTTGCATGATGACCACATTCAAAATAGTGAATGCCAAGTTCGGCTGCTTCATGAAAAGTTCGTTCGCTAACCTCACCAGAAAAATACGCATCACAGCCCATTTTTGCGGCTTGATGAATGAAGTCTTGTGCGCCGCCAGTACACCACGCTACTTTTTGGATCATTTCAGGGCCACCTGCAAGGTAGCGAGGTCTGCGTCCTAGTTTTTTTCTTAATAATTCTGCCATTGCGGGTACTGTCATCGGTTCACAAGTGCCGATATTCCCAATAGGATTTTTTTCTTCTGGATAAAGACCGCCTTGCGTTTTAAATCCCATCAGATCAGCGAAAGCGATGTTATTCCCCAAAGCCGTATGTGCATCCAGCGGTAGATGATAGGCGATAAGGGAAATGTTACGCTGAAATAAACGTTGTACACGTTTGCTTTTCATGCCTGTCAATGTCGCATCTTCGCCTTTCCAAAAATAGCCGTGATGTACCATGATGGCATCTGCATTTTCTAATATCGCGGCGTCAATCAGGGCAAGACTTGCCGTGACACCAGTGACGAGCTTGCTAATGACAGGTTTGCCCTCAACTTGCAGACCATTTGGCGCATAATCTTTGAATGATGAAATCGCAAGCGTTTGATCACACCAGTCAACCAATTTAGTTAATGAGACGGTTGATGGAGATAAAGTGGCTGGTAACGAATCGGATACAGGCATAGCAGAGGCACAACATTTTAATGGTTTACATGGTCTATAAGTCTAACCAAAATACTTGAAAATAGTGCTAATGTTTGTGTAAAAATCTATAGCCTTCACTGTACTTTAATTTATCGATTGTTTTGTGCCTTACATAAGGAGAATAAGCGTGCGGCGTGTTTTTATGGCGTTACCGTGGTTTTTATTGGTCGTCGTGATTGCGTGGTTTTGGCACTTAAAGGAACAATGGCGTGAGCATCCTGAAACGCTTGCTGTACAGAGCTCTGAAGTTCTTGTATCAGGCGCAGCATCCTCGTATCACAATGCGGTGAAAGCAGCCGCACCAGCCGTGGTAAATATCTATACGACTCAAAAGGTTCGTGCACATAGCCAGATTGATGATCCTGTCTTACGTCGTTTTTTTGGATTTCATGAAGGTAATCCGCAATTGGATGATTCTGAGCGGGCAGCGACTAAACCAACCAGTCTCGGTTCTGGAGTCATTACAACTCCAAATGGTTATATTTTAACAAATAATCATGTAGTTGCTCAGGCGGATAAAATTATTGTTGCTTTACAGGATGGCCGTCGTGCTGAAGCAACAGTGATTGGTACAGATCCTGACAGCGATTTAGCGGTGATCAAGATTAATTTAACGAATCTTCCTATTTTACCATTCCGTAAAAATCCGACTGAAGTTGGCGATATTGTGCTCGCAATTGGCAATCCATTCGGTGTTGGTCAAACGGTGACGCATGGTATTGTGTCTGCTACAGGTCGCTCAGGGCTTGGAATTAATGCTTTTGAAGACTTTATTCAAACCGATGCTGCAATTAATCCAGGTAATTCTGGTGGTGCCTTAGTTGATGTTGCTGGTAATTTGGTTGGGATCAATACGGCGATTTTCTCCCAGACTGGCGGATCCATGGGTATTGGTTTTGCAATTCCTGCGACTTTAGCACAGCAAGTGATGATGGATATTATCCAAAAAGGCAAAGTTACGCGCGGCTGGCTTGGGATTGAAGTTGGAAATCAAAATGATCCGACCAATAGCATGGATGAAGAAGGTGCAGGTGTGCGAATTGTTCGTACACTCAAAAATGGCCCTGCTGATCGTGGTGGGTTGAAAAGTAATGATGTGATTCTGTCTGTGAATGATGTTTCTGTGTCTACTGCTGCACAATTGATTCAACGTGTTGCTGCACAAAAACCGAGTACATCACTTAATTTATTGGTGAAACGTGGTCATCAGCAAATCAAACTTGCAGTAGCAATCGGGGAGCGCCCAGCAGCTGATGCAAAAAATGCTGAAGATCATCAAGCTAACGATGGTGATCCATCATTGTTTGGATTGTTTAATGGCCAATAGTGATATTTAGCAAATCTCGGTCATAAATATATGACTGAATAATCTATCACTTCACTTCGCTTTATTCGCATGAAGGCGTTAAAGTCGGCATGTGAATGCTGCGAATATTTTTTGATATTGCATACAGAAATCCAGATCAGAAATCCAGATCAGAAATCCAGATCAGAAATCCAGATCAGAAATCCAATCCAAGGAATGAAATCAATGAAATTATTTACCGCTGAACGTGCACCAAATCCGCGTCGCGTTTTATTGTTTTTGGCGGCAAAAGGTCTTGTGCCTGCTGATATTGGATTAGAGGTCATTGAAGTCAGTATCGCAGGTGGTGAGAATCGTACGCCTGATTATTTGCAAATTCATCCGTTGGGTCAGATTCCAGCGCTTGAGTTAGATGACGGGCAGTTGATTACGGAATCCATGGCAATCTGTCGTTATCTTGAAGGCAAGTTTCCGCACAACCCACTATTCGGTACAGAGCTCATGGAGCAAGTACGGATTAATCAATATAGTCGGCAAGCTGAGTTGGAGGTTTTACTACCTTTAATTACCGCCTTCCAACATGGTCATCCGTTTTGGGAAGGAAAATATGAGCAGATTCCAGATATTGCTCCAGTCGCTCGACGCCGGGCATTCTCTCGTTTTGCTTATTTTGATCGACGTTTACAAGTTGTGCCATATCTCGCTGGAAACAGTTTGAGCGTTGCAGATTTAACTTTGTATGCGGCACTCGATTTTGGTCGTTTAGCTGGGCTTAAAGTAGATGAACAGCATCCGCATTTACTGGCGTTTTATCAGCGCATGCACGAGCAGTTTGGTGCAATTCGTTAAAAGCAGATCTTTGGTATATCGCCAATATGCTCCTTGAAATTATGAGTGATCACACATACTGACTAAAGTAATGATAAATAGTTAATGATTAATTGAGTAATGTAAATATGAAATTGCCAGTAAAAAAGTACCAGAAGATTTTAGCGAGTTATAAAGAAAAAACAGCAATCACTAGTATTAAAGGCGTATTGCGAGCATCGTTCAAAGCTCCTAGTGGATTACCTTTGCCACTGACATTTTTTCGCAATGCAATGGAGTTAAGTGCGGGAATCTTTAAAGTCAGATCTGATGTTCAGGTTGAGCGTCTTGTATTAGGCGGAGTCAACGCTGAGCAATTGAGTTTGAAAAGCAGTGTTCATCAGATCGCGGAACAAAACTATGCGCTATTACATTTTCATGGCGGGGTGTTTGTTGCAGGGTCACCAGCTACGCATCGTGCGCTAGGCAGTGAAATCGCAGCCAGAAGTGGTGCGACAGTCTATACATTAGATTATCGCTTGGCTCCTCAGCATCGCTATCCAGCAGCACTTGAGGATTGTTTAGCGGCTTATCAAGCCTTGCTGGCGAAAGGTTATTTACCTGAACATATTATTTTAGGTGGTGATTCCGCAGGGGGTGCTCTTGTATTAGCAACATTGGTCGCTTTGCGTGAGTTAAAAATTGCTTTGCCTGCTGCGGCATTATTGATTTCTCCATTTGTTGATATGACATTGTGTGCTGATTCATTTAAGAAGAATGTGTTACGCGACCCAATGCTGACCAAGGAAATATTAAAACGCGGAGCAGATGCGTATCGAGGCGATATTCAAAGTGCGGATGCACGTGTTTCGCCAGTCTTTGCTGATCTGAGCGGTTTGCCTCCAATGCTAATCCAAGTGGGTAGTGAGGAGGTTTTATTAGATGATGCATTGCAACTCGCCAAACGTGCTGAGCGTTCAGGAATTGCAGTGGATTGTCATGTCTATGATGGTATGTGGCATAACTTCCAGATGTTTAATGCTTTGCTAAAAACATCAGATCAGGCTTTGGATGAAATTGCCCAATTTATAAAAAGTCATGTGAGGTAAGAATCAAATAGGTCAGCTTGAATACGCCCGTATTTGAGCTGATATTTATTGCTAATCTTTAAGCGATGTCCGTAAAAATTATAACAATGCTATCATACGCAGGATTTGCCACTATCCTGCCGTGAGTTGTATGTCCTCTGATTCAGCTAATTTGCCAGAACCAAACTATTTTTCAGAAACAAATTATTCTGTTCATTACCGATGTGATGACTTTTTGATTATTTATAAGCCGCCAGGACTGCTATCTGTACCAGGAAAAGGCGAGCATTTATTTGATAGCTTGCTGACGCGATTACAAGCAGTTGAGCCGAATATCAAACTCGTTCATCGTTTGGATCGTGACACATCTGGTTTGATGGTCTTTGCACTTAATCCAGACGCGCAGCGCAATATTTCCAAACAGTTCGAAGATCGACTCACGACAAAAATTTATCAAGCTATTTTGCTTGGGAAATTAGTAGGCGAAGGCTTGATTGACGTGCCTGTCCGCTATGAGCCAACCACGCCACCATTACATGTAACAGATGAATTGTATCCGAAGAAAGCGTTAACAGGTTGGCAAGCATTAGATATTTATGAAATTAATAATGTGTCGGTGACAAAAGTGTTACTGAAACCTATTACTGGGCGTTCTCACCAGCTTCGAGTTCACACTCAATATATCGGTCATGCAATCATTGGTGATGAGCTGTATGCCAATGAAATTGGTCAGTCTTTGACGAACAGATTGTGTCTGCATGCTGCTGAATTGGGATTTAATCATCCAGTTACAGGTGAGCGAATGAGCTTCACTTTAGATGCTGATTTCTGGTAGTTGTTGAATTTGTTTCATGTAACTATTTGTGTGATGTAATTGGCGCTTTATCTCTATTATTTTTGAAAAATATTCGATAAAGCTTATCTAAATATGTGAAAATATGCGCTGCATATTTTGAAGTGTTTTGTGCATATTGATAATATGCTTAAAGCATGAGCAAATAGCTAGAACATTATTAATTCCGTTTCTTAGTTTTTCTTTGGAAATAAAAGCGTTATGCAAGATTTTGCAATTGGCCAGCGGTGGTTGTCGGATACCGAATCAGAATTAGGTTTGGGCGTTCTTGTTGATGTTGATGAGCGGACGATCAGTATTTTATTTCCAAAGAGTGATGAAACGCGCGTTTATGCGCGAGCAAGTGCGCCTTTATCTCGAATTATCTTTGCTGCTGGTGATTCTTTAACGGATTTGGATGGTGTCGATTGGATGGTTCTATCGACTGAAGTTCATTCAGGTGTTTTGCGTTATCACTGTACACAAGTTGCAAAACCTGAAATCACAAAAACACTCTCAGAAACCCGTCTTGCTGCACATCTGCAATTAGCTCGTCCGCTTGAGCGTTTGCTCGCGAGCCAGCTTGAACCTAAAGAATGGTATGACCTGCGCATTGAAGCGTTGCTGACGCAATCACGTATGGCGACAAGCCCACTACGTGGCATGATTGGTCCACGTGTAGGGCTAATTCCGCATCAGTTTTATATTGCTCATGAAGTCGGTCGTCGTCTTGCGCCGCGTGTTTTGCTCGCGGATGAAGTTGGCTTGGGAAAAACGATCGAAGCTGGTTTGATCATGCATCAGCAATTGACGACAGGTCGCAGCGAACGAATTCTCGTGCTGGTACCTGATTCGTTGCAATATCAGTGGATGATTGAAATGCGTCGTCGTTTCAATCTGAATTTCTCCTTATTTGATCTCGAACGTACTGCATTCTTAAAAGAAAACGAACCCGATGCTAATCCGTTTGAAACCGAAAGCTGCATCATTGCCAGCGTTGATTTGTTGCTTGACCATGAAGATTTAAAACTTCAAGCACTGCAAGCAGGCTTTGATCTTTTAGTGGTTGATGAAGCGCATCACTTAACATGGCATGAAGATGACGGCGGTAATGATCGCTACGATCTCGTTGCTGAATTTGCTAATCAAACTGCGGGTGTGCTGCTTCTCACTGCAACACCTGAGCAATTAGGCGTCGATAGCCACTTTGCGCGGTTGCGTTTGCTTGATCCTGAGCGCTTCGATACCTTAAATCATTTCTTGGAAGAAGAAGCAAATTACGCGGATACCGCAAAAGTTGCTGAAGCGTTGATGTCTGATGAAATGCTTAATGAAGCACAGCACGAAGCGATTGCGGCATTGCTCGGTCATCCAGTCGAAGATACGCCCGATGCGCGCTATCGTGCGATCAGCGAGTTGCTAGATCGTCACGGCACAGGGCGAATTCTATTCCGTAATACGCGCGAAGCGATTCAAGGCTTTCAAGGTCGAGATTGTTTGCCAGCACCGTTGATTGCACCAGCAGATTGGCCGACTACAGGTAATCTGCGTAAGCAAATGTGGCCAGAAGAAGAACAACTTGATGGCGAATGGATGCAAACAGATCCACGTGTGCCTTGGTTGTTAAATTTGCTGAAAACTGAATTAAAGCATCAAAAAGTATTGCTGATTGCGCGTAGTGGCCCTGTGGTTGAATCACTTGAGCTCGCATTGCGTGTACATGGTGGTATCCGTACTGCGATGTTCCATGAAGCAATGAGTTTGCTGGAACGTGACCAAGCGGCGGCTTATTTTGCTGATGATACTTACGGCGCGCAAATTTTGTTGTGTTCTGAAATCGGTTCAGAAGGACGTAATTTCCAGTTTGCCAGCAACCTTGTGTTGTTTGATATGCCATCTAATCCTGATGTGTTGGAACAGCGTATTGGTCGCTTGGATCGTATTGGTCAGCAAAATCGCATTCAAATTCATGTACCGTATTTGATGCAAACAGCACAAGAGCGCATGTTCCGTTGGTATAACGATGCGTTGGATATTTTTGGTCATATTTCGCCGACCGCGCAAGTTCTGCAAGAGAATCATTTGGTCACGCTCAAAGAAGCATTGCTGACCAACATCGAATCCGAAGACGACCATAATCGTTTTGATGCTTTCTTGGCACAAGTGAATGATGAGCGTTTGGACTTAGAAACGGAATTACAATCTGGACGTGATCGTTTGCTTGAGTTTAACTCCTGTCGTCCGACAGTCGCTAATCGTATTGTCCGTGCGATGCAAGATCAGGATGCCAATAACACTTTACCTGACTTCATGTTGCGTTTCTTGTCATCGACTAATATCGAGCATGATGAACAGCATGATGGTAGTTTGATTATTCATCCTTCGGCTGAGATGTTGGTGGATGGTTTGGATTTGCCAGAAGATGGCATGACGGTGACGTTTCATCGTGAACAAGCGCTCACGCGTGAAGATACTGAATATCTGACGGTGGAACATCCGTTGATGGGTCGTATTTTTGAAATGGTTCGCACGCAATCTTTTGGTAATGCAAACGTTTCTGTATTGCGTAGCTCTGTGATTCCAGCAGGTAAAATTTTACTTGAAGCTTGGTTTCGTGTTGAAGTGATTGCGCCTAAGGTTCTGAATCTTGCTGCGAGTTTGCCTCAGCAGTTGATTCGTGTACTCATGAGTGAAACTGGTCAGGATCTGTCTTCTCGAATCAATTCAGCGATGCTTCACCCACAAGTTCATGCACTAGATATGAATAATGCGCGTCAGGTTGTGAAGTTGCGTCGCGATGTGATCGAGCAGCGCTATAAGCAAGCGGAAGAGTTGGCGCGATCGCAGATCAAAGGTTTTGCTGAAACTGCTCAGAAGCGTTATGGCGATCACTTGCAGCAAGAGTTGGATCGTTTGATTTATCTGAAAGAGCACAATCCGAGTGTGCGTGAAGATGAGATTGAGCGTTTGACTAATCAACGTGCCCAAGGATTGAAGTTGCTGGAGCAGTTGTCACTTGTACCTGATTCGATTCGGATTTTGGTGGTGATGAAGTAAGGATTGATAATCATTTTTAAAAGAATCCCAGTAGCAATGCTGAGATTCTTTTAAAATGATCTCTATGAAAATCTATATTTTCCACACGACTGTTGCATGTTCAAATAAATCATTTGCTCGTTCTTCAATTGTTTTTTCGTTCCAGTTGGGAAACTGAAGATATTTAGAAATGGTTTCAAGCCCGCCTGAATATTGAAGTAAGCCTTTTTTATCGCCTTTTCCTTCTTTCTTTGTTGTCCAGCTTGAATCTCTAATTGTCGCATTTAATGATTGGGTTATAATTGTTAAGTTACCGAGCGTCAGAAGTTTTCGATTTCTTTGAATTTTATCTTCTTGATTTGATAGTTTTTCCCAATGATTTTCCCATTTTTTTGGCATTAAGTGTTCTAAACTGTATAAACTCATTCCCAATACTTGTGTTGATTGTAAATTTTTATTTCTGATTTTAGATTCAAGAAAATACAAAATTCCTATGGATTGTTTGTTTACTAAAATTGCTGAATGAAAACCAGTTTCCAATTCAGCATCTGTTGGTAAAAAGTTGATTTTATCAGACTGTTTTTCTAGGAAGTCAGTAAATCCTTGTTTTGAGAGAATTCGGTGAGAAATCAGTCGGTCAGTAAATAGTTGGTTGTAATTTTTCGTATTTGCGTGAACAACCATTCGACGCATTATAAAACTTTCTAAAAATTCAAATAATTCATTTTTTGTTTGAGTGTTGGTTATGTTTTTAAGTACAAATAAAACATATGGAATTAGGGTAGAAGTTTCAAGTCCGAAAATAATAGCGTTAATTCGTTCTATACCATATTCATTAGTCAATTCATTTTTAGTAATATCAAAATCGAAGTTTTCTTGGAAAATAAGTGCATATTCTTTGAGTTCGGCAAGAATCGCATTTTTGTCATTATTTAAATATTCTTTAATGAATTTTTTGTAAGATTCAAAAAGTTGTTCAACTTTAGAAAATTCAATTTTGTCTTCATTTTTACTGAAAATGTATTTTCTTGAATTTTAATTTGCAAATATGAGTAGAAAAATAAGTCAATAAAAGTTCTTTTTGAGCGACCAGTTGTAATTTCTTTATCCCAATAATTCTTTGTTTCGTCATCTTTTTCAAAAACATTTTTCCAATTAGTATTGTATAAATCAATTTCTGTTCTGTTAAAAAAGTAGTTTTTTAATAATTCAGCAGTTGTCAGAGTAACACCTAATGAATTTATAGTGTCAAAAATTTTCTGTTCATCTTCATTTTCACCCAAGTCTATGCCGACAAATAAAAGGTTTGAAAGTATGTTGTTAATATTTACTTTTTCAGTTTTCAAATTTTGTTTGAAGTAGTTATATGCTTTTGTGATGTTGTCGGAGTGTGTAAGATTTTCTAGTCCACTAAGATTCATTACAATCTCATAAGCATCAATATCGTTATGGTTGTGTTGAATTGCGATCAAATTTCTCAACCTAAACATCCGGTTGAACTCATAGTCGTCATTTGTCTTAAGAGATAAAACTTTGAAAAATATTGAAAGCGTTGTCAAACGCTGTTGCCCGTCAATAAGCGCTCTTTTATCTCCAACTTGGTGACTCGTATTGGTTGGTTGTTGTTTTAAAATTACGTAGCCTAAAAAATACGGTTTGTTAGATGAACTTACGTTTTCCATATCCTCTAGCAGTCTTTCCCATTGATCGTCTCCCCAAACATAAGCTCGTTGAAAAAAAGGAATTTCTAATATTCTGTTTCCGTTAAAAATATCATTAATAGTTCGTTTTCCAGCATCCATATTTTTCCTCTCCTTATTGCCACCATAAAAAATTTATTTTTAATGCATATGCTGATTGTATTTGTGATTGGCAGAATTCTACAATCAGCAAAAAACCACGCGGCGAACGTGGCTTTCTTCACAACATTTGATGAAGACTAAATCAATAAATTAAACCGCTGGAACCGCCAACAAATCAGGCACCAACTTCGTCAACGCCATACGTTGCTTAGTTGCCGTTGGGCCGAGCAAAATGAACCCTTGCAAGATTTCACCTGTTAACGCTTTTGCAATCATGCCGTCTTCCAACACTTCAAATGTCCATTCAACTTGCAAGCCCATTGGCGGTGGCAAAACAACCAGCGGCGCAGCAGGTGTTTTTACACTCACAGGCATTGCAGGGTAGTGAACCATGCTTGGATTACCAGTCAATGTCTGAGCCAAAGCACGTGCTTGTTGCATGAGTGGCATGACATACGGTAATAAATGACCTTCAACTTCCGCACAGTCACCCATCGCATAAATATCTGCTTCGCTTGTTTGCAACGATTGACCAACTGTAATACCACGATTGATTGTGATGCCTGCAGCATGTGCAAGCTCAGTGTTTGGACGCAAGCCAACCGCAGACAACACGATATCCACTTCAAAAGTTTGGCCATTTGCTAAAGTGACTTTCAGACCAGTTGGAACGTGGTCGATGTTCTGAACCGTTGTACCAAGTGCAAAGCGAATGCCTTTTGCTTCCAACTGCTTTTGGAATGCAGTTGCAACTTCTTCTGGCAGCAGACGACCCAGTGGACGAGGTGCAAGATCAACTACAGTAACTTCGTGATCTGTAGTCAGCAAGTCATTGGCAAACTCACAACCAATCAAGCCAGCACCAAGCAGTAATACGCGTTTTTGATCTTTTTGTGCCAGTGCAGCATGGAATGTTTTGTAATGAATAAGGGAGTTGATCGCATAGACTTCAGATGCACCATCACCAGAAATTGGTAATTTAATTGGGCTTGCACCGACTGCGAGAACTAGTTTTTCGTAAGGTTGAGTGATGATGCCTGCATCATTACGCAGAGTCAGTGTTTTAGCAGCTTTATCAATGTCTAAAACTTGAGTATGAGCCATGATTGAAGCTTTCAATTGCTCAGTCATTTTTGCGTGATCGCCCATACCGATCTGGTCTGGATGTTTGCCACCGCTTAATGCATTAGATAGAACAGGTTTTGAATAGTTAATCGCATCATCAGCAGTGATGATGAGGAGTGGTGCATCTGCACTGAGCTTACGAAGTTCACGTGCTAGTGTGTAACCAGCCATACCAGAGCCAACGACAACGATAGGATTCATAGTAGTGTCCATTAAATGATGCTTGTTAAAAAAGCTATTGATTATAAAAATGATTCATTTAGAAAACAAAAAACGCTTTGTATTAAGAAGCTATGCGCAAAAGTGGCAGTAGCAAAAATTCTCAATTCCAAAGCGTTTTTTATAGCGGTCAGCGTGATTAAACTTCGATCATTTCAAAGTCAGCTTTACCAACACCACAGTCTGGGCAAACCCAACTATCAGGAATATCATCCCACAGCGTTCCTGCTGGAATACCATCATCTGGCCAGCCTAAAGCTTCATCATAAATCCAACCACACACGATACATTGGTACTTTTTCATTACATTCTCCGTAGGGCACTCACATCTAGCTAACCATCCATCTGATTATCAAAATCGGGTTCGCTTGAAAGCAGGGCGCTTAAATTCGCTGCGATTATACAGCCTTTATGTTGAATCAGATACCTAAAAACTTTGTTCAGAATCCTCATTTTCCTTGCGAAACGCCAAATAAGTGCTCAACAAATGGATTTAGGATACCTAGTTGACTTAACTCATTGTCTAAATCTAAATAGCATTGAATGACGGAATGCTATTTAGAACTTGTATTAAGCCTTGGCTGAGAGAGCATCCAATGCTTGTTGGTAATGATTAGCATGACGCTCTTCAACACGTGCTAATGCTGCAAATCGTTTAGCTGCTTTTTCCAATACTGCTTGGAATTGACTAGCATGGACACGTGATTCTTCAATCTGTTCATCGTATTCAGCAACCGCAGCTTGATTGCCTTCTTCAACAGCCAAATGACGAAATTTAGGATACATTTCGGTGTATTCATAAGTTTCGCCTTCGATCGCAATTTGCAATGCTTTCGCTGATGTCATTTGTGCTTTTGGATAGAGAAGATCTAAATGTCCAAAGGCATGCAAAACTTCTTGTGATGCAGTTTCTTCAAAGATTTTGGCAGTGTCCTCATCACCCATTTCACGTGCAAGTTTTGCAAAGTAGCGATATTTGATATGTGCCATAGATTCGCCAGCGAAAGCCGCTTCAAGGTTTTGGATCGTGATTGATGGTTTCTTGCTTTCATCAGTTTTCATAATAGCCTCGCTTGATTAATAGTTGCTAAGAAATCGTGAGTGTGAGCATGAATGCCTGATGTTCGAAAATGCTGATCATGGCTAGTTCATCTCGATGGAATAAAGATACTGGATTTTATATTATTTGTATAACCGTTAATATTTATAATATTAATCGTAAAAAACGATTTAAAAATAAAATACTTTAAAAATACAGAAGAATGGCACACGGCATCATACGTGTGCCATCAAGCTTTTATTCTTAGGTAACAACGCTAATGTTGTGATGTGTTAAATGTTCGTTCGGGATTAGATGTCCTGCATTTGGCGTGAATGTATCAGGATTTGCCATTGCCCAGAGTTGGGTATAAACATCAGATTTTTCTTCACCTGTGAGCAAACTACTATCTTTCAGAAAATAATAATGCTTTGAGAAAAGTCTGATTTGTCCATCAGGACCGCGCCGAATAACATGGTAAGGTTCCAGATCGTCAGGGTGAGCAACTCCAACAGCACCTAGAATTTCTGCAAGTGCTTTGAGTGTACCTTCATGGAAATTTTTGACCCGTTCTGCTTTATCGGGAACGACAAGTGCTCTTTGACGATAGACATCTTGAGTTGCAACGCCAGTTGGACATTGATCTGTATTACAGGTTCGCGATTGGATGCAGCCCAGCGCAAACATAAAGCCGCGCGCGCTATTACACCAGTCCGCGCCGAGTGCTAGCATGCGTGCGACATCAAATCCACTGATGATTTTTCCACTCACTCCGACACGAATTTTGTCACGAATTCCTGCACCAACGAGTGTGTTATGAACCATGAGAAAACCATCGCGGAGTGGCATGCCGATATGATCCATAAACTCGGTATTGGCAGCACCTGTACCGCCTTCAGCACCATCGACAACAATAAAATCAGGGTAGCAATCAGTAATCAACATGGCTTTTACAATTGCCATGAATTCCCATGGATGACCAATACACAATTTAAAACCGACAGGTTTGCCACTTGATAAATCCCGAAGCTGTTGAATAAAGCTAATTAGTTCGCGCGGTGTTGTGAAAGCTGTATGTGCAGGCGGGGAAATACAATCTTGAGCAACAGGAATACCACGTGTTCTTGCAATTTCAGGTGTGACCTTTCCTGCAGGTAACATGCCGCCAAGCCCAGGTTTTGCGCCTTGACTGATTTTGATTTCAATCATTTTGACTTGTGGATTATGGGCTTTACTTTGAAACTCATCAGGATCGAATTTGCCATCTAAAGTACGGCAACCAAAGTAACCAGAAGCAATTTCCCAGACAATATCGCCCTTAGACTCAAGGTGATATGGGCTTAACGAGCCTTCACCAGTATCGTGATAAAAATTACCCATTTCTGCACCACGATTGAGTGCGCGAATTGCATTTGCTGATAGTGCGCCAAAGCTCATTGCGGAGATATTAAAAACCGATGCAGAGTAGGGTTGCAGACAGTCTTTACCGCCAATCACAATCCGAAAATCATGGACGTGAAGGGTGGTTGCTCCAATGGATTGTGTCATCCACTCCGTGCCGCCCTCATATAAATTGCTAATCGTGCCGAAGGCTTTGGTGTCGTTTTCTCGTTTGGCGCGTTGATACACGAGTGAGCGTTGTTCGCGTGAGAAAGGTAATTCATCAGTATCACTTTCTATAAAATATTGTCGAATTTCGGGTCTGAATTCTTCCAACAAGAAACGTACATGACCAATAATTGGATAGTTTCGCAAAATTGCATGGCGTTGCTGGAAGCGATCTTTAAAGCCGAGAACGACAAATACTCCTGCAAAAAGTGCAATGATCCATAAATGTTCTACAAGCCCTACAAACATGATGAAGGTAAATAGAATCCATATGCCATAACGTGGTAGCGGACCAACTGTAGTTCTTTGGGTTGGGGAAATCTGATGTTCAGCACGCAATTTAGTCATGGTTATTGTCCTGCATCATTATTTGATATTCTGTTGAATCACGCTCATCAGTTCAGTATGCCCAAAACAGGAGCTAGAAGAATAGTCATCCTTTATCCATAGGGTTGGTCAATATACTTTAAATGACTGCTTGATGATCAATTGTGCGATTCATGTATTGAATTGATGAGAACATGACAGACATATCTGACAGAAACGTGAAATCTACTGCATAATATCGCAACATTTTAGAGTTCATTTTTTCTCTCTTTTATATAAGGAAAATATCATGGCTGTTGGCGATTTACAGATGCCCGTAATGCAAGTGGTCAAAGGCGTACGAATAGGAATTGCCGAAAGCTATATTCGCTATAAAAATCGCCGCGACCTCGTCGTTTTTGAGCTGGCAGAAGGTTCAACAACGGCAGCAGTATTTACTCAAAATTCATTTTGTGCTGCACCAGTGCTGGTTGCGCGTGAGAACTTAACTCAAGGTGACCCACGTTATTTAGTGATCAATACAGGTAATGCCAATGCAGGTACAGGCACAGAAGGTTTTAAAAATGCCCAAGAAACATGTGCTGCATTAGCAAAATTAACGCAAACAAATCACAGTCAAATATTACCTTTTTCAACAGGTGTGATTGGTGAGCAGTTGCCAATTGATCGTTTAGTTGCAGGTTTGCCAGCTGCATTGAGTGCATTGAATGAAAATGCATGGACTGATGCTGCACACGGCATCATGACCACAGACACTTTGCCAAAAGGCGCAAGTGAAATCCTGATGGTGAATGGTAATACATATACCATCACAGGGATTAGCAAAGGTGCGGGCATGATTCGTCCAAACATGGCTACGATGCTTGGTTTTGTGGCAACGGATGCACCGATTGCGCGTGATGTACTGCAAACTTTTTTAACGACAGCAGTCAATCAATCCTTTAATCGCATCACGATTGATGGCGATACCTCAACAAATGATTCATGTGTGTTGGTGGCAACGGGTCAAGCTGGTGGCGAGCCATTAACGTCTGTAGATGATGAACGTTACAGTGATTTTGAAGCAGCATTTAATCGTGTATTTTTACGCTTAGCGCAATTGATTGTGCGCGATGGTGAAGGTGCGACCAAGTTTATGACTGTGCGTGTTGAAGGTGGTTTGAATACTCAAGAGTGCTGTGATGTGGCTTACCGTGTTGCACATTCGCCATTGATCAAAACTGCGTTCTTTGCATCTGACCCAAATTGGGGGCGTATCGTTTGTGCAATTGGTAATGCAGGTGTACCAGAGCTTGATGTATCTAAGGTTCAGGTTTATTTAGATCAGACCCAAATTGTAAAAAATGGCGGCGCAAACCCAGACTACACGGAAGCAGAAGGCGCAGCAGTCATGGCACAACCTGAGATTGTGATTGGTATTAACTTAGGTCGTGGCGATGCAGTTGATACAGTCTGGACATGTGATTTTTCATATGATTATGTGAAGATTAACGCAGATTACCGTTCTTGATTTATCTAAAAAGCCAGTAGTGTTTGCTGGCTTTTTTATTGCCTAAAAATGAAAAATTAAGAATTTTGAATAAAGATGAGTGTTAGCAAAAGATGATGTCTAAAGGTAATCATAAAGTTAGTGTTGGTGATGTTTTGGTGTCCTGTTCCTTGTTGGTAATCAACATCTTGTTGATTATGCTCATGATGGGGCGTATGAGCTTTGCGAGTACGCCAGATTTAGTGAAATGGACAGATCCTACACCATCGGCGCTTCAACCTTTTGATGGTAATGCCGAAGCCTTGGCTGAGTTGGCTGGTTCATCTTTATTGTTTTATCCGCAGCCTAAAAAGACGATCACGTTGCCTTATAACAAAGGACCTAAAACATACGCAAATGTTCAGTATGTGACAGGCGCAATTGTCGTTGCTGCAAATTGTGACCAAGTGGAGAAACTCTTATCGGACTACGTGGGTTATAGCAAACTATTTCCAAAAATTACCGAAGCGGTCATTCAAACCAATGAACAGCAAGGTGATTTGGCTCACGATGGTAACTCACAAAATCAGGCAAGTAGTCGAACGATTGTTCAATACAATATGAGAATTAAAATTCCAATTCCTTTGTTAAGCTTCAATGAAAATATTCTGCTGCAACATGAAAGAACGCGTAATAGTATTTCAACGTTGATCTTGGATTCGCCCATTCAATATGGTTCAGGAAAATTTGAGTGGTTTCCTCTAAAAAACGGTAAAACCTTAGTGACGCTGACTCAATGGGGCGATTTGGATCGTCCTAAAGGCTTCTTGGTGAGTACTATTTTGAGTGCAATGCCAGAGATAAAGACTGCTATTCCGAATAGCGTTGAGGGATTTGTTCTGGAGTCATTACGCCAACACTTTGAACCCAATTTCGCAGCGAAAGCTTTACCAATAGAAAACATCATCCCTGTGATGAATTTGACGAACGAGCAAGAATCTCAAGTCATTAAGTTATTGAAGCAGGGCGGGGTTGTTCAGTTTAATCATCAACCTGTGTGGCTGGCTAAGAAAGATCGTGCAGAGAAGTTATGGTTTGTCAGTTCTTTTTATAATATGCCTGCGCCGTTAATCAAAACTAAAGATGCGTTTACCAATCCAAAAAACTTTCCGAGTATTTATCGACAAGTACGAAGTGTGACGAGTACGCCATTGGCAGATAATGGTAGTCAAAACGATATTAAAGTTGGCTTAGGGTTGGGTGTGATCTCAATTCCGATGCATATTCAAATGGCTTATCAACCTGAATCAAGTAATAACGGCGCTCGTTTCAACACGACGGGCGGAGATGTGGAGTTTATCCAAGGTCGTTTTCAGTTTAAGTCTTTAGATAATAAAAATACTTTAGTTGGTTTAACCGCGGGCAGCCATTTGGGTGATAATCCGCCGTTCTTGTTACGGATCAGTAAGAATTTGCCGTATTCAGATTATTTGCCTACGGTTGGCTCTGCTGCGGTTGTTTTTGATAAAGCGCGTATTTGGTTATTAAAGTAACGATTCGTGATGAGTTTATAAAAGTTCTGGATTGGCTTGCGTTTTTAGATTTATTGGTTAAAATGCCGTCATTGTTTGAGATCTTCCATCTTGAACCCAGATTTTGAGGAGTGCGTTATGTTGTTTAGCTTAGGAAAATCATTGATCTAATCGGCAAACGCATCCTATTCGGACGTTTGCCTGATCGGTAACGTTCGAATGCTTAAAGCCCTAGCATTCCGCTAGGGCTTTTTGTTTTTTCATCCCTGCTTTTACCCAAAGCTGGATATGAATTGCGTTTACCCAACGTTTTTAAATTTGTAAGAGTAATAAAAATTATGGCCATTCAATTAATTTTAAATGCCAATTCTGGATATGGCGTACCTGTAAAAATATTTACGCGTGATGTTGAAGCAGAAGCGCTTGAGCAGTTGCAGAAAGTCGCACAGTTACAATTTATTCATTCACATGTTGCTGTGATGCCCGATGTGCATGCAGGGATTGGCGCTACGGTTGGAAGTGTGATTCCAACTAAAAATGCGATTATTCCTGCCGCGGTTGGTGTGGATATCGGTTGTGGAATGAACGCTATTCGCTTAGGTCTTAAAGCTGCACAATTACCAGATAGTCTGCGGCAGATTCGTAGTGCGATTGAGCATAGTGTTCCTGTTGGATTTGCGCTGTATAAGCAGGCGAAGGCAAAAGCATCAACCCTTGATCCTTTAGCTAAACGCTTAAAAGTGATTACAGATAAGCATCCTGGTTTGAAGCGCATGCTGCGTGATTTTGATCGGACATGGCAAAAGCAGTTAGGTACGCTTGGCGGTGGTAATCATTTCATTGAGCTTTGCGTTGATGAGCAAGATGATGTCTGGGTCATGTTGCATTCTGGTAGTCGTGGATTAGGTAACTGTATTGGGACTTATTTTATTGAGCGAGCGAAGCAAGAGGCGCAGCATCGCTTTGGTCATGTTCCTGATAAAGACTTGTCTTACTTTGCAGAGGGCTCGGTTGGTTTTGATGATTATCTTGAGGCTGTGGGTTGGGCTCAAGATTATGCGATGGAAAATCGTCGTGAGATGATGCGGCTCATTTTGATTGCGATTCGTCAATATTTACCAGCATTTCAAATGACTAAAGAAGCGATTAATTGTCATCATAATTATGTTCAGCAAGAAGAGCATTTTGGTGAACAGATCTATGTCACGCGCAAAGGCGCAATCAGTGCTTATGAGGGTGAGCTTGGGATTATTCCAGGTTCGATGGGCGCTAAATCATATATTGTGCGTGGCAAAGGCAATCGAGAGTCTTTTTGTTCATGTTCGCATGGAGCGGGTCGGCGTATGAGTCGATCAAAGGCAAAGCGTTTATTTGATGTTGCTGATTTGGAGACACAAACTTTAGGAATTGAGTGTCGTAAAGATCAGGGAGTGCTCGATGAAATTCCTGCAGCATACAAAGATATTGATGAGGTGATGGCGAACCAAACTGATTTAGTTGAAGTTGTGCATACCTTGCGTCAAGTTCTTTGTATCAAGGGGTAGTTTATGAAACTCAAAAAACAACTTCGATTTAAAGAGCGAAATTTTCTGGCCTTACATCCGTTATTGCATAAGGGAGGTGTGCATCAAGAAGAGGATGTTGATATGGCGCGAATGCGTGAGCGTAGGCGCGAACAGCTCCGATTACGCAAAACCAATTGGTTAGTAGATCCGTCTTAATACACTAAATTTAAATTGAGTAAGGTTGAACAATCTTACTTAATTTATTGTGCAGAGAAATTAAATAATTAACTCTTTCTATCTTGTCTGTGTCAGTAAATCCCCTACAATGATTACAGAAACTTAATTCATCTGCGTCAGGCGGAATTTCAATGCCATCATTATTAAAACCCATCACTTATGTCGTGCGTCAAACTCGTATGGGTATGCGCAATTCGATCAATCGCCGCCGTAATCCAGAACAATATTTTTTACAGGATAAAACCGAACGTGTCGAGATACTTCGGGAAGGGTTATTTTCAGTACATTATTATCCTGCATTGACCAATAATCGTGTGGACATTGAAGGTGAGTCTGTTGCTGTTAATAAAAAGCACTATCCGATTCCATTGATTCTTGTTCCACCATTGGGTGTGTATGCGTGGATTTTTGATTTGATGGCTGATCGTTCACTGGTGCGCTATTTTTTAGCGCGTGGTTTCGATGTTTATTTAATTGATTGGGGAAAACCTGGTCCGAATGAGTCGCAGCTTTCATTAGAAAACTATACATTGAATTGGTTTCCAAAAGCAGTTACAGCAGTTCAGGAACATAGTGGACAAAAAGAAGTTTCACTTTTAGGTTACTGTATGGGGGGGCTGTTATCACTAATCTATACAGCAGCTAAAGGGCAAGATGTTGTGCGTAACTTGATTACGATTGCATCCCCAGTCGATTTGCACAAAATGACTAATGGCGTTGGAAAGCTTTCAAAATTGCTTTCAGGACCGACAGGTTTGATTCGACGTGTTACAGGGCCGCAGTTAGCCAAATTAGATCCGAGTGTTTTCCATGTGGATGGTAAGATTTTATCGATCTTATTTAAAGCATCTTCGCCAATGGGCACGGTCACAAGCTATATTGATTTAATTAAGAATCTAGCCGATGACGATTATGTCAGTCGTTATATGACGATGAATGAGTGGTTTACCAATATGCCTGATTATCCGGGTGCGACTGTTCGTGAGCTTCTTATGAAATTAGGAATCGCCAATCGTATGCATCGTGGTTACTTTAGTCTAGGTGGTCATGAGGTGAGTTTTGAGCGAATTAAAAGTTCGCTCTTGGCATTTGCGGGTGAAAGTGATGTGATTGCAACTGTAGCTTCAGCCAGTGCAATTATGAGTGTTGTGGGGTCATTAGATAAGACTTTTCAAGTGGTTCCAGGTGGACACGCAGGTATGTTTACAGGAAGTAAAGCCGCACATTCGACTTGGTCAATTGCTGCGGATTGGCTTGAATTACGTTCTGATTTAGTAGAAGTTGATTAGAAATATGAATATTCAAAAAGCAGAACAGATGTTTGCCATGATTAATGCACGAAATTCAGATGGTTTACTTTCTGAACCAGCACCGAGTCATGATGAACTCACATTTGCAATTCAGGCAGCGCTCACTGCGCCAGATCATCACCGATTGCAACCTTGGCGTTTTTTAACAGTTGAGGGTGATGCGCGGGTCAAATTAGGTGGTGCTTTTCAGCAAGCATTAATTGCGCGTGGCGAAACTGATGAGGAACTTTTACGTAAGGTTCTGTCTCAACCACTTCGTGCGCCATTAATCCTGATCTGTATTGTAGATGTCAAAGAACACCCAAAAGTTCCAGAAGTTGAGCAAGTCCTTAGCATGGGGGCAGCGGTTCAAAATATTTTACTGATGCTGAAAGCACAAGGTTATGGTGCGATTTGGCGTACTGGTGCAATTACAGGCTCTCCAATATTAAAGCAATCACTAGGGTTACGTGAGCAAGAGATTATTGCAGGATTCGTTTATATTGGTTCGTTATCGAGAGAGCTTCCAGAGCGTGCACGGATTAATGCGGATCAATTTTTAAAGAGCTGGGATTAGTATTCATCCCTTTGCAGTATTCAGAAGATATAACGAATTATTCATAAACAGTTCTAAAATGAATCGCAACAAAACGAATTGTAAGTAAATAGGTTTTAAAGATGACTGATACATCGATTGAAAAACAATCAACTACTTCTTCAAATCTAGAAGTAAAAACAATACCTATGCGCGTGACTGTGCTGGGTGGTGGAAGTTTTGGAACAGCGATCGCCAACCTTGCATCTCGTAATGGTTGCGATACGCGGATGTTTATTCGTGATGCTGCTGTTGCTAAGGCAATGCAAGAGACTAGACGTAATCAACGCTATTTACCTGATTTCGAAATGGATAAAAATTTATCGTTCACGGGTGATTTAGAGTTCGCTGTGCGTGATCGTGATTTAATTTTAGTTGCCATTCCAAGTAGTAATTTTCGTGAAGTGCTGCGCCAAGTTGCGCCTTTTATTACTGGGCAAGTTGTGGTTTCGTTAACGAAAGGCATCGAACCTGATAGTTTTGCATTGATGAGTGATATTATCCGTCAAGAGTTGCCGCAAGTGGCTTACGGGGTATTGTCTGGCCCTAATCTTGCCAAAGAGCTGATGGCAGGACAGCCAGCAGGTTCGGTCATTGCTAGTCCAAGTGAAGCGGTTAGAAATGCAGTGCATAAAGCATTGGCGAGTGCTCTGTTTCGAGTGTTTGCAAATACGGATGTACAAGGTGTGGAGTTAGGTGGTGCGCTTAAAAATATATATGCAGTTGCAATGGGTATGGGTGCTGCATATGATTTGGGCGAGAACACGCGGGCGATGTTATTGACGCGAGCACTTGCAGAAATGAGCCGTTTTGCAGTGAAATTAGGTGCAAATCCGCTGACTTTCTTAGGGCTATCTGGGGTTGGTGACTTGATCGCGACGTGTAGTAGTCCGTTAAGTCGTAATTATCAAATTGGTTTGGCTTTAGGGCATGGCAAGACTTTAGAGGAAGCTGTTCAAGAGCTAGGACAAACAGCGGAAGGGATTAATACGATTCGGCAAGTGCGTGCACAAGCGAAAGCTTTAGATGTATATATGCCAATTACTTGTGCATTATATGAAGTAATTTATGAAGGGAAGCCTCCATTGGGTATTGCACTTTCATTAATGCAAACAGGTCATCGTAGTGACGTTGAGTTTGTTTTACCACATGCAGAACCACAGCCTGCTAATCCGTAACTAGGTCATTTGGAAAGTTGTTTTCTTGGCAAGTTATCTAATAAAGCTTTAATAAAAGCATAAAGGGAATTTAGACGTTATATGCAATTAATATTAGTTCGTCATGGTGAAGCTGAACCTTACCAAGCTAATGACGCAATACGTAATTTGACTGCGCGTGGTGTCATTCAGGCACATTCGACGGCGGAACAAGTTCTCGCTAAATATCATCCCGATTTGTGTGTGGTCAGCCCATATAAGCGGGCGCAACAAACGATGGAGGCTTTTCAAAGTAAACTTCCTCAAGTTCCATTACATATTTTAGATGGAATTACGCCTGATGCTGATCCTCGTGCAGCATTAGATGAGTTGTCAATATTGTCTGAACAATATTCTGCAAAATGTATTTTGGTCGTTTGTCATATGAATGTGGTTGCATATATGGCAGCACTATTGATTGAAGAAGATCCAGAGAATTTTGGTTTGGCAGAAGCGCGGATTTTTGAGCAGCCAATGATTATTATGGGGCTGTCTGTTGAGAAAGCACGGTTTTCACCAATAGGAGATTTACACTGATGCTTTTTGTGATGCTGTCTGAATTGGTTTGGAGTAATCAATAAATGCTGTATTTGTGGATGCCTGAATACGGCGCAACCAGTCAAATCATGGGTCAGGACGGCTCAACGATAGTTAGTACATTTCGTTGGTGTACTTCTAAGAATCTCCTATCGCGTAGTGCTGCAAACCAGTCTGATTCAATCTGGAAAACAGCGATTGGTTGGGATGCATTATTAGCAGCGACGGCAGTTGAACATGTTTCTGAGGTGACTGTATTTTTTCCTACAGCAAGCGCTCAAATGTTGCGTCAACCGCTTTCACGCCCTCAGCTACGCCAAATGGGTAGTAATGGTGTGCGTTATTTGTTAGAAGAATATACGTTGACGCCGATTGATCAATTGGATGTACGTTATCAACATCATGCAAATACATTGACTGTTCTTGCTAAACCTCAACAGGATGTTGCAGCACTAGTCGCAAGCTTTGGCTTGACACCTTGGCGTGTTATTGCAGCACTACCAGATTTTTTGTTGTTGCCGATCGTTGAGGGGAGTGCAACATTGCTGCTTGATGGTAGCAATCGTATTTTGCGTTTAGATGATACCTATGCAGTTTCAGCGGATGATCTGGATATTACACTGGCACGACTTACTGATGTTAAACGCATTCAAGTTATTGGACATGTGAATGCTACTGATCGTGCGATCTTAGATACGCATAAGAATGCTGCTGGATTAGATTGGCAATTGCTTGATTTACCTGTTGAATCTATATTTTCTCAAGATGGTATTACGACCAAGCATCCCTATAATCTGGTGGTTCGGACACAAGAAACGAGTATTTCACCTTATTGGCAGGTGGTTGCTGCGGTCTTCATCGCGGCGATAGCTGTACAAATGTTTTATGATGCAGTTTCAATTTGGCGTTATCACAGTATCGAGGTTGCGACCAAAGCCCAAGCTGAACAACAGTATCGTCAATGGTTCCCAGATGAAAAGCGAATTATTGATTTGAAGCGACAAATGCAAGGTCATTTGAATGGTTTAGGTGCGGTTGATATGACGGCACTTTCGATGATTAGTCGAGTTGGACCTGCTCTGAGCCAAGCCAATTTACCTGCTCAAAAAATTAATTACTCAAGTAACGCAGGTGTTGGTCAACTTGAGTTGCAGATTAATGCCCCGAGTTTGGCGGCTTTAGAAAGTCTCAGAGCACAAATTGCGACGCAAGGTTTGGCTGCCGAATTAGGTTCAGTCAATACTGCACCGAAAAAAGCGGGAAGTGATGCTGGTCAAGTATCAGGAACGATACGGGTGAAACTATGAATTTAAGTAATACTGCGTTTGTAATCAAAATAAATAGCCAAATCACAACCGCACAAGTTGCGTATAGTCGTTTGCCAAAGCGGGATCAAATGGCGTTGCTAGTATTGTCCATTTTTCTTGCTGTTTTTGTCGTTGTTGGCGGAGGTTATTGGCTTCATCATAAAGCTGCACTTGCTAGAGATAACGCAGATCAACAACGTCAATTATTACTTTGGATGCGTGGACAAGCATCTCATCTGCAAGCTAATTCTGGCCCTGTTCAATCATTATCTACAATTGTACAGACCGCAGCAGCGCAACAAGGAATCACCATTACTCAAACCGAAACTGGTGGACGATTAATGGTTACCGCTCGTCACCAAAGCTTTGCAGTATTGGGTACTTGGCTTACAAAGCTTGCACAATCTGGTATTCAAGTTGACCAATTAGATATAGAGCAACAAATGGGCAACGTCTTACAATTGCAGGCAACTTTGACTAAACCATAGAGTCTATGATGAGTAATTACGCGATTAATCAGACACAAGGTTCTTCTTCAGATGATGGCGGGTTGGTATTCATCAATCACATTACCTATGCGTTATATCTGTTCAGTTTTTTTACGGCAGGTTTGACGTGGCTTATTGCGATAATTATTAACTACGTTAAACGTGGAGAGGCTCAGGGCAGTTGGTTGGAAAGTCATTTTGATTGGCAAATTAATACTTTTTGGTATGTCATCCTTATGGGTGTGATTGCAACAGTTATTATTTTCTTAGGTTTGCCTACTGGATTTGCTGCATTGGCAACAAATGATCCTGCAAGTAGCTTTAGCTTATTATCTTTAAGTGGCTTGTTGGTTCTTGCAGGCGGTTTATTCTGGTTTTTTATTATTTGTTGGCATTTGTATCGAATTATTCGCGGTTGGTTGGCACTAGCATCGAAAAAATCAGTCCCCTAATTTTTAGATAGAGCGATATATAAAATCGTGTGACTTCACTTTTTAGACGAGTGATGTGATCTTTTTAGTGCGATCGCCCTGATAAGGTGCTAAATTTTATTAAAATTGCACCATATTGGTTGGAAAAATAAAAAAATCATTCTAAATCAGTTGTTGTTTTGCAAAATAAATATATTTTATTTTGATATAACTTAATGATTTTGTTAAATTAGCTCAATAATTAGCTTATATTTTATCCAATCATTGAAAAAATATCACTATTCACCACTTAAATGATGTCCATTTTGCAGTACAATCACACGCCTTTGTGTAGGACTTAGCACGGAAGTCTTTTATCAAAAGATTTTCATATCCACAACCATAGCTTGAGGAACACTCATGCAAATCGGAATACCAGCCGAAAGCGTTGCGGGCGAAACTCGC
>JASLHI010000009.1 GCA_030149815.1 Aquirhabdus sp. | reverse complement strand
ATCTGCTAGGGCTAATATGGCGGGTGTGTACAAGTCTAACCTCCGATTCTAAATTCGCTACTCGAGCATCCTCAATTGCATCCACGAAAGTTGGCGATGCTAAATTGCGGTTGTAAAAAACGAGCAGTTACTGTGACCCATTAGCGTTGTTGCCTTGTTTATGGACAAGACGCGCCAAAAGGGAAGGCTTATTTTGAAAAACTATGCCTTCTAGTCTGCTCGTTTGAGATTAGGTGGATATTCTACGGATTTTTGGCTTTATTGTCCACGATTGATTGGAAACTAACTCTATTTATTGGTCATCTGGCAATAGCTGAATTGTCCAACCTTGAGCGTCATGGAAGTCGGCATGTAGTACAGGATGTTGTATTGCGAAATAATGTAGCGAGTCAGCTGTTTTAATCACAGCGGTGAGTCCAAGTTTGATGTGCTGATGGCCTAGTTTTAACGCATTCAAATCAACTTCTGCAGAAATGGTAAGGTTTTCTATATCAAACTTGATTAATGCGGGTTCAGTGACTGCGATAGGGGGGATATCGTTAGGCGTGCGGTAATCGCTGAAACGATAGAGATTCCATGCTCTGCTAGGGGATAAGTTGAGCTCAAAATAGTTAGTGCTGTTGGACGTGCCGATGAATGCTTCAAAACATGTGTTTTCCCAAAGAAAATCTTGTCGTTTGATTTCGTCTTGTGGGTGCCAAATCACTTCATTGTTTGGATCAGTCAATTCAAAAGTCAGACGGAGCGTATTTTGTACACGTTCGACTTTTGCTTGGATTGAGTAGCTCATTGGCTGAGCGGAGAACGGAATGAGTGAGTGCCAATGAGCCATAATCAATAATTCGCATGGAAATGAGTGAATCAGTATAGCTGAATCTGATGGATTATTGACTAATGCCCACTTGGATCTCTAGTCGCCCTTGTTGTACGCGTAATCCACGAATTTCAAATTGATTCACCAATTGTTGCAAGAGTTCGCGGCTTTCTCTTAGGATATTGAGGCCGGGAAGAACGTTGAAGTCGGTCAGACTGAGTAATTTATCGAGCATCCAAGAACGATTGTTTAAGAAGTCCATGAACCCTGCCTTGTCTAAGTCGATATTCCAAACGCGATGATCTTCCTGCTGTATCCCTGGAATATCACGAATAATGTGATTGATCAGCGAAGGAATGGGTAAACTATTCACCACATCAAATGCTTTACGAGTCACTTTTTTTGCAACCCAATTGGTCAGGATGTTTGCATCCTTGAGTTGGAAATCTAAGCTTTCATCAACTTGGCGGAGACGGAGTAGTTTTTGTGTACGGACATCACATTCCAATACATTGAAATCCAATCTAAGGGTATAGATTGCACGTTTATAGTGCCCTTTGATCGTGACTTTAAGACGCTCTTCTCCACATTCGATGGTGAGTTGGTCAATATCAGGATTTTGATCAATTCGCTGTTTGATTTGCTTGTTGAGCAAGGCTTCTGGCAGTGGCAAGGTCAGGGTGGAGCGTCCTAGGAAGGTTCTTGCCATCATGAGCGCTACATCGCGTGTGGTTTCTGTCGTTGTTGTGACAACGCCTCGAACGGCATCCGTAGTAAAGTGAGCCGCATCAATGGCACTGCGTGCAGCACCTGTTGTGACAACAACAGCCGCATTGAATGCAGCATCGGCAGCAATGCCCGCTACACCAACGACATCACGTGTCATATCTGTTGCGATACCCGCAACACCACGAGCATGTTTGAGTGTTTGATCTACTAAACGTCTATTTCGAGACTTTCTTGTTGGGATTTCAGTGTTTTTTGAGATTTCAATAGAAGGGTTTTGAGTTGAGTCTTTAGTTGTTGTGTTCTCACTCATGTGAACTCTCCTCATCGCATTACAATCAATTTTCTTATTCGTATGTTACTCCATTTTTATAAATTGTGTCTTAAATCACAGTTCTAGTTTATGTTAGGAGTATGGCTGTAAATTAATTTTTGTAAAACCTGTAATAGATTGTGATGCAGCTGCATCTAATAAACAGAACGAGTAGATATTTGATCGTTTTAAATGAGTACTCATATGTTTAAATCAAAAAGTCATGCTCGTAAGCCGCTGATGGATGCACATTGGTGTCGTGCATTGGCAACTTTATTAGCATCAGGGTTGAGTGCAGAACAGGCATTGATTGCGATAAAAAGACAAGCTGGACGTAATCATCGTCTCGTGAATGCTTGTAGTAAAGCCTTGGTAGAGATTGAGCAAGGGTCTTCATTAGTCAGTGCGATTTCTCAGCATCATTTTTTTAATCATTATCAATTAGAACAGTTAAAAATCGGTGAGTTGTCGGGAAGTTTACCGCAGACATTGATGAACATTGCTCATCGCTTAAATAGACAAAATGAACGTAAGCAAAGGTTAAAAACACAATTAAAATTTTCTCAAGCCATCATTCTGATTGGGTTGATTGCAGGAATTGTGCTTGCTGCAACTAAAGGAGGCAGCTTTATATCTGAAGTTGTAGGTTTGACTATTATTGTGATAGTAACTCACTTCATTTATCGAGTGTTAGATGCGGATATTTTTTCTATCTTAGCGCGTGCAGGGCAGCGACCACTGATGTTGCAGCATGTGAATGTGTTAAAGCGATTATTTGAATATTATTGGTATTCTCTCCTTGCAGCGCAATTAGATGCAGGCATTGATCCCGTACATGCGCTCAGGAATTTGCATGATTTATTTCCATCTGCACTGTTGAAGCGTAATACCAGAGTTTGCGAACGAAGTTTGGAGAAAGGCAGTTCTTTGGTTGCAGCCTTATCTCAAGCACAACTGATCATGACCAGTGAGATGAAACAGACTTTGTGGACTGGTGAAAAAACTGGGTTACTAGCTCCCACACTAAAATATCATTTAGAACTAGAAGAAAAACATCTAGAGGTTGCAATAGCCACAGTGTATGAGTGGCTGCCCCGATTTTATTATTTGATGGCGCTGAGTGTTGTTCTACATTTTATTATTTAAATATCTAATTCAATATGTTAAGTATTCTTAATAAAATATTGATAGGTTGTGATATTTGTCATATTACTTGTGCTAACCTAAATCATTCAGACTAAAAAGATGATCTGAAAATAGTGCAAGAACCCCATTTGATTCAGTTTAAAGATGGGTGAGGACTTAAATTTATATACTAAATATGGAAATGATTGTGCAAATATTTAAACAATGGGGATTGGTGGTGTTATTGGCGATACCGAGTATGTCTTTTGCCTCGTCGGCGTATAAGACGATAGGGTCAAACGGTGAAATTTCTTATTCTTCTACACCTCCGCAGACAAGTAAGGCTGTGTCTAAAATTGATATCGGTGGTGAAGCAGTGACTACAGATGAGAATGATCCCAAAAAAGCTGCAGCATTGGTCATTGCGATGTCGCGTGCAGTGAATATGATGAGTAATTTTTGTCGTACTAATGTTCCTGATACGATTCATGAGAATGATGAAGCTCAATCTCAGTGGAATGCTCGTCATGCTAAATTGATGAGTGCGGCAAATAGAGTGCTGAGTTCGAATTTAACTGAGTCTCAGCAAGGACTAGTCAATACATTTCTAGGGCGATTGATGGATGCTTATACTGGTGCTCTAACTCGTGCTCCGAAGGATAAACAATTGAAATTGTGTATGGATGCTCCTCAGCATTATAAGGACTACAAGATCAACTTGATTGATCATGGTAAGTTAGTGAATACGTTATTGAGTTATAAGTAGTTTTAAATTTATCTGAATTCTATTCTAACTTTGTAAATGCCCTATTCACTCGAACGGGGTTTTTAAAGATTTGAAATGCTGGTGAAATATTTTTTAATTCAGATTATTAATTTAGTTATGTTTGATGCGTAATTTTTGATAATCATAAATAAGTAGTTTTCCTATAAGCGCTTGTGCTTCGTAAATATATTTTATATAACAGTATATTAGAATTATTGTTGATGTATTGCATCTGGCTGAAAAATAATTAAGGATTTGGATGAATGACAGAATATTCAGCGAAAGATATTGCGCAATTGATGAAAGGAGCAAAAGAAAGGGGTAAACCTTTTGTATTTTTTACAGGAGCAGGATGTTCTATATCTGCAAACATTCCATTAGCATCTGATTTAGTTAAGCAAATACATTTGAGGTATGAGACCCAAATAAAATTGCTATCCGATGAGCATAAACAAGATTATGGCATGTGTATGTCTAAGCTTGATAAGGATGAGCGAAGAGATCTCATAAACCCTTATATAGAAAAAGCTCAAATTAATTGGGCGCATATTGCATTGGCAGCTATGCTTCAATCAGGTTTTGTTACGCGTGTTTTAACATTTAATTTTGATAATGTGCTTGCCAGAGCTTGTGGTTTATTGGGGATATATCCTGCTACATACGATTTCACTAGTGCAGATCTGAGTCTTCATAAGCTTATAGTTGATCCGGCGATTGTACATTTACATGGACAGGGTTATGGATTTACACAACTTAATACAGGAGATGAAACCAGTAAACATGCACAAAAATTGAGTGATTTTGTCTCGACAACTTTAAATACGTCTCCAAGCCTTTTTATTGGTTACAGTGGAGCAGCAGATGCATTTTTCCCGTTACTGAAGCAAAAGTTTCGTGGAGAGCATCGTTTGATATGGACTGACTATGATGAGCAACCTAAACAGCATGTTAAGGACTTCATGAGTTCAAATCAGGATATTACACATTTTATTGGAAAAACTGATGCCGATCAGTTTTTGGTTGATTTAGCTAAAGAGTTGGGTTGTTTTCCACCAAAATTGTTTATTGATCCTTATGGACATTTGCTTGATGAGTTGGAGGTAGTCACAAAATTTTCCTTTCAAGAAGGAAGTTCCGGTGTTGATTTAACTGCTCATCTACGTGAACAACTTAAGAAAGCTCAAGAGGGAATTAATAAAGAACCTGATTTTGAAGCATTAATGCTTGCAGGAGATTATGAAGCTGTAATTAGTGACGCTGATGCAAATACTAATCAAGAAATTACTGCTTGGGCCTATGTTATGCAAGGTGTAGAGCTATCAAAATTAGCTAAAATCAAGCAAGACGAGTCGCTATTTAAGCAAAGTTTTGAGAAATATGAAGCTGCACTCAAGATTAAGCCTGATATGCATGAAGCGTTTAATAATTGGGGGAATGCACTTTCTGATTTAGCCAAAATTCAGCAAGACGAATCGTTATTTAAGCAAAGTTTTGAGAAATATGAAGCTGCACTCAAGATTAAGCCTGATAAGCATGAAGCCTTTAATAATTGGGGAGCGGCTTTATCGGCACTCGCGCTATTTAAGACAGGCGTTGAAAAGAAAAGTTTGTTAGTACATGCAAAAAGTAAACTTGAACGAGTCCGCATTCTTGGCTCTACTAATTTATATAATCTTGCGTGTATTAATATGCAACTTGGGGAGTTTGAAGAGGGGCGAGAGCTTTTATTGTTCTGTGAAAGATCGCGCACATTACCTGATAAACAACATTTAGAAGGCGATAGCGATCTTGATGGAGTTAGAAATTTTTCTTGGTTTCAAGATTTGTTATTGCGCTTAAGCTAAGTGTATTCAGTTATGTAAAAAAGCCCCACTCAATAGAGCGGGGCTTTTTTACAATTCAGTGCAAATTATGCAGAGAATTGGTTCATGGTGTTTTTCGCGTCATCGCCAGCTTTCAGTGCTTGTTCGCCAGCGAAGATTTCTTTGTGATCATCACCAATGTCTGAACCAGCCATTGCTTGGTGTTTAACACATGCAATACCTTCGCGGATTTCTTTACGTTGTACGCCACCAACATAAGCCAACATACCTTGATCACCGAAGTAACCTTTTGCAAGCTCATGAGTAGACAGAGATGCAGTGTGGTAAGTAGGCAGGGTGATCAGGTGATGGAACACACCTGCTTCACGTGATGCGTCAGCTTGGAACGTACGGATACGCTCATCAGCAAGTTTTGCAAGTTCTGTGTTGTCGTAGTCAACGCTCATCAGTTTCGCACGGTCATAAGCAGATACGTCTTGGCCAGCAGCAACCATCGCGTCGTACGCTTGTTGACGGAAGTTCAGAGTCCAGTTAAATGATGGGCTGTTGTTGTAAACCAGCTTAGCATTTGGAATGGTTTCTTTAACACGGTTAACCATGTGTGCGATTTCAGCAACGTTTGGTGTTGCAGTTTCGATCCAGAGCAGGTCAGCACCGTTTTGCAAGCTGCTTACGCAGTCAAGTACAACGCGGTCGATCTGTGTGTTTTCACGGAACTGGAACAAGCCAGAAGCCAAACGTTTTGGACGATGCAACTTGCCGTCACGCTTGATTAGAACTTCGTCGTCTTGTGCGTCAGCAATGTCGATCTCAACAGTGTCTAAGTAGCTGATGTACTGAGAAGCCAAATCACCTTTTACTTTAGAAACAGGGATTTTTTGAGTTAAGTCAGCACCTTCAGAGTCGGTACGTGCAACGATAACACCATCGTCAACACCCATTTCTAAGAATGCATAACGCAATGCATGGATCTTAGAGATGAAGTCTTCGTGTGGTACTGTTACTTTACCAGCTTGGTGACCACATTGTTTTGCGTCAGAAACTTGGTTTTCGATTTGAAGTGCACAAGCACCTGCTTCGATCATTTTCTTAGCAAGTAAGTAAGTTGCTTCTTCGTTACCAAAACCAGCATCGATGTCCGCAATAATTGGAACAACGTGAGTTTGGAAACCATCGATTTGTGCAGTGATTTTAGCTGCAGTCGCTGTATCGCCAGCATCTTGAGCTTTTTTCAAAGCACGGAACAAATCGTTCAATTCTTTTGCATCAGCTTGACGCAAGAATGTGTAGATTTCTTCGATTAATGCAGGAACAGAAGTTTTTTCGTGCATTGATTGGTCTGGCAATGGGCCAAATTCTGAGCGCAATGCAGCAACCATCCAACCTGATAGGTAGATGTAACGCTTGTCAGTTGTGCCGAAATATTTTTTGTTCGCGATCATTTTTTGTTGCGCGATAAAACCGTGCCAGCAACCCAAAGACTGAGTATATTTGCTTGAGTCAGCATCATAGTCAGCCATGTCTTTACGCATGATTGCAGCAGTGTATTTAGCAATGTCTAAACCAGTTTTGAAACGGTTTTGAAGTTGCATGCGAGCAGCATCTTCAGGGCTGATATCTGCCCAAGTGTTACCGAATTTCGCTTTTAATTCGCGGATTGCATCAATTGCAGTGCTATATGTAGCCATGACGTCTTCCTATATAAAGGTAGAGGGATATAAATAACAGATTTAACGTAAATATCGGAGATTACTTCAATTTTCTTTGTTTCTTACGCTCTGATGGGAGCTTTCTTTGACTTATTGTTAGTAGATGTTCGGGGTAAGAAGTCTACTGGTGCAGATAATAAGCCAATCTAATTAAGAATAAAAGAAAACCTTATTCAGATCATGTTGGGGGATTCTACTTTTTGTGGCATAATTTAGCTAATTTAT
>JASLHI010000061.1 GCA_030149815.1 Aquirhabdus sp. | reverse complement strand
TTGACTTACGAGCCAAACCAAGACAGCCATGTACGTCTACACCGAATTTGACCAAGCAATGGTCGACGAACGCGTTGCCCAATTCCGCGACCAAACCCAACGTTTCCTCAATGGTACATTAAGCGAAGACGAATTCCGTCCTCTACGTTTACAAAACGGTTTATATGTGCAACGTTACGCACCAATGCTCCGTATCGCAGTCCCTTATGGTCTGATGAATACCAAGCAATTCCGTAAGATTGCATCTATTAGCAGTCAATATGATCGCGGCTATGCACACGTATCCACACGTCAAAACATCCAGCTAAACTGGCCTGCCCTTGAGCAAGTGCCTGATATTCTAGCTGAACTTGCGACTGTACAAATGCATGCGATTCAAACCAGCGGTAACTGTATTCGTAATACGACGACTGATCAATTTGCGGGTCGTATCCGTGGTGAAGTCACCGACCCACGTCCAACGTGTGAAATCATTCGCCAATGGTCTACATTCCATCCTGAATTTGCATTCTTACCACGTAAATTCAAGATCGCAGTTAGCGCACTAAATGAAATTGATCGTGCAGCGACGGCATTCCATGATGTTGGTGTTTACTTGGTGAAGAAAAGTGTTGTTCGCCAAGAAATTATTGACTACAAAGCGCGCGTTGAAGCAGCAAAAGTTGCGTTTTTAGCATCTCAAGCTGACACTTCTCTTGATACTGATGCAAAAGAAACAGCGCAAGAAGCTTATGACGATGCAATTAACTCATTCTTGAATGTTGATATCGTCGAAGCTGCTTTAGATGCAGAGCCTTCAGAATGGGGCTACAAAATCATGGCTGGCGGCGGTCTAGGTCGTACACCTGTAATTGGTTCGATCATTCGTGAGTTCGCACCGCGCGAAGATTTGATTGGTTATTTAGAAGCGATTTTGCGCGTTTATAATTTGCATGGTCGTCGTGATAACAAATACAAAGCGCGTATCAAGATTTTGGTGAAAGCGCTCACCCCTGCTGTATTTGCACAAAAGGCTGAAGCTGAATTCAACCAAATCAAAGATAGTTTGAAAGTTCCTACTGACTTATATGCAAACATGGAAAAGAACTTTACGCTTCCTGCTTATAAATCTTTGCCAGACCTAGATTTCACTGATTTGTTGAAAAACAACAGTACCTTTGCCAATTGGTATCGCATCAACACGCATCCAAACAAAACCACTGGCTATCGCATCGTTACGATTTCACTGAAACGTGCAGGTATTGCACCAGGTGATGTGACTTCCGAAGAGCTGGATTTGATTGCTGATTTAGCGGATCAATATAGCTTCGGTGAATTGCGTACCACACATTTGCAAAACGTCGTTTTAGCTGATGTTGAACAATCAAAACTATTTGAATTGTGGGAAGTATTGACCAAGCATAACCTTGCACGTGCACATATTGGTTTTGTGACCGATATCGTGTGTTGCCCAGGTGGCGACTATTGCTCGCTCGCGAATGCGAAATCGATTCCAATTGCTGAAGCGATCGCACGTCGTTACCAAGACCTTGATACGGTTTATGACATCGGTCAACTTGATCTGAACATTTCAGGTTGTATGAATGCTTGTGGTCATCATCATGTTGGTCATATCGGTATCTTGGGCGTAGATAAAAAAGGTGATGAATTCTACCAAGTATCACTTGGCGGCAATTCAGGACACGATTCCAGCATTGGCGACATTCTCGGACCTTCTTTTGGTGCAGATGAAATGGCAGATGTAATTGAAGAAGTATTGAATACTTACTTAGATCTTCGTTTGTCAGAAAATGAACAATTTATCGAAACCTATCGTCGTATTGGTTTAGTGCCATTTAAGGAACGTGTGTATGCCAAATAATACCAACACTGTATTAACTACTACTGGCAACACGTATCAAGATACCTTTCAACGAATTGGTGAAGATGGCGTTATGCCAGCAGGCGACGTGATTGTGACTTTAGGGCAGCTTGATCGTTTGAGCGAAATCACAGGCAAAAAAGGCTTGGTTTTGACTGAAGTGGATTCACCAGAAAAAGTTGAATTGCCTATAGCACAACTTGATCTGATTGAAATCCGCTTCCCTGCTTTTGCTGATGGTCGTGGTTATTCATTCGCGACATTGATTCGTCGTTTAGGTTATCAAGGCGAACTGCGCGCGACTGGCGATGTATTCAAAGATGTGTTGTTTTATTTAAAGCGCGTTGGTTTCAATAGCTTTATTTTAAAACAAGGCAAAAACTTAGATGAAGCAAAAGGCGGTTTAAACGATTTTACCGCAGGTTATCAAGCGTCTACTGCCCAGCCTCAAACGCACTATCAAGCGGGCCGTTAATTTATAGATTGTTTAAAGAAACCGCTAATTTTTGGCGGTTTCTTTATATGTGACTCTTTGAGAGACTTGACCGTAAAACTTCATAAATACAAATCTTGGGTCATATCATCCCATTTGTACACGGATTAGACTCAATTAAAATTGTGACGACTCGCTCCAAGTCATACCTAAAACTTACGGCGAAATGGATTACTCTTCTCAACATTAAAAGGAACTCGTGATGAAAAACAAGCTACTTTCTAGCCTATTAAGCGTGTCGATGCTTCTGACGACATTGGCACCATCAATGGCAACTTTTGCAGCTGAGCCAGACCCATCCAAACCACTTGGTGCAAATGGTCCAAATGTGGATGAATTAGAGAAATATTCCGAGATTTTTGCTCATGCAAAAAAACTCATGGATAACCCTAAAACATGGGACAAAATTCCTTCTAAAGTCGCCTTGTGTGTGTTTTCACCTGAAGGCGCGCATGGCAAAGGTTTTGACTTCGCCATGAATACAATGAAGCAACTACCGAAATATACCCAAATTGCTAAGAATATGGGGATTGATCTAAAAATTACTCTGACTTCCCCACTCGATATGCACATCGAAATGGCATCTCAAGTTGTCAAACGCCATGCAAGTACAGACGTAAAATTCCGTATTTATACCAATGAAAAAATCGCTTCTGATGACTTTAAGGTCAATCAATGCGATGGCGTTGCGATGAGTAACTTGCGCGCGAAAGAATACAATAAGTTTGTTGGCAGTCTTGATGCGATTGGTGCGATTCCTTCATATAAACAGCTTAGTGCCGCAATTTCGTTACTTGCCAAACCTGAAGCTGCAAAATATATGATCAACGATGACTATGAAACTGTCGCCATGATTCCAATGGGCGCAGCGTATATCATGGTTAATGATCGTAAGATTAATTCGCTGGCTAAAGCAGCAGGTAAGAAAATTGCTGTTTTGGACTATGACAAGTCGCAGGCAAAAATGGTGCAACAAATTGGTGCACAGCCAGTTTCAGTGGACTTAACGACTGTTTCTGGGAAATTCAATAATGGTCAGGTCGATATCATGGCAGGCCCAGCACTGATCTTTAAACCATTTGAGCTTTATAAAGGGATGACTGCAGATGATGGCACGGTAAAAGGTGCAATTATTCGCTTCCCTGTTGTTCAGGTGACTGGTGTGATGATGATGCATCGTGGAAAATTCCCTGATGGTGTCGGTCAACTGGTTCGTGAATTTGCTGCGACACAGACACCACTTGCTTATCAATTCATTGATGAGACTGAGCAGTCGATTGATCCTAAATATTGGATGGATGTAAATCCTGCTGATAAACCTGGATACGTCAAACTGATGCGTGAATCACGGATTCAAATGACTAAAGAAGGTTTCTACGATAAGCGTATGATGACTTTCCTCAAGAAAATCCGTTGTCAGTTTGATCCAACGAACTATGAATGTAGTTTGACTGATGAGTGATTGATAATTACTCCAGCATATGAATTAAAGTCGTATGCTGGATCGTTTGAATTTAAAAATTATTTTGTGTTTATTTTGATAAATACGAGTAGTTATTCATATGAATTGAGAGCAATGTGATGATTGAAACTATAAAAATACTTGCCGCAATAAGCAGTATTATTGGTTCTGCAATTCTTGCTTATCGGGTAACAGGCATTTTATCTGCGCTTACTTTGGTAACGTATTGTCATGAAGTAAATATTCAACAATTAATTCCTAACCATAAAAGAGATATTCACATCCTTGGTAATTCACCTGCGCTTGTCGATAAGGCACAAAAAAAGGACTTCTAATCACAGGATTTGTTTTTCTGATTACATCTGGCGTTTTACAACTAGTCGCGTTGCTAATGGTAAATTAACTTATTGAGTATTAAAGAAATGGAACCATCAATAGAGAATCTAAAGAATTTAACAGATAAATTCTTCTCTATGCATTGGTATGAGAGAATTATCGGAATTAAACCTCCAACATGGTCAGAACTCTATACATTTGAGGGCTCATTGCCAAATTACAATAAGCAAGGAGTATATGTATTCATAAAAGGGCAGCACATTACTTATATTGGAGTTGCAACGTCAAATGGAACTGGAATATATCGTGGACATGGATTAGGTAAGCGCTTCCAAGCATATACAAAAGTAATAAATAATAAGCATACACCAACTGAAAAAAGACTTATTGATGCGGGTGCAATGCTAACTATAGGTTTTGAACAAGAACAAGCATATTTGGCAAATGCACTAGAGTTGTTTCTTATAGGTCGTTTAAATACAGAACACAACTTAAATCGACCTGGTAACTAAATAATAGTATTTACTAACAAGTACCGACCTGATATATAAATCTGGTGCACAATTTGCCCTATAAAACTTTCTCATGAAAATCCGTATTTATAGGTGATTAGATTGAAAAATTATTACAGATTAATCAGTGTTTCTCTCTCTACTTCATTAATCGTCTTGCTTTCAGCTTGCTCCAATATTTTCGAGGATAATGCAACGCATCTTGCTTATGATCTAGAAAAAGCATCGATCAAACTACGCGCATCGGACGCCACTGAAACAGTGGTGCACTACCATACGTTAGATAGTTCTAATCAAGGCTATTATGTAGAAATCACCCCATCTATCGAGGAATCATGGAAAAGAAAAGATATTTGGGGTAGCTATATCGTTGTTTCAGGAAAAACTTCAGGCGGAACAAGCTACCATAACCGTTTCGTTTACGTCCCTAAACGTCTTTATATTAAAAAAAATCTTGGTGGGGAAACTGAGATTGTTCTTCATAAAAATGGAGAGCGAATCGATGTCGTAGAGATCCGATAAAGTTAAAGCTTTACTCAGACTAACCCAATCAATCCACTCTGATTTTCCCTCTAACTTACATCCTCACCGAAACCAAGCCACCAACCAAGCAATATTCCCAATCAATAATATCGCTGCCACAAACTGCCAAAACTTCACAGGATGCTTCTCAATCAGCGGCATCTTCGGACGTGTAAGTTCATAATTCGGACGCTCTAAATCAGCCTGCCACTCCCCTAAATCGTCATAACGCTTATCAGCATCCAAACTACAAGCTCGCATTAGCGCGGCATCCATCCAGATCGGGACATGTGGGTTATAAGTCGTGGCAGGAATATACGCTAACTTGGCAAAATCAGCAGGTTTCTTGGCATACACATACTCCTCACCATATGGCATTTTGCCAGTGAGAAGCTCATAGAAAGTCATGGCCAGTGCAAACTGATCTGATTTTGCAGAAGTTTGTAGACCAAGTGCGTATTCAGGTGCAGCATACTCCATCGCACCGGGACGCGTCCGATGATCAGTCACACTCCCCACTTGCGCACTCCCAAAGTCGATGAGCTTTAACCGAGCATGACTTGGAATATGATTGGGAAGCTCCTCAAGTGAATCATGCAAAACGATGAAATTATCGGGTTTTACATCCTGATGAAGTGTTTCTCGGCGATGTAGCGCACGTAAGGCACGCACGGCTGGACGGACAAACTGAATCACGGTTTCCACAGGTGCATCTGGATGTTGCTTGCGCCATTGGCGAAGCGTCTGTCCTGCTAGATACTCTTGCACAAGATACATAAACTGACGCGGCTGCTCAGGTGACAATGTCGCCACAATATCAGGATGGGTGATCCGCTGACCAATCCACTCCTCCTGCATAAACGCATGCAACGCTTCAACATCATCCATGAATTGTGCGGCAGGAGTTTTTAGAATGACTTGTCGTTGATCACTGACCTGAGTCGCACGATAGATTTTACTGCGGCTATTGGCGTGCAATTCTGAAATGATTTCAAAGCCATCAACTTGCTGCCCTGGAAGCAAAATATCAGGGAGTAATGGCAAAAAGCTTTCAAGCTGTGGCGGCTTGTCTTCAGCCAACGATAACTGATTGATCTGAATTAATTGACATGACAAGTTATCCTGACTATTTGCTTGCTTTGCAGCTTCCATAATGGCATTAATGCAAAGCTCGATAGGACTCTGTGTCTGAGTATTTTCCTCATTTGGATCAACACTAATCTCAGAGAATGATTGAATCAGATTCGACAGTTCACTCTCGGAAAGTACGCCATGTACACCATCTGTCGTCAACAGGAAATAATCACCGACTTGAACATCGACTTGGCTATAGTCTACATCGACACGCCAATCCATGCCCAAAGCCCGAATCAATTGCGATGAGCTACCAGTTTCAATGGTATGATCTTTGGTGAGGCACTCTAAGGCAACTTGCCCAGCGATCAAAGGCTTTCGATACCGCCAAATCCGAGAATCACCCACATGAAAAAGATGCGCTGTCGATGCAGAAATAATCATCGCACTAAAAGTGGTCAAATGTGTACTATAACGATGATTGTAATGTTGCCCCTGACCATGCAGCCATCGATTAATCGCAGAAACAACCCTAAATCCCGCTGTTTTTATTGACCAGTTTAAATCTGTCGCTAAGAAGTCACTACAGAATGACCGAGTCGAAATCACTGCAGCACGTCCACCTTCTTCTGCCGTGCTCACACCATCCGCAATTACGGCAATCATAATCTGTGATTTACGCCCAACGCCTTCGGGCAGATGCATGATCAATGCATCATCATTAACGTCCTTAATCCCTTTATCACTTGATTGCGCAGCAGTAACTTGAAGTGGCATGAAAATAGTACTCTAAATGTGTCACTGAAATTATTATTCATTCATAACAAAAGTCTTCCCCATTAGGGGGAGATTTAGAAGGGAGAATGCTATTGATTTTTGCATTAAAACCATCCCCATCTAAATCTTCCCCTTGAAGGAGAAGACTTCAAATCAAAACGACAACTTTATTCCACAGCGATGCGCTCAATACGACCATCTGGATGGACTTCAATCATATGTCCACGTGGCTCAGTGATGAACAGTGCTCCAACGAATGCCAAACCTCCTACCGCAGCAACCAAATAGAAGAAACCTGATGGAGATAGCATTGAGAATGCAGTTAGAAACAACACACCACCGACATTACCATATGCACCTGTCATTCCTGCAATTTGTCCAGTCATACGACGTTGAATCAAAGGAATAATCGAATACACCGCACCACATGCACCTTGAACAAATACTGATGTTGCAATGACCAAACCAAGAGCCAATGGCAAAGTCCAACCAGCATTACCCATTTGTGACATCAATCCATAACCAATCGTTTGACCTAACAAGCAAAGCAACAGAATCTTACGACGACCCGCAGCATCAGACAAATACCCACCGCCTGGACGAGCAAAGATATTCATCACGGCAAAACAGCCTGCACTAAAACCTGCTACCGTTTGTGATGCACCAAAATGATCAATAAAGAATTGTGGCAACATCGAGATCACAGCAAGTTCAGATCCAAAACATGCCATATATGCCAAGTTCAATACAGCAACTTGTTTGAATTCATAACGTGGAGCAACTGGTGCATTTGCATCAAACAAATGTTTGTTGACTTGCCAGATCTTTGCATATTGATAAACAGTAAGCGCAGCGATCGCAAGATAAGCAAGCAATGTTTGGCTATCAGACAGTAGTTTCAATCCAGCAGGTGATAAACGCCATGCCATGAATGCCAGAACCAGATATAATGGCGCAGTCATGAATACATAGAATACAAAATCACCCTTGGTTGTTACTTCTAAACCACCCGATTTCATCGGACGGAAATAAGTTGAACCTTCTGGTGTATCACGAACACCGCGATAAAAGAAGAAGCTATACACAATTGCAAGCACACCAGTCGTTGCAACCGCCGCGCGCCAGCCATCAGTTCCACCAACCAAATTAAACGCAATAATTGGCATAGTCATCGAAGCAATCGCTGCACCTAGGTTACCCCAACCACCATAAATCCCTTCGGCGAATCCAACTTCCCGAGCTGGAAACCATTCTGCAATAAGACGAATTCCCACAACAAACCCAGCGCCAATAAAACCAAGGAGAAAACGTAATATGGCTAATTGTTGATAATTTTGTGCTGCGGCAAATGCCAAACACAATACGCCGCCAACAAATAAAATGCCTGTATAAGACTTACGTGGACCAATCTTATCAACCAAGACACCAACCAAGACGCGTGCTGGAATGGTCAATGCAACGTTCAGCATGAGCAGCGCTTTCACTTCTGGACCAGTCATTCCAAAATAAGTTTTTAGAGCTGGCATTAAAGGTGCTGATGCAAACCAGATTACAAAAGTAATAAAAAAGGCAATCCACGAATGATGAAGAATTTTGATCCGAGGAACGCTCAATTTAAATAGAGGAATTTGATTAGCCACGAGAACACCCCTTCAAATTAATTAATATGTCGAAATAAAAATAACTTCAAGTAAATAAAAAGCGCCCATACCTAGATTTTCTGGTATGGACGCCTTTGTCCACTCAAACTAATTTTATGCTTACCAAATTGAATCTTTACAAGCCTTCGATCCGCCTTTGGATACTGTCGACTTAACTCACATATTTAATAAAGCATTAACCATGCCAGAAATATCAATCACTACAAAAGAATGGATTATTTCTCGATATTCAATTGAAATTTATAGATTTTCAAATGAATACTATCTTATTCCAAGCATTAGCCCGCTTTTAAATAAAGTGTTATTTATAAATTGGTGATGCCGCAACATCAAAGCATTTCAATGAACTAGTCACTTTGCCAAACTGATATAAGTCAGTGTTGAAAAGAGTTTTATGAGGTTGAACCATTTTGGTGCAATTTGGGTAGTTCTATAAAGTGAAGGGCTTACGGGGTATAAAACCAAAAAAATGGCGCAGTACACGCCATGAGATTGAGGACTTACGCACTGCCCTAAGCAACTAGCGCGCAAGTCCTCAAAAAACTAGTCCATGGCAATTAACTGAACATTACCTTTTTCATCGACTTCAACCATATGGCCCTTAGGTTCATCGAGCATACAAGTCACTAATACCGCGACGGCAGAGACAGCCGCAATCACAAGGAAGAAAATCATTGGGCTAACTAAACTCAATACGGTCAGGAAAATCACGCCACCCACATTGCCATAAGCACCTGTAAGGCCAGCAATTTGACCTGTCATGCGCCGTTGAATCAGTGGCATGACAGAGTCAACACCACCGCAAGCAGCCTGAACAAAAATGGAAGTGATGATGGTCAACGCAATCGCCATCCCCACAGACCAAGTGCTATCAACTTGCGACAGCAGTAAGTAGCCGATTGTTTGCGCAGCAAGCATCATCGTCAATACCTTACGACGACCAATACGGTCAGATAGCCATCCGCCACCTGGACGCGCAAAAAGATTCATAATTGCGAAGCTGCCTGCTGTGATGCCAGCATAAACTGGGCTGATTTTGAACGTACTGATAAAGAACAAAGGCAGCATTGATACGACTGCCAATTCAGAACCAAAACAGGCTAAATAGGTAAAATTGATGATGGCGACTTGTTTGAATTTGTACGCAGGTGCAGGTGGATGTTCACCCGTATAAAGGTGTTTATTCACTTGCCAGAGTTTGGCGTATTGATAAACGACCAAAGCGACAATCACTGCATAAGCGATTAGGCTGGTCGTAGTTGTTAATAGACCAAATTTACCCAAACGCCAAGTCAATAGCACCAACGCCAAGTACAATGGTAAGGTCATAAGGCAGTACAAAACAAAATCAGCTTTGCTGGTCACTTCCAGTCCACCTGTTTTTGCTGGACGAAAATAAGTAGAACCTTCGGGTGTGTCACGTACTTTACGGTAAAAGATTGCGCTGTAGGCAATAGCGATCACCCCTGTGAGGGCGATCGCATAACGCCAGCCATGGTCACCGCCAAAACTCAATGCCAGCACAGGCATCGCCATACTGGCAATCGCCGCACCGAAGTTGCCCCAGCCTGCATAAATCCCTTCAGCAGCACCTACTTCACGAGCAGGAAACCATTCACTGACCAAACGAACACCGATCACAAAACCTGCACCAGAAAACCCCAGCAAGAAACGCATTGTTGCGAGCATCCCAAAACTGGTGGCGGCAGCAAAACCTAAACAGAGCACGCCACAGAGTGCGAGCAGAATACTATAAGTGATGCGTGGGCCATATTTGTCAACCAATACGCCAATCAAAATTCGTGCGGGAATGGTAATCGCAACATTGAGTAGCAGCAGCGCTTTGATGTCGTTTTCGCTCAGGTTAAAAGTAGTCTTGAGCATCGGCATTAACGGCGCAAAGGCAAACCACATGATGAACGTGATAAAAAATGCCAACCAAGTAAAATGCAAAATCCGTATCCGTGGAATGGAGACATTGAATATCGCGATACGAGTAGCCAAGATAACTCTCCCAAGCGTATAAATAAAACGCCAAATTAAACAAAAATCTCCAGACAGATGTGACGTTAACACATCTGTGGAGTCTTAATTAAGTATTACTTTTCAGATATTTGTGGAGAGTTAAAATACTCTGCAGCTCATCATTAATTCAGAGCAATTAATACATCACCACCATCTAGTTTGACGGAATAAGTTTTGATTGAAACATTATCATCTTCTATACACTGCCCTGTTTTCAGGTCAAAGTGTTGTTTATAAATTGGTGAAGCAACAACATCTAAGCCTTTCAGATTGCCTGTAATACCGCGTGCAATCACATTGGCTTGGCTAAACGGATCAAAATTTGAAACTGCGTAAACATTGCCATCTTTTAAACGAAACAATGCAACTTGTTCACCATTAACGAGTGCTGGAACGCCAATGTTCGGGACAAGATCAGTTAGTGCGCAAATTTTTTCTAACATGATGTAATCTCCAATCTATATAAAAGCTAAACAAAAAATGAATCTTAAAAAGACTTCCTATTCGGTCAAAATAGGAAGTAATACACGAAACTTGTCTTACTCATGATCTTTTATAAAAGTCATGAGCAAATCCTTACGCCATTCCAACAACTTCAACAACATTAATACGTCCAGCTTTTTCACTTGGTGTCGCTGGGCGAATTTGTCCGCGCTCTTCCACAAACACAATGTTGTCATCAGCTTGATTAGAATTTACGAATGGTTGGAAGCGTTTCATGATTTCTGGATCATTGATCGCTGTTTTCCATTCGCATTGGTAGGTATCGACAACATATTGCATTTGCGATTCAAGCTCTGCTGCAAGACCCAGAGAATCATTGATAATCACATCTTTGAGATAATCCAGACCGCCTTCCATATTGTCACGCCACACGCTAGTGCGTTGTAGACGATCGGCTGTTCTGACATAGAACATCAAGAAACGATCAACATACTTGATCAATGTTTCGCTGTCCAAATCAGAAGCCAACAATTCTGCATGACGAGGTTTCATACCACCGTTACCACAGACATAGAGATTCCAACCGTTTTCAGTTGCAATCACACCGACGTCTTTACCTTGCGCTTCCGCACATTCACGTGTACAGCCTGAAACTGCAAACTTGATTTTATGTGGTGAACGCAAACCGCGATAACGATTTTCTAACTCGATCGCAAAACCAACTGAATCCAACATGCCATATCTGCACCATGTTGAACCCACACAAGATTTTACGGTACGCAATGATTTGCCATAAGCATGACCAGACTCAAAACCAGCATCAATCAGCTCTTTCCAGATTAGTGGCAATTGTTCTAAACGTGCACCAAAAAGATCCACACGTTGACCGCCAGTGATCTTGGTGTAGAGGTTATATTTCTTGGCAACCGCACCAACTGCAATCAAGCCTTCTGGTGTGACTTCACCACCTGGCATACGCGGTACAACAGAATATGTGCCGTCTTTTTGCAAATTCGCCATGTAGTAATCATTGGTATCTTGCAAACCAGCGAGTGGTTTTTTCAGCACATGCTCATTCCAGAGCGATGCCAAAATACTTGCCGCAGTTGGTTTACAGATATCACAGCCATCATGTTGACCATTGCCATGTTTTTCCAGCAATTCATCAAATGATTTAATTTTTTCAACTTGGCAAAGATGGAATAACTCTTGGCGTGAATAAGCAAAATGTTCGCAAATGTCTTTTTTGACCTCAACGCCCATTTTCTCCAGTTCTGCATTCATTACTTGTTTGACAAGTGCAGCACAGCCACCACATGAAGTTCCCGCTTTAGTACCGCATTTAACGCTGTCGTAGTCTACACAACCCCTTGAAACCGCATCACAAATCTCGCCTTTACTCACGTTATTACATGAACAAATCGTTGCAGTCATCGGCAATGCATCTGCACCCAATCCTAATTTTGCTGAACCATCAAAACTTGGCAAAATCAACGCTTGCGCATTCTCTGGCAAATCCATGTCATTCAGCATTAGTTGTAGCAAGCCACCATAAGCCTCTACATCACCAATCAACACTGCGCCATACAGTTTTTTACCATCCGCAGAGACAACCAGTTTTTTATAAACTTCATTTGGCTCATCAACATAAACAAAGCTTTGCGCACCAGCGGTTGTCGCATGCGCATCACCTATCGATGCCACATCAACACCCATAAGCTTAAGCTTGGTTGACATGTCTGCGCCCAAAAACTCTTTTTTCTTCTCATGTTGAATAATGGAATGCGCAGCTGTTTCTGCCATTTGATAACCAGGAGCAACCAGACCGTAAATACGACCTTCCCACAGCGCACATTCACCAATCGCATAAACATCAGGATCATTGGTCAAGCATTCGTTATTAATCACGATACCGCCACGTGGACCAACATCTAAACCAAATTTCCGTGCCAAATCATCACGTGGGCGAATCCCCGCAGAGAACAAAATCATATCTGTTTCAAGATGTGAACCATCTGCGAAATTCATGCGATGACGACTGTTTTCACCATCAACGATTTCAGTCGTGTTTTTACCTAAATGAATGCCTACGCCCAAATCTTCAATTTTTTTGCGCAAGACTTTGCCTGCACCATCATCGATCTGTACCGCCATCAAACGGGGTGCAAACTCGACAACATGAGTCTCTAAACCTAAATCCCGTAATGCTTTTGCCGCTTCAAGACCCAACAAACCACCACCAACGACCACACCTACTTTTGAGCGTGTCGCGCTCAACTTCATCGCTTCAAGGTCATCAATTGTGCGATAAACCAAACAGTCTTCGCGATCTTTACCTGGTAATGGTGGAACAAATGGATATGATCCAGTCGCCAAAATCAGTTTGTCATACGATAGAGTTTCGCCATTTGTAGTTGTCACAGTTTTGGCTACGCGATCAATTTCAGCCGCGCCTTTGCCTAAATGCAGTTTAAAACCATTGTCTTCAAAGAAGTTAGGGCTAACTAAAGACAAGTCTTCTGCTGTTTTTCCTGAAAAATAAGAGGATAATTGCACACGATCATAGGCAGGCAAGTTTTCTTCACAGAGCACAGTGACATCAATCGGCGTACCCAGATTTGCTGTCGCTGCATCGCGTGCCAAAACTTCAACAAAACGATGTCCAACCATGCCATGACCGACGACGACGATTTTCATATTGAGCTCCGTACTGCTTCAAAAC
>JASLHI010000052.1 GCA_030149815.1 Aquirhabdus sp. | reverse complement strand
CGCGATGGATTTTGCATTTTAACATCGTAGTTTGCATGGCGATGATCTCCGTGGGAGTAGGGCCAGATAGCACAAAAAAGTAAACAAAATCATTTTACCACTGATTTACGGTTCGCATTGTGCAACGTATGGCTGGTTTGTACAACATTTAACCGCTAAATATTGCGACAAAACATTAAAATAAAATCTACCTTACTGATTTTAAATCAAATTAGGTAGGTTTAAAACCATTCAATTGACTCATGGCACGGGCAATATCACCCTGCACAATCATCGGAGTTAGACGTAACGCTTCATTCAGAGCTTGATCGAGCAAGTCTTGCTCTGCTTTAGATGCACGACCTAAAACATGCCCATGAACTTTTTCTTTGTGACCAGGATGACCAATTCCAATTCTCAAACGATGAAAGTCATTGCCAATTTGCGGAACAATGTCGCGTAGACCATTATGACCGCCATGACCACCGCCTGTTTTCAGGCGGATACTACCTGAAGGTAAGTCTAAGTCATCATGAGCAATAAGAATATTCGAAGGAGCAATTTGAAAAAACTTGGCCAAAGGCGCAACTGATCGACCTGATAAGTTCATGAATGTGGTCGGTAATAACAACCGCACATCATGACCATCAATTGACCCACGACCCACGAGACCAGAAAAGCGACTTTCTGTTTTCAGGGTGATGTTAAAACGCTGGGCAATGGCTTCAACATACCAAAACCCAGCGTTATGACGAGTCTGGGCATATTCCGATCCCGGATTGCCCAGCCCTACAATAAGGGAAATACTCGTTTGTTCTTTAGACATTAGCTAGAGCAATGCTTAATTATTCAGCAGCTGCTTCAGCGTCGTCAGCTTTTTGACCTTTCGCTAAGTGGATGCTTGCGATTGGCAAGTCATGGCTGTCTGCGCCATGGCTGAGTTGAGTCAATTTAACGCCTTTTGGCAATTTGATGTCAGACAAATGAAGAACTTGATCAAGTTTTACTTCGCTCAAGTCAACTTCGATGAATTCTGGCAAGTTAGCTGCCAATGTACGAACTTCAACGTCGTTCACAGTGATCGATAATTGACCACCTTGTTGCTTCACGCCAACCGCAGTTTCTTGGTTGGTGAAGTGCAGTGGAACGCGCATTGTGATTTCGTGTGTTTTATCAACACGAACGAAGTCAGCATGCATTGGCGAGTTTTTTGCTGGATGACGTTGAAGTGCTTTCAGAACGACTTGTTCTGATTTGCCATCAACATTCAAAGTCAAAACGTGTGAATAAAACGCTTCGCTTTCTAGTGATTTAACCAATTCATTCAAGCGAATGCTGATTGATTGTGCAGCAGCAGCGCCGCCGTAAATCACGCCTGGAACGAGGTTTTGGTGACGCAGGCGGCGGCTCGCACCTTTCCCTTGCAAGTCACGTGCTTGAACATTCAAGCTGAAATCTGTAGTGCTCATGGTATTTCCTAATAAACAACAATATTAAAGTCTCAAAAATTGAGGCTTTAGTTGGTAAAATGCCGAACTTGCGACCAGTTCGGCGGAGTTAAGCGAGTCTCCTCGCTCAATTTTAAATCACTAAATTTTCTAAAAGGTCTGAACTGGATTAGTCAATTAGTTCAAACATTGCACTGATTGACTCTTCGTTGTTGATACGACGAATTGTTTCAGCCAATAAGCTAGAGACACTAATTTGGCGTACTTTAGTACAATCTTTTGCACCTTGGCTTAATGGGATGGTATCGGTCACAACCAACTCATCAATCGGTGAGCCATTCAAATTATCAATCGCCGCGCCAGACAATACTGGGTGGGTACAATAAGCAACAACGCTACGTGCGCCGTGTTCTTTGAGTGCAGCAGCAGCTTTGCACAATGTGCCAGCAGTGTCGACCATATCGTCAACAATTACACAATCACGACCGTTGACGTCACCAATGATATGCATCACTTGAGCTTCATTTGCACGTAGACGACGTTTGTCGATAATTGCAAGTTCGATGTCACCCAATTGTTTTGCAACTGCACGGGCGCGCACAACACCACCAATATCTGGAGATACTACGATCAAATTGCTGTTATTGCCTTGCTTTTTAAGATCAGTTAAAAGCACAGGTGAACCATAGATATTATCAACAGGAATATCAAAGAAACCTTGAATTTGGTCTGCGTGAAGATCCATGGTTAAAACACGATCGATGCCCACAATACTCAGCATATCCGCAACAACTTTCGCGCTAATAGGTACACGAGCTGAACGTGGACGGCGATCTTGGCGTGCATAACCGAAGTAAGGTAGGACAGCAGTAATACGACCTGCACTTGCGCGACGAAGCGCATCTGCCATGACCAAGATTTCCATCAGGTTGTCATTGGTTGGAGCGCAAGTAGGCTGAAGAATAAAAACGTCTTTACCACGAACATTCTCGTTAATTTCGATAGCGATTTCGCCGTCAGAAAAACGATTAACCGTAGCAGCACCGAGCGGAACGTGTAGATGACTTGCGACTTTTTGTGCTAACTCAGGGTGAGCGTTGCCAGTGAAGATGACGAGATTTGGCATGGCTCAATCCTGACAGTATAGGCGGAAAAATTCAGCAGAGTGAAGAGGATGTATCATTACAACAAAATATGGTAGGGGCGGCTGGACTCGAACCAACGGATGTCAGGATCAAAACCTGATGCCTTACCAACTTGGCGACGCCCCTATAGCGGCGGAAATAATAGTGATTTGATGTTTGATTGTCAAGAAAAATATTCTTAATTTCTTAACAAAAAATAGTAATCTTTCACTTATCACATCTGTTCTTTTTCGTAGAAAAACAACAGTGTATTTCCATTTATATATTTATTCACACATGGTAGGGGCGGCTGGACTCGAACCAACGGATGTCAGGATCAAAACCTGATGCCTTACCAACTTGGCGACGCCCCTGTTACATGTGGTGAAACACGTCGACGTGATTGCTTGCACAAGCCGTTCGACGGGGCGCAACTATAACAAATTTAATGCAGAATGCACAGGTGATTGCCCAATTCCTGAACAAACAAAACCCTTAAATGGTGATTGTTTGAGTATTTTATCAGCAAACACGCGTGTTGGTGTTAAAAGAAACACACATGCGCCTGTTCCAGTGAGTTGAGGTGATTCTAAAAGTTCAGCGGATTCTTGTTGAATCTGCTTTAAAAAATGAAGTGCTTGATCTACTTCAGGGTAAAGTTTTCGTACAACAATTTCGCAATCGTTATGTGTTTTTTTGTCGTGACGAGGATTTTGCAATTCTGTTAGAAAGCTCATCTGATCAATGATAGGTGTATTCCGTGTTAAATCTGGGTAGTTAAAAATTTCAGCGGTGCTTACGAAACAATTTGGTGTGAGTACAACAAAATGACTTTCGGGAAGGGAGATCGGTTTTAATATCTCGCCAACGCCTTCTGCCCACGCATTCTGCCCACGAACAAAAACAGGGACATCAGCACCAAGTTTTAAACCTAATTGTGCTAACTCGTCGATACTGAATTTAGTTTGCCAGAGATGATTTAAGGCAAGCAGTGTTGTTGCGGCATCAGATGATCCGCCACCTAAACCGCCACCCATCGGAAGATTTTTTTCTAACGTGATTCTTGCACCCTGATGATATCCACTCGCTTGCTGTAGTAGTTTGGCAGCTCGAATAATCAGATTGTCTTGCGCTGGAAAAGGAAGGTCGCTGATGAGTTCTAGTGAGTTGTGCGGTTCAAACGTTAGCCAATCCATCTGGTCAATGAGTTGAAAGACTGTCTGTAGTAAATGGTAGCCATCCTTTCGACGTCCAGTAATGTGCAAGAAACGATTGAGTTTGGCGGGTGCGGGAAGGCGAAGGAGACTCACGGAGTGTTACTCGTAGTTGTAGTTTCTGGGATCTGTTGTTTAGGTGTGGTTTCTGTTGTACTTTTTTCTGGCGTAGCTTCTCGTTGAATCGTCAATATCACGCGATTTTTTTGTACATTTGAATCAGATTGCTCGGATGGCTGAGCTGTGATTTGAGTCATGACGAGTCGATTTGGATAGTGGTTATCAGTTTGATCGTTATAGTCAAATATAACATCCCATCCCCCTTCATTTAGGGTGCTCAAGCGATGCTGTGGATCACGTGTAAATTGACTCGTGGCATTGACTGGCTCGCCATTAATCCAATAAGGAAGATATGAAATAGGTGCTTGCCATCCTGTTGCTCGCTGTAAAAGCTCTTCTGGTGTAGATGCTTCTATATATCCTGTTTTGGCACTTTGAAGGCTGACATGGTTAGGTATTCCTTCAATATGGGTTTGTCCAATTCCTAGTGCACCCGTGAGATCAATCGCAAATCGTTCACCATCTTGTGACCATGCATAAAAAGCACTCCCACTTTGTTTAGATGTTCGGACGCCAATTTTACCCGTAATGTTGAACTGGATTGGCTGTATTGCATTAGTAGTGGGGTTTGTCTGTGTGGCTATTATTGAAGTAGCGATACTTGGTAGCTTTGGGGGGCGCAAGGATTGGCAAGCAGTCAATAGGCTCAGTAGCGGTATAGCTGATAAATAGATTAGGTGGTTTTTACAAAAAGCTTTTTTCATAAGACTGCTGTGTTTCATAGTTTGGGTTTCATGTTTTTATGTTTCGTGATTTGAGCTTAGTGCCGAATGACGTTTGCAGTCATAGGATCTTTAAACTGTGATGGGTGTTTAAGCTTAATATGGTCACTACGATCGGGTTGTACCGTGATTTGGGAGTCATTAGGGAAATGTTCTTTGAGCTCATTGATGAGCTGAAGGCGCTCTGTATTATATTTTTTTGAGCTTGCGAGAGCTGTAACGAGGTGCATTCCGATATTTATACTAGGCTCTGCATGATAGGCCGCACGTAATGTCTCTATTGCAAATGAGTAATCTTTTTGAAGCAAGGCAATATAGCCAAGCGTATCTAAAATGGCAGGATGATTAGGCGCTAATTTATTGGCACGTTCTGCTAATGCTCGCGCATCCGTTAATCGACGATTTTGTTGGGCGAGTGCAAATGCAAACGCATTGAGATAAACAGGATTATCTGGGCTTATTGTGAGTAAGTGTTCTGATTCACGATCAAGCAATTCACTCTCGTCAGGTTTGAGTAGCAGAATTCTGGCGTATATAAGGTCAGGTTGATTTGGCAAACTGGCAATTGCTTCATTGAGAAGTTTACGCGCTGTTTCTGGCCGTTGATTATCTTTAAGTAATTGCGCTTGGAGTAAATATAAAAAACTCGTTTGTTCTGGATGTTCAATCCGCTCTTGAGTTAAATATTCCAACTCATTATCGAGTTGATTATTGGCAGTCATGATGACGGCAAGTTTTCTTTGTGCTTTACGATACAGTTCGTCGCCTTGCACTTTCCGAAAATAACTAATCGCAACGGTAATATGATTTTGACGTTCTGCGGCAATGCCGAGATAAAAATAAGCTTGATCGACATATTGATCGATCGGCAAAAGCTGGACTAGATAGCGCTCTGCATCGAGCATGCGTTGGTTATCAATACTGACTAAGCCCGCTAATAATAGGATTTCCCCATCTCCACGCCAGCGCTGAGACATTTTTTTGAGCCTAGACATCGCAAGTTGGGGTTGGTTATTCTTTAATAAGAACCGTACTTCAAAGAGTTGCAAACTTTTGTTTTTGGGTTGTCGCTTAATTTCTTCTGCTAATAATTTTTGAACGTCGGCTGTTTTATTCTCGCTTAATAAAATATTTGCTTTTAAGGTGATGAATGCAGTGACATCAGGTTTTTTGCGCAAGGCGATATTAACTTCGCGAAGCGCTTCTTCGGGTTGGCCTGCTTGGACGAGTAGACCTGCTTTGAGTACGGAAAGTGAGGGATTGTTATATTCTTTCAGACTTTGAAGCGCACTCAGTAGCGCAGTACGATCATTCGGATCATCTGGAGAAATCCCTGCGACAATACGGTCTAGTGCAGCATTTGGGTCGTAGCTTAAAATCTTATCGAGGGTTTTTGTTGCAAGGCGATAGTCATGTGCTTTGAGTGATAAATGCGCCATATAAAATAAAGCAGGGATATAGTTTGGATCAACTTCAACCCAATGTTTGGTGATGGCGAGACCACCGTCAATATCATTGTTTTCTAGTGCGACAGTAAGTGCACGTTCTAGAATAATCGGATCGGTTGTTTGTAATGCTTGTGCTCGATACAGTACGACGCCCTTATCTGTCATGCCGCGAGCTAAAGCGAGTTCAGCAGAAAAAACATCAAGTAGTGCGGCTTGAGCGGTATGCGTGAATAAAGCGGTCAATAAAATTGAACCGCGAATCAAAGTTTGATAGCGATTGCAATAAGACTTTGCTAAATCCAACTGGAGCAAACGAACCTCGCCATCTTCAGTGATTAACTTGATACCCAGTCATCAGGGTAATTCATCGTAATCAAAAGCACTTCTAAATTATGTATATAATCTGTCGTTGCAGTGATAAATACATAAGCAATGTTTGTATTTGCGCATCGCATATCGCACAATACCATATTTGCAAGTGGCAATCGACGCACAATGGGTTTCTTTGCATTAGGCATCAATCACACAACCGCACCTTTGGGGATTCGCGAGCAAGTTGCGTTTGTACCAGAGCGTTTAGGTGATGCACTTCGTCATGCCCAGCAGCTAGGTTTGACGAATGATTTAGTGATTGTATCAACTTGTAATCGAACAGAGTTATACAGCATTACTGATTCGCCAAATGATTTGGTTGAATGGTTGGCGAATACTCATGGGCTGCCTGTTGAGGCGCTTGTTGATCACCTTTATCAACATGGTGAGGAAGGTGCGTTAGTTCATTTGATGCGTGTTGCAAGTGGTATTGATTCAATGGTTCTAGGTGAACCGCAGATTTTGGGTCAGGTTAAAAGTGCACTTCAATATGCCCGCGATGCGGGTACAGTGACACCAAAACTGGCACGAATATTCGAACAAGTCTTTAGTGCAGCTAAAAAAGTACGTACGGAAACTGCGATTGGATCACAAGCCGTCTCTTTAGGTTTTGCGGTTCTTCAATTAGCACGACAAGTATTTAGTGACTTAAGTGAAACGACTGTTTTATTGGTTGCGGCAGGTGAGATGAATACACTTGTGGGTCGTCATCTCGCTGATCATGGTGTTAAAAAAATATTAATTTGCAATCGGGGCATTGAACGTGCAGAAAGCTTAGCGAATGAGTTAAAAGTTCATTTACCTGTCGAAGTGATTCCGTTTGATCAACTTGACCAGACACTCTATCGCGCTGATCTCGTGTCTTGTTCGACGGGTAGTATCCAGCCTGTTGTGACTCGAGACATGGTACGTCGCGCGCTAAAGGCTCGTCGTCATCGTCCAATGTTGATGGTTGATTTGGCTGTACCTCGAGATATTGAGCCTAGTATTGATGGTTTGGATGATGTTTTTTTATATACAGTAGATGATTTACAACGTGTAATTGACGGCAATCTTGCTCAGCGTCGCCAAGCGGCCGTTGAAGCCGAAGTGATGGTCAGTCAATTGGCTGCCCAATATATTCAAGCGAGTCGTGCCCAGCAAGCAGGGCCTTTGATTGCCCAATATCGTCAACAAATGGATGAAATTCGCCAACAAGAAGTTCTTCGTGCGAAGCATCTTATTGAACAGGGTATTGCGGTTGATGAGGTGTTTGAGCGATTATCTCAAGGTCTAATGGCGAAGCTACTACATCGACCTTCGCAGCTTATTCGAGAGGCTGCGATTGATGAAGATAGTGATCGTTTAGCATGGATTACCAAGGGGCTAGGAAATGATGAACATCATGATGAATAAAATAAATCAAGTGAAAGTCGTTAGAAAATCAGCTTTTGTTTTGTGCGTTGGAGTTTTAGGTTTTTGTAGTACCCACTTAACCTATGCTGCAAATTGGCAATTTGATCTCGCTAAAACCAGCGTTACGTTTATCACACCGCCGAGTGGTTTGACTCAGATTACAGGGAGTTTTAATAAATTTGATGGTCAGATTACGGGTGATGTCTTTGACCAACAGCATTTACAAATTAGTTTTACGCTACAAACGGGCAGTGTATCCACAGGTCTTGGGATGCGCGACAGTACCTTAAAAGGAAGTTCATTGTTTAATACTGATAAATTTCCAACTGCGACTTTCAAAAGTACAGGTGTTACTCAAATTGATCCCGCGCATGTTGTAATGCAAGGCGACTTGACGATGCTTGGTGTCACTAAGCCAGTTAAGGTCAAAGTCACGTTAGAAAAGCCTAAAGTTGATCCTGTCTCGAAAGTTGTGAGTATTAGTGCAACTGCGGATTCGACAATTAGTCGTTCTGAATGGGGGATGACGAGTTATAGCTCATTTGTGGGTAACGATATTGCGGTTCATATGGTTGGCGTGATGACCTCAAGTAATGTGAATCCAGATGATTTAGCAAAGGTTTTAAAATATTAACAAATGCCTAGAAAGTAAAAAAAGGACGCTTTTGATCGCGTCCTTTTTTATGATTCGGATTTTTTGAACAATAATTATTTCTCGACGAATGCACGTTCAATCACATAATCACCTGGATCACCCATACGCGGTGAAACGACTAAGCCGTGTTGATCTAACAAATCACTTAAGTCTTTTAACATGGTTGGGCTGCCACACATCATTGCGCGGTCAGTTTCGCGATTGAAACGTGGAAGTCCAATGTCTTCGAACAATTTACCATTTTCGATCAACGTGGTAATACGACCCTGATTGCGGAATGGTTCGCGTGTGACAGTTGGGTAATAGATCAGTTTATCTTTGACTAATTCCGCAAAGAATTCATCATTTGGCAGGATGTTTTCGATCAAGTCTGTATATGCGAGTTCATTCACATAGCGAACACCATGAATGAGCACAACTTTTTCAAAACGTTCGTAGGTTTCTGGATCGCGAATCAAAGACAAGAACGGCGCAAGCCCAGTGCCTGTTGACAGCATATAGAGATTTTTACCGGGCAAAAGGTCGTCAAGAACAAGTGTTCCTGTCGGTTTTTTGCTCATCAATAATTCATCGCCCACTTTTAGATTTTGCAGCACAGAAGTTAATGGCCCGTCTTGAACTTTAATGGAAAAGAATTCCATTTCATGTTCATAGTTTGCACTGGCGATTGAGTAAGCACGCATCAGTGGCTTGCCATTTACTTCGAGTCCGATCATAACGAATTGACCATTCTTAAAGCGTAAGCCTGGATCGCGGGTCGATTTGAAACTGAATAACGTATCGTTCCAATGATGCACATGAGTAATACGTTCGGAGTTAAATGCTGCCATAATGTCTCTATTCGTGTGATGTGTCTTAATTGCGATTTCAGCAAAAAAGACTCTGAGAAATATAATTTCCAGAAGTAAAGTAGCGTCTATGCAACGAGGAAAATTCAATGACGCTATTCTACCGAAAAGTTCTCATTGATAAACCTATTTCATTTTATTTTAGTTATAAGTAAAACTGATTAGTAAAAAATTTGGATGCACCCAAAAACTACATATTGTCTATGTTATTTAAGGTTCATAAACATATAAAATATTGTTTATGAAACGTTTTGATCCAGAAATGACTAAAAAGTATATTTTTAGTTCAATGTAAGTGGCGGGATTATTTTCAATTTAGGGCGATCAATGACAGAGCATCATATTACGGTACCTATTATCGGTTATGTACATACGCCTTTTATTGAGAAGTTTGGAGTTCCACGTCAGCCTAATTTGGTTGATGTCGAGGGCGTTATTGAATTTGTCGCACCTTACGATCAACCTGCGGCATTCGAGGGATTAGAAGGATTTAGTCATTTATGGTTGATTTGGCAGTTTCATCAAAATCGTGAGTTGAAGTCCTCGGCCGTTGCAGATCAATCGTCTTCAGCAAAGGGACAATCATTTTCTGATTCTTTTCGCGCTCAGATTCGCCCGCCTCGCTTAGGTGGAAATGAAAAAATAGGTGTTTTTGCATCGCGTAGTATGTATCGTCCTGCGCCACTGGGTTTATCTGCGGTAAGATTGGACCGAATTGAGGTCGTCAAGGGGCGAGTACGATTACATATTGTTGGCCCAGATTTAGTCGATGGAACGCCGCTAATTGATCTTAAGCCTTATATTGCTTACAGCGATTCGATTGCAGATGCCAAGAGTGGTTTTGCTTTAGAAGCACCAGAGTTGCACCCTGTACATTGGACGCGTGCTGCGCTTTGGCAAAAGCATCAATTAATTTCATTAGGGGTGTTAAGTAATCACCAGCTTCCTTTGATTGAGCGAATACTTGCCCTTGATCCCCGTCCAGCTTACCAAGAAGATGCATTACGAGATTATGGGATGTCTTATGATCGCGTTAATGTTCGCTTTGGCGTACAGTCTGGAGTAATCTGGATCAAAGAATTAACTGCGCGCTAGTTGCTGAAAAATAGTTGTAATGGTTTGGATTTAAAGAATATTGACATGGAATGTGTATGATGACAGCAAAAAAGAAATTTTCAATTCAAGTTGATGTACGCTGGTGCTTGGAACAGTTGCTTCATGATGGTCGGATTACACAACGTGATGTGAATTTAGTCACGACAACCGCTCGTCGTAAAGAACAGCTCACTTGGCATCCGCTGATGATTATTGCCGATTTCAAGCTGACGGACTTAGCTGCAACTAATACACAAGCATTAGCACCTAAACTGACGCTTGATGTGCTTACACAATGGCTTGCACAAAAAGCAGGTATGCCTGTTTATCGTATTGATCCTTTAAAGGTTAATGTGCCCGCTGTGACTTCGATTATGTCGCTTGAGTATGCTGATCGTCACAAGATTCTAGCCGTACTCGTCGATGCTGAGACTGTGACAATCGGGAGTGATCAGCCTTTTTATGATGATTGGGTTGATAATCTAGCGCATACACTTCAACCTCGTAAAATCAAACGTGTGATGCTTAACCCAGAACAGCTAGTGCGTTACTTAGCTGAATTTTATCAAGTTACCCGTGCGATTGCGGGCGCTAAAGGCGGTGGAACAGAAGCAACGACTAAAGGTGTTGAAGCGTTATTACAACTGGGCGATATGCTCAATCCTGATGCCAATGACCAACATATCGTACGTATTGTGGATTGGCTTTTGCAATATGCATTTGATCAGCGGGCGAGTGATATTCATCTTGAACCTCGGCGAGAAGCTGGTCGAGTCCGCTTCCGTATCGATGGGGTCTTGCATACAGTTTATGACATGCCTGGACCAGTTTTGTTGGCCGTTGTCTCTCGCATTAAAATTTTAAGTCGTTTAAATGTTGCAGAGAAGCGTAAGCCGCAAGATGGTCGCCTCAAGACACGTACACCAAAGGGTTTAGAAACAGAGCTCCGTATCTCGACATTGCCGACTGCTTTTGGCGAAAAAATGGTGATGCGTATTTTTGATCCAGAAGTCTTGGTACGGTCATTTGAACAGCTTGGTTTAACGGGTAGTGATCTTGAAAAATGGAAAGAGATGGCTTCTCATCCGAATGGCATTATTCTTGTCACAGGCCCAACAGGATCGGGTAAAACCACGACGCTTTATTCGACATTAAAACAACTGGCAACAGATCAAGTTAATGTTTGTACGATTGAAGATCCAATCGAAATGATTGAACCGAGTTTTAACCAAATGCAGGTACAAAGCGCGATTGAGCTTGGATTTGCAGAAGGTGTTCGTTCTTTGATGCGGCAAGATCCAGATATTATTATGATTGGTGAGATTCGAGATCATGAAACTGCGGATATGGCGATTCAAGCGGCATTGACGGGACATTTGGTTTTATCAACATTACATACCAATGATGCGCCAAGCTCTCTGACACGTTTACATGATTTGGGTGTACAGCCATTTCTAACTTCCGCAACGATTCTTGGGGTTATGGCGCAACGTTTGGTCAGAACGTTATGTCCGTTATGTAAGACTCAGATGGATAACGATGTAGAGGTTTGGAATAAATTAGTGAGTCCGTGGCGGAGTGAACCACCAGCGAAAGTTTACCGAGCTGTTGGGTGCGAAGAGTGTCGAGGGACGGGCTATCGTGGGCGAATGGGTGTCTATGAAATTCTAATTCTCACCACAGAAATGAAACGAATTATTGGTGATGGTGGAACTTTAAATCAAATTAAGCAACAGGCATATCGAGAAGGATTGTTACCTTTGCGATTGGCGGGTGCAAGACGTGTTGCAGAAGGTCAGACAACACTTGAGGAAGTGATGCGTGTTGTCCCATTGAGCTAATGTTGAAAATACGTTACTGATTCTGTTTTGTAGTGATTAAAAGAGGTTAGACATTTGTTCGATTATTTGGTTTTTATCGGTCGGTTTCAGCCGTTTCATCTTGGACATTTGGCGGTGATTAAAACGGCCTTATCACAGAGCAAACAGGTCATTTTACTGATTGGTTCAGCCGAACAGCCTCGAAGCACGCGTAATGTATTTAGTTTTGATGAACGTGCAAATATGATTTTGTCAGCCTTTAATCAAATAGATGGATCTCGGATTTATTGCGTTCCATTAGTTGATATTCTCTATGATGATAATCGTTGGGTTCAGTCCGTTGAAAAAGCGGTTGCTTCTGTTCAAGGTGTCAATGTATCTAGCCGTATAGGATTAATCGGTCATTACAAAGATAAAACTTCTTATTATCTTTCTCTTTTTCCAAATTGGACGCCTGTATCTGTTGATAGTTATCAGGGGATTTCTGCGACACCGATTCGAGATGCTTATTTGCTAGGTGATCTTCCAACGCTAGATTATGTGCCCGCTAGTACATTAGATTTATTAAAACAATTTATGCAATTACCAGAGTATAAGGATCTTCAGAAAGAGTCTCATTATCTCGTAGATTATAAGAAGTCTTGGTTGCTTGCGCCTTATCCACCTGTTTTTGTGACGGTAGATGCCGTAGTAGTACATTCAGGACATATTTTGTTAATCGAGCGGGGTCATTTTCCTGGCCGAGGCTTGTTTGCCTTACCTGGTGGATTCTTGGATCAAGAAGAAACGTTGTTTGACGCTTGCTTACGTGAATTACGTGAGGAAACGAACATCGATTTAACTGATTTAGAATGGCGTAAATTCTATCGAGGTCAGCATACTTTTGATGATCCGAAACGCTGTGCACGTGGGCGAACAATCACTCAAGCTTTCTATTTTGAGCTTAATGAGGTGCCCGCTCGTCCAGTTGTGGAAAGTGGTGATGATGCCAAACGTGCGTTTTGGTTGCCATTAGATCAAGTTCGCTCAAATGAAATGTTTGAAGATCATTACGCAATTATTAAGAATTTGGTTAAGTGATTGATATTTTTTTGTAGATCCAATAAAAATAAGTTCTTAAACACATGATGTTTAAGAACTTATTTTTAAGTATCGTATTTGTGGCGATTGAAAATTATTCAAATATCATATCTTCACTTGGCATTTGGATTAGATAGCCCTGTAAGTAACGAGCTCCAATAGACCAAGCCTTGGACATTGCAATTGGTGTTTCGATATATGCAACCATCACTTGAGATTTATGAGAAATAATCTCACTGGTTACTTTCTTCACAGCTTGGAAGTTTTCTTCGTTTCCTAGATCTTGCACAAATGATTTATCCATTTTGACTAAATCAATTTTTAGATGATCCAGTAAACTCATTGCATTCAATGATGAACCAAAGTTATTAATCGCAATTTGACATCCATTTTCTTGGAAAGCTCGGATATTACTACGAGCAAGTTCAAGATAATTAATCGCATCACCTTCGTTAAATTGAAGTGTGATCGGTTTATTACCACCAGTACTAATGGCACCTGCAAGTTTACCCACTAAGACTGGCAAGCTTGTATCTTGTAGAGAATCTGAGCTCAGGTTAATTAGTAGTCGTGTTTTTGGGTGTGTCGCTTGCTGTGCTTTTAGACGCTTACATGCGTTAAGTAGTATCCAACGATCCAAACGACTTTCCATGCCATAGCGATGAGCTACAGGCATAAATTCTTCTGGTAGCATTGTCTTACCGTTGGCTAGTGGCAAGCGTGCATAGACTTCAAAGAATGGTTCTGTGTCACTATTTGTATCATAAACAGATTGGAACATGAGCTTGAAAGTGCCTTTTTCTAAAGCTTCCTCAAGTAGTTCACGTAGTGCTTGATCAGATTCTGAGGCGTTCTCAGCAGGATTATAGAGATTTACTCCATTACCTAAACCTTGGTTTTGGATCTTAACTTTTTCTGCCGCATTGAACGCACGAGATAGGAGTTCTGCACCATTAGGTGATGTCTCGCCAATCATGGCAATCCCAATACTGATCGTTGTCTGAACGGTTCGATTGCCGACACTAATGAGTGATTTTGCAATCAGTTCTGTCGTCGCAAGTGCTGTAGTGCAAATATCGTCTGAAGACGTATTGGCAACTAATGTTGCAAATGTAGAATCACCAAAACGGAATGATTGAGCATCTTTAAATTGACTCTTCAGCACTTCACTAATTTTAATAACGGTTGCATCACTACCTGCGATACCCGCGCTAGCATTAATCTGACCAATGTTATCAATACTTGTAAAGACCAGTGCATGTTGCGCTTTGGTTTGTATCGCTGTATCGCGTGTTGATTCTAAAGATTCTTCAAATGCTCTACGGTTTCCGAGACCTGTCAGTGTATCGAGTCGCTCAACTGCAGCAAGCTGAGCTTCTAGTAGGCGAGTGTCTGCTTTTTCTTGATGTTGGATAATCACTTGTATACATGGTTCGCCTTCAAAACTTGCTGGTGCAAGTTGGAGCATTGCTTCAAATCGGCTACCATCTGCACGAATACCACTAAAATTGAAATCAGTTTCATTTCGACCGGTTTTGGTGTAGGTCTTTAAGAAATCTTTAAATTCTTGCAAATCTTTACTATCGACAAGATCGATGACAGGCATACCCATCAGTTCATCAATCGACTCATAGTTAAATAACTCCAAATATGCTTCATTTGCATAAATATGAACGCCTTCATCAATATAGGAAACAGCAGTACGAGAGTTTTTGAGCAAAAGTTGGCTACGACGTTCAGCATCTCCCAACATGACTTGAAGGTTACGTTTGCTGCGCCGATGTTCTAAGTTTCGCAATTCACGTTTAACACAAAATACTAATTGTAGAGGATGACTAATCGGTAAAACATCGACAGCGCCAGCGCTATATGCTTTTAAAACAGGGCTCTCTAAATCCTCGGTATTAATATCGAAAGCGTTGAGATCATCAAGCATCAGAATAAGCGGTAGGTCTTGATCGCTATCTTTAATCAGTTGTAGGACGTTGTCGTATGTAAGGTCATAGCCTTTGACAAACAAGACGATATCCCATACATGGCGTAAAGCTTTTTCGAGCTCTTCTTTATCATCAAGAACTTGAAGTCGGGTAGGAATTCCTTGTGTTTTGAGTTGATCTACTAATGCTTCTGCAATTGCGTGCGATTCATCCACAGCCAGCAAGCGTAAACTTTCACTCTTATTACTTCTCATCAATCCATAACCTTTGATTTCATATCTGATGTTGTCCTTATCTTCCTGAAAATTGTCAGACTCAAACAATAGTCACTTTCCCTTGACCATAACATTGGCCTGAAAATGATTGTGACTCATCGATTTTATAGATTAAATGCCCATAGTGATAGTCTTATGGGCATTCCTTATGGCGTAAGTTACGATTTTTATGGATTACAATGTATCCCAGATTTCATCAAGTTCATCTTTAGGCTTGGTCTTTGCTGCCACAGGAATCATTGTTTCAGTCGCAACTTCCTGTTTTTTCGTATGTTTTGATAGTTCACTATCAGCACTAAGTTTTTCAGGTTGAGTGATTACAAATTCAAACTGACTAAAACTCTGGGTCACAACAATTTCACGCATGAGCTGTGCTTTAACTTCTTCATTTCCAAGACGAATTGATATTTTGTGTCCTGATTTAAAGGCTAAAATTGGAGCAATAATACTCGCAGTACGATTTTGTTCTCTCATTTCTGGTAAGAGGATTGTACGCATATAATCACTAGAATAGCCATCTTGGCGAATAACGCGTGCACCACAGGCTTTGCCACGTTGTGACAGTATTTCGATGCCAAATTCTGCGCCAGAATTAAGCTGTTGTTGTACCCAACGAATTAAACCAATACTCCATTCCGCATCATCATTTTCACGGATAGCAATCAATTCGCCGCTACGTAAAACATTAGGCGTTGTTCCAATCCAGCGAATACAGTAACCGCCTAAACTAATATTGATAATTTGGCACTGATACGATTCAAGATATTCGCGAGTTGCATTTTGGCGGATTTTTCCATCTTGTATGCTGTAATTCAGATCAATATCATGCGCTGCATTTGGTTGAATAATAGGCAAGTCTGGATTTGTTGCTGTTTGTTGAATTTGAATGACTTCTTCAAAATCTAACCGGTTTGCAAGTTGATAGTGCGCACCAATGAGACCGAGTGCAATGTTAATCGTACCATTATGCGGGTGACGTTCAGTTGATCGTTCTGCTGGTGCACGTAGAGTTTGTAATAGGTGCAATCGTAACGAACCAGAAAGAAGAGTCTCTTCGGATGGATGTAAAAGTTTGGCGTGATCGCTGCCTAAGTTTTCAAAGTGACTGAGCAATTGCTGGACATTGATATAGAACATTGATGCATTGATTTGCTTCAATTGTGTAATGTACATCGGTGGGGCATCTAATGACGTATCAACTAGAAATAAGTCTTGGCCACTTGGTGTTGGAGATATTTGTACCAGACTTACCCAGATTTCACTAAGTTGGGCAATTTTTTTGATTTCAGTTTGGCGTAACTTGTTGGTATTACAAGCGGACATGAAAATAGAGCGTAAATAGACTTGTTCAACTGTCAGGATTTTTCCATACGCTTGATTTTCATCCCGCAAAGCAAATTTACTTAATTCCAGTGCTTGTGCTTTTTGGAATAACTCATGCAGACGAAGCCACATCCCTTTATAGACAGGAAGGTATAGTGTTTTTGATTCTGCCGAGAGGCGGAAAAATTCAGTGAGTCCACGATGAATGGCTTGGGCACCCAAATTGAGCAGAATTTTCTTTTTGCCGACGGCGAATAAACCGAAAGTATGCGTTTCAAGTGTTTCTGATGTTCTAAGTGCAATTGTTCGATAGATCATTGCGGTATAAACCCGCAATTGTTGAGCTAATCCTGCAATACGTTCTGCACGTTCATCAAGTAGGATATTTTGATTAATATAATGCTTCGATAATGACTCAATGATCGTGTACACCGCTGGGCGTAGCACTTCGAGAATGTCAAATCGAGTTGCGTCAGGGACATCAAGGATCATGAGTTCTTGCAGGGTAGTGTAGAGCTGCTTTGCGGTTTCCCCAACATTTAGCATGGATAAACCGTTAATCCATGTTTGTACTTCAGGCTTAGATTCACCAACTAAAGACAAATGTTTTAGTGAGTTAGTTGGTAAGTCAGCATTTAATAGCTTAATTATATTTAGGTTCATTTTGTTCTCACTTAACGCCTATAAAATACCTAACGGTTCATTTTAAGCTTAAATTTTTCAATAAGTATACCGAGAAATAATCATAAACCTTCTGTAAACTATTTCCAACACACGGTTTATTATTGAAAACTTGAGCTCTGTTCCTTTGAGCGTATCCTTTTGCATCTACATATTATTAATACATCAATTAATCACAATATATCCCAAAAAAGTAGTGAAGTGTAGGCTTCTTAGTTGTTTCTATGAAAAAAAATGCCAATTAGGTCACAGTTATAGGTTGAGAAGTGGTGTAAATGAATTTTCTTAAAGTGAATGCCCTTTTTTTGTAGATAAAAGTCTAGTTTTTTATAAGAAGTCATCATTGATTTTTTCGTGGTTGCTATTATTTCTCTCTTGAAATCGTTGTAATTGTTGCCGTTCATGTTTGTTCGGACGGTGGTCAGGTCTAGCTAAGTTGGACAGTTTACGTGCAGCTTGAAAAAGCTCTCGTCGAGCAATGCTGGCAGGCGTTTCTTCATATAAAATTTGTGCGGCTGTTGCATTGCCACGTATGCTTGTCAGTTCTTTAACAATAATGGTTTTTTCTTCGAAGCCTTGACGAATAGTGAACTCCATGCCGATACGAACTTCTTTACTGACTTTTACGCGCTCGCCTTGATAGTGAACTTTGCCACCATCAATTGCTTCTTTTGCAGTAGTGCGAGTTCGGTAAAAACGCGCTGCCCAAAGCCATTTATCAATTCGAACTGCTGTTTCAGGTTTAGTTGTTGAGTTTAATGATCTGTCTTGTTTCATAAAATTCTGATTCGTCTAGCTTTTGGAGTTTAGTAGTGATTTTTATTTTAAATATCCAGTTCATAAACCAACTCAGACCAATCACTGAGAGTCGGGTGGTGTAAGTTTTCTCGTGCAGGAAGTTGGCTATCTGGTTGCTCAATGCCAAGGACTTGTAAACCAAAAGCTTTTGCGGCATGTAAAACAGGCTCGCTGTCATCAATCATTAAACTACGTGATGGCGTGAATGGATTAGTTTCCTGCATTTCACACCAAAAATTGATTTCCTCTTTTGCAAAACCATATTCATGACTAGAAATAATTGTCTGAAAAAAATCACGTAGGCCTGTTTTTTTGAGTTTAATTTCTAATGCTTGTGGGTGCGCATTGGTGACTAACCAAAGTTCTTTGCCGTGCGATTTCAGTGTACTGAGTAAGGCTGGGACGCCTGCGCGAAGTGAAATGAGATCACTGTGATGAGCTTTCAATGCCTGCAAGTCTAGTTGTAGGGTGTCACTCCAATAAGGCAAGGAATACCAATTCAAACAGCCTTCTTGCGCACGAAAGAGAGGGACTAATTTATCTTTGGCATATTCACGTGTGACTTGTTGTGCATCAGCCCACGCATCAATCACCGCTTCGCGCCAGAAGAAATTATCAAAGGCCAAATCGAGGAGTGTGCCATCCATATCAAACATGACTGTATCGATTTGATTCCATGCAATATTAATAGTCATCGCAACGTTTTTCCTTTAAGCGTACAAATTTGGATGAAAATGCGCGTAATATAATCGGTTAAAATTAATATTTTCCCTAAGAATTTAAGCTATCAATAACTTAAGTTATTCAGACGTACGGATCAATTGTGATGGATCAAAATAGTTTTCAAACCGTACCCAAGACAGTTCCCGAATTAGATTTTCAGGTTTTAATGTCCGCTGTTGTCTCTATCACCCAGCAAGCTGGGGAGCTACTGACTGTATTTTATAATAATCATTTGCAAAGCTCTATCAATATCGAAACTAAGGATGACCAATCGCCAGTCACTGCTGCAGATATGGCGGCGCATCAATTGATTGAATCTGCTCTACATGCATTAACACCTCATATTCCTGTACTATCGGAAGAGTCTTCTGATCTGAGCGATCGGCGTCAATGGGAAAGGTTTTGGTTAGTTGATCCTTTGGATGGAACGCGTGAGTTTATTAAAAAAACGGGTGAGTTTACGGTCAATATTGCGCTAGTTGAATCTGGACAAGTATTACTTGGAATCATAGGCGTTCCTCTAAAAAAACAAGTCTATGTAGCAAGTAACAACTTGGCTCCCCATGAGAAGCAGTTAAAGATAGCTTATCGAATCGATGCGGATGGTTCTAAACAGATGTTATCTACACATCCCGTTCTAGGAAAAAAACTCAATACAGCAATGTCTCGTCATTCAACTCGTCCGCAATATACTGAATATCAGCAACAATTAGCGCAGGCTGGTTTTGAGTTCGATGCGATCAATGCAGGGAGTGCATATAAATTTTGTCTCATGGTTGAAGGTGAAATTGATTTGTATCCAAGATTACACCCAACGTCAGAGTGGGATACGGCATCAGGACAATGTTTGCTAGAAGTGGTAGGTGGTGCTTTGGTTGATTTGAATGGCAAGCCGTTTCAGTACAATCAACGAGATCAATTGTTAAACGGGGCATTTATCGCAGTAATAGATCGTGAATTATTGCCAGAGGTATTGCCGAAAAAGTTTGAAACCGAAGCGCACCATTTTAAATGATTATTTGCGGGCTGGTTTAGAACCAGCCCCTACAGTGGATTAAATCAATCGGTTTGCAGTTGTCCGAAATAGTGCTGATTTAGCTGTTTGATTATTTCAGACCATTCGGTATTAGGTGTCCAAATTTGCGAAAGTAAAGCTTTTGCATTCGGTTCATCCATCATTAGATGATGCACTCGATACATATAAATCAGGCTAGAGACTCGCATATTTAGCGCACAATGCAACCAGACTTTTTTATGCTGTAATGATTTAAGCAGGTCTAAAACCCGTAATGCTTGGGTAGAGCTTGGTCTATCGAAAAGTATTGGAAGATTGATGTAGTCCATCCCAAGCTCAAGTACACGCCGATCTTCACCGACTAATACATTGCTCGCATCGGTCAGCGCCAGATTGATGACAACTTCAAAGCCAGTATTGGCGATTAGAGCAAGCTCATCAAAACTAGGCTGTCCTGATGTTGATAAGTTTTCGTTCACATACTGAAAAGCCAAGATGTCAGCTAATCCGGTGTGAGTGGGTATAGGCTGAATATCTTGGCTTTTATTATTCATTTTTATTCTCTTTTTAAGTTTTTGATTTCTAGTTTTTAAGTTTTAGCGAGTTGGTAATACACCTTTTAATGCATTGTGCATGTCCAAAAGTGCTTGTTCAGTTGTTTCCCAATCAATACATCCATCGGTAACAGACTGACCGTAAACCAACTGCGATAAGTCAGCAGGAATGTCTTGACGACCACCTTTGATATGACTTTCAACCATGACGCCAACGATTGATTTATTGCCGTCAATGATTTGCTGAGTGATATTTTGCAATACCAATGGTTGTAGGTATGGGTCTTTATTCGAGTTTGCATGGCTAGCATCGATCATGATTTTGCCACTGACTTTTGCTTTTGCCAATGCCGCTTCAACGGATGCTACTGCGGTTGAATCATAGTTTGGTTTACCAGCACCACCACGGAGTACAACATGCGCGTATGGATTGCCTTTGGTACGAATGACTGCAACTTGCCCATCGCCATTTAAGCCGAGGAAGCTATGTCCTGATGCAACTGCTTGCATTGCGTTAATCGCAACAGTCATCCCGCCATCAGTACCATTCTTGAAACCGACCGGTGACGATAAGCCTGAAGACATCTCACGGTGCGTTTGGCTTTCTGTGGTGCGTGCGCCAATTGCTGACCAGCTAATCAAGTCTTGTAGGTATTGGGGTGAATTTGGGTCAAGCGCTTCTGTCGCACAAGGCAGACCTTGTTCGTTGAGTGACAGCAACAATTCACGACCCATGCGTAAGCCTTTTTCGACATTGAATGAGTCATTCATGTCAGGATCATTGATCAGACCTTTCCAACCGACAGTGGTGCGTGGTTTTTCAAAGTAGACACGCATAACAAGGTACAGGGTGTCTTTAACTTGTTCAGCGAGTACTTTCAGACGATTTGCATAATCGTGTGCTGCTTTTGGATCGTGAATCGAGCATGGACCAATAACGACAAACAGACGCGGATCACTTCCATCCAGAATGTTGCGAACGGTTTGACGACCAGCCAAAACAGTTGCCTTTGCAGCATCAGATAATGGAAGTTCTGTTTTAAGTTCAGCAGGAGTCACCAACAGCTCGATTGCTGAAATATTGATGTCTTCAACTTGCTGGTCTACTGCATGTGTTGTTTGATTGTTTGCTTGATTTGTTTCTGCGTTAGCCACGACTTTTTCACCAAAAAAATTAATAATTACCCTAACACACAAGAATGAGGGCAAGTCAGGATCAGTACAAGGGATTGATGGTAAAAAATCGCTCGAATTGAGCGATTTTTGGGCAAATAATAAATATTTCGACCGAATCAATACTGCTTTTGATTAGCTGGTCACTTTCGCATTGCTAATTGTGGTGACAGGTGTGGTTGCTGGAGCTGCTTTTTGCTTCACTGGATTGACCACAAAATTAATTCCAAGTAGTAATAATGTGATGCCTAATACTTGGCGAATAAGATGCTCTGGAAGTTTAGAACTAATCAATGTACCCACAATAATTGCTGGAATCGCACCAATCAGCAAAAATGTCAGCATGTTGAAATCGACATTTCCTGAAAATAAATGCCCAAGTCCTGCAACTAATGTCAGCAAAACGGCATGAACAACGTCCGAGCCAATAATACGAATCATCGGTAAGTTCGGAAATAAAAGCACAAGCGCCATCACACCAAACGCACCAGCACCAACAGAGGATAGGGTCACAAATACACCCAAAACAGCTCCCATAAAAATGACGAGAGGTTTATTTTTCAGAAGCTCTTTAGTTTGATGGTTCTGTGCATCGGTGCTGCCTTCGTGTAAATGATGGCGTGCTTCAGTCGTCATTCCACGACGTTTAGCAAAGAATTGTTCAATACGCCCACGAAACAGAATTGAAACGCCAGTCAACACCAACATAAAACCAAGCACGATCGTGAGTAATTTTTTGTATTGATTCGCATCGCTGAAGAAATGATGTAATGCCCAAGTTGTACCGAGTGACGCAGGAATACTGCCGATCGAAAGAAAAATGACGATTGGCCAAACGATATTCAGCTTTTTTGCATGAACAAGTGAACCGCAGAACTTGGAAATTGAGGCATAGAGCAAATCTGTACCAATCGCGATTTGTGGTGGAATTCCCATGATACTGATGAGGATTGGAGTCATCAGTGAACCACCACCAACGCCTGTGACACCGACACAGAATCCGACGATTAAGCCAGCAAGAATAAAATAATAATCAGTCATAGTTGCAATATTCATAAGTTTATCAAAAATATTGCAAAAGATTAGACTTATACGCTTTGCTTTACAAACGATTAAAATTGGATAACTTATGAATAAAATTCATATAAGGATAATCTCGTCTCATCAAGATTAATCTGCTGTGAAATGTTGTGGCTCTAGTTGGCAATGCTAAACTATGCGGCAATATGAGTTGGATTGAACGGCATGATAGCTAGGACGAAAGTGTTGACGATTGGCATGGTGGCAGGGGAGCTATCTGGAGATACGTTGGGTGCTGATTTAATTCGTGAAATAAAAAAAATTCACCCAAATGTACGTTTGATTGGTATTGGCGGACCGCAAATGCAGGCAGAAGGTCTGACGAGTTTATATCCGCTTGAACGTTTATCTTTATTTGGTCTTTTTGAAGTATTAGGGCGCTTGCCTGAGTTATTTAAGATTCGTGATGGTTTAATTGAAACATTCGAAAAAGAAAAGATTGATTTATTTATTGGCGTTGATGCACCAGATTTTAATCTTCGTGTTTCTAAGTTACTCAAAGAAAAGCATATCAAAACCGTTCAATATGTTAGTCCTTCTGTTTGGGCTTGGCGGCAAGGGCGTGTTGTTGGCATTCGTGCTGCGGTAGATATGGTGTTGTGTCTACTTCCATTTGAGGTGGATTTTTATCATAAGCATGATGTGAAAGCAGTTTTTGTGGGACATCCATTGGCGCGTAGTTTGCCATTGAATCATCAGGTCAGTATAGGCAAGCAACAGCTTGGTATTCCTGTGGATCAAGTTGTGGTGGGTTTGTTGCCAGGTAGTCGTTCGAGTGAAGTAGAACGTGTTGGTCGTGTTTTAGTGGACAGTACAGCCAAACTGTTAAAGAAATTTGGACAGATCCGTTTTGTTATTCCTGCGGCAAATGACGCACGTCTCGCGCAAATTAAAGCATTATTGGCAGAGCAACCTACTGAGGTGCAACGAGCAATTCAGGTGATTGAGCCGAATGATACAGCTGGCGAAATTGGTAGCGTTGGACGACGTGTAATGGCTGCTAGTGATGTGGTGATGTTGGCTTCTGGCACGGCAGCTCTTGAAGCATTGCTTTTAGGTCGTCCGATGGTTGTGGTAGGCCGTGTACATTGGCTGACTTACTTATTTGTGCGTTGGATGATTAAAACACCGTGGTTTTCATTACCAAATATTCTTGCGGGTCGCACGATTGTGCCTGAGCTGATTCAAGCCCAAGCAACAGCTCATAATGTAGTGAGTGAAATGATGCCGTTATTGAGTGATCCCGAATTTAAACAAGGTGCTTGGCAAACACAGCATATTGAACTGTGTAATATCCATAGTCGCTTACAAAGTGAAAATGTCAGTTCGGCTGCGGCGGCAGTCTTGTCTTTGTTAGAGGAAAAAATAGATGCCACTATTTAGTCAAGGATTAGATCATCTGCACAATCAGGGGATTTTGGTTCGTTCGACACAAGCGATTATTGTTCCCAATACCGTTTGTATTGCGGGCGTTGATGAAGCGGGGCGAGGACCGTTGGTGGGTTCAGTGGTCGCTGCCGCAGTCATTCTGAATCCTGAGAGACCGATAGAAGGCATTAACGATTCAAAAAAACTGACTGAGAAACAGCGTAATCGCTTGTTTGATGTGATCGTGGCAAATGCTGCAGCGTATTGTATTGCTGAAGCAACGCCTGCTGAGATTGATGAGTTAAACATCCTCCATGCGACCATGCTTGCGATGCGACGCGCGATTCATGGATTGCCGATTGTGCCGCGTCTTGCATTAATTGATGGAAATCGTTGTCCTGATGCGAGCGTACCCTGTGAAGCCATCGTCGGTGGAGATGCGTTGGAAGTGAGTATTGGTGCGGCAAGTATTTTGGCAAAGGTCACGCGTGATCGCCAGCTTGAGGCTTTGGATGCAATTCATCCTCAGTATGGTTTTGCTAAACACAAAGGTTATCCAACGGCAGCGCATGTTGCTGCTTTAATGACTCATGGTGCGATTGATGATCATCGCCGCTCGTTTAAGCCTGTGAGGGATGCATTGGCGCGTGGTGCTATTTAAGTATTACGTTAAGAAAAATTTATATAATTAAAAGACATGGATGATTTTATTCGTGCGTAACATTATTATTTTATTCAGTTTAGTCATATTTTTCTTTGTGATTTTTCACAAAGAACATCAGCAAATTCGTAATGATCTCTCTAAGCCGGCTGCTGAACGTGAAGTTTATTATCGTATTGGTACAATTGATCCTCGTTTTAATTTAAGTGAGAGTGAAGCGAAGGATCTGATTAGTCAAGCAGCGAGAGTTTGGGAAGAGCCTTTAGGACATAAATTCTTTTTTTATCATCCTAACGCATCGTTTACGATTAATTTTATTTATGATCAACGTCAACAAACAACTAATGAGAGGCAGCAAGCTCAACGTGTGTTAGACGATGGTCAAGGTCGTAATCAGGCTGCAAAAGATGATTTTCAACAGAAGAAATCAGAGCTGACGAGTGAATACCAACGACACAATGATGAGCTAGCTGCATTGAATGAACGAATTAGCCAGCATCAGCATATGGTTGCTTTAATTAATGCGCGTGGTGGTGCAACACCCATGGAAGCACAAACTATGCAAATGGAAAGTGATCAGATTGATCACGATGTCGCTGAGTACAATCAGAAAGGTACAAATCTGGATGTAGAGCAAGTTAATTTAAGGCATCAGGGAGAAGTTATTCAGTCGCAAGAGGATGGTTATAATCAGCAAGCTCAAGACTATAATCAGAAGTTTGTGGGACATCCTTTTGAGGCTGGGCTCTATAAAGGCGATGCAATCAATATTTATGAATATGATAATAAAGATGAATTGCGTTTAATTTTGGCGCATGAGCTGGGACATTCGTTAGGTTTGAAGCATTCGAGAGATCCGCATGCGCTGATGTATCCGATGATGGGGGAACAAGATTTAGCGAATTTTAAGCTAACGCAGGCTGATATTGATTTATTGTACGGACGTGTGCCGTCGTATTAGGTGATTTTGAAAAATGGTTAAAAAAGCCCTAAACCGAAGTCTAGGGCTTTTTTGCATCTTATTTGCATCTTAGTGCGGAAAGTTATTGAGATTGGCGCAATGCGCTTTGGCTTATTGCGCCCTACTGAACTAACTTTCTTCTTTAACAATATATTCTATTTCATCTGCTTGGAACTCTGACACAGACTTTGTCTCAATACCGAATTTATAAACGGGATGCCCTTTAAAGCGGTACATTGGATTAGTTTCTTTTTTATATCTAATTTCTTCAAAATCTTTCTCATTTAAGAAAACAGTAATCGTATTGCCGCCAGCTCTCCTAATTCCGATAATACGACTCGCTGGATAAAATTTGTAGACACTACCATTAATCTCTTGATAGCTACCAAGATATGTTTCATCTTTTATCTCTGCTAAATATTTTTTTGTTTCGCTACTAAAGGCAGCAACGGTCTCCCTACCCAAAGCTGGAGCTCCAATTGATATGCCTTCTACACCACCAATAGTATCTACGCGATTAACAATATTCACTACTTCACCGTAAATAGCTCCTATAAAGATTCTTTTATTTTCATCTTTTTCATTTTTTACCCGATCAAGTAAATCTCCAGTGTAGTAACCAACAATGCCAGACAAAATGTAATCACAGAGCTTTTTCATGAAGTCCTGAATGTTAGGATCTGCTAAAAGTGGCACTAGTGCAAAAGCATCTGAACTTCGTCGCCTTTCCCCTAATTGCAGCGCAAGTTTTTCTCGTTCTTCTTTGTTTGGATAGGAACCTTTATATAATCGACCTTCTTTAGCAAGATAGGCTTTATGGACTATTCGTTGTAAAGCTAAAAGAGACTCTCCTAAGTCATAGATGCTAACCCCATGTAAGGATAAATTTTCACCTGTAAAGCGTACAGTAAGAATTCCATTTTCGTAATTTTCTCTTTTATTCAAAATATTCTCCGAGGGAAGATGATAGTTTTTACTTCGAATACTTCTAATTAATGTCATATATTGTTGTATAGAGCGTACTGAATATAACACTAGTTTTTAAATTGTAAATAAAAAGCCCCCGAACCAAAGGTCGAGGGCTTTCTTCACTCTAAACTACAATCATCCAATCAATGACGTGCAGTATCCTTCGTTGCTTCTGGCTTAACCAGTGCGACCTCAGGAATCTCAATTGGAAGCGGCTTAGGCATTTCAACCAATGCAGCTTTCAACACTTCATCAATCGTCTTCACTGGGCGAATGTCTAAACCAGCTTTGATGTTGTCAGGAATTTCATGAAGATCGCGTAAATTCTCAGTTGGAATCAACACAATCTTCACGCCGCCGCGATGTGCAGCAAGTAATTTTTCCTTCAAACCACCAATCGGCAAGACCAAACCGCGTAAGGTCACTTCACCTGTCATCGCAATATCCGCACGGACAGGAATACCTGTCATTGCAGACACAAGCGCAGTCGTTAGACCAATACCCGCAGAAGGACCATCTTTCGGTGTAGCACCTTCAGGCATGTGGACGTGAATATCCGTGTTGTTGAATTTCTCAAACGGAATTCCCAACTGATCACCGCGTGTACGCATGACCGTAACCGCAGCTTTGATTGACTCTTGCATGACATCGCCAAGAGAGCCAGTTGCTGTGTAAGCGCCTTTGCCTTTGACCGCTGCCGCTTCAATTGTGAGTAACTCACCGCCCACAGAAGTCCAAGCTAAACCAGTGACACGACCAATCTGCGCATCATCTTCAGCACGACCGAAATCGAACTTATAGACACCTGAGTAATCGACGAGATTTGCTTCGCTGACGTCGATATGCACATTCTTCGATTTGCTGGTCACAGCTTCTTTTACGACCTTACGACAAATCTTCGATACTTCACGCTCAAGATTACGCACACCCGCTTCACGGGTATAACGACGAATCAATTCGCGTACTGCATCTTCTTGAATCGTTAATTCTTTTAGTTTCAAGCCATTTGACTTGATCGCTTTCGGAATTAAATAACGCTCGGCAATATTTACTTTTTCGTCTTCGGTGTAACCCGGCAAGCGGATGACTTCCATACGATCCAAGAGTGGAGCAGGGATGTTCATCGTATTTGCAGTACAGATAAACATCACTTCTGACAAGTCTAGATCAAGATCAAGATAATGATCATTGAACTTGTGGTTCTGTGATGGATCGAGTACTTCAAGCAAAGCTGACGCAGGATCACCACGATAATCCTGTGCCATCTTGTCAATTTCATCGAGCAAGAACAGCGGGTTCTTTACGCCGACTTTAGACAAATGCTGTACAATCTTACCTGGCATCGCACCAATATAAGTACGGCGATGACCACGAATCTCCGCTTCATCACGCACGCCACCAAGCGCCATACGGACAAACTCACGACCTGTCGCTTTAGCTACAGATTCACCCAGTGACGTTTTACCGACACCGGGAGGGCCAACTAAGCACAGGATCGGGCCGCGCAATTGCTTGACGCGTGACTGTACTGCAAGGAACTCAACAATGCGCTCTTTGACTTCTTTCAGACCATAATGATCTTCATCCAAAATTTCTTGCGCTTTATCGAGTTTGATCGCAACTTTCGAGGCTTTAAGCCACGGTGTATTCAAAATCCAATCAATATAGTTGCGCACAACAGAGGCTTCGCTGGAAGCAGGTTGCATCGCTTTCAATTTCTTGAATTCGCTTTCGGCTTTTTTACGCACATCTTCAGGCAATTCGGCATCGAACAGGCGTTTTTCAAGTTCGCCCATTTCATCGACATCGCCTTCATTCATGTCAGAAAGTTCACGTTGAATGACCTTCATCTTTTCATTGAGGAAGTATTCACGTTGGTTTTTTTCCATTTGTCGTTTAACCGACTCATGTAAACCTTGTTCAACTTTTTGCTCTTCCGATTGACGGAGCAAATAGTCAGTAAGTTCTTTGACATGATCTGCAATATTGGCATCTTCAAGAAACTTTTGTTTGACATCTATTGCAAGCGGCGCACGGGTCGCGATGAAATAAACCATTTCCAAAAGTTCAGTAATTTTTTCTGATGCAGCAATCAATTCACGGCTGTTGCGCAATTTTGCTTCTGCATATTGAGCAAACAGTTGTTGCAGTGCTTCACGCTCAGTTTTTTGTGCGCTAGCGCTGATTTTGATTGGTGTTGGTTCTGGAGTTGTGTCCGCACGCATGTAATCATCATGATCGATGATTGCTTTACGACGTGCACGGTACAAACCTTCGATCAGCACCTTGATGCAATTATCATCATTTTCATGGTTCACGACTTGCACGATGCGACTGACCGTACCGTATTGGTACAGATTGCTGTCATCAATGTCTTCTGTCAGTGAATCTTTTTGGGCGACGACGAATACAAGATCATCTTCTTCGCGTGCAATTTCAACAGCGCGAATAGACTTTGGGCGTCCAACGAATAATGCAATTTGCATGTGTGGATAGACCACGACATCGCGTAGTGCGAGCAACGGTAGAACGCGATCGGTGGCTGTGATGTGCGGGGCGTCGGTTTGTTTAGACTCTGTCATAAATCACTCCTATGAAACATCAGCTTATTCGGTTGTCATGATTTATTAATAATGCATGCTTGTAAAATTACAAGGGGCATTGTCACGAAATTAGCCCTCTAATCGAAGCTTACTCTCTATCTGTTGTTTTTGTGAGCAAATGAGTAAAAAGAATCATTGATTTTAAAGAAGCAAAGAACTTGCCAGTGCCATGAATACGTGGATCAAAAGCGTTGATATTCACTAGGGGTGACGATTGCATGGATAGAAATATCCCAATCATTGCTTTGGATCGTTTCGACACGTTGAAAATCATAAGCCAGTCCAACTCGTATCGGCTTGCTTGGCTTTAATTTGCGATGTTTGTGCGTGCTTGCACAGTGCGCCAACGTCCGATCATAAAAGCCGCCGCCCATTCCTAAACGATGCCCTTGATGGTCGAAAGCAACCAAAGGCATGAATAAATAGTCTAATGATTTAACCGATATGCCACGCTGTTTGAAAGGTTGTTTCATGCCAAAACGATGGCGTGTCATACGTTGGCTAAGCCATTGATGTCGAGTGATTTGAGCCCAAGCCAGTGGTTTATTTTTAAAGTGTACGACAGGTAAATAGACGGTCTTGCGCAATTGAAAGCATAGTTCAATGAGTGCGCGAGTAGGAACTTCCCCAAAAGCATCTAAATACAAGCCAATTTTATGGGAGTTAATAAATTGAGGTTCTCGTCTTATTTGACGAACAACAGAGAGTCCAGCATGTCTACGCGTGTGTGCTGACAAGGCGAGACGTTGACGGCGCATGCTTTTTCGCAGCGCTTGTGTATCAGTGATATGCTGCGATACGGGAAGTTGAAATGGTTTCATGCAGTATCTTTATGCTTTATCACTCAGAATTTCAATTGTTTTCTGCAGGGTGAGATTGAGTTTTTGAGGTTGTAGATAAAGAAAAAACCAGTACGAGCTGGCTAAGAATTGATATTTTTTTAGAGTATAGAACAGCAAATTAGGTCTCCAAGAATGCCGCTAATAACCGTTACCCTTGAACCCAATAAGGTTCAAGGAGGAGGCGCCGATGGCTCACAGGCTTTCTACTCAAGGCAGACTTGCACACAGAACCAACAGAACGCATCCCAATAGGATGAAATCGGCTCAGGGGATTGGGCTACTTGGCGCGCACCTCAGAGATAGAGTAAGTATAACGGTGTGTTGACTAGATGCAAGGGAAACACTCAGTCTTTTAGTAAATAATGATCTGAGTGTTTAATATAAAAGCATTTTTTAGGTACAAATGATCTGTGAATATTTGTTTCATTAAGTCTATTTAAGTTTAATAAAGCCGCATTATTTAGCGGCTAGGGCGGTTTCTAGACTTTCAGTCAGTTGTTGAATGAGTTGTCTCATCTGATGCTTTTCTTTTGCAATTTCATCAGAAAATACTCTGAATTGATGCTCAAGTTTGGCGTGTTCGAGTACTAAGTTGAACGCGACCATTGCACCGATTCGATCAGTTTCAAGACGTGGCATCGCGATACGTGTTTCACGATATTTATTATCTAGCATTTTTGCTGCGACGTGAAGGTTGTGTTCTTCATTCGGTGCGCATTCAAACTTATAGGTTTTGTCAAAAATGATGACTTCTGTTGGCATGAGTTAATTCCTTTTTAAACACTTTATGGTGTTAATCACGATTTATTGTGATTTAAAGTGGTTTAATCAAATGGTTTAAATTTACAGATTTAAGTTTATAAGTTTGAATCTGTAGCGGCTGTCTGACCAAGCATTGATAAACGATGAATAATTGCTTCGACTTTTTGTTTAGCAAAATCATTTTTGCGTAATAATGCATCACGTTCTGCTTCAAGCTGAGCTTTGATCTCATTGAACTCTGCATATTGGCTTTCTAATGCGAGTTTTTGTTGCTCCAGTTCTGTAATTTGTAGCTGAGCTTGTGAGAGTGAGTCGCTTAATGCGAGATGCGCAAGTTCTAGCGCTTGATGACGATCTTTCAGCTCTAATTTCTCTTGTTCATTCTGAGCATGCTGCGCTTCGAATTGCTGCACTTGTTGTTGCAACTCAGCGCGCGCCGCCTCATCTTCAGGATTAACAGTTTGCAGGCAAAGCTGTTCCTGAAGCTCTGTATTTTCAAGTTGTTTGGTGTGTAGTTGCTCAGTTAAGCGACTGATGAGTGTTTGTACGTGTTGAAGTTCTGCTAACATAATTTCGTCGCCACTTTTTTGTGAATCAGATGATTTTTCGCATCTGATGATATCGAACGCTAATATAGTAGGCTCAGCCTAGCTGGGTCAACATAGATTGCGGTATATCAACGGTTTTAACACAATACTATTTTTTCGCATGTTATGGCGTGAAGAAGAGTCTAAGCTTCATGATTCCTTAAAAAAGATCACTGTATTGATTCTTTGTTCAGTGACTTGTCGATAGCAGCCAATTCAAAACAGGTTTATATTAGCGACAATAATTGAGTAGCTACTTTATTCAAGTGGGTTGATTTTTTACAAAGCAGTTTAAGAAAGGGTTAATGCAATGCATGATGATGCTTCTGGTTGGACCGAATGGGAGGGTCGCTTTTCGAAAGTGTCTGAGTTGTCTGGTGCAAGTGAATTGCATGGTTTGTTGACAGGGATTGTGGTTGTGTCAGAGCCACCTACAGGTGAAGAATGGCAAGCCATTTTGGCGAGAATTGGTTTTGAGCCATTGCCAGAGGATGCACTCAGGTTATTGACCGAAGAGGCAGAAGATACGGCGGCGGCATTGGCAGATGACAATCTTGATTATGCGCCGTTATTGCCTGATGACGATCATCCTTTGCAAGAGCGTGTTGAAGCGCTGGCAAGTTGGAGTAGTGGTGTTTTGTTAGGCTTTGGATTGACGGGCGGGAAGATTCGCAAAGATGAAGCGGAAATCTTACGTAGTTTAAGTGATGTGGCTGGGTTGCTCTATAACGACGAAGATGACGATGAGGATGGCGAGGAAAGCTACACTGATTTGGTTGAATTCGCCCGTTTAATTCCAGTCAGTTTAGGTGTAGGTCGTGAGCGTTTACCTGTTTCACGGACAACGTTATTGACAGGAAAACCCATTGTTTCACCCAATGAAACGCTGATTGATGAGCATGAGGAGATTGATTCTTCTGTGGTTGAAGTTTTTAACCCAGCAAGACCTTCTTAACGAACTGTCATACTGAACTATTATCTTGGATTGGGCTGTTTTCGATGAATCAACTCGCTGATTTTGCACTAACTACTTACAGTTTGCCTTCGGTTTACGCAGAGCGGCGTGCGCGTTTGCTTGCTCAAATGGGTGAGGATTCGATTGCACTGATTACAACCAGTCCAACACATATTCGTAATCGAGATGCAGAGTATCGCTTTCGTGCAGATAGTAGTTTTTATTATTTGACAGGTTTTTCAGAACCAGAAGCGCTGGCTTTTATTCAGCCAAAAGCTAGTCATTCCAAAACGATGACTAATCAGATTGATGCTGAATATGGTTTGTTTTGTCGTGAGCGTAATCGTGAACGTGAAATTTGGGATGGTTTACGTGCGGGAACTGCTGGAGCGGTTGAGACTTTCGGTGCTGAAGTTGCCTATAAAATCGAAGATTTAGATAGTTGGATTCCAAGATTATTAGTGGGTAAAAAACGTCTTTATGTACGTTTAGGTAATGACAGTGATTTTGACTTAAAAATCAGTCAATGGCTCAAAAATGCTGTCTCTAATCAGCGTCAGGGCGGATCTGTGCCAGTTGAGATTATTCAACTGGATTCTTTGCTTGATGAGATGCGTCTGATTAAAGATGAACATGAAATCAATACCATGCGACGTGTTGGGCAGATTAGTGCGCAGGCGCATATTCGTGCCATGCAAAATGTTCATCCTCAAATGATGGAGTTTGCACTAGAAGCAGAGCTGCTTTACGAGTTTACTAGAAATGGTTGTCAGACTGCGTATAACAGTATCGTGGGCGGTGGAGCGAATGGCTGTATCTTGCACTATGTCGAAAACAATGCACCGTTGAAAGATGGTGATTTAGTGTTGATTGATGCGGGTGGAGAGTTAGATCACTATGCCGCAGATATTACCCGTACTTTCCCTGTGAATGGTGTATTTTCACCTGAGCAGAAAGCTTTGTATCAACTCGTATTAGATGCACAATTGGCAGCAATTGATGCAGTTAAAGTCGGTGCATCATGTAAACATTATGATGCCGTTGCAGTGCGTGTCCTTGCCGAAGGTTTGGTACGTTTAGGACTATTACAACTGGATGAGAAACATCCTGATATTGATGCATTGATCCAAGCGGGCGCGCATCGTCGATTCTATATGCACGGCACAGGGCACTGGTTGGGGATGGATGTACATGATGTGGGTGCATATAAAGTGAATAACGAATGGCGTTCTTTAGAAGTAGGAATGGTGTTGACAGTCGAGCCAGGATTGTATGTGGCGCCTGATGATGAAACCGTTGAGGCGCGCTGGCGTGGAATTGGGATTCGTATTGAAGATGATGTGTTGGTCACTGCAAATGGTGCAGAGGTTTTGACCCGTGATGTACCTAAAGAAGTCAGTGAAATTGAGCAGTTAATGCAAAAGGGGCGCGTTGCTTGACCTTTGTTAAGCATGCAAGAAGAAACAGTAAATAAATTCACTAAACAGACACCACTATACGGATACAACAATGTCGAATGTTGAGAGTAATACTAATAGTCACGAAGATCCTTTTCTCAAAGAAAGTTTAACGCTGATCAAAGCCCCATTGTTAATTGTGGGTGGTGGTATGGTAGGTTTGACTTTGGCGTTGATGTTGGCGCAGAAAGGGATTCCTGTCACGATTTTGGAGGCAATCCGCTATCCAGAAAATATCAGCGATACACCTTATTATTCGAGTTTTGATGCGAGAAATACGGCGTTATCACGTCGAACCGTACAGATTTTTACTGATTTAGGGCTGTGGAGCGTTCTACAGGAGTTCGCAACGCCGATTTTTCAGATTCATATCAGTGAGCAAGGTAGTTTTGGTAAAGCTCGATTAGATGCCAACCAAGAAGGTTTGGAAAGCTTTGGTCAAGTGATTGAAAATGCATGGCTAGGTCGCGTACTGTTAAGTAAAGTTCGTACTAATGAACTCATTACATTAATCGATGGCGTGAATGTGACTGAACTCACACAGGATGCTGAGTTTGTCACGATCACTGCGGTGAAAATGACCACAGCAGGTGAGAATCAAGTCTTTAATATGAAGAGCCCTATTCTCATCGCTGCGGATGGTCGTGATTCATTTTGTCGTCGTGCTGTGGGTGTGGATGTGAGTGAACATGATTATGGTCAAGTTGCATTAGTCACTACGGTGCAAACGAGTAAACCTCATAACCAGCAAGCATTTGAACGTTTTTCTCCTCAAGGACCTTTGGCTCTTTTACCATTGTGTGGTGATATTCGTCGTGCTGTCGTTTGGACCGTGCCGAAGGGAACAGAGCAAGATTGGTTGGGTGCGGAGAACGACAGTCGGTTTCTGGATGCCTTACAGGAAACTTTTGGCAATCGTGCTGGAAGATTTGAAAAAACTGGAAATCGTTTTGCTTATCCTTTATCTCAAGTTTTGGCACAAAGGCAAGCTATTGGTCGTGTCGTGCTCATGGGTAATGCTGCGCATACTTTGCATCCAGTAGCTGGGCAGGGTTTTAATCTGTGTATTCGTGATGCGCAGGTCTTGACGCATACTTTAGGTATACAAGCCACTCAAGGAAATGATTTAGGTGAGCATCAAATTCTTGCCGATTATGAAAAATCACGATTAACAGACCAAAAACGTGTGATTCGATTCTGCGATTCGATCGTTCGTGGTTTTACTCATTCTAATCCGTTATTGAAACTGGCTCGAAACACTGGGCTATTGGCGTTTGATGCAATTCCAGGTGCAAAACAGCTTGTCGCAAATTATGCGATGGGATTAAAAGTATGACAGTCAACTCTGCTCAAATTACTCCTAAAAACGCAGATGCTGTCATCGTTGGTGGCGGCTTGGTCGGCGGCTTATGTGCATTACTGCTTGCTGAGTCAGGTGTGGATGTCATCGTTGTTGATGCTGCGCCACCATTGACAGATGAAGTGCGTGCGAAAGAGTTGCTGGATCAAAGAGATGCTCGCGTATGGGCACTGAGTCCTGCAAGTTTGAGTTTATTAGAGCGAGTGGGTGTCTGGTCGCGTGTGGTTCGCCATGCACCGTATCAAGGGATGCAGGTTTGGTCGCGTGATGGTCGAGGTCTTCTTGATTTCGGCAATGTAGATCAGCTCAGAATTAATCAAGAGAGTACCTTACTTGGCAGTATGGTAGAGCCAAGTGTGTTGGCTTTGGCATTACAGCAAGTCCTACAGGAAAAATTAGGCGCACGATATTTACAGCCTAAACGTCTGAAAAACATTGAGCGCTTTAGTTATGATTGGCAAGTCTCACTCGAAAGTGGCGAGTGTTATCGAACACCGTTAGTCATTGGTGCGGATGGCGCAGGCTCAATGGTACGCCAGCTTGCGGGGATTCAAGTTGAGCTATTGGATTATAAGCAAATGGCTTTGACGGGTGCGATTCGCACAGAAAAGCCACATGGTGGAATCGCAAGGCAAGTCTTTTTGTCCACAGGTCCATTAGCTTTTTTACCGTTGGCGAATCATCCAGTTCAATCGCCCGATGAAGAAGATTGTTGGCAGTCTATTGTTTGGACGCTACCCGCAGTAGATGCGCAAGATATGGCTGATTTAGACGATGCCGCGTTGATGGCTAAATTGAGTCATGCAAGTGGCTATGTACTTGGTCAAGTGACGGCGATTGAGTCGCGCGGAATTTTTCCTCTGAAAGCACAGCAAGCCAAGCTTTATTGTTTGGATGGTTTGGCATTGGTTGGTGATGCTGCACATGTTGTTCATCCAATGGCGGGGCAAGGTGTCAATTTAGGTTGTTTAGATGCAGCTGTTTTGGCTGATGCTTTACTCCATGATCGCGATCGTGGGCTATGGGCGCATAGACAGACGCTCAAGCGCTATGAGCGAGAGCGTAGGTTGCCAAACAGTGTGATGATGCATGGATTATCAATCCTGGGTTGGATGCAAAGTTCTGATCAGCAATGGATCATGTGGTTGCGCGGTGAGGGGATGCATTTGCTAACTCAATTTGATGGATTGCGTCATATTGTTGGCGAACAAGCTAGTGGGCGTAGTGCAATTAAATCAACGCGCTATCGTATTGCTCATTAGTTGATTTTTGTTTGAGTAAATTGACATATTCGTTGTAAATATATACAAAAAATAATCCAGATAAGTGGTACTTATCACGCTGTAAAGGGGTAAGCAAGACTAGCGCAAATGAAAACTGCTTGCTAAAGTTAGGCTATGCAAAACGCATTCAAAAAGACGCTGCAATCTCTAATAAAGATATGATATAAAGCGTAAAAATGGCATGTGTGTTGAAGTAAGTCGTAAAAGGAGAGGTAGATGAGCAGTACTGAATATACAGATGATTACGAAGGCGTAGATCCATCTGATGAAGTGTCGGATGACGATAGTCTTGATGATGTAGACGCAGCAGTCGCATCAGAGGAAGTCGGCGCAGATTCTGGTTCAGGAAAAGAAGATGGAGAGGGTCGTCCTGCTCCTGATGATTTGGCTCAGGCAGAGAGTTTATCTCCTAGTGCAAAGCGTGATGAACGTCAGAGATTAGCAGACGAGCTTGAACGCTTTCTTGCGCAAGGTGGACGTATTCAAGAAGTTCCGCCAGATGAGAGTATTCGCGATTAATACGAATAAGATTGGTGTGAATAATTAGTGCGAGTAAAAAATTAAGTAAGTTAATCATTTAACTTACTTAATTATTATAAAAATAAGAAAGTTTCTTTTTTAATCTTTTAACTGTAATGCGCGTTGATAAAGTTCATTTTTTTTGATGCCAGTGAGCTCAGAAGCAAGTTGTGCAGCGGCTTTAACTGATAAGTCTTGCAATAAGCGTTTCAGCAGTTTATCGGTTGCCTCTGTATTTTCGACTTCTTGTTCTGCATCGTATCCGCCTACGACAAGCACAATTTCTCCACGTTCTTGATTACTATCATTTTTAACAAACTCAAGAAGTTCACCTAACGTGGCTTTTTTAATTGTCTCAAACGTCTTTGTGATTTCACGAGCGATGCAGGCTTGTCGGTCTTTGCCCAATACTTCATTTAAATCAATCAAGCTATCTAATATGCGATGTGGTGCTTCGTAGAAAATCAGGGTGCGGGTGTCCTTCTTTAACCCATCAAGAGTTTGCTTGCGCGCATGAGTCTTTGCTGGAAGAAACCCTTCAAAACTAAAACGGTCACTCGGTAGTCCTGATGCTGACAGTGCTGAGATTGCTGCGCATGCACCAGGAACAGGAACAACGCGAATTCCCGCTTCATGTGCAGCACGAACTAATCGAAAACCGGGGTCGCTAATGAGCGGTGTACCTGCGTCACTGATCAGAGAGATATGATCACCTTGCTGCATTCTTGCAATCAGTTCTGGGACTTTTTGTCCTTCGTTGTGATCATGGCATGGGGTTGTTGGTGTGTTAATGCTATACGCGGACAGTAAATGTCCTGAGTGGCGCGTGTCTTCGGCTGCAATGATTTGGCATGTTTTGAGCGTATGTTCTGCACGGCGTGAGAAGTCATCTAAATGACCAATCGGTGTGGCAACAACAAAGAGAGTTCCAGCCATATCAATATTTTCCCGTGTGAAATATCATGTTCAATGTAAAACCGCTAAATGCAAATATTTGTTAAATATCACATCTTCTCTAAGAATATTTGCAAAAATTAAACCCAAAATGAAATATAGTTTCCGCTAAAATAGACTCGCTTTAGATTACCAAAAAATAGAAGATCATCATGATGTCGAAAACATTTATACAGAATTTGCGTTTATCTGTATTTTTATCCGTATTTTCTCTCACACCAGTTGTACACGCTGAAATTTTAGTGTTGCTTCCAGAGCATGGCGTATTAGCACCTGCAGCCAGTAGTATAAAAGAAGGTTTATTGGCGGCTTATTATGCAGGAACTCTTCAACCTCCGCTTCGTTTTGTTGATACAACTGATCAACCAATGGACATCTTGCTTGCCAAAGAAGTGAAATCAACGACGGATTTAGTGATTGGACCGTTATCACGTGAACAAGTGGGTGAGGTGGTCAACATTTCTTCGATTCAGGTTCCAATACTGGCGCTAAATCAAGTTGCTCAAAATCAAAAAAATGTTTGGCAATTTGCACTTGCGCCTGATGAAGATGCGCAAAGTCTAGCAAAGGCAATATTAAGTGATGGCGTGACACAGCTTTATGTGGTGACACAGCCGCAGTTTACGAAGGGTGAACGATTTAAAGATGCGTTGATTCAAGCGACCAAACTCAAACCTAATGTCGTCAAAGTGATTCCATCCAGTTTGAATCGAACTCAAGGCTTACTTGTCCTTGGATCAAGTCAGTGGGTTGGTGAGCAGAAGTTACCGCATGATCGGGTATATGCACCATCATTTGCATTTGATCGACGGATTCCTTTGTCTTCTGGGATGCAGTTCTGTGATACACCAGCGTTATTAAGAGCCGATTGGCCAGAATTGAATACATTGAATAATAAAAAATCAATCTCAACCGAAGTTCAACGTCTGCATGCCTTTGGTGCAGATGCTTGGCAATTGGCGATGTTGTTGGCAAATCATGCGTTGAGTGCACGATTCTCAGGCAGAACGGGAATGATTACTTTAAAGAATCAAGACATTCAGCGTGTTCCTGTATGTTTTCGTGCAACAGATAGCGGGCTTTTGCCACGGTGATTGAACACAGAGTGAAGATAAGATCGATATGACGGTTGGTCGTTCGACCAGTCCAACACATCAAGTTGGCCAACAAGCCGAAGAAACAGCTTTGCGTTTTTTGCTGCGACAAGGCTTTCAACTCGTTGCGCAAAATTATCATTGTCCGCTGGGTGAGCTGGATTTGGTTGTTGTACAAGATCATTTACTGGTTTTTGTGGAAGTGCGGCAGCGAAAATCAGGTGTATTCGGTAGTGCTGCCGCCAGTGTTACACCGAGTAAACAACGGAAAATCATTAAAACGTCTGCTGTTTTCTTGCAATCATTTCCTGAGTTTGAATCATTTGATTGTCGATTCGACGTGATTGCGATTGATCGTTCTGTGCAATTTGGTGATAGCAAGAGCATGGAGTGGATTGAAGGTGCTTTTGATGCATCCATCCTATATGAATAATGGAAGCCTCATTCTCGATATTACACATTATTGTGACGGTATGCGATTTGCATCAAATTGATTAACATAATCAACTCATTTTTTATTCAAGGTTTTGTTAGACTCCCATCATCCACGAATTCGATGTTACAGAGGTTTTAAAATGTTTAAAAAACTGAATATGCTGCCTACGACAACCAATATTCTTTCTGCTAACCGTTTGTCAAAAGTGACTGTTGCATCCTTATTATCTGCAACATTACTTATGTCAGGTTGTAGTTCTTTTATTGCGGCAAACTCTGGAACTGAACCTGTTGGCGTTGCATCGAGTGATCGTACTTGGGGGCAGATTTTTACAGATAATTCTATTGAAAAAACAGCAAGTATTAATCTGTATAAATTAGATCCACGCTTTAAGTTGTCTCGCGTAAATATTAATTGTTTTCATGGGGTTGTGTTGCTTACGGGACAAGTGCCAGATGCGAGTTTGAAGCGTTTAGCGAATGATAATTTAAAAGCAATGGATGACGTGAAAGCTGTACAAAATTATCTGACTGTGGGCGATGAAATTGGTTATGACCAAATTGTACAAGATGGAATTACAACTGCAAATGTTCGCAAGAATTTCTTGTTGTTGAAAGGTTTTAAAGATTCTCGAGTCAAAGTTGTGACAGAAAACAATGTGGTTTATTTGATGGGTAAACTACCGAAGAGCGATGTAGATTGGTTGCTTGATACGTTACAACGTACGCCAAATGTTGCTCGAATTGTGACGTTGATCGATATTCTGCCAGAAGCCGCGCCTACAATTTTGGAAACGCCGATAGACCATCGACCTTTAACGACAAATCATAGTAATGATACGACTGCTGTTGTTGAGCCTACTGCGATTGCTACGCCAATTGCAGTAGACCCATCAGTGACTTCACAGCAGCTTCAGTAATTGCGGGATGATGGTAGGTTGTTTTTTTAATTCGAATATTCTTGGTTAACTTATGAATCAACAAGTTATTGTGAAGTCACGCAAATTCTCTAGTCTTAAGAAGCTCGCAATGCTTGGTATGGTGAGTGGTGTGATTGCAGGTGTTTGTACATTTTCACCGACGAGAATATTGACAGCGATTTCATCACAGCGTGGTTTAACAATAATTAAAGATATTCATTATGGTATAGATCCACGGCAAGCACTTGATGTTTATAAGCCAGAAATAGATAACTCGATACTACAATCACGTCATACAAGTGGGTTACCTGTTGTTATTTTTATCCATGGCGGCTCTTGGCAAAGTGGCGATAAAGCAGGTTATGGATTTGTTGGACAAAGTTTAGCGCAAGCGGGTTATGTGACAGTGGTGATTGAGTATAGACTCGCGCCCAAGAATATTTATCCTGATTATATTCATGATTCTGTCAGTGCAATTTCGTGGGTTTATCAGCATATTGCGCAATATGGCGGTAATCCTGATCAAATTTTTGTGATGGGACATTCCGCAGGTGCATTTAATGCGGTGACAGCCGTTGATGATGAGCGATTTTGGAAGGATAGCTTTGTTCCAAACACTGCAATTAAAGGCGTCATTGGTTTAGCTGGGCCATATTCTTACGATTTTCGTGAATATGATAGCAAGATTGCGTTTCCGACGGATTTGAAACCTGAAGACATCATGCCTGATAGCCATGTGCGTTCAGATGCACCGCCTCATTATTTGTTAACGGCAGAAAAAGATACGTTAGTGGGCATTAAGAACTTGCTTAAAATGAAACGTGGTCTTGAACGTGCAAATGTTCCTGTTGAGACCGCTGTGATTCCAAAAGTAGGTCACATCAGTATGATAGTGGCGATGGCATCACCGACGCAGTGGATGGGTAATACGAGACAGATGGTTTTGGATTATTTGGCGCGTAGGCTGAAAGAAAATAATGGAACGTAATTTCGACAAGTAAAAATAAAAAAGATTATTTTTACTTGTCGAAATATCGATTTATATGGACTTGAAGCTGAGCTAAAAGAGCACTGGAAGAGATCGATCAAAAATGATAATCGAAACCGAATGGCTCTTGAGAGAAATTGACTTAGTTTTTCCAGTTCTGCCGATGCCAGTCTCGGAAGAATTAACTACACATCAAGTTGATTGTGAAGACTGCGATGATGTGCGTAAATATCTGAATGCATACCGATATAAAGCAATTCGAGATGACATTCTTATTACACATCTTCGTATGTGGTTATCAACATTGTCACCAGTGACCTATCGCTGGATATTGCCATACTATCTGAAGTTTTGTTTGAATTTGGAGTGGTGGTGTGTACAGGATGCTGTATATTTTTTTGTCTTCAATCTTGGTCCAAACCCTGAATTTGAAAGAGAGACATATTCACGGCTCCAGATATTAAGTATTGAACAAGTGAATTGTTTAATTCATTTTCTACAATGGTGTACTGGAATTGAGGATTCAGTCTATATAGAAGAGGATATTGATAAAGCATTTAATTTCTTACAAAAGCTTATTGCAAAAATTAAGTATACATAAGTCGCAATATCCAAATGACATTGCGACACATACTTCTGATTATTCAATTTTTGTTGAAATCAACCCAGTCAACCATTGCCCAATATCTCGAATTTCTTCAAGACATACTGAATGTGCCATAGGGTAGGTGTGCCATTCAATTTTACAACCAAGCTGTTCTGCACGATTTTTTGCATCAAGTCCCATCGGTAAAAGCACAATATCATCTTGTAAACCGTGGCCTGCAAAGATTGGAGTGTCACGATTATTAATGGAAAACTCAGATTGAATAAGATCTGGTGCTGGCATATAAGCGGATAAAGGCATGATGCCCGCCAATCGTTCTGGTTGAGTCAAACCAACGGTATAAGCCATCGCACCGCCTTGAGAGAATCCAGCCAACACAATACGATTACTTGGAATACCACGTGCATTTTCACGCGTGATTAAAGCGCGAATCCGATGGCGTGTAGCTAAGATCCCAGCTTCATCGATTTTACGATTGCTGCCATCAAGCGATAAAATATCGTACCAAGCAGGCATACGATAGCCACCATTGATCGTGACAGGCATATGATCTGCGTGTGGAAATATAAAACGTACTGCTGAGTTTTTTGGCAATCTAAGTTCGGGAACAATCGGCGCGAAATCATGACCATCAGCGCCTAAGCCATGCAGCCAAATGACACAAAACGTTGGATTGGGCGCAGTTTCAATTTCGATTTCTGTACTATTTTTAGCAAATTGTTCAGTCATGACACAGATTCCAAATTTATTTCTGTTAAGTATTCATAGTATACGTGCAGTCATTCATATTTAAAAAAATAATAGATCCCAAATTGGCGCTTTTATGTGATGCATTTGCTTATATTTGGATATCATTGAATTATTCTTTGATACAATAAAGCCATTAAATAATAACTTTCGAGCAAATGATATGAGTGCAATCGTCAACCTGCCGATTACCGACTGGCAAATGCCTGTGACTACTGAATTAAAAAATCAGGCGATACGTTCACTTGAGCATGGTGATGTGTTGGCATTTCCTGCACTTAGTTTTGAGATGAGCGAGGCTGAGCAGCAATTTCTTTCTCCATCGATTATTGGCAAAAGTAAAAATGTAAGTTTTGATATTAATACGGACAAGTTACAAGGCAGTAATGTCGATGAAGAGGCGACTGTCTTGTTACAGCATATGATGCATCGTTATGCGATTTTCAGTAAAGGACTGATCGATCATTTATTTCCACAATATCAAAAAGATCTAATCCAGTCTCGTACCAGCTATCGCCCATTAGAGGTTGCAGGGCGCAAGACATCATGGCGTAAAGACGATACGCGTCTGCATGTGGATAGTTTTCCAGCAACACCTGTACAAGATAAACGTATTCTTCGTGTTTTTACGAATGTAAATCCACATGGCAAAACGCGCTCATGGCGTGTAGGTGAGCCATTTGAAAAAGTTGCGGAACGTTTTCTGCCTAAAATTTCTGGACCATTTTGGGGTGTGAGCAGCTTTCTTAATGCCGTAGGATTAACAAAAAGCCATCGCAGTCCTTATGATCATTATATGTTGCAAATGCACGATAATATGAAAGCAGATCTGGATTACCAAGCTAATGTCGAATATCTTGCGCATGAGTTTCCGGCGGGAAGTACATGGATTGTATTCACAGACCATGTGTCTCATGCAGCAATGGCTGGCCAGTATATGTTTGAACAAACGTTCTATTTGCCTGTAGCAGCGATGCATGATGAAAACCAAGCACCACAACGTATATTAGAGCGATTGACAGAACAAACACTGTTATGATTTTAATGTCATAATTTTAAATTATTTAAATTATTCAAATGAATGGCTAATATCAATGAAGATATTAGCCATTTTCTTAGTCAATGAAAGATTAACGATCTCGTCGATCATCATCGTGATCCCAACCACGATGTTCTCCATGATCATGATGATCCCAATCATGATTCCAACCGCGATGTTCACCACGATCCCAGTGCTCATCATGGTCATGATGTTCGCGGTAATGTGGCACATAGACTGTGTTATACCAGTTATCTTGTACAAAATAGACTGGACGACCACAAGCTTGATAATAACCACAGTATCGACGCCAATGCCTTGCATGATCAGGGCGGACATGTAGGTAAATAGGTTCGATAGCTACAGGACCCCGATCAATCCACATAGGTTCTGTGTAAACCAGTTGAGGAGGTGGCGCATCTCCTAGATTAATCTGCCCATAAAATCCTGGTTGTCCAACATTAATCGATACGCCGACAGCGGCGGATGCAAAGATTGGCACTGTAAGTAATCCTACAGCAGCTAAAAATTTAATATGCTTCATGATGAAATTTCCTTTGTAGTATTGGCTGGATTGATTGATCTTTCCACCACATATATTTTTTTAAGATCATTTTGAAGTGAATACATACAAAAGCAAAAAACTCGTACCATCACATTGATAGTACGAGTTTGGCATAAATGATCGATTAGTATCGTAGCAACTCTTGGCATATCTGTAGCAGATTTGCGCTAGAGTGTGAACTAGATCAAACTTGCGTGAGATTTTGGCTTTGTTTGATGGCTTCTAAATATCCACGAATACGCGTGACGTAGTGTACGCATTGACCATATTGGGCATTACTTTTTGCATGAGTTGAAAGGTATTGATAGGTATCAGCCCAATTATCTGGATTTTTGCCCATTTTCTTTACTGCACTACGCACACGATCCACATTACCAGTTCCCATATTATAAGCTGCTAAAGAAAACCAGATACGATCTGGATTAGGGATGCTTGAATATTGAGTCATCATTAAGTTTAGGTATTGCGCGCCGCCCTTGATACTTTGAGCAGGGTCGTTGCGGTTGTGAATACCCATTTCTTTAGCTGTACCTTGAGTCAGCATCATCAAGCCACTGACACCAGTCGGTGAAATCGCTGTCGGTACTAAATGTGATTCTTGATAACTTACTGCGGCAAGTAATTGCCAATCGAGGTTTTGCTTTTTTGCATTTAATTGAAAAGACGCTTTTAGAATAGGTAAACGAGTATATATCGCTTCATTAAAAGCCGTTTTTTCAAATTGATCATTCATTAAATGACGATTATAAAATGCAGCTAATTGCTTGGTGCTTCCTAATTGGCGTTGGTCGCATACAAAACCATGTCCACTGGTAGTCAGTGGATCTGCGCCATCACGAAAAGCCCAATTCACAGAAGTGTTTAAGCCTTCATTATTTAATGTGTTTGAATTACCACAGCTTAGACTTACAGATGTTAATGATTTACTGCTTAATAGGTTCAGCGATGCTGTTGTCAAAGCCACATCGGCTTTGCCTTGTTTGACTAAATCTAGGGCAATTGCATTGCTTGCGACTTGTTTAAATTCGAAGTCGACATTGAGATCGCGTGCAAATTCACGAGACATTTCATAGCCAAAGCCATGTAAGAAACTACCCGCTTTAAAGAAGGTTGTGTCACCCGCAACGCTTACAACACGAAGTTTATGGCTTTCGATAACTTGGTCAAGCTGAGTGGCTTGACTAAAACCTTGTAACGCAAGACCAGCAACAACGATACCACCTACGATTAAAGGTTTCTTAACGATACTGTGATTAACGAGTGATCGTAATGATAAGTTGGCGTTTGGTTGATCATTTTGATCAATAAGTGTAGGGGTAATTAAATGTGTATTCTGTTTTGCGTGAGAGCTTTTACTGTTAAAAGAAAAAAAGGCATAGCTATAGGCTAACCAATCAGAAATGGGGCGCATGTGTGTCTCCAGCAGACGGTATCGGAACGATGCAATTCAATAAATCAAGTGCATCGT
>JASLHI010000037.1 GCA_030149815.1 Aquirhabdus sp. | reverse complement strand
ACAAATAATGGAGCTCTTATCCAGATTTGAACTGGAGACCTCTCCCTTACCAAGGGAGTGCTCTACCACTGAGCTATAAGAGCATAACTTGCTTTATAGAAGAGCAGATCAAGCTCAACAACAAAAACCATGCTATTTGTAATTTGGAGCGGGAGACGAGGGTCGAACTCGCGACATTCAGCTTGGAAGGCTGACGCTCTACCAACTGAGCTACTCCCGCACAACTGGTTTCCAACGTTACCGCAAACTCAAATATGGTGGTGAGGGAAGGATTCGAACCTTCGAAGCTTTCGCGTCAGAGTTACAGTCTGATCCCTTTGACCGCTCGGGAACCTCACCGAACACTTGATTCACATTCCCAAGAACATCAACCAAACATCATCAACACACTACCTAAACTTAAATGGTGCCGGCACCAAGAATCGAACTCGGGACCTACTGATTACAAGTCAGTTGCTCTACCAGCTGAGCTATACCGGCTAAAGTTTACATCGATAAGTGCATCGAAGCGGGGTGCATTGTAGCAGAGGATTTTAGTCTGACAAGCCCCTTTTGCCAAAAAAACTAAAAAAGCAAACCGTTTGCTGATAATTCGACCGCTTTGATTACTGCGCGAGCTTTTATAAGTGTTTCATTCCACTCACTTGCTGGTACAGAGTCCGCAACGACACCCGCACCCGCCTGCACATGAACCTGATGATCGGTAATAACAGCAGTACGAATCGCAATCGCGGTATCCATCTCACCATGCCATCCGAGATAACCCACCGCCCCACCAAACACACCACGCTTTACAGGTTCCAACTCATCAATAATTTCCATAGCACGGATTTTCGGTGCACCCGACAACGTTCCCGCAGGAAACGTCGCTTTAAACACATCTAGCGCGTCCAACTCAGGGCGAACCACCCCTTCCACATTCGACACGATATGCATGACATGAGAATATTTTTCAATGGTCATACGCTCAGTAACTTTGACCTGTCCAATTTGACTCACACGACCTGCATCATTTCGACCTAGATCGATGAGCATGAGATGTTCCGCAATTTCTTTACCATCTGCCAGCAAATCCGCTTCAAGCGCCGCCTCTTCCTCTGGAGTTTTACCACGCGGACGAGTACCCGCTAGCGGTCGCACCGTGACAATACCATTTTCTAAGCGAGTCAAAATCTCTGGTGATGAACCTACCAATTGGAATGGTTTAGCCTGCCCCTTCTTATCACCCACAGTCACCCCATCGACCAAAAACATATACGGCGATGGATTCAAATGACGAAGGGCGCGATATACCGACAACGCATCACCATCAAATGGACTGCTCATGCGCTGACTCGGCACAACTTGCATCACGTCGCCAGCTTTGATGTACTCCTGAATACGCTGAACATCAGCCATAAACTTCTGATCACCCGTATGTGATGTAAATACAGGTGCAGTATGCGGCTTTGCCACCAAATTCAATGGCGCAGCAAGCTGTTGTTCCAGCGCATCCAAGCGCGCAACAGCGCGTTGATATGCATCGGGCTCTTGGCTATCGGCATGGGTAATCAGTGACAAGGTATCTCGTAAGCTATCGAACACAATGACAGTATCTGAAACCATTAACCAGATATCAGGTAAATTGATCGGATCAGCCTCGGGAATATTTTTTAACTTATGCTCAATATAGCGCACTGAATCATAAGCAAAATAACCCACTAGACCACCCGTAAAATTAGGCAACGCTGGCGTTTCTGACACAGGCGGTGTTTTAAAGTTCTTTTGAAAATTACGAATAAACCCAAACGGATCAGCACAATCAATCACATCAACTGCCGCATTCGGATGCTGAAGTCGCATTTCGCCTTGACGATATTGCAATATCGTTCCAGAACCTAGGCCAATAATCGAATAACGCCCCCAGCGCTCACCACCCTGAACCGACTCAAATAAATAACGCGCACCTTCAGAACCATTAGCACGTAGGCGTGCAAACACAGATACAGGCGTATCGGTATCAGCCAGACGTTGACGGAAGACAGGAATATGGCGATAGCCAGCAGCAACCAGCCGCTCAAACTCAGAAAGGTTCATCATGATCTTTAACTCATCTCAAAACAGGAAATCGGAAAACGCTTAGCACAAATAGCGCAAAAAATAAGCCTCACCACTCGGTGAAACATGCCATTAGCGACGCCAGCGCAACCCGCCTGTTAGATAAGTCATGATGTTCTCAATAACGAAAGGAAAAATAGAAAAAACGGCACTGAAACACGTCAGAACCGTTAAGTAATTTATAATAATTCAACTAATGAATCAAGCACCAGATCTGGCTCGCAGTACGCAATCGGCTCACCATGATTATAGCCGTAACGCACCGCAATACAGGGCACAGAGGCCGCATGTGCAGACTCGATATCATTGCGAGAGTCGCCAATCATCACAGCATGGTTTGATTGAACACCAAAATGCGTCAGGGCATGCAAAATCGGCGCTGGATGAGGTTTGCGATGTTCCAAGCTATCACCACCAAGAATTAACGAGAAATCCCCAAGCAGATTTAAAGCTTTCAATAATTTTAAGGTCGAAACATAGGGTTTATTGGTAATACAAGCGACATATAGTTTATTTTTATGACACCAGTCTAAAAACTCTCGCACACCTGCATAAACCGTGCTATCCACGCAGACTTCATCTTGATAATGCTTTAAAAACGAAGTGAGCAACTCATCATGTCGCTCTTGTGCAATTCCACGACATTCACGAACACACTGAATCAAACGACTTGCACCACGCCCTACCCACAGACGAACCTGTGCGTTAGTAACAGGATCAACACCGATATCATAAAGCGCAAAGTTTACTGCACGCATAATATCTGCCGCAGAATCAACCAAAGTTCCATCTAAATCAAAAAATACAGCTTGGATATGCTCAAAATGAGCAAGTGAAACACCTTTTTGTGCGCTGATAGCTTGTGACATTGTATTCTCCTTTTTTATAGAAGATCTCACTTCACAGCATCTGCGTCAAGCCACTTAAGTCGTGGCTTGTGCAAATGACGTTGCATTCAGTTGATTAATTGTTGCCACTGGATGAGCGTGCGACAGGCGTTTCATCAGTCGTGGCCGCCGCTTTATGTTTATTCAAATTCGATTTCATCGCAGAAGTCAGTACAGGATTCACACCAACTGCCGCTTGGGCATAAACTTGATTAACATCTAATGGTAAACGACTGAATCCACCTTTAGGATCAAGCTCTAGCTGCAGAACTCGAATTTGATCATATCGCTCTTGACTCAAACTATCCGCATTAATCCCATCACGCAAAATAGTAGGCTGTAAGAAAATCAATAAATTATCTTTATTATATGAGTTTGCTTTAGAGCGGAACAATCCACCTATTAACGGAATACTCCCCAACCCAGGGACCGCGTTAACAGACTGCGTATTATCATCCTGCATCATACCACCCAACACGATCGTTTGACCGTTATCCGCCAAAACCGTCGTTTTAACTGAACGCTTACTGGTTACGACATCGGAGGTTGATGCTGTCAGACTGCTGGTTGGAACGATCGCAGAAACCTCCTGCTCAATCTCTAAACGCAGCGTCCCACCTTCACCAATATGTGGTATCACCTTCAATGTAACCCCAACGTCTTTACGTTCAACCGTTGTAAATGGCGTCGTCGTTCCACCTACAGCAGCAGTCGTTGCGGTTGTTCCTGTAATAAATGGGACATTCTGCCCTACAATCATTTCTGCTTTCACATTATCCAATGCCATCACCGAAGGGACAGAAATCAGATTGGCACCACTTGTCGTATTCAAAGCATTAATCACTGCACCATAGAAGGATGTTTGTCCATTACTATTGGTTTTACTCTTACCCAATCCCAGCAAAGCACCATCTGGTGCATTAATTGAGGAATAACTTTTTGCTGCAACCGCACCTGCAATTGTTGCAATACTCGCACCCGCATTACTAAAGTTAATCAATCCCACACCACTTGATGCATTGCCCAGCGCCCATTGCACACCGAGTTGCTCAACATTACTTCCAGACACCTCAACAATTGCCGCCTGAATCAAGACCTGCGCACGACGAACATCCAACTGCTCAATCGTACTACCAATCTCACGCATCATCGTCGGATCGGCTTTCACAACAACCGCATTAAGCTCTTCATTAGCAATAATACTCACGCCATTCGCAGAAAAAACTGTCGGTGTACTACTGCTATTCGTTGAACCATTACTTGAATTTGAGTTCGTTGTATTATTTGAACCAGAATCGCTAGACATACTCGCAGAAGGCGCACTACTGCTCGCCGAATAACCACTAGACTTAGCGCTATTACTTCCACTTCCTGAAATTAATCCTTGCAACATCGTTGCCATGGATTTTGCACTGGCATTTTTGAGATGGAATACATGCATCCCCCCTAAAATGTCGCGTGGTGGAACATCGAGCTGATTAACAAGCGCTTTAATTCGTTGACGCGCCTTATCATCACCTTTGACTAACAGTCGATTATTTTTGCTGTCCGCAATAATTCGTAGTCTTGAACCACGTACATCTTTAGTGACAGAAGTGGCAGTCAACGCATCAATTTGAGTCATAAGATCATCGACATTGGTTTCTTTCAGCGAGATAACTTCCAACTTATCATCCGCACCACCATCTAAAGAACGTACCAATCCAGCCAACTGCTCAATACTACCGGCACGATCCGACACAATCAGTGCATTAGTGCCTGGTACTGCCGCCAAATGAGCAAATTGCGACATGAGTGGACGTATTGCAGGAACTAAATCATTTGGGTTGGTATTGTCGAGCCAGATTACACGCGTCACAACACCATCACCACGCGCGTTATTGCGAAAATCAAAAGGGACACCTGATTGCTTGGCATTCACATCTGGAACTAACTTAATCGTATTTCCAGATGGAATCGCAACCACACCATTGACATTCAATACGCCTTGAAACAGATCATAAACCTGATCACGATTCAGAGCTTTATTCGAAATAACGGTCACATTACCTTTTACTCGCGGATCAACCGCAAAATTCTTGCCTGTAATGTCAGCCACCTCAGAAACAAATGCGTTGATATCCGCATTCATCAAATTAATTTTCCAAGTCTGCGCAAATGCAGGAAGCGCCAACATGGTAAGTAACGGCAGCGCAACCCAACGTGTGGAACGACGGGTTGTATTAAACTTTGGCATCATATCCTGCAAATCCATTGGCATTGATCGAGATAGTGGTCTGGCTTGTAGCATCGTTGACTTCGTCATTTTAATCTTCTGAAACTCAGTAATATCTTAAACAACGAACTTAAAAGTTCTGTTGTATGGTTAATGTTTGTTCACCGCGTTGAATTTGAACTTGTGCACTATGACTTTGCTGCACTTGTTGCAACAATTGTGCGTCATTTGCAGGATTGCCAACGGGTTGTCCATTGATCGAAATAACTCTATCACCTGCGCGCAAACCCATCTGATTACGCACATTTGCAGGAGCATTACTGGTCACTTCATAGCCATGCCCACCCCTTCCAGTCATCGCCAAGCCCATCTGACTCAAGTAAGCATTTGGATTTGTTTTCATCTGGCGAACTGCATCATCCAAAGCGGCTTGCGCTTGCTGATTTGGGTTTTGTGGCTGGGAAGCGGGATTAGGGGCTACCAGTGCATTTGCGGCAGAAGCATTACTATCACCAAATTTAAGGGTTTGCATCGTACCATCATCGCGTTGTAGCGAGACTTGATTCCAATCCACGCTCGCAAGTTGATAGCTTGTTCCTTCAATTCTTTGTCCAACGCGATAACGCGTAGACGCATTCTTGACATTAATCACTGCCGCTGAAAGGCTATCTGGCTGCGCAACAAAAACACCTTCTAATTGCATGGGTACATCGGGTTGCGCGTTTCCAATAGCCGAACCATGTTCAGCAAACAATCTGAAACCAATAATGTTTGGCACATTGTTTGTTACAGCGCCACCCAACATCACTGTACGCACCTGTGGTGCTGTCGGTGGATTCACAAACAGCCAGAACATGCTTGCAAGCTGCCAACATAACCAGATCACACCAACAAACAATAGCCACGGTGCGACAACATCTAAAGAGGACCATGAAAAAGTTGAAGAGCGCATTTTTTTCAAATGACTAGCCATTTACATCGCCCCCAAACTACTAAGAGGCTGACGGACGGCAATAACTGCGGTATCTAATCCTGCTTGCCCATGATAACCAGCTACGTTTAACAGTAGCCGCTGGGTCAATTGCACATCTAACATCATATCTTTTTGTGCTGCACTTTGACCTGAAAGATAAAAATCACCCATACGCTCTTTTTGTCCATTGGTCAGTGCAAAATGCAATCGATCTCGATCTAAAGACAGTCCACCTAACAAAGGCGGGAGTGTTGCACGCTCAACACGACCTTCATAAGGATAACCGAGCAAACCGCCACCCCAACTCAACTGACCGTCTACTGAAGAAAAAGCTCCACTGGTATATTGATCAATCGAAAGATTTTTCACAATGATTGGGCTACTCGGCCACTGCCACGGGATCAGTGCCTGTAAAGTTTCAGGCTGAATGCTGCCATTGAGTGAATCGATATGCCAATGATTCGGACTTCGCGTAATAATCGCTTGTAGCTGGGTATCACCAGTTTTCAAAGTCACATTGGCACTGACTCTAAAAAACAACAGCATCCAAGGACGTGTTTGCCATGAGATCACACCCTGCGCATCTTTATAATGCCAATCCCCCTGTCCATGCCACAAATTACCACTCACATTATCAAGATAGGGGTTATTAGGCGTCGCGCGCGCGATAACCCACGCCGCAGGTAACTGCAACATGATAAATGACAGCAGTATGACTGATGCGAACGCCCACCAATATCCACTCGGTCTGTTTTTTTTATTCAACGGCACAACTCGGCTCACAAACCACTCATCCAAAATAAAATCATCCTGACCCTCGATTATGCGCAATAATCATGACAAACAGAATCCCTAAATCACATTCTTCTATCGATCACTCAAACCATTACACCAAATTACAACATCAAAAAAGACTTTCATTCACAAATGCATAAAAAAACACCCGAAAGATTCGAGTGTTTTATCCGCAACAATTCATATCTTTGAACGATATTGATTTACGGCGATCAGATTAGGAAATCTTCTTTTTTAGCGCCTGCTGCCATCTTAGCAGCCAACCAGCGTGGAGGCTTACCGCGCCCAGTCCATGTCTCATCGGTATTATCTGGATTGCGATAACGTGCTTCAACAGGCTTACGTGGCGCAGAATTACTACGACCGACCCGTGCTCTTCCTGCAGTAATTAACTCTTCTAAAGTCATATTAAGTTCATGCGCAATTTTTTCAATTTGGGCATAGCCCTCTTTAATTGCATCTACATATTTAGTTTCTACCAAACTTTCTGCTTCACTAATCACACGCTTCAGCTCTGCAACCGAAAGATGACTTAAATCGGTACTCATAATGCTATTCCATCAATAATGTAAATATATGACTCATAAAAATTTAAACAACGAGATTTGTTGTACTTCAAGTTTTATACATCAACTTCAATAATATTTCTATTAAAAAACTCTGGCGTTCAATATTATTAATTCTACTGCTTGGAAATACTACATCTATTTTTATCAATTTTCTTGTAGTTTATCTAAATAAATATTCTAAACAACTACTTTTAGTAATATATAAGGCTAATCAAAGCATAATATTTTCTAAGAATGATATAAAAAGCCCTTAATCTATAAAGGCTTTTTTGAACATCGATACATCACCATTCAAAATACCAAACTCTTCAGGATATTGCTTTTATTGCCCTTCACCATTCGTCTGAATTGGAAGCTGAGTTTTATCTCGGTTTAAATCCTTAGAAGCCTGTTCTTTGGAAGCTAAATCCTTAGAAACCAAATTGGCAAGTAACACATTCACCAGTGATTGTCCGTTCCCCTGACCCTCAGCCCCTCCACCAGCCACCATAATTTGCGGAACTAATGGAATTTTAGCCTCAGCTAAAGCACGGCCCACTTCGATCAATGCATAATTCGCTTGCCCAACCGCATTGGTTTTCTTTTGAATAACCTCTGCTTCCGCAGTACCGACAGCCAAGGTGTTTTCTGCTTTTGCTCGACCCACCACAGACAACACATTCGCGTCGGCTTCCGCATTGACGACTTTTGAACGCGCATCCCCTTCAGCATTAAGAACCTTAGCGTTTTTATCACCTTCGGCTTTTTTCACCATTGAGCTGGCGTTAAATTGTGAAATCTCCACCTCACGCTCGGCCGCAACCACGCGGGACTGAGAATCCGCAATCGCCTGTGCCTGCTCATACTCTTTACGTGCAACTTGCGCCAATTCTTGTGTTTTAAACGTCACTTGTTCCTGTTCGGCAATTTTCCGATCTGTGAGCGTCTTCATCAACGATTCAGGCGGCACGATGTCACCAATCAGAGTATCTACAGCTACGACATTGTATTCTTTCAAAGCATCGCCAATACATGACTTAGCATCGGATTGACGTTGAGTCCTTCCTTTCAGGAAGTCAATCACATCAGAGCCTTGAGCCGTATTGCGGAAGTAATTGCCAATAGTCGGTTCTAACACTTGTGTGACCAAATTTCCCACGCTACCGAAACGCGCAATTACTTTTGGTGAATCAGCGCGCGGAATATGAATGATCTGAGAAACATCCAAATTAAAGGTAAAACCGTCAGAACTACGCACCGTGATCGTCGATAAATTTTTATCCAGATTATGAGCTTCGGATTTGCCCGTTGCCCAGTTCAATACCACGTTAGCGGTTGGGACACATTCAACTTTATGCGTATATGGATTGATTGGATATTTACCTGGATCAAGTGGCTCAACCCAAACTCCTTTCTGACCACGCATCACCAAATTGCCATGTTTGAAATCATCACCAGTGACATCAGCGCCTTCTTCACCGACATAGGCGATTACCACGCCCGCATTTGCGATCGGCACTTCAGTCATTTTGACTACTTCAACGGTGGCAAACATTGGATTAATAAAATAACGTCCTGCAAGAATCACTTGTTCCTGCAAGCCTTTAAATCCACCTGCTGTAATAAAAGCCTGACCATCTTGGAACAAGTTATGGTGTGTTACTTCCTTGCCCGCAATCTCACCTGTCGGTAAAGCAGCGCCTTCTTTCGTGGTCACAATACCGACCATGTTGTCTGGAATATCCACAGAATCGACCGCTTTCACAGAAAATAGACGTGGATTGATCCTATATTGACCATTCGGAATGATCGAAATTTGTGGACCGCGCTCACCACCTGCAAGCAAGAATTTATGGGCGTCTTGAAACATGTTGCAATTTACATGTTTCGCCAAAACCCGACCCACAGGAATCGGAATGCCACCATGCGCTTCGACAATCCCAATCTGATTTTTATTAATCACAGTCATGGGAACCGTTGTCACCGAAAAGAGCAGTGAATTAATTCGGAATGAACCTTCGGGAATCACCATGGCTTGTGGGCCACGCTGTCCACCATTAGTGAGGAATGCCCGTGCGTCTTGGAACATATCGCAATCGACATGTAATCCGATGATATGACCATCCATCAAAGGTCCACCATCACGAGACTCAACAATCCCAATATAACCTGCTTGAATTTTGGTTAAAGGTTCATTCTGAACGCTGTATTGCCAAGGCCAATACCCATAATGAATCCCTGATGCCAACGCATCAACCTGATCACCAGCCTCGCCGTTTAGTGCAATAATTTTTCCTGGTGGAAGATCTTTGTGAGTGCCCCAAAGTACAAATTTCTTCGTCACCAAACCAATCATATTGTCAGGAACAATGATCACGCCGCAGACCCAAAGAATCTTTCTCCAGCAGATGAATGCAAACAAGACGGGAATAATCCATAAATATGAAAAGTAGGGAGAAATCGAAGTATATAACGCTGAATCCATGAGTTTTTTACCTATTATTTATTGAAATTCTTACACTGAAAACTATATCGCACAGTTTCCATCTTAACAATCATCGGCTTATAAATTTATGACAACGATTAGTCAATAAGAAATAAAAAAGCCCATAATTAATATGAGCTTTTATAAATATCTAGATGGATCTTAGGTTGAGCTTAGAACGGCAGATCATCATCTAAATCATTTGCCGAATAGCTAGTTTGTGCTGGCGCAGGTGCACTTGCTTGTGAACGTGCTGGCGCTTGGTTGGCTTGATAAGGCTCGTAATCACCTTGGCTTTGACCACCACCTTGACCTTTACTGTCAAGCATTTGCATCGAGTCACCACGGACTTCGGTGCTGTAACGCTCGACACCTTCTTTGTCGGTCCACTTACGAGTACGCAGGCTGCCTTCGATATAAACTTTGCTGCCTTTTTTGAGATATTGCTGAGCGATTTCGCCCAAACGATTATTCAGAACGATACGATGCCATTCTGTTTCTTCTCGTGGTTCGCCAGTATTTTTATCTTTCCAGCTTTCACTGGTAGCAATGGAAAATTGTGTCACTGAACCACCATTTGGAAATGATTTCGTTTCAGGATCACGACCCAAAGTACCCACCAGAATTACTTTATTTACACCACGCATAGCGACTTTCCTCATTCGATAACTTAATTTTAAGTCCGAAGACTTTAAACCAGTTATCTACAAAAAGCACTCTCTAAATTTGAAAAGATTGTCCCAAAAGTGTTGATAATTGTGCGCGTGTTGGCACATCCATTTTTGTTTTATCAATTTTCAAATAAGCGACACGTTGTTCAAGCAAAACCACCACATCTTCAACACCATCAATATCTAACAAATTGACCACCCAATCATTCACCCCATGCGGTTGAGCGGAGTAATCTGGCAATCGTACGGCCAAACTCGATAAATAGGGTGGTGAGATTAATTTTGCGGCAACGATCAACCAAACGCACGCGAGGCCCGCCAAAATTGCCCAACTGACTTGTGAATTGAGATGGGTTAATAATTGCCCGCCCAGCACGCCGCCGAAAAACGCGCCAAGAAATTGACTTGAAGCATTAACGCCCATTGCGGTTGCTTTTGCGGCAACTGGCGCGCGCTTCGCCAGCCATGATGGCAATAATGCTTCAAGGGTATTAAAGGCGATAAAAAATAAACCGATGCCAACCAATAAACCGATTCGATTTTGATCAAAAATCGTCAGTACGATTAATGACACGGCAATCAGCGCTACGCCACTGACAAAAATACGGCGCATTCTGCGTTTGGCTTCCGCAACAATAATCGCTGGAATCGCGAGAATAAAACCAGCCAATAATAATGGTAAATATACCCAACCATGTGCATGCACAGGAATATGAGCATATTCGACCAATTGACTCGGAATTAATACGAAAGCCGCTGTCATTAATAAATGTAAACTGAAAATCGAAAAATGCAGACGATTTAGATCAGGAACATTGAGAATCGACTGTAATTGTTTTTTAATCCCTAGTGGATTTTGCGTTAATGCTCGAATTGGCGTTGGCACAATCATTAATAGTCCAATTGCCAATATTCCTGCAATTGAGGTCAGCCAAAATAAACCTGATAAGCCGACTTTATGCGTCAATATCGGTCCTAAACTGAATGCAATAATAAAAGACAGCGCAATACTCATGCCCATCGCCGCCATCGCTTTACCGCGATGTTCCTCACGGGTAACATCGGCGAGTAACGCCATCACCACAGCAGACACCGCACCACCGCCAGCAATAGCACGCCCTAAAATCACGCCCCAAATCGAGGTAGAGTTCGCGGCAACCGCGCCACCGATGGCAAAAATTAGTAATCCAATAACGATAAGGGGTTTTCGAGCAGAACGATCAGCCAAAACACTGACTGGAATTTGCAACAGAGCTTGTGATAAACCATAAATACCGATTGCTAAACCAATAAGTGCAGGCGTTGCCCCTGAATACGCACGTCCATAAATTGCAAAGACGGGCACGATCATAAACAAGCCCAACATGCGCAAGGCAAAAATACTACCTAACGCAAACGTTGCTCTGACTTCAGAGGAGTTCATAAAAACCTAAAACAAAGACGTGAAAAATGAATGCTGCATTATACGTCAAATCGCACATCATCTATTACATGTCTTTTTGATATGATTTATTAATCATGATTCCTCACATTAACCTTGTTTTACGCCACAATTGCTTCATCTATAATGATTGTTAAAGGCAAAAGCAAAATCCCTCCCAACCTCCCTTTGCAAAGGGAGGAGCTTTTTTATTTTGGCGTAGCCAAAATAGTCCCCTCCTTAGTAAAAGGAGGGTTAGGGAGGATTTGCTCTTGATCTTAAAAAATTTCCTGCGTTCCGCCACCACAAGCAAAGCGATGAGTAATTAATAATGAGTCAAAGTTATATCCGTATTCGTGGCGCACGCACGCATAACCTGAAGAACATTTCCTTAGATATTCCTCGCGACAAATTTGTTGTGATTACAGGGCTTTCGGGTTCAGGTAAGTCATCATTGGCATTTGATACGCTGTATGCTGAAGGTCAGCGTCGCTATGTCGAAAGTCTGTCGGCCTATGCGCGTCAGTTCCTTTCACAAATGGATAAACCCGAAGTCGATAGCATCGAAGGACTTTCGCCTGCGATTGCCATTGAGCAGAAATCAACCAGTCACAATCCACGTTCAACCGTCGGTACGATCACGGAAATCTACGACTATTTGCGCCTGCTCTATGCACGTGTCGGTACGCCATATTGCCCTGAACATGACTTGCCAATGGTTGCGCAAACCGTCAGCCAAATGGTCGATAGCGTCAAAGCACTACCCGAAGGTACTGCGCTGATGCTGATGGCGCCAGTCGTCCGTGATCGTAAAGGCGAACATGCATTGCTCTTTGAACAACTGCGTGCGCAAGGTTTTGTCCGTGCGCGTGTCGATGGTGTACTGGTCGATCTAGATGACGTCACGGATTTAGACAAAAAGAAAAAGCACACGATTGAAGTGGTCATTGACCGTTTTAAAGTGCGTGAAGACTTAGGCAATCGTTTGGCGGAATCGTTTGAAACCACCTTGCGTTTAGGTGATGGCTTGGCATTGCTCAGTTGGATGGATAACAATGAAGATGGCAACAAACATCCTGATCAGACCTTTTCGTCGCGTCATAGTTGCCCGACCTGTGATCGCGCCGTTGGCGATTTAGAACCGCGCTTATTCTCGTTTAACAATCCTGTTGGCGCATGTACGGTATGTGATGGCTTGGGACATCGTAGCCATTTCACCGCCGAGAAACTCATTCACAACCACGAGCTGTCGCTGAATCAAGGTGCGATTCGTGGCTGGGACAAACAGCGTCCATATTATTTTAGAATGCTCACCACCGTTGCCGAGCATTATCAGATTGATATGGATACACCATGGCAAGCACTAAATGAAACGCAGCAAAGCATGATCTTGCATGGTTCAGGCCGCGACAAAATTGATTTTCACTACACTGATGAACGTGGTCGCAGCCAAAAGCGGACAATGGTGTTTGAAGGTGTTTTGCCCTATTTAGAGCGCCGTTATAAAGAGACTGAAAGTAATCTAGTGCGTGATGAATTGGCGCAATATTTATCCAATGCACCATGCGACGTGTGCAATGGCTCACGTCTGAATGAAATCGCGCGCAATGTCAAAGTCGCTGATGTTGCACTTCCTGCAATCGTCCAGAAGTCGATTGGTGCAGCGGCGCAGTATTATCAAGACTTACAGCTCTCAGGTGCTAAAGGCGAGATCGCGGATAAGATTTTTAAAGAAATTCGCGAACGCTTACAGTTTTTGGTCAGTGTAGGTTTGAACTATTTAACGCTGGCACGTTCTGCCGATACTCTGTCAGGCGGTGAAGCACAACGCATTCGCCTTGCCTCACAAATTGGCGCAGGACTGATGGGCGTAATGTATGTACTCGATGAGCCCTCGATTGGGCTACATCAGCGGGATAATGAACGCCTACTCGGCACTTTGGTTCGTTTACGCGATCTCGGGAATACCGTACTCGTGGTTGAGCATGATGAAGATGCGATTCGTGCAGCAGATCATGTAATCGATATTGGGCCGGGTGCGGGTGTGCATGGTGGACAGATTATTGCCGAAGGCACGATGGCGGATATTATTGCCCAGCCTGAATCATTAACAGGTCAATACCTCTCAGGCAGTAAGAAAATTGAAGTGCCAAAAACACGTCACCAACCTGATCCTGAAAAACAGCTCACGCTGACAGGTGCAATTGGGCACAATTTGCAAAACGTCACATTAAAACTGCCGATTGGTCTAATGACCTGTGTGACTGGTGTTTCGGGTTCAGGAAAATCAACTCTGATCAACCGCACACTGCTGCCACTTGCTGCAACACAACTCAATGGCGCAACGACCTTGACTGCAGAAAAACACGAGTCGATGGATGGTTTGCAATATCTCGACAAAGTCGTTGATATTGACCAAAGTCCGATTGGTCGTACGCCGCGGAGTAATCCAGCGACCTATACTGGCCTATTCACTCCGATTCGTGAATTGCTTGCGCAAACGCCAGAAGCCAAAGCGCGTGGTTATACACCAGGACGCTTTTCTTTTAACGTCAAAGGCGGTCGTTGTGAGGCTTGCGAAGGTGATGGTGTGCTGAAAGTCGCGATGCACTTCTTGCCTGATATGTATGTGCCCTGTGATGTTTGCCATACCAAACGCTATAACCGCGAAACGCTGGAAGTGTCTTATAAAGGCAAAAATATCAGCGATATCTTGGATATGACAGTGGAAGATGCCCATGAGTTCTTTGCGGCGATTCCAGTGATTGCGCGGAAGCTGGAAACTTTGATGCAAGTTGGACTGGGTTATATTCGCTTAGGTCAAGCCGCAACAACATTGTCTGGCGGTGAAGCACAGCGCGTGAAATTGGCGAAAGAATTGGCAAAACGAGATACAGGTCAAACCTTGTATGTATTGGATGAGCCAACGACTGGTTTGCATTTCCATGACATTGCCAAGCTGCTCGAAATCCTCCATCACTTACGCGACAAGGGTAATACCATTGTCGTGATTGAGCATAATCTCGATGTGGTGAAAACCGCTGACTGGATTGTCGATTTAGGCCCTGAAGGTGGCTCGGGTGGCGGTCAAATTATTGCCGAAGGAACGCCTGAACAAATCGTGAAGGTGAAAGGTTCGTTTACAGGACATTTCTTAGCACCGTTGTTGAAAGCGTAATTCGAATATGATTCGCCGTAAAACTAAGCTCACGTGATCGTGGGCTTTTTTTGATAAATCATTTTGCCAGAATCCATGATTGTTTTACTCTCATGCGTAGAAACATCATCCTATTATCGCGCGTCATGGAGAAGACTCATGTTCAGCCCAATACGCCTTAAGTGCGTTCACCTATTACTCATTCCAGCTTGCATCGTCGCAAGTCAAAGTCAGGCAGAAACCACCCAGATTCCACAAGCATCTGCGAATAGCTACCCGACCGCGGATACTGGTTTGGGTGAGAAACTATATCCCAACGAGTCAATGTACGCCGATAAAATTGCCGCAGAGATTGAAAAAACGATTCGTAAACAATATGTCGCAGGCAACGCCAAACGAGATGCGCACCCAAAAGCACATGGTTGCGTAAAAGCTGAATTTCATGTGCTGGCAACCGTACCTAGCCAATTAGCAAAAGGCGTGTTTGTTCCTAACAAAACTTACCCTGCATGGATTCGTTTCTCCAACGGCGATGGGGATGCGACAAGGGCTGATATCAAAGGTGACGCGCGCGGTATGGCGATTAAGATTTTGGATGTTGCTGGAAATAAACTCTTGGAGGATGAAAACCAAGCATCGACCCAAGATTTTATAATGATTAACCATCCAGTCTTCTTCGCCAATGAACCGAAAATCTATCTAAAGCTCGTCACAAACATTAACGGCAATTTGCTGCAAAAAGCCACGATTCCGTTTGTACTCGGCTTCAAAGGAAGCAAAATCGCCTTACAAACCGCCAGTTCGAAAATTCCCAATCCTCTGCAAACACGCTATTTCTCTATGGTGCCTTATCAATTAGGGATTGGTGCGGATCGATTAGCCGTGAAGTATTCTGCGCGTTCATGCTCGAATACGACCGATCCAATCCCAAGCAATCCTGAGAATAATTATTTGCGATCTGCGTTGAAAAACACACTGCAAAAAGGCGATGCCTGCATGGAGTTTTTGATGCAACCACGAACATCAAATGACATGTCAGTTGAAGACTCGATGACAGAGTGGGATGAGTCGAAAGCACCATTCTACAAGGTGGCGACCATTCGTATTCCTAAGCAGGAATTTGATACGCCTGAACAAAACAATTTTTGCGAAAACCTATCATTCAGTCCTTGGCATGCATTGGCAGAACATAAGCCGCTGGGCGCCACCAATCGGATGCGTAAAGTGATTTACAATCATATCAGTCGCCTCAGACATGAGATGAATTCGGCGGACAGGCATGAGCCGAAGTGAATAGATTTGCTGAAATTCAATTGATTTAAAAATTGAGAAACAACTTAGAAAGAACAAGGAATATGATGAAGACACTGGCTTTTATCCATCGCAATGACACGCGCTCGGCTGTGGGTGACTTCTCACCTGTACTTTCTATTTTTTCACATTATGAACTGGGGAATACCATTTCTCCATTCCTGCTTTTAGATCATATCGGGCCAGGGCAACTCGAACCTTTATCGCCACGCAAAGGCGTCAATGAACACCCACATCGTGGCTTTGAAACAGTGACGATTGTGTATAAAGGAGAAATTGAGCACAAGGATTCAAAGGGTGGCGGCGGTATCATTCGCGCGGGGGATGTGCAATGGATGACTGCAGCGGCGGGCATTATCCATCGTGAATTTTTTAGTGAGGAATTTCGCAAACAAGGTGGCTCGTTTGAAATGATTCAACTGTGGGTCAATTTGCCTGCACGCGATAAGTTAAGTGAGCCGCGTTATCAAAGTCTAAGTAGTGATCAAATTCCTACGGTCGAACTGCCTGATAAGATCGGTTCAGTCCGAGTCATTGCAGGTCAATTCGAGGGCAAATCTGGACCTGCCAAAACCCATACACGAATCAATATCCTCGACGTTCGCATGCGCGCAGGACAATCTACAGTTTTTCCTACCGAAGTTGGAGATACTGCTGTCGTTTATATATTGTCTGGCCAGCTCCAATTTGGAACAGAGAAAATAGACGCAGCTGGAATGGCGGTAATGAGCAGTCAAAACGCCGATATCGAAGTAAAGACTCTTGCAGAGAGTCGCTTTCTTGTACTTAGTGGTGAACCCATTAACGAACCAATTTATGGTCGTGGGCCGTTTATTATGAATACGTTTGAAGAGATTCTGCAGGCATTTGAAGACTCTAAGAATGGGAAGCTCGGTTAATACATGTAGGAAATCCTATAAATCCGCACTCATTTGTGGATTTATAGCCGTTAAACAATAAATACGTCTGGATTAATATTGACGAATGATTGTGATCGTCTAAACAGCTTTTAATCCCCGAACTAAAATCGGAATAAGTTCGTTGAGTGCATTTCGTTGATCATGCGATCGATCACAAAGCTCAAATAGCACCACGCCATGCACTGCTGACCATATCGCTTTTGCAGTTGCCTGTGAGTCTGGCACTGGCTGAAACAGTCCACTATCCAAACCCTTCTTTAAAAAACCTGCAAACATCGCAAACGCTTGTGAACGATACATCATTCCCAATACATCAGCCTCTATAGCAACTGAGGTTGTTCCTGCCATGAAAAGCTCTGGATCAGACAAGGCTTGTTCACGATAAATTTCAGCGGTTTTCGTCATTAATTCATCTGGTTGAGAAGATGCAGATGCAAGTAAACGCTGCTCTAGATCGATGACCCAACGCTGATAGAGTGCTTGGATTAATCCAGACTTACCGCCAAATAATGTATAAATGGCTTGAGTTGATGTCTCCCCTCGACTCGCCACAAGACGTAAGGTTAATGCATCAATCCCCTGCTCTCGAACAACATCACGTGCGATGTCCGTCAGTTTGCTTTTAAGATCTACCGATAAATTTTCAATCTGACTCATTCTTTGACCAATCATCACTTAAATATTTAGTAGAAGGATAATACTTGACAATCCATATTACAATGATATAACGTTGTTATATTCTATTTTATATCATTTGAGAGGGTTGTATGACGATCGCAATTACCCCACGCAAGTTTAATATGCCTGATTCTCTGGAGCTCACTCTGGATTGGTATCAAGGAAACCCTTTACTCACCAGCTACTTTATGGCGCTTTCGGCCATATTGCCCGATGCTGAAAGATATATGATCGATGCTTTACGTGAAGCACGCGATCAAATTAGAGATGCTCAACTCAAAGCTGATATTACGGGATTTATTGGACAGGAAGCGCATCATAGCTTGGCTCATCGTAACGTGAATAAATCCAAGTTCAATCCCCCGATTGATATCCAGAGTATGGAAAAAGATTTTCAAACACGAGTATTACTGCCATTAAGTAAAGAGTCTCTCTCGGAACGTTTAGCTCTCGCGGCGGCTATGGAACACTTCACTGGGATGTTTTCTGAATATGTGCTCTCAAATCCAGACTCATTCACTGATGCACCTGAAGTTATGTCCGCTTTTATAACATGGCATGTGATTGAAGAGATAGAACATAAGTCTGTGGTCTTTGATGCTTTCCAAGAAATCACGGGCGGTGACTTGGCGCTACGTCGCCGATTTTTTATAAAGGCTTTTCGGATACTTACGACTTCCGTAAGTGAGTATCACAAACAAATTATTCAACAATCTAATTATAAGCCGACATGGCGTGTTAGAAGTGAGGCTATGTCCTACTTTTTTGGGTTGAATGGACTGTTTACATCAAATGCCGTTCGAGCATTCGATTATTTAAAGCCTAATTTCCATCCAACTCAGCATAAACATGAACACTTAATTGAAAACTGGCAAACACGCTATCCCGTGGTAATCAAATATCTAACTTAATACCGAGCCACATGTTAATTCGTCATATTTGGTAAATTTGCCACAGTTTCTCTTTTTCCCAATAAAAAAAACCGCTTATTCAATAAGCGGTTTTTTATTCACGAAGAAAATACATTAACGACGAATACTTCTCGTCCGACGCAACTGATGCAGTACCGACACCAACAAATCAATTTCTTCCGTCGTGTTATAAAACGCCAGTGAAGGACGCACTGTTGTTTCAACACCAAAGCGGCGCAAAATCGGTTGCGCACAATGATGACCAGTCCTTACAGCAATACCCTCTTTGTTCAATGCTTTCCCAACTTCTTCGTTAGAAAAACCTTCCAAAGTAAACGACATGACACTGGCTTTTTCACGCGCCGTTCCGATCAAACGCAGACCTGAAACACTGCTCAAACCATGCTGACCATACTCCAGCAAATCGTGTTCATAACGTGCGATGTTGTCTAGGCCAAGGCTCTCGATATATTCAATCGCAGCACCAAGCCCAACCGCATCAGCAATATTTCCTGTTCCTGCTTCAAACTTGTTTGGCGCAGGTTGGAAAATAATTTGCTCGAAAGTCACATCTTGAATCATATTGCCACCACCCTGCCACGGTGGCATTTTTTCAAGTAACTCAGCCTTACCGTAGACGACGCCAATACCCGTCGGACCAAAAATCTTATGACCCGAGAACACAAAAAAGTCGGCATCTAACGCTTGGACATCAACGCGTAAATGCGCCACAGATTGCGCACCATCCACCAATACTTTCGCGCCTGCCTGATGCGCCAAAGCAATGATTTCAGCGACAGGCGTAATCGTCCCCAGCGCATTGGAGACTTGTGTAATGGATACTATCTTGGTTCGGTCGTTGAGTAACTTGCGATACTCATCGAGACGAATCTGTCCCGTATCATCGACTGGAATCACCCGCAGTTTTGCGCCGACTTGCTGCGCCAACTGAAACCACGGCACGATGTTAGCGTGATGTTCAAGATTGGATACGATGATTTCATCACCCGCGCCAATATTTTGCACACCCCACGTTTTCGCAACCAAGTTAATCGCTTCTGTCGTACCACGGACGAAAATAACTTCACTTTCAGACTTTGCACCGAGGAATCGTGCAATTGTCTTACGTGCATGTTCATAAGCATCGGTAGCACGCGCCGCCAGCTCATGCGCAGCGCGGTGAATGTTTGAGTTCTCATGTTCATAAAAATACGACACGCGCTCAATCACCGACTTGGGCTTATGCGTCGTAGCAGCATTATCAAACCAAACCAGCGGACGACCATTGACACGCTCCTGCAAAATCGGGAAATCCCGACGCACAGATTGCACATCAAATGGTTTATGCGCAGCGCTGACTGGCACAATACTCGTCGGTTTGTCTTGCCATGCAGAGCCACTGCTGGGGACATCAAGAAAATAAAACCCTGATGGACTTGGCTGTGGCGCAGCACTTGGAGCGGCACGATTTGAAGTACTTCCAGCCAATAAAGCCTTTAACGAATCAGCGCCAGGCAAACCAAATGGCTGTCCATAAAGATCAGGTGCAAATAATGCTTCATCGGGAATATCCGTTGATGCGACTTTCTGAGGAGCTTGCGCAGATGCGGGCGCGCCGCCTTCATTTAAGAAGTAAAACGGCGAAGCATCCACATCATTCACACCACGACTTGGCGCAGCGCCAGCCACATTGGACGGCACACTAGGTGTCAGCGATGTGAAATCAGATGTCGCAGCTGGCGCAGGTGCTTTTGCAGGTGCGGATGGCAGACTTGCACCACCAATAACTGGCAAGGATTCAGACTTTTGTTCAGGTGCGTCTGGATTAGTAGACACACTTTGCGGAATTGCTGGGTTTAAGCCCTGACTCGTTGCCAAAGCAGGAGCACGACCGCCCAGCGCAAGCGCAGGATCAACAGGTTGTGGCGCATGACTTGCGCCAGAACCTTGCAAGAAATAAAACGGCGAATCATTACCCGCAACTGTCGGTGACGGCGAACCAGCCAATACAGGAAGACTTGGGGTCAACGTTGCAATTTCTGGCGTCACTGGTGAATAAGGCACTTGCGGTAAATTCGCTCCGCCAACCACAGGCAACGATGCCGTTTTCTTCTCAGGTGAATCAGGAAGATTGGGCACATTATGTGGTAATTCTAAATTCAGCCCGCGACCAGTCGCCAGTGCAGGCGCACGTCCGCCTAATGCCAAATACGGATCAGCAGGTTGCGGTGGCGTTTCTGGCAAAGCAAAGCCCTTTAGAAAATCAGGTCTCTCGCCCGGTAACGCCTGAAAAAGCGCACTGGCAATTCGACTCAACGTCGCTTCATCAGGCAAGCCCGCAGCACGCGGATCAGGCGTTAAACCTGACACGCCGCTTGAGCTTTTTAAATTACTTGTATTTGTCGGAATAGTCATGATATTTGCCAATCTCCACGTCTTCGAGAACCGCCAACGCATCTTCAGTCAGCACCGCTAGCGAGCAATACAACGAGATCAAATAGGACGCGATTGCACTTCGGTTAATTCCCATAAAACGTACAGACAAGCCCGGTGCTTGTTCGCCAGCGAGACCCGGTTGAAACAGACCAACTACACCTTGACGCTTCTCACCGACACGGATCAACAGAATCTTGGTTTTGCCATCTTCCACAGGAATTTTGTCAGATGGAATCAACGGCAGACCGCGCCATGTAATAAACTGCGAACCAAACAAACTGACTGTCGGTGGTGGCACACCACGACGAGTGCACTCACGACCAAACGCAGTGATGGCTGCTGGATGTGCCAAGAAAAACCCGGGTTCTTTCCAGACTTTACCAATCAAATCATCCAAATCATCAGGTGTGGGGGCACCAGTCAATGTCGAAATACGCTGTGAATCCGCAACGCTTGCCAATAAACCGTATTCTGGATTATTAATCAGTTCACTTTCTTGACGCTCTTTAATCGTTTCAATGGTCAAACGCAATTGTTCACGAATTTGATCATGCGGACTGCTGTACAAATCCGAAACGCGAGTATGCACATCAAGAACGGTTGACACACCATTTAAGAAATATTCACGGGGTGAAGTATCGTAATCGACAAACGTTTGCGGCAACTGTGATTCATCACGTTGCGTACAGGCAATTTTAATATCATCCGCATTGCTCACACGGTTGACGCGATAAATACCCGCTTCAACAGGCAACCATTGTAATAAATGCACCAACCAACGCGGCGTTATCGTCGACAGTTGCGGGGCGGTTTTTGTGGCATTGGCAAGCTGGCGAGCGGCAGAATCACCTAGTGCCTGTGCATGCTGTAAATCTTGTTCTTTCGCCATGACTGGCTCCTCTTAATTAAAAACACTGGAACAAAAAACACTTAAAATAGCTCTAAAACTCTTAAAAAACATGAAAAAAGACAAAGCTTCGCCGCTGTGGTGAACGCCATTTTTTGGCGCTTCAAACCACACTGATTTTGATTAAACAGGCTTTAAATTTTGGTCATGGTCAGAACAACCATGACCCTTTCAACTTACGGCTTTTGCTGTGACGCATCTTGCTGCGCGATATGACTATTCGACGGCACACTGCGCGTCAGCCATACGTTACCGCCGATGATCGAACCTTTGCCAATCGTCACGCGACCGAGAATCGTCGCTCCTGCATAGATCACCACGTCATCTTCGACAATCGGATGTCGTGCATAATCTTTTTGTAAAGTCCCATCCTCAGCCACCTCAAAACGCTTCGCACCCAACGTCACCGCTTGATACAAGCGCACGTTTTTACCAATAATTGCAGTCTCACCAATTACCACGCCCGTACCATGATCAATGAAAAATCCTTGATCAATTTGCGCACCAGGATGAATATCAATACCCGTCAACGAATGCGCCAGTTCCGACACAATCCTCGCTAATAAAGGTACACCCTGCACATACAACTCATGTGCTAAACGATAATAAATAATCGCCTGCACACCGGGATAACACAGTAACACCTCATCGACACTCCGTGCCGCAGGATCGCCGTCATATGCTGCTTGCACATCACTATCGAGTAAGCGACGTACTTTCGGCAATGCCAACGAAAACGCACGTACCACTTCAATCGCATGCAGTTCAATCACTTCAGTCACAGGTTCAGCATTGCTATCGGCTTGAGTCGCTGATGCGCGATAACGTGCCTCGTAATACAGCGCCAAACGCACTTGTTCGTGCAACGCATTCAGTGCCGTATCCAAGGTGTAACCGATATAATAGTCCTCACCCTCTTGGCGTAAATCCGCAGGACCCAGTCGCATTGGAAACAACGCACCCGCCAATGCTTCGACAATTTCACGTAATGCTTCTCGCGATGGCAACTCACGCCCGCCAAATTCACGCGTACGTTTCTGCGACTCACGCCAGCGCGCACGTTCAGCACGTAGCTCACTGACAATTCGCCCAAGCTGCCAATTTGGACTTTCAATATTTGGCTTATTACCGACTGTTGGTTCTGTTGTCTGTAGTGCATGTGCTTGGTTTGCAACAAACAAGACTGGATCGCTCATGCGCCTTACTCCTACCACTCATTATTTGAAAATCTCTGTTCATCAGCCTAATTGATTTAGCCTCATTACACCAATCGGTTGACTCAAGAGAGACTTCCTCCATCGTCATTGCCCAAACCAATCGCTCATCAATCTTGCTCCCATGGCAAATCTGCAAAACGCCAACCACCGACAGCACCGCGTTGTTGCTGATCGTTCAACTCGCCTTCGAAGCCTTCGAGAATATTATACGCCTGTGTGAAGCCTGCATTTGCAGCCGCTTCAGCAGCAAGTGCGGACCTTTTACCACTACGACACAGCAAAACAATGAGTTGTTCTTTATTGCCTTTCAATTTGATTTCTAATTCTTTGACAAAGCGTGGATTACGATTCAACGATGTTCCTGTCGCCCATGCCACATGTTCGCCAACAGGGACTCGACCAACAAAATGACGCTCCTCATTGCTCCGCACATCAACCAGCACCGCAACGCCAGCTTGCACTAAAGACCATGCATCTTTGGGTGGAACTCCACCTGCGAAACTGACTTTTTCATCAACCGCATATTGTGCAGCTCGCGCTAGAATTTCTTGAATGCGCTCAGGGCTTGTTATTGAATGACTATTTTCTTCCTGCGCAATTTCTTTAAGCTTGGAATCTTTTAATTTTAGGTCTGTGGATATGACAGCATTCATCTATTCTACTCCTTCACGAACGTATCGGATTGAACGTCAGGTTTGCGCTCTTCAATTCCATCAACACGTCTAAGCTTTGATAAGAGATATGCTAATCCCGATTCTTTATTTAAAGAAACAATTAAAAATAACTTACTTATATGAAAAATGAATATAAAAACACGCTATGAAGCTTATCCAACAATCATTTTATGGCGAATTGGGTGTAATACTCACGACGAAGTGTCATTAACCAATATTGACTTTCAAAGTGCCTCCGATCACTCTACAAGTATGCACACGCGCTCAATAAAAACGAATTTAGTGTGCAAATGGAGCAACCAACATGACGATGAGTGTTACCCTAGATAATCCAACTCACATCGCGACTGCGCTTGCTAAGGTCTCTATTTTTTCTAAATTACCCTTTGAAGCGTTACAACAACTGGCTCAATCTGCAACACCGCTCCAACTCACCACAGGGGATATGCTCTATCAAAAAGGCGATCCTTGCTTATTTGTTTATATTGTTTGGTATGGTCGTTTACGCGTCAGTCTGAATGACCGTACAGTGGGTTATGTCGGTCGCTATCAACCCATCGGGGAAATGGCGGTCATCAATGGTGAACCAAGAAACACCAACGTACATGCTGTTCGCGACTCATTGTTATTGGTCTTCTCTGCACAAATTTTCCTTGATTTTGTACAAACCAATGCGGTTTCACTACTTGATTTAACTCGCTTAGTCATCAATCGTGGACGAAATGCATATAACCAAAATCCACAGAATAAACAAACAGAAGTCGGTGGTACATTAGCCGTCATTCCAGCATCGTCAGGGGTTTCAGCAATTCAACTTGCAGAATCGTTAGTCGAGCATTTACACGGCTGGCCTGCAACTAGACTGATTACAGCTGCGCATGTTGATGCTATTTTTGGCAAAAACTTCGCTCAAACACCGCTAGATAAAAGCCCCGAAGACCTACAATTACGCGCATGGCTCGCTTCTCTTGAAGAGCGACATAACTACGTGCTGTATGCAGCAGATAATGACAGCGCACCGTGGTCGTTACGCTGCCTTCATCAAGCGGATCGTATTCTCATTTTGGCTGAAGCCACACGTTTACCTGAAAACGTTCCTGTACTCGATGCTTTGCATAGCAATGGATTAATCGTTCCAATCGAATTGGTTTTATTACGATCCGAAGGTGATCCATCACCACACACTTTAGCTTGGCGTGAAGAAACTCGCGCACGTGCGCATTATTTTATCCATCCTTGGGCTCATTCAGATATTAGTGCGCTTGCAAGGCAAATCTCAGGCAAAGGTGTTGGATTAGTTTTAGGCGGTGGTGGCGCACGCGGATTTGCCCATATCGGACTCATTCGTGCGTTAGAACAATTACAAATTCCAATTGATATCGTGGGCGGCACAAGCATGGGGGCATTTGTGGCAGCACTTGTCGCGTGTGGGTTTGACAGTGTTGAGATGAGTCATATTGCCCATGAGACTTTTGTTGCGCGGAATTATCTGAATGACTACACCGTCCCCAAAGTCTCTCTGATTCGTGGTGCACGCTTTCACACTCGTCTGAGATCAGTATTTGGGACTCGGCGTATTGAGGAATTGAGGCGTACGTTTTATTGTATTTCCACCAACCTAACGACTGGCAATCCGATGATTCATGATCGCGGCACACTGGCAACTTGGGTGGGAACAAGCATGAGTGTTCCGGGGGTCGTACCACCCGTGGCTTGGCATGGCGATTTGTTGTGTGATGGTGGTGTAGTCAATAACTTACCGACAGACGTGATGCATGCACTTGAGCGTGGCATTATTATCGCCAGCAATGTCAGTATGAATGGCGACATTGGCGCACCAGGTGCGGGTGAGGAAGAGCCTGATCAAATGGCACTGTTCAACTGGAAAGGCACCAAACGCGCGCCGAATTTATCCGAAATTCTCATGCGTACTGCAACGCTTGCCAGTGATAACACAATTCAACTTACCTCGATCTCCAATGCAGACGTCTATTTGCGTATGCCAATTCAGGATATCGGCATGTTTGATTGGGAACGATTGGATGAACTGATTGAACGCGGTTATCAATATGGACTTGAGGTATTGACGCCTCTAAGGGATACGTTGCCGCGTTGAGGGAATATGGAAATAGGGTGTGCAATGCGCACCAATTTAAATACCACCATGCGCACCCTATGCTTGACTAGTTGTTTCTGTTCATCCATAACTCGTGTATGTCTTTGTTGACCTGTTCTGTGCAATCTATGCCTTGTGGATGTTCTTTTGAATACATAGTCACCTTTCCAGCAGTTCCTAGCGGAGGCTCTGGATTCTCGCCTCTCTCAATCGCATTGTGGTAGTTGGAAAGACGATCCAAGTGATCGCTACGTTTTCTCCAATATGCCTCTGTATTGGCTTGTATGGTAGGCTTTATTTCTTCCTCTGCATGCAACGGACCAGAAAGGACGGACTTAGATGTTTGATCTGATTCTGGCTTAAAGCAATGATATTCCCCAGATGCATCAGCAACGTAAAGCCTCCCGCATACAGAACATTGGTGAATGTTTCGAACAAAATGCCTAGTAAGTTCGGCCATGGCGTGCCAAATTTCGTCTTCATTACCTTGAAATTGTGCAGGAGGTACCCCGCAAGAACTAAGGGTATCGCAATACTCAAACCACTGCATATCAGGTATAAAGTATGCTTTATCCGTATGGTAGTCAGAATTATCGTAGATTCTCGCGCCGCAGTGGCATCCTATACTCGACACGTTTATAACCTCTCATGATGTGGAGCTGCAATGTACGTTTGCTGCGGATCATTATCATAGATATAGAAAATAGGGTGCGCAATGCGCACTAATTTAAAGACCCTATCTCATGTGTTTGGTGCGCTGTGCGTACCCTCTATGCTTGACTGATGACACGTCATATTTTGAACTCTATGAAATTATTGCCTCACTCATGCCGACCGATTCACCCTCTCAATAATCCCATAAAACGCAAGATCACCATGAATCTGCGCCGCTGTTTCTGGATCTAGGACATTGGTATATTTCTCAAGAATCTGCACACAACGCAAATGCCACTCCACAGGCAACCGACGAACCACATCCAAAGCAACACTCCACTGTGAACGGAGTAACGCCGCATACGCAATGTGCTCAAGCACCTCATCAGGAAAGACCGTAATCGCCTGAGCCACCACACTACGCCCTCCGTCATCCATATGAGACGCTAGCGTCAACATATCCTTCCACAACTCGCCGCGATTAGCCGCATCCAAAATATGCTGCATCACCACAGCATCTTGTATCGCAGGATGATGCACAACCTGACGCTGTACTTCAGGCGATAAACATGCCACGACAGGCAAAATATCCTCCCACAATCCATCTTCCTCGGCTGCTCGAATCAAGCCTTCAAGCACTTCATCGCCCTGACTTGCGGCAAGATCTCCCAACTGCCGCTTCATCGTATCGCTGACATTCACCACCAGAGACAACAGCTTAGGCCATAGCAAACGCCGACTCGGATCACTCACGATCATCATGGCACGTTGGATACGTTCAAACGGCAACAGATGAATAATATGATCAATCCGCGCCCGAGAATCGACATGAAAGATAATTTCAAGTAAATCACCTTCATCTTCAATCGATGCAGCCACATCACGAATCACCTGATCTGGCAACAATCCAACAAATCGCCCCATCGTCATAAAATCACGACGTTGAAGTAAAACATTGGCAATCGCTTGGACTTGCGTTGATGACAATAAACGAACCAGCTCACGCGTCATCCGCGGATCAAGTCCTTTGGCAATATCGGCCATAAATTCAGTCGGCACATGCTGAGCAATAGAGGCAGCTCGCCACGCAGGAAGCGCACTCGCGATTCGCGTCGCAAGCACTAAGCCCAACCAGAAACGCACCATCAAGACTGAAACCCAGATTGGAATCCAGCGCACCCATGCCGCAAACCATCGAAACAATTGCTGCTGTTGATCAAAGACGCGATCAATCATCGCTGTTCTAAAATGACGTAACGCTTGAGGAGGAACCTCTGCCAAAAACTTGATTTGCTCAACTGGCACTTCCATCGCAGCAGCCAATTTCATCAACTCCGCCTGATTTGCTAATCGGCTCATGACGGACTCCTTAAGCGACGAAAAAATAAAGGACGCAGGAATCTTGGGATAGCCTGATTAAGCTCATCGCGCAATCGTGCATCTTCACGCTTACAAATGAGCTCAACACGAGCCGTCAGCCAATTCAATTGATCAACAGAAAGATGAGAAAAAGCCGCCAGGCTCTGTGGCGGTCGATGTAGTTGCATTGCCAGTTGCTGCAACGCCTGCTGTTCAGGCGTCACTACTTTTTGATTATTAATATTCTGGTCGCTAAGCTTTAAATTGCTTAACTCATTATCATGATCCGTCATGATGACCTCTCATTAAAAATAACTTCAAACCAAATTCAAGATTCGAGCGCAACATCGAAACTCAAAAATAGCAATCAGTCACTTGAGTATGCCAGCATTTTGTACAGACTGTAATCCCATCGATGAACAAGTCATCGACGGTCAACAAAAACGATTACTGAGTAGAGGATGAAACCCAAATTTCAGCAAGGACGATCACGAGACCTAGCGCAATCACCGTTAGACTAAATATAAGTGCTTTAGTCATATCGATGTAGTTATAGTTTTGATTGTCGTCCAAATCTGTAACACCCGATTCTATTGATTCTAATTGGTTCTTATTATCACTGGACATAAAACTCTCCATGCACACGATGGGAATTTGAAAAAATATACACAATCACATCGGTTACGATTTTACCATACAAACACAAAATACAACTATTGATTTTTACATTTATAGCGATTAATTAGATTAATTAATGTTCATGTTTCTTTTTTTGATATTTTTGATTACCCGCACCTTCGTATTAACTTAATTTCATAAAACCACACTCACAATTCACGATCAAAATAATGACATAATCATTGTGTCTTAGAACTCTTTGACATCAAAGAAGCACCATACGGTCATGGCAACTATGCATAACAATCCTCCTTCAGACACTCATCCCCACTATAAACCACTGCTTTGGTTGGTTGCGATGGGTTTCTTTATGCAGGCTTTGGATTCCACGATCGTCAATACTGCACTGCCGGCCATGGCTCGCAGTCTGGGTGAAAGTCCGCTGCGCATGCAATCGGTTGTAATCGCCTATATGCTGACAATGGCGATCATTATTCCTGCGAGTGGCTGGTTAGCTGACCGCATCGGAACACGCAAAATATTCTTCATGGCTATCGTGTTTTTTACTTTAGGTTCAGTGCTGTGTGCAAGTTCACCCAGTTTAAATCTACTGGTGATTTCACGTGTTGTACAAGGTATTGGCGGTGCAATGCTACTGCCTGTTGGGCGGCTCGCCATCTTGCGTGCATTACCCCGATCTTTGTTCTTGCCTGCGATGAGTTTTATCACTGTACCTGGCTTAGTCGGTCCACTGATTGGCCCAACCTTGGGCGGTTGGTTAGTCGAAGCCGCGTCGTGGCATTGGATTTTTCTGATTAATCTACCTATTGGCATACTTGGCGCAACGGCAACATTACGCTATATGCCTGACTTGCGAAATCCTGAAAAAATCTCATTTGATGCTACGGGATACTTACTCTTGACCAGCAGCATGGTCGGTTTATCGATTGCACTCGATGGTTTGTCTGAAATGGGACTGCCTCATGCAATCATTATGGTACTTTTGGTCTTTGCTTTTGCAACGCTGACCGCGTATTGGCTGCATGCAGTCCGCCGAGGTGATCAGGCGCTCTTTAGTCTCAAGCTGTTTACTGTGCCGAGTTATCGGATTGGTGTTTTAGGTAATCTCTTTGCACGGATTGGCAGTGGCAGCATGCCGTTTTTACTGCCACTGTTATTGCAAGTCAGCTTAGGGCACACGCCTGCCGAGGCTGGCATGATGATGATTCCAGTCGCGCTGGCGGCAATGTTGTCCAAACAATTTACGACACCTTTAGTTCGTCATTTTGGTTATCGTCAGGTTCTTGTGGTAAATACAGTTCTCGTTGGATTCAGTATTGCTAGTTTTGCTTTAATGAATGCCAGTGAACCACCGTGGCTGCGAATTTTACACATGGGATTGTTTGGATTTTTTAACTCACTGCAATTCACCTGTATGAATACATTGTCGCTAAAAGACCTTGACGATAAACTCGCCAGTAGCGGCAACAGCCTACTCTCGATGATCATGATGTTATCCATGAGTCTGGGGGTTGCAAGCGCAGCAGCAATATTGGCGGGTTTTAGCGAATTTATTGGCAGTACTGCTCATGCATTACAGGCGTTTCACTCGACATTTATTTGCGTGGGTCTCATGACGTCCGCAGCCGCCTGGATTTTCTGGCAACTCCCTCATGATGAACCTGTCCAAGAAAAACGCGATGTTGGGTTAGTCGAATAAATCCGTTTAGACACTTTAGCATTACAGTTTATGCACAAGGATTTAACCTAGATAGATTCAAAATGTCCACAATGGATCGTTTTCAGCTCAGGATTAGAGGACAAAGTGCAATCATTACGCATAAAATATCAACATGGCTTAAAATGCGCTGAAAGGATTAGCCACGCCGCTTATCTGATATTTTCTCTAGTATTGCTCGAGGTTTTTTCATGAAAGTATTGCTAGTCGAAGATAACGAACGGGTTTCCCGATTTATTATCAAAGGATTACACGATTCTGGTCATACGATCGACCATGCAGATAATGGTTCAGACGGACTAAAGCTCGCAACCAACCAAGTTTACGATGTCATCGTTATGGATCGGATGCTACCCAATCAAGCCGATGGTTTAGCGATTATCGGGACATTGCGAGCAGCCGGCATACGCACGCCTGTTCTGATTTTAAGCGCACTGGCTACTGTGGATGAACGCATTCATGGACTCAAAAGTGGTGGCGACGACTACTTAACCAAGCCTTTTGCATTTGGTGAGTTGCTGGCACGACTGGATGCACTCGTCAGAAGAACTCAGGAAAATCCAAAAGAAACCAGCCTCGCTGTTGGCGATCTACACATGGATTTGCTCACGCGCAAAGTCACTCGCGCTCAGCAGTCACTGTCATTACAGCCTCGTGAATTTAAACTCCTTGAATACCTGATGCGCCACGCCAATCAAGTCGTCACACGCACGATGCTGATTGAAAATGTTTGGGAATATAACTTCGATCCACAAACCAACGTCATCGACGTACACATCAGCAAACTCAGACAACGCATTGATGCTGACTTCGACCGACCACTCCTTCGCACTGTTCGTAACGCTGGATATATGTTGACAGCCCATGAATAGATCGATTTTAGGAAGAATGGTACGCCCTTCAGCATTCTTCCTCGCATCAGGTTATGTCATTCTCGGGATTGCCACGCTCGTACTCTTTGCAGCAACGCTTTGGTATGCATGGCGGATCACGATCGAAGATGTGCGCACCCAGCTACTGATTGAAGACACGCAGCATTTAATTAGCGTCTATGATCAAGATGGACCTGACGGCTTAGCCGACTTGATTAAGACACGGCTGAATATGAAGATTGCTGGAGAAAAAGTCCTCATTCTGACCGATGCCAATAAACATCCACTTGTAGGAAACATCCCAGTTTGGCCAATCAATACTGCTAATAAAACAGGGCTCTATACGATCACAATGCCCTTAAAAGGGCATTTAACGCGAGTCATCGTTGTCAGAACTATACTTCCTAATGGATATAATCTTCTCGTCGGACGAGACCGCGCACTCCTTGCCCCCGTTGAAAATAGTTTCTGGTTTGGTCTAGCAGGCGCAGGCGTCATCCTATCCGTCATCGGGATTCTCGGTGGGTTTATTCTACGAAAAGCGCTCCTATCACGGATTCAAGGAGTCGACTATACCGTTTCCGCGATCATGAAAGGGGATCTCGGACATCGTTTACCGACGCATTCCTCAGGTGACGAATTAGATACACTCTCCATTACGATCAATCATTTACTTGAACAAATTGAACAACTTGTTCATGGAATTCGTAATGTATCAAATGCGATTGCGCACGACCTACGTACACCTTTAGCTGAACTGCGTACACGACTAGAAGAGCTAGCACTCACACAACCCTCACCTCAACAAACTTTTGTCGAAATCGATGGTGCAGTTGCTGATGTTGATCGAGTCATTATGATATTTAATGCCTTACTACGACTTGCCGAAATCGACGCAGGAATGCGACGTTCGGGGTTTATTCAAGTGGATATCAACAATGTTGTCGCTGAAGCGGTCGATTTCTATCTGCCCGCAACAGAACTCAAAGGAATCTCTCTACTCTTTAGGCCCACTGAGCCCATTGTCGTCAATGGCGATCCAATTCTACTCACACAAGCTATCGGAAATCTCATTGATAACGCAATGAAATTTGTCGATCAAGGTGACTCTATCTCTGTTGAAGTTATACGTGAGAATGACAAAGTACACGTCACCATCGCAGACACTGGTCCAGGAATTTCTGATGCAGAAAAGCCCAAAGTCGCAGAACGCTTTTTTCGTGGCTCTGCAGCACACAATACATCTGGCGTTGGTCTTGGCTTAACACTGGTCGAAGCAGTTGCAAAACTGCATGGAGGTCATCTGGAGTTGGAGGACAACAATCCAGGATTAAAAGCAATTATTGTGATTGGATGAAGATGTATAACTAAAAAACTCAAGAAAAATAATAGATCAATACACAAGTCACTAAGGCAGCAATACCAGCCAAAATAAAATCTAAAAAATCTCGCTCGTTATGCGCAATGACAGATGCCCAACTCCGCAATTTAATCCAGACTTGTTCACCGATCTCTTTGAGCAACTCCACTTTACGCACCTCTAGAGTCATCCACATTTGCTTTAATTTTTACCAAATCAGAAACATTCATGCAATCTCTTATTTAATGATTCCATTCATTCTGCGGTCAAATACAAGTTTATTTATATTTAGCCAGATTCAGTATATTCACCGAACCCGACTCCAAAAAAATACTCAGATTAACGCGTCACTAACACCGTCGGTGAAGCTGGCATACCTTGCCAAACCATCGGCGTATCTAACAAATCTACGCCAGCAATCGTTGAATCTGCAGGCACTTGAATCACCCAAGTACGGAAACTATCAGAACTGATCGGATCGGTTGTACTTGCAGCAGGCGTTCCACTAGCCTGATTGAACGGACGGAAGCCGTTCTGTAATAAGACATGGCGAATGACACCATTGGTATAGCGCACTCGTACCGTATAGTCACAGCCGCCATTACGGCAATACCAGTAATATTGACTCGTATTTGGCACAATGCTCATACGATCAGACGCCTGCGTCGGATCAATATAATGAAGTAGGTTTCCAGTATAGGCCAGAGGTGGATAAATCTGAGAAACTCCAGGCGTTCCAGCTTTGCTATAGGTCATTGCGATAGCATAGACGGGTGTATTCGTAGTGATTGGCAATCCTTGATTTAGTCCCCAGATGCCACCACTTGTCGTTGCTGTCGATACCCTAACCCATATTTTGCTCAATGTATTCCAGCGTTTATAGCCACTGGTAAAATTTGCATCAGGAAAAATTTTACCACCGCTATATACCGCATTACCCTTGCTATCCAGTGATGTAGTGCCTTCAAAGTAGCGTTGCATCATGGCGGTACTATAGTCAGAGAAAGTATCAAAACGATATGACGGATCCTGATCACCAGCACCAGATTGCATTGGATCCTGTTTAACACAACGTCCACTACTATCAATCACATGTGTTGCAGCGCAGTTTTTATAATTACTTGCAGTAGATGGCATAAACGTAGGCAAAAACTGCTGACGTTTGCTGTCATAGCCCCACACCGAACCACTCAGACTGCCGCTTTGATAAGGGTACTTACCTTGACCATAGGCATCACCCTGATGAGGCAACCCAAACGCATGCCCCTGTTCATGGATAAAGACGCCAGCAAATGCGGTATCTCCCGTACCTACATTTCCTCCGCCCAAGCCCCCTCCTGGTCCTTGATCAACACCCTTAGTATTGCGCATTAATAACGGCGCATAATATTGGACTGGCGCACTCCCTTCGCCGTTCGCATCGCGCAACCCACCCAGCAGTGAGAGCACACTGCTCATCACGTCATAGCCATCGTGCTGCTCATCTTTATAATGAACCACATACGCAGCACCGTTATTTCGAGGCCCAATAACGATCGAACTCCACTGAATCAAGCCAATATCATGCGTCGCTGTATGCAACGTTGACACAGGCCATTTAGCCCACATCTCATCGATAGCAGTCTGTGGAATCGCCAGTGATGAGGATGGGTAGTTCGCGCCAAACAATCCAAATGGTAACACCCGCAAAGTCATATCGACATCAGCACCAATATTAGGAGACTTTTTAGCACCCACAGTGTAATTATCGGCACGAACATCTAGAGAAAGTCCAGGCTGTACCCAAGCTGCAGGAATCAATGCACTATAACGATTCTGGGCATAAAGAGGACCGTGTGCTTCTGTTCCAAATAAAGCACTAGGCGCAGATAAAGATACTGTTCCCAATAATGTTGTTCCCAACCAGCCCTCTATCACAGGATGAACCGCATCTGAATACGGCAATTGGACTAATGCCAGTGCATCACGTCGTGCAATCACATGAAACGACTCAGTGGCATTGGCCAACGTCCACTGTAAACCCTCAGCAGGCAATACATGAGTTTGTGCCATTTGCAACGACACCATATCTAAAGGAATTGCTGTCGTCGATGATGAACTTGTTGAGCTGCCGCCTGTCGAACTGGTTGTCGAGGATGAACTCGTTGAACTTCCGGTTGAACTTGTCGATGAAAAACCCGCTGAACTTCCTGTAGAAATCGTGGTTGAAGATGAACTCGATGAATTGCCTGAATTCGTTATCGAGGATGATCCCGTTGAGCTACCTGTAGAACCTGTTGATGAAGATGAATCTATGACACTTCCCGCTGAGTTTGTTACAGAGGAGTTATTAGTAGCACCTGAGTCTACGCTAGTCTCAGATCCACCGCCGCCACAACCTACCACAGATAAAACCAGAGTCCCCAACATCAGTTGGCGAATGCAATTTTGTAATGTCATATCCTTTGACCTTATATGCTACAAAAAATAAGTATTTCTGTCCTACTTGGTAATATTTACAGAATAACATTTATTTTTATGGAGTAATGCGGAACTACTCGCCATATATGAGAACCAGCAATCACTTTAATCATTAAATTTCAAAATCATCATGCTGTAATGATTCATTTAACTTACTATTTGTTATGTTTACGGCAAATACTGACAAGCCCACAAACATTACCAACAGGTTCAACCATGGACGATGGCATGACCGCTTTACCTTCACAAACTCAAATTCTCGTCATCGGTGCAGGTCCTGCTGGCAGCGCAGCAGCACGGTTATTGGCGGAACAAGGCAAGCAGGTCGTCATGATCGATCAGCAACAGATTGGACGCGATAAAATCTGCGGTGATGGTCTAATTCCTGACGCGCACAATGCATTAACCAGACTAGGTATCCTCGATGCAGTGATGACGCGCGCGCAGCGCGTCGATTATGTGCGTTGCGTTGGTCGGCATGCACATGTCGATATCAAAGGCGAACTTGCGGTCTTGCCACGCCGTATTCTCGATGAAATGCTGGTCAGACATGCCATTGCTGGCGGTACACAATTTTTTGGAGGAATCCGTTTTGAACAGGCGCTGGAAGATGACAGCGGATGCGTCATCGGCGCAGTATTACGACAAGGCGAAGACGAGATAGAGATCAGAGCCAACTGGGTATTACTCGCAACAGGTGCAACACCTAAAGCCTTGCAAGCGGCTAACATGTGTGAGCGTCATACACCCAGTGGTGTGGCACTCCGTGCATACGTTCATGCACCGACCATGGTTGGACGCATTACTGAAATGGAATTCGTGTGTAGCGTGCATTGTCGTCACGGTTATGGTTGGATATTTCCAGAACCCGATGGTGTATTCAATATCGGCGTCTGCACCATCGACAGCTATACCGTGCATAATGGCAAAGGAAAACGCAAAACTGATAATAACTTACGCCAGATTTTTGATGCGTTTGTTGCTGAATATCCACAAGCCAAAGCCTTGCTGCAAGAAGGAGAACTCATTAGTGATATCAAGGGCGCACCGATGCGCTGTACGCTACAAGGCGCTCGCTGGAGTCGCGCAGGTCTTATGGTGATCGGTGAAGCCGCAGGGGCAACCTATTCATGTACAGGTGAAGGGATCGGCAAGGCTATGGAAACTGCACTGCTTGCAGCAGATGCAATCATTAGCGCCCCTACCAATGAAGATGAAGCCAAAATACGTGCGCGCTATGAAACAGGATTACTCGCACTGAAACCCAAGTATGAGCTTTATAAAAAAGCCAATCGTATCCATGCCTACCCTTGGTTGGCAGAGATCGTGATTTGGTTTGCCAATCGAAATGCAAAACTACGTACACGCATGAGTGGCATCCTACGCGAAACTAGCAATCCAGGAAATCTCTTTAGCATTAAAGGTGTGCGACGAGTTTTATTTGGATAATAGAGGGCGTTTCTCAATATTTTTTTCATTTCACGGCCTTGCACCTTTCGTGTACACCGTGGATTCAATAAATCTTACAATGTACAAGCTGGTGTACACAATCCACCCTAGTGTATGTCGGCAAACATAGGTATACATCGGCATAAAAAAAGCCCAAACTATTGAAGTTTAGGCTTTTTTTAATCATATTCCAGCGTATCGCGGCATATGAATTTAAGGATATGGTGGAGATGGCGGGAGTTGAACCCGCGTCCGCCAGTACTACGCTCGTGAATCTACATGTTTAGTACTTGTCTATTGGTTTTAACCGCAATCGACCCGACAGACAGGGAGATATTGGCGATTCTCTTGATTTGACACGTTGTCCCGAGACATTACAACATGCGGTTCTGTGTGCGTGCGCTTCTGTCGCGGCTACCAACCACAGACATTCGGTAGCGGGCGACTCTCAGCCCTTAGGCTGCGAGAGCGTAGGTTTCGTCGTTTGCGACTATTTAAATGCAAA
>JASLHI010000020.1 GCA_030149815.1 Aquirhabdus sp. | reverse complement strand
TCATAGGCGACTTCTTTTTAAGGCTTTAGCAGTCCTAAGATTGTTAATGGAGCTCGTCCTAGTATGTTTATCGTGGCTGGTGCGCCTGCACTCTCTACCTTCAAGCAACGTCAGTTGCTCTCCCGTCTAGCAAATATTGCAGCTGTAACGGGGATTGATAGTCAGTTTCTCTACTTCTTTGATGCGCCTTTAGCTGATCAACAGCTTAAAGCTGCCGTCGGTCTACTGAATGACGATCAAACGTTTGCAGTACAAACAAAAGATGCTGATAGTGTTCAAATACTGGTGACACCGCGTTTGGGAACGATTTCTCCGTGGTCTTCTAAAGCAACCGATATTTTTAATAACTGCGATGTGCCTGTAAATCGCCTTGAGCGCGGCATACTGTACACCTTGCGTGGTGTCAGCAGTGTGACGAAAGAATTGAAAGCAGTTCTACATGATCGCATGACAGAAACTGTATTTGATGACATTGATCAAGCTCAACAATTGTTTCATGTAACATCGCCAAAACCATTGAATAGTATTGATATTCTCGGTCGTGGTCGTGATGCACTGATAGAGGCAAACAAAGAGTTTGGTTTTGCACTGTCGATTGATGAAATTGATTATTTAACCGATGCGTTTACACGCATGAGCCGTAATCCAAACGACATTGAGCTAATGATGTTTGCACAGGCAAACTCAGAACATTGCCGTCATAAAATTTTCAATGCGGAATGGACTGTGAATGGCGAAAAACAGCCATTATCACTATTCCAGATGATTAAAAACACCTATAAGCAATCTCCTGAAAATGTATTGTCTGCGTATAAAGACAATGCGTCAGTGATCGTGGGTGAGTCTGCTGCTCGTTTTTATCCGCAAGGCAAACAACACAAATATAACTACACCAACCAAGCCACGCACATTTTGATGAAAGTGGAAACCCATAACCATCCAACAGCAATTGCGCCATTTGCTGGCGCTGCGACAGGTTCTGGTGGTGAGATTCGTGATGAAGGCGCGACAGGTCGTGGCGGTAAGCCAAAAGCGGGTCTTGCAGGTTTTACCGTTTCTAACCTGAATATTCCAGGTGCGCTTGAGCCTTGGGAAGACAAAGTTGGTGCAGAATACGGTAAGCCATCACGCATGGCATCACCACTCCAAATTATGACCGATGGCCCATTGGGTGCTGCGGCATTTAACAATGAATTTGGTCGTCCGAACCTCTGTGGTTATTTCCGTACTTTTGAATTGAATGTCAACGGTAATGTCCGCGGCTTCCATAAGCCAATTATGCTCGCAGGTGGTTACGGTAATATTCGTCCAGATCATGTAGAGAAATTACCAATTCAAGAAGGCGATTTGCTCATCGTTTTGGGTGGTCCTGCGTTATTGATCGGCTTGGGTGGCGGTGCTGCGTCGAGTGTAGATAGTGGCACGATGGGTGAACAGCTTGATTTTGCTTCGGTACAACGTGAAAACCCAGAAATGGAGCGCCGTTGCCAAGAAGTCATCGATGCATGCTGGGGCTTAGAAGAAGCTAATCCAATCGTATCGATTCATGATGTCGGTGCGGGTGGTTTGTCTAACGCGATGCCTGAGTTGGTGAATGATCATAAACTCGGTGCAACGCTGAATCTGCGTAAGATTCCATCGCTTGAAGCGGGCATGTCACCAATGGAAATCTGGTCGAATGAAGCACAAGAGCGCTATGTGCTTGCGATTCGTCCTGAGTCATTGAAATTATTTGAAAGCTTGTGTGCGCGTGAACGCTGTCCTTTTGCGGTGCTCGGTGATGCCACTGAAGTACGTCATTTGACGGTGAGTGATCCACATTTCGGTAATAATCCCGTCGATATTCCGATGCAAGTGATGCTCGGTGGTGCACCAAAGTTGCAACGTCAATACGAAGATTTTCAACGTGTCGGCACGAAGTTTGATGCAGGTGCGATTGATCTGGAAGATGCGATTTTCCGTGTACTCAGTCATCCGACAGTGGCAAGTAAATCATTCTTAATTACCATTGGTGACCGCTCGATTACGGGTTATGTGGCGCGTGATCAGATGGTTGGTCGTTGGCAGGTTCCTGTTGCCGATTGCGCAGTAACAGTCACAGGTCATCAATCGACAACTGGTGAAGTGATGAGTATGGGTGAGCGCCCACCAGTGGCATTACTTAATCCATCAGCATCTGCACGTCTGTGTGTAGCAGAGGCGATTACTAACTTGGCTTCTACGCCAATCGACCATTTAGGCGATATTAAATTATCTGCAAACTGGATGGCGGCAGCAGGGCAACCAGGTGAAGATCAAGCGTTGTTTGAAGCAGTTCGTACCATCGGTATGGAACTGTGCCCAGAACTCGATATCGCGATTCCAGTCGGTAAAGACTCATTGTCCATGCGTACTACTTGGCAAGATGATGGCGTGGATAAAGCCGTTACATCACCAATGTCTCTGATCGTGACTGCATTTGCGCCTGTGCTAGATGTGCGGTTACATGTAACTCCTGAGTTACGCAAAACAGAAGATGAAAGTGTTCTAGTTCGTATTGATTTGTCACGCGGTCAATTCCGTCTGGGTGCTTCGGTACTGACAACTGTCTATAACCATCTCGGTGAAGTGACTGCTGATCTAGATCAAGTCAGTGATTTGAAAGCATTGTTTAATCTGGTTCAAGATTGGACGAAGCAAGGTAAATTATTGGCTTACCATGATATTTCTGATGGTGGATTGCTCGCGACTGTTGCTGAGATGATGTTTGCAAGCCGTCTAGGTGTTGATCTCAAGATTGGTCAAAATGCTGTTGCAGAGCTGTTTGCTGAAGAAGTGGGTTGTGTGGTTCAAGTTCGCCTGAGCGACTGGACTGAGTTGCAAGCGAAATTGGCTAATTCGCCAATTGCGAATGCAGTTTCTGTGATTGGTACTGTCAACAACTCGGATACGTTGACCGTTGCAGGCTTGAGCTTGCCGCGTGTTGAGTTGCAGACTGCATGGGCGAAAGCCAGCCATCAGATTCAACGTCTACGTGACAATAGCGATTGCGCTGATCAAGAGTTTGCCTTGATTAGCGACAAATCACATCAAGGTCTGATTGCAGAACCGACCTTTGATTTGAATGAGCCAATCGAAGCGCCGTTCCTGAATCTGAACCAACCTAAAGTTGCCATCTTGCGTGAGCAAGGTGTGAATGGTCAGATCGAAATGGCTGCAGCTTTTGATCGTGTTGGATTCTCGACTTACGATGTTCACATGAGTGATTTGCTGGCTGGGCGCGTGCGTTTGGATGATTTCCAAGGACTCGTTGCTTGTGGTGGCTTTAGTTATGGTGACGTATTGGGCGCAGGTGGTGGTTGGGCAAAATCAGTGCTTTACCATGCAAAACTTCGTGACCAATTTGAAAGTTTCTTCCATCGTAGCGAAACCTTCACATTAGGCGTGTGTAACGGCTGTCAAATGCTGTCACAGCTCAATACGCTCATTCCGGGTGCCGAGTTGTTCCCACGCTTTAGACGTAATACTAGTGAATCTTTTGAAGCGCGTGCGGTCAACGTACGTGTTGAAAAGTCACGTTCGGTCTTGCTTGATGGTATGGCTGGTTCAATCTTGCCAATCGTCGTGGCGCATGGTGAAGGTCGTGTCGATGCGACTGCGGATCAATTGGCTCAGCTGAATGCACAGGAGCAGGTGTTGATGCGTTTTGTTGATAGTCATGGCAATCCTACACAGACCTATCCACTCAATCCAAACGGTTCACCAGAAGCGATTACAGGTGTGACTTCGCTTGATGGTCGTGCGACATTGCTGATGCCGCATCCAGAGCGTAACGTGCGCGCATTGCAGCATAGTTGGAAGCCTGAAGATTGGACGGAAGATGGTGCATGGTTGCGTCTGTTTAGAAATGCGCGCGTCTTTGCTGGTTAATGCTGGCGAAGCGTAATGTATAAACTGACTCTATACGTTCCTGACTCACATGTTGAAGTCGTAAAACAAGCGATTTTTGCAGCGGGTGCGGGACGTTATGAGGCTTATGATTCTTGTAGTTGGCAAGTTATGGGACGGGGTCAGTTCAGACCGTTAAAAGGTGCAACGCCTTTTATTGGTGAGGTGAGTGAATTAGAGAAAGTACCAGAATGGCGTGTCGAAACTGTCGTTGAAGATGAGTTTATTCACGCTGTGGTTGATGCGCTTCGAGCAGCTCATCCTTATGAAATGCCTGCGTTTGATGCGGTTAGGATTGAGTTTTTCTGATTTAAAAATTCATTTTGGTCTAATTTCTATTTATCAATGCATATACTATTGTAATGCTGCATTCGAAGTTTGAGCTATTTGATATTCAGCATTTCATCTGTAGCAAATCCAATACCGCATAAGTTGCAATAATACGCATTGAGAAATTGCTCCAAAGGAGCTGCTGCTAATGACTCAGGAGTGCATTCGTCAATAGCCAACTGGTCTTTGCGTATGTAACCTGCGCGTTCTTCATCAGGCCACATTTTCTTTGGGCTCGCCATACCGATGAGAAGTGTCTTTGCTCTGACACTCTCGTTCGTTTTACATCTTGGGCAATTTGGGGTGTCGACAATCATTAAATTTGTGAACCTTATTTAAGTGTAAAGAGTAATCCATAAATAGGGGTTATCGTTTCTGACGAATCTTTAAGTTTCTTATTTATTGAGAGTCATAAATATCAAAACCAATCGCTATACCTCGGCTACCAAGTGCTAGTATTGTTTCGGAGGAAAGACTAAACCCCTCGTTGCTACTATTCATGAATAAACCACAAAATAAATCTATTCTAAATTTTTTGTGCAAGTTATTCCAAATCTCCAGATCATCGGTAAGCTGACTTAGAATCCATGAAATTTGATGGTCTAGGTTTTCAGGTACGCAATCTGAAATTTCAAGTCTCCAACTGCCATGTCGAGCTATTTGTTCTCTACCAGAGTCGTAGAGAATTATTTCTCCCTTTTGTGTCGCTTTAGTTGGTTTACTACCAAGCAGTCTTGTTATTTCATCTGGAATTAATGAGTCTCCAAATATTCTGAGTGTAGCTGCCGATTTATGTATTTGAGCCATATTAAAATCCAAAAAATACAAACGCACATGTTTAAACAGCCACTAATTCTATTTGTAATACTATTACCGTTTATTCCACGTAGGTCTTGACGCAGTATCGAAAATTTCAGAAAATACCCTATCTTTTTATCGATGCTCATGCCGACCACCCTTTGGTATGAATATCTTTAGCTTTGGCGAACATCTGCTCTATCGCGAGCGCTTGTTGATGCTTTTGGGGCATTCTCATCCGAATGCGCTGCATGTCTTATTCTGGTCACACTTACCAGCGTATGATTTTCTGCTCTGCCGTCAAAATCCTGCTCTTTAAATGAGCTTAAAAATCTATGATTGTCTGGATTGCATTGTGCATTCTGGGCTCATGTTGTTTATCTATTGCTATTAAAAAGATTGTGATCAATAGAGTAGGCAACGAGTTAATGTGATTAGGGTGAGTAAAATTGGAAAATACTGATAAGCAAACAGAGAAGAAAGTAGAATTACTTTCTGGCGGTGAGATGCTCATTCGTGCATTGGCCGACGAAGGCGTCAAGTACCTCTTCGGTTATCCAGGCGGTACGGTTTTGCATATTTATGATGCATTGTTCCGCCAAGATAAAGTTGAACATATTCTTGTACGTCATGAGCAAGCTGCTGGACATATGGCAGATGCTTATTCGCGTTCAACAGGTGAAACTGGCGTAGTGCTTGTGACTTCAGGTCCGGGTGCGACCAATACGATTACAGCAATCGCAACTGCCTATATGGATTCAATTCCAATGGTTGTGATTTCTGGTCAGGTTCCATCACATTTAGTTGGTGAAGACGCATTCCAAGAAACGGATATGCTCGGTATTTCGCGTCCGGTTGTGAAGCATAGCTTCCAAGTTCGCCATGCCAGCGAAATTCCGATGATCGTGAAGAAAGCGTTTTATATCGCGAGCACAGGTCGTCCAGGTCCAGTTGTAATCGACATTTCGAAGGATATGACCAATCCTGCGGAAAAATTCCCATACGAATATCCTGAGAAAGTAAAACTCCGTTCTTACTTGCCACCAGGTCGTGGTCATGCAGGTCAAATCCGTAAAGCGATTGATGAGTTGCTTCTTGCAAAACGCCCGATGATTTATGCAGGCGGTGGTGTTATTCAGGGTAATGCTTCACATCATTTGACTGAACTTGCGCATTTACTGAATTTCCCAGTGACCAATACCTTGATGGGTTTGGGTGCATTTCCGGGTACTGATCCGCAGTTTGTTGGCATGCTCGGCATGCATGGCACTTATGAAGCCAACATGGCGATGCATCATTCTGATGTCATCTTGTGTATTGGCGCGCGTTTTGATGACCGTGTAACCAATAGCACTGCTAAGTTCTGCCCAGATGCCAAGATTATCCATATCGATATCGACCCTGCGGCGATTTCAAAAACCATCATGGCGCATATTCCAATCGTTGGTGCGGTTGAGCCAGTTTTGGCGGAAATGTTGACCCAGTTGAAACAGCTCGGTGTAAATAAGCCAAATGCGGCTGAAATCAGCAACTGGTGGACGCAAATTGATGAATGGCGTAAACGTCATGGTTTACGTTATGACGCGTCTAATGATGGTCAAATGAAGCCTCAGCAAGTTGTTGAGATGCTGCATAAAATTACCGATGGTAAAGCGATCATTACATCTGACGTCGGTCAGCATCAAATGTTTGCTGCGTTGTATTACAAATTCGACGAACCACGTCAGTGGATCAACTCAGGTGGCTTGGGCACGATGGGTGTTGGTTTGCCATACGCAATGGGCTGTAAGTTGGCATTCCCTGAGCGTGATGTCGTTTGTATCACAGGCGAAGGCTCGATTCAGATGAATATTCAAGAGCTTTCAACCTGCTTGCAGTACAACTTGCCAGTTAAAATTCTCTGCTTGAACAACCGTTCACTCGGCATGGTGAAACAGTGGCAAGACATGCAGTATGAAGGTCGTCACTCAAGTTCATACATGGAGTCATTGCCTGATTTTGTGAAGTTGGTTGAAGCCTACGGTCACGTTGGTATGAAAATTACCGATCCATCACAGCTTGAAAGCAAGATGGCTGAAGCAATGGCGATGAAAGATCGCTTGGTTTATATGGATGTATACGTCGATCCGCTCGAACACGTTTACCCAATGCAAATCGCTCAGCAATCCATGCGCGATATGTGGTTAAGAAAAGGGGAGCGTACATAATGCGCCATATTATTTCTGTATTAGTTGAAAACGAACCAGGCGCATTGTCACGTCTAGTTGGATTGTTTAGCCAACGCGGCTATAACATCGAAACGCTTAACGTTGCACCGACTGAAGATTCAACATTGTCACGTTTGACATTGACCACCTATGGTGATGAACACAAGATTGAGCAAATCACGAAGCAACTCAACAAGTTGATTGAAGTTGTAAAAGTGGTTGATCTGTCTGAGGGCTCACACATTGAGCGTGAGTTGATGTTGATCAAGCTCAAAGCGATTGGTGCTGCACGTGCAGAAATCAAACGTACAGCGGATATCTTCCGCGCGCAAGTGGTTGATGTCACACCAACGACCTATACGATTCAAATCGCTGGTGCGACCGATAAGCTAGATGGCTTTATCGAAGCATTGTCAGAAAACACGATTCTTGAAGTCGTGCGTTCTGGTGTGCTTGGTGTTGCACGCGGTGAGAAAGTGTTGAGTGTTTAAGATCTAAAAGCAAAATCCCTCCCGACCTCCCTTTGCAAAGGGAGGGGCTTTTCTATTTTGGCGTAGCCAAAGTAGTCCCCTCCTTAGAAAAAGGAGGGTTAGGGAGGATTTGCTTTTGACCTTTCTGTTAAAAAGTTGTCAATCGACGCTGCAATTTAGCTCAATAACTGTTAAATTGCGCGCCATAAATTAAAGTCGTCATAGACTTTTACCTTATTTGTTTCTAACTAAAGATGTATTGGAGTGCAGCATGAACATTTTTTATGATAAAGATTGTGATCTTTCCCTGATTCAAGCTAAAAAAGTAGCCATCATTGGTTACGGTTCACAAGGTCATGCACACGCACTGAACTTGAAAGATTCTGGTGTTGATGTTGTTGTTGGTCTGCGTAAAGGCTCAACTTCATGGGCAAAAGCTGAAAACTCAGGCTTGAAAGTTAGCGAAGTGAAAGATGCGGTTGCTTCTGCTGATGTTGTGATGATTCTGACTCCAGATGAATTCCAATCAAAATTGTACCGCGACGAAATCGAGCCAAACCTGAAAAAAGGCGGTACATTGGCATTCGCACACGGTTTTGCTGTGCATTACAACCAAGTTGTTCCACGTGCTGACTTAGACGTGATCATGGTTGCTCCAAAAGCACCAGGTCACACTGTACGTTCAGAATACGTACGTGGTGGTGGTGTTCCAGATCTCGTTGCAATCTACCAAAATGCTTCAGGTAAAGCACGTGACTTGGCTCTTGCTTACGCATCAGGCGTTGGTGGTGGTCGTACTGGTATCATCGAAACTACATTCAAAGACGAAACTGAAACTGACTTGTTCGGCGAACAAGCTGTTCTCTGTGGTGGTGCTGTTGAATTGGTTAAAATGGGCTTCGAAACTTTGGTTGAAGCAGGTTATGCACCAGAAATGGCGTATTTCGAATGTTTGCATGAGTTGAAATTGATCGTTGATTTGATGTTCGAAGGCGGTATCGCTGACATGAACTACTCTATTTCTAACAACGCAGAATACGGTGAATATGTCACTGGTACTGAAGTCATCAACGAACAATCACGCGAAGCAATGCGCAACGCGCTGAAACGTATTCAATCAGGCGAATACGCAAAAATGTTCATCTCTGAAGGTGCTGCAAACTATCCTTCAATGACTGCACGTCGTCGTAACAATGCTGCACACGGTATCGAAGTAACTGGTACTAAATTGCGTGCGATGATGCCTTGGATCCAAGCAAACAAAATCGTTGATAAAACTAAGAACTAAGATTCTTTAGTTTTGATAAAGCCCTGCATGTGAATGCGGGGCTTTTTTGTAAATAATGCTGGTGTCAACCTAGGATTAATTGATAACTCTGATACACGGTAAAGTTCTGAACGGATGCTATTTAAGAAAATTAGGGGAAGTAAATGACTAGTACTGATGAACATGGAAAAAATAAACTTCGGATAGAGTTTATATACAGACAAACTTCTGGTGCAAGATTTCGCTTTAAGCGAAGAAAACAACAACTATCCCAAGGGACTCCGTTAGAGTATGGGGTGAAAGTAACCAATATTGGGGAGAGTGTTTTTTTAGGAGCAACATTTTCAGAGTTTAAGATTACATCTTCTACGGATGAAGTCGAAATAAGGTCTAATAAATCATTTGCTATCCCTGCATTAAATTGCCAACAAAGTATTGAGATTTGGTGTGATAGAACCGTTCTTACATTTAAAGGAACGGCTGTAGTAGCTATCAATATTCAAGCTTCTAATCAAATTAGTGAGATTGAGTTGTACCAGTATGACTCAATACATGATATGGATAGTACTTTTAATGCAGATAAGAATATTTGGGTGGATGTCTTGTTTATACAAGGCGAACTGGAGATTATTCAACAAAAGACCAATGACTTGATTTTGTGGCTGACCATAATTACAGTTTTAGAATCCGTATTTGGCCTTAATAATATATTAAAATTTATTGGTACAGGCTTATATTACCTATTCTTAGGTGCGACTAAGCTTCTGGAGTATATTTTAGATATTTGAAAAATATAAATTTATAGTGTTTTTTGAAATTACTTTTAATACGGACTATGTTTAATTAATTTTTTAGGGATATTCACGTTATGCCTACAGTCAATCTATCTTCAGGATTAGTTTACTATAGTGAGTCTGGTCAAGGCACGCCGTTGATTTTGCTTCATGCTAATCCCGGTGAGAGTCAGGATTTTGATGCTGTTATTCCAGTGCTAGAAAAGCAATATCGAGTGCTGGCATTGGATTGGCCAGGCTATGGCAAATCGGCTGCGCCAGAACAATTATCTAAAGTCAGTCCAGAGTATTTTTATCAAGTTTTGCGCGAGTTTCTGACTGCATTGGCATTACCGCCAGTTTTGATTATTGGTAATTCTTTAGGTGGTAATGCTGCGGCACGATTGGCAATTGAAGCTCCTGAACTTGTACGAGGATTGGTGTTGGTTTCACCGGGCGGATTTACGCCGCACAATATGATTACGCGAATGTTCTGTAAGTTTCAGGCAAGTCGTTTTTCGTTTTCACCACGGTTTTTTGCAGCGCGGTATCTGCGTCATCGGACACCAACAGTACAAGCAATGTTAGAACGAGCCGCCACATCTCAAGCGACTAGTGAGCGTGTTGCATTAAGTCGTGCTGTTTGGCGTAGTTTTATTGTTTCAGATCATGACTTACGTCAACGTGCATCCGCAATCAGAGTACCAACATTACTCATCTTTGGTAAACATGATCCTGTCATCCCAGCCAAAAAAGATGGAGTCATCGCACATCAGTCTATACAAGATTCAAAACTGATTGTGATGCAAACTGGACATGCGCCATTTGCAGAGAAACCAGAAGAGTTCCTGATCAAAGTTTTGCCGTTCTTGGCTGATTGCTAATTTTTGCTAAAGCGAGGGGATATTCAAAATAAAACCTAAAGCTCCTGCATACTAAGATTGGAATGAAAGCATTTTTATCCTAATTTTTAGTTCTATAAATTTTGTAGCTAGTCGGACAGTTAAAGCATCAAATCTTAATCTATCTATTGTATTGTGTACTCATGAGGATCGGAAAAAGTGTTCTGATCAAGTGGTTTCAATCAGGCTTGCTTTATTTGTATTCATAAAATGTGACAAGCATATCGAGAGTAAAACCTACACATGAAGCATTTTTTTCAATTGCTTAAACAAAGCTATCGGATTTTATTTAACTTCTCGTTTTCTAAACGTCTGACAGCACTTGAATTATTACCTGTATTGTATCCGTTATTGCTATTAGCATCATTTGGTATTATGGCTCATGTAGTTTGGTCAGCCTTTGATGATTCGCAGTTACGTGGCTGGATTTATGTCATGGCGTCGCCACTTGCATTCATCGTATTAGCTGTGATCTGCCGTGTTCTACTTGAGTTTCTTATTCTGATTGCCAATGTCGCAAAAGATATTCATGAAGTTTCGAGTATGAGTGATGCCATTAAGCAGATGTCTTCAGATACGCGTGCGATTGCTGATATGGGGCGTTCATTAGATGAAATTTCATTTGATATTAAAACAATTTCTAGTATGAAGGGTTCATTGAATCAGTTAGCTAAAGTTGTTGAGCATGTCGAAACGATTGCGGAAATGAGTGTGTCTTTAGAGAAAATTGCGGAATTGGGCGAAAATATTGATTTGATTACTTTATTGCAGCAGACGCTCCAGCGACTTGCGGATTTGGGATCTCATATTGAAGCCATTGCAGAAATGCGCCAGTCATTAGAAAAGCTGGCAATGCTGACTGATAATATTGATGCGATTGCGAAGATGAGTGAGGCATTGGATAAAGTTGCTGAGATTGGGGATGTCGTCTCTAAATTACGTCGTGTTCCATTTATGCGTGGGGCAACTTAAATCATTTTTGCCAATTCTTTTTTCGTTCAGCCGTATAGTGCCACCAAGGTTGAGGTGGCTCACCATCCATAAAGCGGGTAATGGAGATAAATGTGTCCAACATACATGGATCAATTTGCGTACCCGTTTTATGACATAAATCTTCAAATAATTGATAAGGATCTTTCCCAATTAATTGTGCTGGTTCATGAATTTCAAGCAATCGTAAATCTTCCGCACAGGCTTTACCTATATTGGGTAAATCGGTAAGTTGTTTAAGTTTATTACGATCAATTTTGTTTGGATTCATTAATCTATCATCCATAAAAAAGAGAGCCGAGGCTCTCTTGATTTTACATAAAAACTAACGTGTATCGCTATCGATCAAATTAACCTTTTGCGCGTGCGCGGAAGCTGCCATCGCGTGAGTCGATTTCAATACGTTCACCGATTTCGATGAATGCCGCAACTTGCAACTCAAAACCTGATTTCAATTTAGCAACTTTAGTCACTTTACCAGAAGTATCACCTTTTGCTGCTGGCTCTGTGTATTCCACTTCACGAACGATGATGGTTGGCAGTTCAACAGAGATTGGTTTACCTTCGTATAGCGTGATTTCACAAACATCATTCATGCCGTCTTCGATGAAGTTGATGGTGTCACCGAGGTTTTCTTTTTCAACTTCAAGCTGGTTGTATTCAGTGTCCATGAAGACATACATTGGATCAGCGAAGTAAGAGAAAGTTGCTTCTTTAGTTTCGAGAATGATTTGATCAAATTTTTCGTCAGCTTTGTAAACAGATTCTTGAGCTTGTTCGTTGAGCAAGTTCTTCATCTTCATTTTTACAACAGCAGAGTTACGGCCTGATTTGTTGAATTCAGTTTTCAAAACAACCATCGGGTTGCCATTAACCATAATTACGTTGCCAGCTTTGACTTCTTGAGCGGTTTTCATGTGGGGAGGAATCCTTTGGAGCGAATTGGGAGCGTTTTGATAAGGCGCGATTCTACCCGATTTTTCAGTGAAATTGCTGTTTGTTATGTATGTTCTGAGCAAGTTTTTTAGTTATTCATCGGATAGTGAATGCTTGAGTTGATAAAACTGCATAAGCTTTGTGGTCAAGCTTTGCTGTGTTTTTAAATAAGTTTGCCATTCGCGCGCCATGATTTTCCAGTCGGCTAAATGACTCAATGCTTTTGACCAAGAGTGAGCGTGGTTAGGCGTATTCCATGCCAACATCATTGTTTGCCATGAAGTATTCATATTCACCGTTGCAACGATGTCCATGAATGCTTGTAATTTAATTAAATGCGCATCTTCATCCTGTGGGTAGATGTGCCAAATAAAAGGCTGTCCAGCCCATTGCGCACGAATTACAGAGTCTTCACCTCGTACAAAATTGAGATCACATGACCACAGTAAACGATCATAGTTTTCGTGGCTTAAAAAAGGTAGGACAACGATGGTCAGTGTATCTTTGGTTAGGCAATCACCTTGCTTCAATGGTTGCTTTGACCATTCTGAAACATCGACTAATGCTTTGCCATCAGGCACAAGAAGTAGCGTCTTTTGACTATCTGAGACAAGTACTTCGAGTAGGTTGTGAATTTCTTTATTTTCATAGGAAAAAAGAGAAATTTTCCTTGCGAAAAGATGAGCATTAGCAATTTTTAGTATTGACCAAAATTCTTGACGAGCTTCAGCGTTATGTTGAAATTCATCACGACGTTTGATCAAATTGGCTTCACGTAATAATCCACCGCTTTTTTCACTAAAACTCGGAAACCAGAAATACTGTGTTAAGCCTGTCTGTGGATGTATAGACGGCATCGCATGGCAATCAACAGCCCAAGATTCGGCACTGAGGTATTCTAGGTTAATCCAAAGTGGTGGCTTGCCAGCTTTTGCCTGTTGTGCCATTTTATATAGGACAAAATCAGGTAGTCGACAGCCGAAGCCTTCGATGATGATATCGAGTGTAGCTTCATGAGTCGGGCTGAGTTCGTCACGTTTATCTTTATGCCAAAGGCAAACGGTCATTTTTTCTAATAATTGCTCACTTAAATTTGGATTGAGGTTTGGTGCAAGTTTAGAAAAACTGACTAAATCATCAATCCAGAGCGTCACTTGCACATGATATTCATCTGCAAGTTGACGTGCTAAACGCCAGCAGACACCAACATCGCCGAAGTTGTCGATGACAGTGCAATAGATGGCGCAGTGTAAGGTCAAAGTAAGTCCTTTATTTTGTATTTCAGGGCGACCACAGGTCACCCCTACAATTTCTTAATCAGATCGTTTTGCTAACCATTCTGCAAGAACAGGCCAGAATTCTTTTGCCGCAGCTTCACTCGCAATCATGCTGACATGTCCCCCTGGAAGCGTGACAAACGTTGTATCTTTCGTTCCAACAAGGTCAACCAGAGGACGTACAGCATTGACAGTTACCATTGAGTCAGAGCGTCCACCGCCAGCTAGTAATGATGCATGGATGTCTTTGAAATACACCATTTTGCCACCAATTTTGAATTCGCCTTTTGATAGACCATTATCCATCCAGACTTTAATCAACATATCGCGATTAATTCCACCTGGATAGTCCACCATGTGATCGAGAAACGCGCCGTGGGTTGCGTGACTTTCAACTGCTGTACGGTTGTCTAGTTGGCGCAACATTGAAAGATGGCCTTTCAATGTGCCTTTAATATCTAATAACTTAAATCCAAGTGCATTGCTCCAACCTGTAGTATGCAATAAACCCGCAGGTAATGTTCTAGGATGAAATCCAGTGCGGTTTTCAACCCATTTCATTGCCTTACTTGCGCGGCGATATTGTGCACCGATTGCACCTGAACGATAAGCGTCAATAGGTGAGCCCAGTACGATGAGGTTTTTAATATTTTCATCTTTGGCTGCTGCGGCATAGAGGAGGGCAAATACGCCTGACATACTCCAGCTATGTAGAGACAGTTCATTTTGCCCGCTATGTTGTCTGACTTGAGCGAGTAGTTTTGGCATGAAGTGCAAGACATATTCTTCGAAATTGTAACGTGCATGTTCGCGAGTTGGTGTGCCCCAATCCAGCATGTAGACTGAAAAACCTTGCTGAAGCAAAAAGCGAACGAGTGAGCGATGCTCGAACAAATCATAAATCAGCATATTGACGGCCAGTGGTGCAATAATCACCAAAGGAACGCGATGAATGGTTGGATAACCTTCTAGTGGAGGGTAATGTCTGAGTGTGACGAGTCCTTGCTTTTGTACGTCATTAGAAATGACATTGAAAGGTGTTTTTCCTGCTTGGACGAGCCTTTCGCTATGCAATAAGCGATCACGCAAGTTAATGAATTTAGGTGAATTGCGTAGCGCTTTAAAAGAATATCGTTCATGCGTAGAGGGCATTACAACTCCAGAAATATTCATCGTTTTAAACGGAATTTCAGTATTTTGTACATGGTTTAACTTGAAACGGCAGATTATGGACTGCGATTCTCATTAAAAACGTGAGTCTAGCAAATAAATACACTTGTGCAATGTGGTTAAACTTCTAAAATTTGAGGAATAAAATGTCAATACTGATGGGTGAGTCATTCATGAGTCACATCAAAAGCATTGGAGATTGTCCTTGACGTGTCTACGTTGGGCTTTCACAATGACCAATTCAGTTTTAATTTATTTTAGATGGGTTATCCATCGTTTTTGCACATTTGAAGAGTTATGAGCCACGACATGAACGATTTATCACACGATATCGACCAAGAATTTTCCTTCGATACCATTGCGATTCGTACAGGACATGCACCGACGCATGAAGCTGAGCATAGTGAACCACTTTTTTTAACCTCATCTTTTACTTATGGTAGTGCGGAAGAGGCTGCAAAAGTATTTAGCGGTGCAATGGAAGGAAATATCTATTCTCGTTTCACCAATCCTACTGTACGTGCATTTGAGCAACGTTTAGCGGCATTAGAAGGTGGTGAGCGTTGTGTGGCGACTGCTTCAGGTATGGCTGCAATTCTATCAACAGCAATAGCTTTTCTTGCTGCGGGTGATCATGTCGTGTGTTCTCGCGCAGTGTTCGGCACGACGGTGGGTTTGTTTGAAAAATATATGGGCAAATTCGGTGTCAAAACGACCTTTGTGGATTTGTCTGATCTCAGCCAATGGGAACAAGCAATTCGAGCTGGAAAAACCAAACTGTTTTTTTGTGAGACGCCGAGTAATCCATTGTCAGAAGTTGCTGATCTAACAGCGTTATCTACGCTTGCGCATCAGCATAATATTTTATTTGTGGTTGATAATTGCTTTTGTACACCAGCATTACAACAGCCGTTAAAATTTGGTGCAGATTTAGTCATTCATTCTGCAACAAAGTATTTGGATGGGCAGGGACGTGCGTTGGGTGGTGCTGTGGTGGGAAGTGCAAAGTTATTAGAAGAAGTCTTTCTGGTGACTCGTACCCTTGGACCATCAATCAGTCCATTTAATGCGTGGATATTTTTGAAAGGTCTAGAAACATTGCGTTTGCGGATGGATGCACATTCAGCCAGTGCTTTAAAATTAGCAGAATGGTTACAGGTTCATCCTGCTGTTCAGCGCGTTTATTACAATGGTTTGCCAAGCCACCCAGGTCATGAACTAGCAAAACGCCAGCAACGTGGCTTTGGTGGGATTGTCTCCTTTGAAGTCAAAGCCATTGTGGGTCAAGACAATGGTCGTTCAGCGGCTTGGCGAGTGATTGATTCAACAAAAATGCTCTCTATTACAGGTAACCTTGGTGATACCAAAACCACGATCACACATCCTGCAACGACAACACATGGTCGATTATCTGCCGAAGCAAAAGCAGCTGCAGGAATTAGCGAAGGATTGATCCGAATTGCGGTGGGTCTTGAAGATATTGAGGATATTAAATTTGATCTGGCACGAGGATTAGATTCGCTTATTGTTTGATCGTTATTGTATTGAAATGTAAGAAAGCCACACATTTACTCCACAAAGTTGTTTTTTGTCGTGATGTGTGGTGATTTTATGGATAGTTCTATGATGGAATAGTGACAAGACCATATATAATCGTCCCCATCTTAATCGCCTCATTGGCGATAACCTGCTCAATGGAGAGTTGAATGAACATTAATATGCTGATGCAACAAGCACAGAAAATGCAAAAAGACATGGAAGCCAAGGTTAAAAAAGCCAAAGAAGAATTGGCTATCACTGAAGTTCATGCTGAAGCAGGTGGTGGTTTAGTTAAAGTCACGATGACAGCACGTTTTGTGGTTAAGCGTATTCAGATTGATCCAGAGTTGCTGAAAGATGATGCAGAAATGATCGAAGATTTGATCGCAGCGGCGATCAATGATGCAGTTCGTCAAGCTGAAACGATTGCTGACGCAAAATTAAATGCAACGACTGCAGGTACAGGATTACCTCCTGGTTTGGGCGGTATGTTTGGTTAAGACAGACATCTATGTTTAGCCCGAAGTTTGATGAGTTGGTTCAACGCCTAAGGATTCTACCAGGCGTTGGTCCAAAGTCAGCTCAGCGTATCGCCTTGCAATTACTGGCGCGTCATCGCACAGGTGCTCAAGCGCTTGCACATGCGCTGAACGATGCGGTGTTGCATATTCAGCATTGTTCGGTCTGTCGCTCTTTGGCGGAGTCTGAGATCTGTGATATCTGTGCTTCATCATCTAGAGATCAAACTTTGCTTTGCGTGGTTGAGTCACCAGCCGATGTTGCAGCGATTGAACAAAGTGGTAGCTTTCGTGGGCGATATTTTGTTCTGGGCGGTCATCTATCGCCGCTTGATGGGATTGGACCAGAAGAAATAGGAATTCCTTTATTACTTTCTCGTCTAAAAGCAGAACCCATTGAAGAGTTAATTTTGGCAACAAATGCGACTGTGGAAGGACAAGCCACAGCCCATTACTTACAAGCTGCTTGGCAGGAAGTCAGTCAGCAAGAAGCAATACGACAAGGTGGTCGGACATTCCCACTCAAAATTACTCGTATTGCTCAAGGCGTACCACAAGGTGGTGAGCTTGAGTATGTAGACAGCCATACATTAAGTCAGGCGTTACAATATCGCCTGACAGTGCGTTAAGTGTTAGACATAAATTTATATAAAACACAATTAGTTAATGTAGATTATGTTTAATATTCATGTGGTTTGATATGGATATCAATATTTTTAAGATTGCAAAATCTAAGTATGTGGCGAAAGACCGCTATCAGGGATGAATTATTTTATGTTTGAGTATTTGACGGAGCAACATCAACTTTCCGAGTTGTATGCACAAATGGCGAGTACGGATAGCTACGCCTTAGATACTGAATTTATTAAAACAAATACATTATGGCCTTACTTGGGTCTACTACAAATAAATGTCAATAATCGTATTTATGTATTGGATGGACAAACGCTTGATCTGGGTGATCTATGGTTGTTGGTTTTTAATGCACGGCAGAATATTTTTCATGCTTGTGGCGAAGATTTAGACCTAATTCATTATTACTCTAAACAAAAACCACTCGATAATATTTTTGATACTCAAATTGGTCTATCTTTTTTAGGCTTTGGGCTGCAAGTAGGTTATCAGCAAGCGCTACAGCTTATTCTTGATGTACATATCGATAAAGGCGAAACGCGATCAGATTGGTTAGCACGTCCACTTCGTCCTGAGCAATTACAATATGCAGCAAATGATGTCATTCATCTATCTGCACTTGCTGAACAAATCCAAATGGATCTGAGCGAACGTGGATTACTTGAGGCTGCAATTGAAGATTGCATGAATTATGCGCGCGATGTGGCAACGGATACGGTGATGTCACAAATTTATCTGGATGTAGGGACATTCCGACATTCACGTAAGCAACTGGCACAGCTACAACAACTGTGTGTATGGCGAGAACAAATTGCTCTTGCGACTAATCAGCCGCGTAGTTTTATTCTTAAAAATAGTACTTTATTAGATTTGGTGGATCAACAACCGACGAGTCAGTTCCAGTTTAATAAAATTAAAGACTTCAAACCTGCAATTATGCGTGAGCATGGTAAGACGATTCTAGACTTGATTCGATATTTGCCTGATGAGTCGCAATGGCCGATGCGTATCCATCGGACATATCGTCAGCGAAATACTGATTTAATTGATCAAATTTCTGCATTTACGGCGCAAGTCAGTGTGGAAACTCAGGTTCCTGTTGATGTGCTGCTTCGTAAGAAATGGTTGTCTGCATTGTTTAGCCATGTTGCGATAGACGGGGAAGAAGCGGACTTACCATCTTATCTTTTAGGTTGGCGTTATGAGGTGCTGACACGTCCGATTTTAGGGTTACTCGCACAACATAAAGATGTGATTGCAGTGGAAATGGCGCCAATCGAGTATTAATTGCATTAATGACTTGAAATCTAAACTGGGCAGTCAACGCACTTTATTGTCATTGGTGTATGCTTAATCTCTATTATTAGCCAAAAGAAAGTGCAACATGTTTTGTGATATTTATCGAGCCAGTAAGCGCGACGAAATGTATTTGTATGTTCCTTCCCGTATGGATGAAGGTTCGCAAAATGATACGGAGTCACATGTCTCCGAATACGATCCATTAGCCAAAATATCTGATGCACTGAAAAGTGCATTTGGTCGTCCTACATTTGTGATGCGACTTGAGTTAACGCCAGAGCGTAAATTGGCACGTGTTCCAGTATTAAGTGTCATAGAGTCGCTGGAAACCCAAGGTTACTATTTACAGTTGCCACCAGAAGGTCTCATTTCTCCAAACGCAGTTGCCCCAGAAGGTCTACGCGGTGCGTAACCTACTTTAGAAATCATTAAGAGCAAAATTATGGATAGCGGATCCGAATATTGGTTAGCGATTACTGTTTATGTTGTGGGTAGTTGTATTGCCTTATGGCTTTGGCGGCAGGTTGTTCGTCCCTTGCCACATCCATTCGGTGGAATGGCGTGGCTCGCTGTATTTTCATTACTCTTTGCTCCAACTGTGACAGAAGGGGACAATGGTCAAATTGCACCAGCTGTTATTGGTTTGTTGTTTGGAGTAATTAGTAAAAACAAAGAGCTGATTTTGTCGAGTCTATTACCGATTTTATTGGTGTTGGGCTTAGGGTTCTTAGTTGGTTTCTTGATTCAACGCTTACGCATGCAACGCGTTTAATACGCTATTTTTGAAATGATTTGATCTTTGTATTTGATACAAAACGGAAATATTTTATGACTCAACTTAATCAAAATCAGTCTGCAGATGAACGAGTTTTTCAAAGTACTTCAGACTATATTGCAACGGATGCGCTCAAGCAGGCTGTGAATGCTGCGCGTGTACTTCAGAAGCCTTTGTTGATTAAAGGTGAACCTGGTACAGGTAAAACATTACTGGCTGAGCAGGTGGCGACCAGTTTGGGTATGAAGTTGATTACATGGAATATCAAGTCTACGACCAAAGCACAGCAAGGTTTGTATGAGTATGATGCAGTATCGCGCTTGCGTGATAGTCAGCTTGGCGATGATAAGGTTTACGACATTGCTAACTACATTAAACCTGGCAAATTATGGGATGCATTTGCTTCACCTGAGCGCGTTGTATTATTGATTGATGAGATTGATAAAGCCGACATCGAGTTTCCAAATGATTTGTTGCATGAACTAGATCGGATGTCGTTTTATGTCTATGAAACAGGTGAAACAATCAGTGCAGTAAGTCGCCCTGTAGTAATTATTACTTCGAATAACGAAAAAGAATTACCCGATGCTTTCTTGCGTCGTTGTTTCTTTCATTACATTGATTTCCCGAATGAAGAAACAATGCGTCAAATTATTGACGTGCATTTTTCTAATATCAAAGAAACTTTGGTCAGCGAAGCATTGCAGATTTTCTTTAAATTGCGCCAAGTTTCAGGTCTTAAAAAGCCGCCTTCAACCAGTGAGTTAATTGATTGGCTTACGCTGCTGATGGCGGATGATATGCCTGAAGAAGTGCTTCGTAATCGTGATCCAAAAACCGCAATTCCACCATTACACGGTGCTCTGATTAAGAATGAGCAAGATGTCCATTTACTTGAACGATTGGCATTTATGACAAGACGGTAAGTCTAAATCACTCTATTTTATTGAGTTAAAATAGAGTGTTGGATTTTATGGTTCGTTGTTAGGTTTTTTCCCTGTGATCAGGGTGTTCGAGAGATTAAGCGCCATGTTTGTTAATTTATTTTATACGCTCAAAAAATATGGCGTGCCTGTCAGCACGAGAGAGCTGCTCGACTTAAATGCAGCATTGCAAGCAGGTCTCGTTTTTGCTGATCGAGAAGAGCTCTATCGTCTGATTCGTTTGTGTATGGTCAAAGACGAACGACATTTCGATAAATTTGATCGTGCGATGAAAGCTTATTTCGACGGCATTGATTCTTTTGATATTGAAAGTGCGTTGGGTAATCTAAAAAATATTCCACCAGAATGGCTTGATCTCGAACTTCTCGAAAAGAATCTGACACCAGAGCAACGTGAAGCATTGCAAAAAGCGGGCTCGCTTGAAGAACTGATGAAAATGCTAGAAGAGCGTTTACGCGAGCAGCATAAAAAGCATCAAGGCGGTAATAAAATGATTGGCACTGGCGGTACATCGCCGTTTGGTGCATTTGGTGATCATTCAGAAGGTATACGGATTGGTGGACCTGCACGTAAAGGTTCCGCAGTAAAAGTTTGGGAGCAACGTCAATACCAGAATCTCGATGATCAGCAGATCCTAGGTACTCGGCAAATGCAGATTGCATTACGTCGTTTGCGTCGATTTGCACGACAAGGTGCGGCTGAAGAACTCGACATTGGCGGGACAATTGATTCGACAGCGCGTCATGGGATGTTGGATATTCAGCTTATTCCAGAGCGTCGTAATCGTGTGAAAGTTCTGATGTTGTTTGATATTGGCGGATCGATGGATGCTCATATTGAACAATGCGAAAAACTTTTTAGTGCCGCTAAATCAGAATTTAAAACGCTCGAATTTTTCTATTTTCATAATTGTCTCTATGATTATGTTTGGAAAGATAATCTGCGTCGTTCAACGAGCCGTATGGACACATGGGAATTGTTACGGACTTATGGCAAGGATTATCGTGTCATCTTTGTCGGTGATGCGAGTATGGCGCCCTACGAGCTAATGAGTGTCGGTGGTTCTGTCGAATACTCGAATCATGAGGCTGGTGTCGTTTGGCTGAATCGTGTCCGTCAACATTTCAGTAAAACTGCTTGGCTTAATCCAGAAGAGTCGGGCTATTGGCATTACACACAGACGATCGCAGCAATTAAACAGACTTTTGAAGATAAAATGTATCCGATGACCTTGAAAGGGATTGAAGATATGACAAGATTTTTAGCCCGATAAATGTTTTAATTCTGTTGAACAAATAATTTGTTCTTCTTCGTAGTGTCTTTGTAAGACTTGTATCGTGTTACGGTGTTATGTCATTATGTGATCGAACAGTTGCGTGGATTGCAACTCAAGCATTAAACTCTAAGGTACAAGGATCGTATTATGAAATTAAAAGGTTCGCAGCTTTTTTTCGTATGCATTGTTTCGACAATTCTTTCCTATTCTTTTGGTGCGATTGCCAAATCGGTTAATCGTTTTTCAACTCCAGAAAAATCCTCTGAACAATCATCAAAAAAGATGATGAGAAGAGTTGTCGCTAAAAGTTAACTCTAGTTTTCTCAAAAATTAGGTTTAACGACCACTAAGATCGCAATTGCAATTAATGCAAAAATTGGGATCTCGTTGAACCAACGAAAAAACACATGAGATTTTAAGTGTGGTCGACCGATTAATGCTCGTCGATAATATCCGCAACCAAAATGATAGCCTGTCAAAGCTACCACTAAAGCAAGCTTTGCATGAAGCCAATGTTGAGCAAGATAATAGTCACGTCCTAACCAAACCATCCATAAACCAAGTACCCAAGTGGCGATCATGGCAGGGGTCATGATGCCTCGATAAAGCTTGCGTTCCATAAGTTCAAAACGTTGCGTACTTATGATGTCTGTACTTTGCGCGTGGTAGACGAATAGGCGAGGTAAATAAAACATCGCCGCAAACCAGCAGACTACTGCGACGATGTGGAAGGCTTTAATCCATAAAATCAGCACAGCGACTTATGCCTCAAAACGTTTGAAGATCAAACTGGCATTAGTACCGCCAAATCCAAAGCTATTTGAAAGGATCACATTCAATTTTGCTGGTCGTGTTGTTTGGACGATGTCTAGTCCAGCGGCTTCAGGGTCAAGTTCGGTGATATTGATCGAAGGAGCAATAAAGTCATTTTCCATCATCAATAAGCAGTAAATCGTTTCTTGTACTCCAGCAGCACCCAAGCTATGTCCACTCATTGATTTGGTTGAACTAATTGCAGGTGCTTTATCGCCAAATACTTCACGGATGGCATTGAGTTCTGCAGAATCTCCAACTGGTGTTGATGTCCCATGGGTATTGAGATAGTCAATCTCGGTTACATCATGCTGTGCAGCCATGTCGAGTGCCATTTTCATACAACGTACAGCACCTTCACCGCTTGGGGCAACCATATCCATGCCGTCCGATGTTGCGCCATAGCCAACAACTTCAGCAATAATTCGAGCACCACGTGCGATCGCATGATCAAGTGCCTCGACAACAACAATACCTCCGCCGCCAGCGATGACAAAACCGTCGCGATCTGTTGAGTAGGGGCGTGAGGCAGTAGCTGGTGTTGCGTTATTTGTACTCATTGCGCCCATGGCGTCAAACAGAATGGATTGCGTCCAGTGCTCTTCTTCACCCCCACCAGCCAATACAATATCTTGTTTGCCGAGCTGAATCAGCTCCATCGCGTTACCGATACTGTGTGCTGATGATGCGCAGGCAGAGCCGATGGCATAACTGACACCTTGAAGTTTTAATCCTGTAGCGATTGCAGCAGTCACTGTACTTGTCATCGTGCGAGGAACCATAAATGGTCCAACTTTACGTGCGCCACCTTCACGCATTGCATCTGCGCCAGCAACAAGTGAACTTGTAGAAGAACCGCCTGATCCTGCGATAACACCAATACGTGGGTTGAACGCAACATCTTCTGGTTTAAGTCCTGCATCTTCAATAGCAGAAAGAGCTGATAAATAACCAAATGTAGAAGCTTCTGCTAAAAAGCGCTTGAGCTTACGATCAATACCAGAGTCGTCATAAGTTGGACGACCGCTGATATGGCATTTCATACCAATATCAACATAACTTTGATTGAAGCTAATCCCTGATTTTCCATTGCGTAAGGAGTCCGTGACTGTCGCACGATCATTACCTAGACACGACACAATCCCCATTCCAGTAATTACGACACGACGCATGTGTATTCCTCAATCTTAATTTAAACAGGTGACTCGTTATTTTTTCAGGCATTAATATGCGTTAAATATGTTAGGGCGATCAATTGCAGTAATGATCAATCGTTGGCTTACTAGGCGTTGGTATTAATAAAAACGCCACATCGTAAATCTTTGGCAGTATAAATCAGCGTGTCATCAACAAACATCTCGCCATCTGCGATAGCCACGCATAGACTGCGTTCAACCACACGTTTCATATGTAAATGATAACGCACACGAAGGTTTTTTGGCAGCACTTGTCCAGTGAACTTTACATCACCTACACCAAGCGCTCGTCCGCGCCCTAAGTTTCCACGCCAGCCTAAATAAAAGCCAACCAATTGCCACATCGCATCTAATCCCAGACAACCAGGCATGACTGAATCGGTTGGGAAGTGACATTGAAAAAACCATAAATCTGGATTGATATCAAATTCGGCGATCACTTCTCCTTTACCGAACTGTCCTCCAATATCTGAAATACGTGTAATTCGATCTAACATTAACATCGGCGGCATGGGTAGGCGCGCGTTGGATGCGCCAAACAAATGTCCTTCTGCACAAGCAATTAATTCTGCTCTTTCGTATGAGGCTGGACGCATTAGTCTTCCGTGGGGTGGGGTAAGTTTAAATCATCAAACGAAAGAGGTTCTCGTAAAATAATTGCTGAGTATTGCATTAGAACATGAAGATACTGTGAACGTAGCGTGTATAACCAAAAGAAATAAAACATTCTGATGTTTTGTTGAATGCGCTGTTTAATCACATTGATGTAAAAGATTGGTGATTAGCATGTCATGATTAGTAATTTTTGGTGTTTTAATTTGTATGTTTTAGTCGTTTTGCCATGTAATCGCGGGTGTGTTGATGTTATACAATCTTTGTATTAAAGGCTTTGTGCTAATGCCTTTCTATAGTAGTCTTATTGATGCAAGACCAAATTTGTTTTACGTCAACGGCAATTGAAGAAATCAAAGGAATATATCTTATGGAAAAGGCGTGGTATTCCAACTCGTTCAAAGATCGTATTTCTAATCAAATTAAGAAAGCGGCTGAAACTGGCGATCGAATGTTGACTCAGCTTTCCGAAAGTCAACGTCGAGAGCGTTTAAAGGGTGAAGCACCTGTTGAACTAGAAGCTAAAGATATTTTTAGAAAACAACTCCCAGCATTGACTGGGCAGCTTGTAGGTTCTCGCTTAAACACAATAGGAAAATATGTTGCGCCAGTAGTTCCGTTTCAAGTTGTTGAAACGTTTTCTGAGTATTTTTTTGAGCGAACTGCTGAGTTAGCTAATACGCTCAGTAATACTGGGCGTATTGCTAAGCGTGCGGGCGTTGATGATATTTTTGAGTTACGAACAGGTGATATTTCTCGTTGCGATGAATTGGTACAAGCTGTATTAGAAGAAAATCGAATGCTTGCTTTGACTGAGGGGGGGCTTACCGGTGCAACTGGATTACTTGGTGCGTTGGTTGATTTGCCTTTAGCTTTATTTATTTCTCTGCGTGCGGTGTATCAAATTGCTCACTGTTACGGATTTGATTTAGAGGGCGATGAGGGTCGAAAGCTGGCATTCGAAGCGTTAACGCATTCTGATCTGGAACTCCTAGTTGATAAACAAGGTGTTTTGCTCGTTATTACAGGTATGAAAACAATCTTGGAATCTGGGGATTTGAGTAGTATAGAAAAACTGATGGGCGGCAGCCAAGAAGTTGCAAGCATTAGTAATATTATTAGTGATTTGACCAAGAGTTTTAATTTACGCAAGCCCGCGCTGTGGTTGTCGAGAACGATGCCGTTTATGACGGGTGCAGCAGGTGCGACATATAATGCGAGGTTAATTGCCAGTGTGATTGCGAGTGCTCAAGAAACATTCCGTCAAGCAAGATTAAATGGAGAGCGTGCAGCAATCGTGCAAACGGTTGCGGCAAGTCTGGCAGAAGATCGTGCTGAAAATCGTGATAAGGATGAATGATATTTTGTGTTGCGTGATCATTTTTGATTGCGCAACGCACAGTTAATAGTTTCATGAATTTAAAATAAAAAAACTTCCTTACTTTTACTCGAATACCTGTGGGTTTTCTTGACCACTTCCTACTCTTGATTTAGAATATGTAGCCCTCAAAAAGGGGTATGTCCTTTTTGAGGTTTTTTATTCACGGGAGAGAAACTAGTGGCAACCACTAACCAATTGATTCGCAAGGGTCGTAGCAGC
>JASLHI010000056.1 GCA_030149815.1 Aquirhabdus sp. | reverse complement strand
CATCGAAACATGAGCGAATTTCTCACTAGCAGCATCATCTGCTAAAACTAACTTGGGAGTTACGATCTTGGAAGCACGTGTAGTAGACCTCGCCAAACTTGGCAAACATGATATTGACCGAGTTGGCGGCAAAAATGCGTCTTTAGGTGAAATGATCAGCCATCTTTCTGGTGCTGGCGTCAGTGTTCCAGGCGGGTTTGCAACAACTGCACAAGCATTCCGTGATTTTTTAGAACAAAGTGGTTTGAATGCACGCATCCAAGCTGCATTGAATGATCTCAACGTCGATAATGTACAAGCATTAATTAAGACAGGCGCGCAAATTCGTCAATGGATTATCGAAACTCCGCTAACTCCAGAATTAGAGCACGATGTGCGCAAGGCGTTTACAGAGCTCTCCGCTGGAAATCCAAATATTGCAGTTGCAGTTCGCTCAAGCGCAACCGCAGAAGATCTCCCAGATGCATCTTTTGCAGGACAACAAGAAACTTTCCTCAACATCCGTGGCATTGATAACGTACTCGTTGCGATTAAAGAAGTTTTTGCATCGCTATTTAATGATCGCGCAATTGCTTATCGCGTCCATCAAGGTTACGCGCACCAAGGTGTTGCGCTCTCTGCTGGCATTCAACGCATGGTTCGCAGTGAAACAGGTGCGGCTGGTGTAATGTTTACACTCGATACAGAATCTGGTTTCCGCGATGTGGTCTTCATCACAGCTGCTTACGGCTTGGGTGAGACTGTTGTTCAAGGTGCGGTGAATCCTGATGAATTCTACGTTTCCAAGCCGCTACTTGAGCAAGGTAAACATGCAATTGTGCGTCGTAATCTAGGCAGCAAACATCAAAAAATGATCTATGGCGACAGTGGCGTTACAGGACATTCTACTGTTGTCGTTGATGTCGACAAATCTGACCGTCTCAAGTTTTCTCTGAATGATCAAGAGCTAGTGGAACTTGCAAAACAAGCCCTGATTATTGAAAAACATTATCAATCGCCAATGGACATCGAGTGGGCCAAAGATGGCGACGATGGCAAGATTTACATCGTTCAAGCTCGCCCAGAAACAGTCAAGAGCCGTCAGAATGTCGGTACGATGGAGCGCTATTTGCTCAAACAAAAAGGCACTGTTCTCTGTGAAGGCCGCTCAATTGGTCAACGCATTGGCTCAGGTCGTGTACGTATCATCAATTCAATCAAAGAAATGGACACACTGCAAAACGGCGATGTTTTGGTTTCTGACATGACCGATCCAGATTGGGAACCCGTCATGAAACGCGCGTCTGCAATCATTACCAATCGCGGCGGTCGCACATGTCACGCAGCAATTATTGCGCGTGAACTCGGCGTGCCTGCAATTGTCGGTTGTGGTAATGCTACTGAAGTATTGGTTGATGGTAGCGAAGTTACTGCATCATGTGCTGAAGGTGATACGGGTTACATCTACGAAGGTGCTTTAGATTTTGAAGTTCAAAAGAACTCTATCGACTCAATGCCACCGCTCTCATTCAAAATTATGATGAATGTGGGTAATCCTGATCGTGCATTCGACTTCGCTCAAATTCCAAACCAAGGTGTGGGTTTAGCACGTCTAGAATTCATTATTAACCGTATGATTGGTGTGCATCCAAAAGCATTGATCAACATCGACAGCCTCCCACGCGAAACACGTGCAGCCGTGCTTGCGCGTACTGCGGGTTATGCAACACCAGTTGATTTCTTTGTCGAAAAACTTGTTGAAGGGATCTCGACTCTAGCGGTTTCATTTGCAGGCAAGCCTGTCATCGTGCGGATGTCAGACTTCAAATCGAATGAATACGCAAATTTAATCGGCGGAAAACTATACGAGCCTGAAGAAGAAAATCCAATGCTCGGTTTCCGTGGCGCAAGTCGTTATGTATCCGATAACTTCCGTGATTGTTTCGAACTCGAATGTCGTGCGCTGAAAAAAGTTCGTGAAGAAATGGGGCTAACTAACGTCGAAATTATGATTCCATTTGTTCGCACCGTGGGCGAAGCTGCTCGTGTTATTGAATTGCTTGCACAAAATGGTTTACGTCGTGGCGAAAACGGTTTACGCGTCATCATGATGTGCGAGTTGCCAACTAACGCACTACTTGCTGATCAATTCTTAGAACATTTCGATGGCTTCTCAATTGGTTCAAATGACTTAACTCAGCTGACACTTGGTTTGGATCGTGATTCTGGCATCGTCTCTCATCTTTTTGATGAACGTGATGATGCTGTTAAAGCATTATTATCCATGGCAATCTCAGCATGTCGCAAAGCTGGAAAATATATTGGAATATGTGGTCAAGGCCCATCAGATCATCCTGATTTGGCTTTGTGGCTCATGGAACAAGGTATTGACTCTGTATCATTAAACCCTGATTCAGTACTCGATACTTGGTTCTTCTTGGCACAAAATCAAACTGGTTTAAAGAAATAAGCTTTTGATTGATTAAAGAAACCCTTACAAAAAGCTCGTATATGCGAGCTTTTTGTTCATTACATATCACATAAATCATCGTAGAATAATGCCTTAGTAATTAATGCAGACTTAAAACCAGGCGCAAATGAATATGCAAATCTACCTAGCTCGTAATAACGAACAGGCTGGTCCTTACACACTTGAGCAAGTCAATGCGATGCTTGCCAATACTCAAATCGTTTTGACAGATCTTGCATGGCACGAAGGCATGGAAACATGGCTACCACTTGGACAACTCACGGGCGGCAAGATGGTCTATAACCCATCTAATTCATCGACATCGCCAATGACCGCACCATTTAAAACATCTGCTTCTATTACAGTGCTCAGCGATAGACTAACGAAGAATGAAAAATTGGCGAATGGCACGAGCCTTGCGCATATTGGTCGTCGGATTAGTGCCGCGCTTATCGATTACGTATTGTTAAATATGGTGATGGGCATCGGTTTTTTTTCAACAATGACAGTAGATAGCATTACCAAACTTAATGCCACGTTTCAATCAGAGTTGAATACACTGACGTCGAATACTCAACAAGATAGCATCCAGATATTCAAAGTCATCTCTGCAAGTATCCCACAGACAACACTCACCACGGTTGGTTTACTCGTACTCGTTCTGATGATTTTACAAATGACATTAATCGCATCACGCGGTCAAACCATTGGTAAAATATTACTCAGCATTAGAATTGTCGATGAAACTAGTGGTCGAAAAACAACAGCTTTACGCAGTGTTTTACTTCGCTCAGTTTTAGTGAAATACATTGGCTACAATCTCGTTAGCTCATTATTATTTTTTGTAGACTTTATTTTTTTATTTACTAAAAACAATCGCACACTTCATGATCGTCTTGCAAAAACAGTCGTCGTCAACGCTGAACCAATACAACTTGAAAAACCGAAATCGTAATCTCTTTTGTCACACAAATGAGATGATTGTTCGTGCAAAATACACGGTTGTATATTGCTCGATAGTACGCAATTTTATAGCGAAGGATAAATACTAAAATGATGGCGGTCGTATGACGATTCTGATTTTATTTCTGTTAATCGTCTTAAATGGTGTGTTTGCAATGTCAGAAATGGCACTCGTAAGTACACGCAAAGCGCGTCTTCAAAAAAGAATTGAGGATGGTGATCGAGGTTCGATTGCCGCCGCACAATTAGCTGAGAATCCTGCAGACTTCATGTCTACCATGCAAATAGGGATTTCTACCATCACAATTCTCAGTGGTATTTTGGGAGAATCGGCTCTATCCGAACCTGTTGCCACCTTTTTACTCAACTTAGGAATTCATCCAGTTGGTGCTCACACACTCGCAACAACCTTAATCGTCGCAACTGTAACCTATGTCAATATTGTAATTGGCGAACTTGGGCCTAAACGGTTGGGACAAATTGCGCCAGAAGCAATTGCACGCATCGTCTCCCGCCCAGTTCTTTGGTTGACTGCGGTGATGCTTCCAATCGTACGATTTCTATCAGGCTCAACTTATTTCGTATTGCGATTGATTGGTGTAAAAAACACACAAGGTCCTAAAATGACCTCTGATGAGATTCACGCTATTCTAGTCGAAGGTTCGCAAAGTGGACTGATTGATGAACAAGAACATCAAATGGTACGCAACGTATTTCGACTCGATGATCGAAAAATCGCAAGTCTTATGGTTCCTCGCCTTGATGTCACTTGGTTATCCGTCGATGACAGCATAGAAAAAGTCCTTGAAATCATTGAGCGAAGTGAGTTTTCCCTATTCCCCGTATGTCGTGATAGTGTGAATGACGTCATGGGTATTGTCATGGCAAAAAGCGTATTAACACAGGCACTCAAAGGCGAACCTCTAAACTTAGAAGCACTCATGGAGCCGCCTCTATACGTACCAGAATCACTGAATGGAATGGAGCTTCTGAATTTACTCCGTAGCTCTCAAACAGAAATGGCGCTCGTCGTTGATGAATATGGCGACATCCAAGGGATTGTGACGGTTAAAGATCTCATTGAAGCAATTACTGGTGAATTCCAAACAGATGATGAAGAAGATGCCTACGCAATCCAACGCGACGATGGCTCGTGGTTACTTGATGGTTTAATTTCTAGCCACGATTTAAAAGATCGTTTAAGAATTAAAAACTTACCTGAAGAGGAGCGTGGTTTATATAACACACTCTCAGGTTTGATCATGATGCAACTGGGGCGCATTCCCAAGACTGCTGATAAAATTGAATGGGCTGGCTGGTTGTTTGAAATCGTTGATATGGACGGTAAGCGTATCGATAAAGTTCTCGCAACACATATCCATCGTGAAGAAGTGGATGATCAAGATTAATTCATGAACTCCCCTCCGAAGCGACCGCCTCGATTACCCGATTCGTTGAGTACTCTACCTCTAGCGAGTCGGCATCAGCGCATACGAGCGGGTTTGATTGATCATTTTGTGGATAGCACAATTTGGGTCTGGCTATTCTGTATTTCGATATGGGCAGCTTTACATTTACAAGCTTCGATTGATGCACGATCTTTTCTTGTTCTGGTTTGTTCAAACTTTTCAAGGTCCATGAGTTTTATTATTCTATTCTTTGTCAGCGATTTTTTACTCTGTATCCGTCGCGGACAAAGCCTAGGACAAATGATCAATGGGATTTATAAAACAACTCGATCCTCAAAACCAACACATACAAAGAATCGGTCATTTGATGTACTAAAATTGTGGTTACACGGTCTAGTCAGTCGATGTTTAGGTCTACCATTATTATTGGTTTGTCTAATCTTTTGGCTAGCTGTTGACCCAATCATCACACCAATCCATCTTCAGGATTTCTCGTTAATCGAACCAGAAGGATCATTTTTATTGATGATTTTTCTCCTCAAGATTATCGGGATCACATTACTCTTATTTGGTTTATTTTTGCCATTTGGGCTCGCGTTTGCGCAAGGGACGTTACCTACATGGTATGACCAAATATTGGACATTAGCGTCATGCAAAAAAAGACCTGAATAACGTATGTAAACACCTAAAAATCTTGTCTAAATCGACATAACCTCGTATAATCCGCGCTTCGCTTTTGCGATCACGCATGATTTATTGTTTTTAATGAACATCTTTTTTGCGTGCCTCCTTGCTTCTATCTCTTATAGATTAGATAGGGGCTGTCCAAACCGTAAGGAGCTATACATGCGTCACTACGAAATCGTATTGCTGGTTCATCCAGACCAAAGCGATCAAGTTGTTGGCATGGTCGAGCGTTACCTGACTCAGATCAAAGAAGCG
>JASLHI010000002.1 GCA_030149815.1 Aquirhabdus sp. | reverse complement strand
AAGCAAGACCAAATAGGCATCCATGGCGTGGCCCGCGTCGGATGCGGGTAGGTTGCTTGAGCGTATTGGTGACGATACGCCTAGAGGAATGATCGTTCACGACAGAACCCGGCTTATAGGCCCACTTTGCACCAGATTTTTTTGACTTAGTATTAAAGCTTTTTTTGTGAGTGTGTTGTTGGTTTTGTTCAAGTTTTAAACGTTTGTGCGTTGTCGTTCAAAATATTGAACAGCTTGCCGATGTTTTAGGCGTTTTGACTTGACGAACCGATATGTGATCGGCATAATGCCGTCCTCCGAAAGCGCTGATATATCAGTTTTTGGCTATGTAGCTCAGTTGGTTAGAGCACCGCACTCATAATGCGGGGGTCGCAAGTTCAAGTCTCGCCATAGCCACCATATACCGTTCGATGCTAGTTCATACTAGACCGCAAAGCCCTTTGCCTATTTGGTTTAGGGCTTTTTTGTTGTTAGTGCATGAAGCTAAAAAGTTCTTGGATTAAACTTCAACATTTAGATCTGTCAAGCAAGAGTCATTACTATATTTTTTAATGATTCCTTATGACACGATTCCGCCCATTACGTTTGGCTTCATAAAGCGCTTGATCAGCGGCTTTAGTGAGATTTGTACTGTTTTCTAATAGATCTGACATTTCAGCGACACCAATGCTGACGGTCACATGTCGCTTAGTCCAAAGAGAAGACTCTACGCCTCTTCTCAGTCGTTCCGCCATGATAAACGCCCCTTGAACATCTGTGCAGGGGAAGATGACAGCAAACTCCTCGCCACCAATCCGAGCAACATAGTCACTTGGGCGTGTATGCGCTTCTATGATACGCGAGACTTGTTGTATTGCTTCATCTCCAGCAGGATGACCAAAAGTATCATTAAATTCTTTAAATTTATCAATATCTAAGAATAAAAGAGAAAGTGGTAAGTTATATCGCTTAGCTCGTGCAATTTCATCATCCAGTTGCTTAGAGAAGGCTCCTTTATTTTTTAAACCAGATAATGCGTCTGTTGATGATAGCCTTTCTAATTCTGTAATTGCTGTCTCTAATCGGCGTTGATAGTTTTCCATTTGAATTTCATAATATTTTCGGTCTGTGATATCGAGTGATAATCCAGCAAGTAGTTTATTGCCTTGTGCATCGTGTAATGGAAACTTGCAACTTAGCCAATAACTTAAGCTGCCATCAGCGTTTGGAGTTGACTCCTCAAGACTCATTGGCATGTTGTTATTCAATATCATTTTGTCGTTTTCACGCAAAATGGCAGCAGTTTCAGATGGCCATAAATCTTGATCAGTTTTACCGAGAACTTCACTTTTTTTCTTGTTAAATACATTGAAAAATTTATTATTAACAAATATATACTTTCCATCTTTATTTTTTATGAACGTTACTGCAGGTGTATTTGCCATGAATGCTTGAAAGCGTTCTTCACTTTCACGCATGGATGCTTCCATTTGTATTCGAGTTTGGATACTTTTTTCTGCTTCAATGATGCTTAATCTTAGTTCTAATTGCGTAATGACCAAACGAGCCAGTGCACCTAAGGTTTCTTCTTCCTCCGGACTGAATTCACGGGGTTGGCGGTCAATCACGCATAAAGTTCCTAAAACATCACCTGATGTCGTGACTAGTGGTGCGCCTGCATAAAACCGAATGAACGGTGCGCCAGTCACCAAAACATTATCTGTAAATCGTTTATCTTGATGAGTATCTGGAACGATCAGTAAATTTTTAGGGTGATGTATAGCATGAGCACAAAATGCATGATCGCGATGAGTTTCAGACACATCGAGTCCTTGCTTTGATTTGAACCATTGTCGGTCACTATCAATAAGCGAGACTAAAGCAATAGGCGTACTACACATTTTGGAAGCGAGCAGAGTAATGTCGTCGTATGCTTTTTCGGGTAGGGTATCTAAAATACGATAACGTTGAAGCGCTTGTAATCGGCTTTGTTCGTTTTTTGGTAGATCCGCTTTCATGGTCTAATTGCTATTAAGAAAATTATGTGGAGTACTGATTATATTGCAAACGCAAAAAATAGACGTGTTTTGGCAATAAATAAAAATACTGATGTAATCATAAATTTAAGCGATAAATTGATATCAATCTATAAAAATTCTGATACATGTTTGAAGTTTAAGTAATAATTTTTTTGAAATTTTTATATTATTTATTCTAATTTAGTCGCAGTACTACAATTATTGTGGCATATTTGGTGATGGAATAAGAAGTAAAAATAACCAACATATAATGCATAGCATTATCGTTGGATAGGCATCATGACGATGTTTTTGATGTAAAAAAGGATGAAAAATCAAGGCAAAATGGAATGCACTGATACAGGATTGTATTGAACGATTATTAATAAGTTACGTCAGTTCTGGTTTTACGCATCAATTTGATTGGGGGGCGCTTAATGTTTAAGACATCAAAGTGTTTACTACAGATCAGTATGGTATCGACATTACTGGATCTGAGTACTCCCGTTTGGGCTATAGATATCACTCCTGACCTGCAGTTACATGGCTTCTTCACATTAGGCTTGGCTAAGTTAAGTGGAAATCAGGGACAAACTTATCCAACTAACCCCGGCGGTACAGGTACCTCAATTATCGAGTCTGATGTTAGTAGTAAATATGATTCTGTTGCAGGTATTCAACTTAATTATCGTCTGAATAATAATGTGGATATGGCTTTGCAAGCTAATCTTGCTGCACAGGATCTGTCTCAAGATCCTAGGCTAAATCAGTATGCAGTAAAAGTTAATAGTGCTTATGTCGATTATAACTTTAATGACGAATGGGCTGTGCGTGGTGGGAGATTTCCTTTTGCGACGTATTTATATTCAGATAATCTGAGGGTTGGTGAGGCTTACCCTTGGGCGCGTTTGCCCCCTGAGGTTTATGCAAAGTTGGGTGGCCTCTTTGCTGAAAATGGTGTTGCAATAATCTATAAGCATGCCTTCAATGATGATTGGATGTTTCGAATACAGCCGAGTTTTGGACAAGAAAATTTAAGTAGCTATCAAGTCAACCAACTTACTAAGTTGACGATGTCATTGTCGAATGAAAATCTAAGATTACATTTAGGAACAGCGATGGCATCAGTCAATCTTGATCGTCCTTTGATCGCCAATCTAAATCGTGGGATTGATAGTACGCTCATGGATCTTGGTTATTCTGCATCTGATATTAGTCAATATAATGCTAATTTCTATTCTAACTTACAGACTCGGCATCTTCGAGGTGCGTTTTCAGATGCTGGTTTTATCTATGATGATGGGCGCTGGTTTGCTGTAGGTGAGATGAGTACATTACGCTTTTCTGGGTTCGTGAACGATTTTAATGCTGGATATGCTAGCGTTGGTTACCATTTTGGGAAATGGCTACCTTATGTAGTCTATGCTTATTACAAAGATTTGAATTTAGATGAGATTAATCAAATCCCTGCGCCTGGAAATCTCATTTATGGCACTGTAGCGAATGTCGATCAACATTCAGTGTCAGTTGGAGCGCGCTATAAAATAAAAAATAATATCAGCCTTAAATTGCAAGCAGATCGTGTTAGCGGTTTTGATGGCAATTATATGTCAGGGCTTTTTCTTCCCGCGCCAAATTCCACGACGCCATCCACGTTGAAGTCTGCTTATATTTACAGCGTCAGCGTAAGTACAGCATTTTAATCAGGAGCCTAAAAATGATAATAAGAAGGTTTCTAATCACTAGTTCACTAATATTGTTGCTAGCACTAGAAATGGCTGTCGCTCATGCGGAGATGGTCGTAATCGTAAATCCTCATGCCAACTTTAGTGCTTTAACTAAGGGTGAGTTACGGCGGCTTTTTCTTGGTCAAACAGGAAAATTTCCTAATGGGGATCCTGCAGAACCATTTGATGTGGTTGGGGAATATAGAAATACGTTTTACCAAACTATTCTGATGAAAACGCCCGAGTCGGTAGAAAACTATTGGGCAAGTATGATTTTTACGGGTAAAGCTCAGCCGCCCCGACAAGTACAGCCAAACGAAGCAAAGCAGTTAGTCGCGACATCTCAACGTGCGATTTCATATATTGATCGATCGCAGGTCGATTCGAGTGTGAAAGTGATCAATATTACGAATGGGCAGTAGTTGAAAAGTGATTTGAATGGTAACGCAGTTCTAATTAGGACTAATGAAATGTTTAATTCGTCAAAATTTGGGATTCAAGCCAGCATTGTTGTTGCAATGTTGTCCTTGAGTACTGCTGTTTTGGCAATAGAGTTGACTCCTGATCTTCAGTTGCATGGCTATGCGACAGCTGGTTTCGGCAGGCTTAGTAACAATCAGGGATATACCTATCCAGACCCTAGTGGTACGAATGCTTCTATGTTGCAATCAAATGTCACAGGTGAATATGATTCTGTCGCAGGTCTTCAACTCAATTATCATGTGAATGATAAAATTGACTTCGCCACTCAAACTTATGTGTCATTTGAAAACTCCAAACTAAATGATTACGTGTTCAAGATCAATTGGGCTTATCTTGATTATAAGTTGAATGATGATTGGGCTGTACGCGGCGGGCGATTTGCTTTTGCGACGTATTTATATTCGGATAGTTTGCATGTCGGCGAAGCATATCCTTGGGTACGTTTACCACCTGAAATTTATGCTGAGCTGGGTGGGCTGTACAGTGAGAATGGCTTAGCAGTGATGTATCGCCATACATTTGATGACTGGATTTTACGAATACAGCCTAGTTTTGGTCAAGAAAAGTTAAAGGGATATCAGGCTAATAATATTAAACAAATTACAGCTTCCCTCTCTAATGAAAATCTCACATTGCATGTTGGTTCAGCGCTTGCTGATGTCGATATAAGTAGCTATTTAGGTGCAAGTATTCAGAGTGGTATAGATGGTGCATTGTTAGGATTAGGTTCTTCACAAGCAGATATTGATCAATTCAATAGTGCCTTTGCATCATCTGTTAAATTAAATAAAGTTCGCGGCTCATTTTCTGATGTTGGATTTATTTATGACGACGGTCGCTGGTTTGCGGCGGGTGAAATGGGTGCACTACGGTTTTCTGGTTTTGTCGATGATTTTAATGCGGGTTATATCAGTGCAGGATATCACTTTGGCAAGTGGTTACCTTATTTGATGTACGCTCGTTATAAGAATGTGAATCAGGATGAATACAACGAAATTCCTGCACCAGGTAATGCGATATATGCCACGTCAGCGAATTATAACCAATCTACGATGTCGGTTGGAGCACGCTATAAGGTTAGAAATAATGTGAGCCTTAAACTTCAAGCAGATCGGGTGAATGGGTTTAAAGGAAATTATGTTTCGGGCTTCTTTGTTCCTCCAGCATCAGCGGCTAATTCACCTTCTACACTGCAATCCGTTTACATTTATAGCGTAAGTTTAACGGCAGAGTTTTGATTGAATGCTGGTTTGATTGATATTGGTTAAACTTTAAAAAGAATATGAACGTAGAATCATCCTGAGTAATGTGAAGGCGATTCAAGAAATGCTAGAAAAATAATATTTATTGTGTAGATAAGATGGTGTTTTGCAAATCGTTGGACGTGGATTTCACGAGTAGAGTTATAACAAGGAAAACATGTCGTCATGTTTAAATTTGCGCATAATATTTCGATCCGTATCAAGCTAGCAGCCGTTGTTCTTATTTGTGTTGTTGGTCTGGCGGTTTATATGACGTATGTTGTAATGTCGACGCGTGCCGTGCAATCACGTGTTGCTTCATCGCTCATGACTTTTCCAATGTTACAGTTGATTGCAGCGTCTCGCCAACAAGCCGAGGAGATGAGGGCGGATTATGCAGTGGTTGTATCGAGCCAAGATAGTACGTTACTAGTGCCAGCTCGCCAGCAGGCAGCAATGACCAAGCAATCTATTGATCATTTGGCGGAAGTTGGGCGGGTCAATGGTTTAGATGAAAGTCGGCTTGTAAGCGCGTTTACTACTTATTACCAAGTCGCCGACACATGGGCCAAAGATCGGGTCGAAGGTAATATTGCTGCTGGTACAGGGCAAAATCGGCTGTATCAGGTTGCTGTTGCCCAACGACAATTTAATGAGAGCCTAGATAGTCTCCAAAAAGAATTGTATTACGAACATGATTCACAACTGAATAGTGTTAAAGCTCAGGCAGAGTTAGTGACTATCGTGGGGCTGATTGGTGGAATTATTCTGTGTATTGGGCTTTTTGTGATCAACGCCATTATTGTTCGTCGTTTCATTTTAAGACCATTAGATCAAGCCGTTGCAGCTGCGAACCGAATTACGACAGGAGATTGGTTTAGTAAAGTTTCTGTTCATGGTCGAGATGAGGTTGGTAAATTACTAGATTCTATAGAAAATCTAAGAAGTCATTTATTGCTGGAGCGAGAGGCTCTTGAACGTCGTAGTGCAGAATTACAGACAGAGCTACAGCAACGAAAATTAGCTGAGATTGAACTGAGTAAATTATCTAAAGCTGTGGAAAATTCTGCTGCGGGGATATTCATCGCTAATGCCCAAGGTTTAGTGGTCTATGCAAATCACAAGTTTCTGTCTTTAACAGGTTATAATTCGGTCGATGTTATTGGTCAACCAAGTCCTTTATTAATGCATGGTCGTGAATCTGGGAACTTAGATGAGCGTTGGATTGCATTGCGTCAAGGTCAAGAGTGGCGTGGAGAGTTTCAAATTCCTTGCCGCAGCGGTGGTACATTTTGGGCATTGGCTTCGCTAGCGGCAATGCTAGATGATGAAAAAAATATTATTCATGTTGTTGGTAATATTGAAGATGTCACTAAACAAAAAGAATCTGAAGAAGTCATTAATCGTCTTGCATTTTATGATGCATTAACTTCATTGCCTAATCGCCGTAGTTTTACGGAAAGTTTACCCAAGTTACTTGATATGGCTGCTCACAGCCAAAAGATGGCTGCGGTCTGTTATGTCGATTTAGATCATTTCAAGGAAGTTAATGACACGCTTGGACATGCCATCGGTGATAGTTTGCTTCGTACAGCGGCAAAACGATTGCAATCTGCATTGAGAACAGATGATTTTGTTGCACGTTTAGGTGGTGATGAGTTTGCTCTAATTATTTCTAATCTCGATGACGTCAATGATGCATATATTGTGGCGCGTAAGATTATTGAGCGTATGACTACTCCCTTTAAGCTAGACGGTCGTGAGCTGACGGTGACTGCAAGTATTGGTATCGCGTTTTTTCCAGATCACGGTACAAATGCAGATAATTTGCTGAAACGTGCTGATATTGCGCTTTATCACGCCAAGAGTATTGGGCGAAATAATTTTCAGATATTTTCAGAAGAACAAGAAGGGACTGGCTTGGCACGACTGGAAATGGAAGCCCAGATTCGTAGTTCCATTGAAAAGACAGATTTCTTTCTTGAGTACCAGCCTAAGTATTGTACGAAAACAGGTCTTTTAACGGGTGCTGAAGCATTGATCCGGTGGCATCATCCGTCACTTGGGCGGCTTTCACCTGATAAATTTATTGCTCTGGCAGAAGAAAGTCGGCTTATTGTTCCGTTGGGCTATTGGATTATTGTCGAAGTCGCTTCACAGCTTGCCAAGTGGCGAGATCAAGGACTTGATATAGTTCCAGTAGCTGTCAATTTATCTACAGTTCAGTTCGCAAACGGCGATTTACCTGATTATATTGCCAATACTTTGAAGCGGTTTAACTTGGATGCTAAGCAATTTGATGTAGAGATCACAGAGAGTCTGCTGATGGATAATCCAGATTCTGTACGCATGCAACTTGAGCGACTAGATTCAATTGGTGTAGGAATTGCGATTGATGATTTTGGTACAGGATATTCTTCGCTAAGCTATCTCAGACGTTTACCGATTGATGTCATTAAAATTGATCGCTGTTTTGTACAAGATATTGAGAATGAAAATGGTCAAGCCATTATTGAAGCGATTATGGCGATGGCTAAGGCACTGGAAATGTCTGTGGTTGCTGAAGGTGTGGAAACCGAAACCCAATTACAGATACTGAACGATCTCGACTGTGATTTTATTCAGGGGTATTTGTTTAGTAAGCCACTAGAATATCAGGATTTTGAGAAATTATTACAGCCAATATTACTGTCCTCTGATACATAGTAAAATATTGAATTAAATTATTTTTTAAATTTCTATAGGACATAGAAAAACTGTTTTGGATAACGGTCTCAGTTTTTTATTTGTTACTGACTTCATACTTTTGATAACAACTCTTAAAGTTTAGGACATAAATCACAGACAATAGAATTATTGTAATTGTGGTTAAAAAGTATACTATTTTTAACTTGTTCTGAGAGTCTTATTGATGACAAGGAGAAAGGGTATGAACGAATATTTGATTGCTTACGATTTAGTGAATCGTAATAATTATAATGGAATATGTGGTGCAATTAGTGGCTTAGATATGGAGAGTTGGCCATTTTTGCATTCGACTTGGATTGCGCATAGTGATTTATCTGCAGAACAAATTGCATCGTGTTTGCGTAATCATATTTGCAAAGAAGACAAGTTATTTGTCGTCCAACTGGCGGGAGATTGGTCATCCGCTGGATTGCCAAAATTTTCTGCAGAATGGTTAGAAAAGAATCTGCATTAAATTGTGAAAGCTAGCTTTTTTAATATCAGCTTCTTGATGTTCTAAGAGAAGTCCTTTTGTAATGTCTTCATGAAATGATTTTGGAAAAAGTTACCCACACTGGCTGCGGGTAAGGTTGTGGATAAAATAGAGTGGAACGCGTGGAACTCCTGAAAATACTCAACTCAGCGGCAGTGATTATTTTTTGACATCATCTTTGTCTAAAGTGAGTATTCGCAGTTTTACTGACCATGTTACTGACTCTGTTAAATCTAAAGTACCCTAAATTCGGCGGTTAATGTATTCAATATAACCCCGACCTTGAATCAATTGATTTTGGTAATGTCCTTGATATTGATAGCCGCCAACATATCCACTCCCGAGACCATATGTGAAAGCGGTATCAACTTCACCTTCAATCGTTATGATCGTATTCCCATGATCGTCTGTGACGAGCCATCTAAAGGTTTGTGGAAGCCGCATGCTGATACCGTCAGGGCTGATCGCAGGTTGATCTTGAAATTTTAGCACTTCGAATTCAGCTTGATAACTTTGGCTATATTGGTTTAGCCCACGTAAATATGCTTTGCTGACGATTTTGGCATTATTAATTCGAGTGTCATTAAGCAAGAGTTGTGTGTTTTCATCTAGATTAATAATCTGGTAGGTAAACAAATCTAAAGGAATTTTTAAAGGTGTTGGTAACGGTTTATCACGCAGTAAATACGGACTAAGACAAGCGGCATGTTCAAAGGTACATAAGCCTTCAATGTGCTCGGTTTTGTCCTGATAGGTGATTGAGCCGCGATATTGAGAGAGTACGCTGATGTGATCGTAGATAGGTGTTTTGACAAACCATGACACTTTATCAGTATTAGTAATTTGAATATCGAGCTCAAAGCCTTGGCTGCGGGCAATCACGTGATAATGCGGATATTGCCCTGTAATGACAATATTTTCTCCAAATTGAATATGCGAGCCATCTTCTGCGAATTGGCAATCTTGTTCGATTGAATAACCCTGAAACTGATCGGGATGCGTGGCTGCTGTTCCCATCACAGCGGTTGCATTTTTCCTCGGAGAGCTTTTTAGGGCATGATTGGTATCAAATGCGAGTGCGCCTGATGTGCCGATCACGGACATGATTGAGAAAAAATGATGCGGTATCGGCAAGTCTGGAATCATCACGCCATAATGTGACCAGCCTACTGTCTTAGATCGATGATGAGGCTTAAATGCATAATTGGGGGGAAGTGGCTTGCGTTCCTGATCACCAGTGCCATCCAGCATGGGATACGCATGTGCGATGAGAAACTGAGTAGCGTTTTTTAGATAGCTCATGCGATGACTCCTATAGTGCGACTTCAATACCTTGCTGCAAATTCAGTTGATCGGTGCGGCTATTAGCATCAATCTGGGCGTAAGATTTAGGCAATAAACGGAGTGCTGCTTTATTTACATAATTTTCTAGCCATGTCGGCAGTTTTATACCAAGTGGATTGGTTTCTGTTTCAGAGGTTGTGGTGGTAATACGAGTTCCCATGATGTAGTCAAACCATGGGCGGGTGACACACCAATTGGCGTTTTGGTTACTGGTCATATGGTGATCATAATGCCAAGGAATGCGTTTTTTGGCATATTCAGGATCGAGATGCGATTTTGCATGAACTTTCCAATAATTATAAATTCCGTAATACAGACCTGCTGTAAAGAAAGGCGCAACAGGAAGGAAAATCGTAGACGCGGCTGCTAAACCGATCAAAGCGGTTTTTTCATTATACATTTCAGAGTTTTTGAACATCGATTCAGCATAGCCTTCATCGTGAAAGCTGTTGAGTCGTGCGCGTTTGTGATGAGCAATATGTGTGAAAAATGGGCTACTACGGTATTGGCTTGGAAATTCATGTAACCATACTTTATGAAAGTACCACTCCATACCATTTGCTACAAAAACTCCAACAGGAAAACCTAACATAAAAAAATACTCATCGTGATTGTTGATGAGTCATTATAGAAAAGCTGCTTTGAATCGATTTGACCGTAGGGGAGTGATTTGGCGTGTCAATACAGTCAAGTGACGATTGGGATTAACAGGTTCCGCTCGATTTCTTTTGCCGATAGGCAGTCGGCGTTTCTCCAGTCCAGCGTTTGAATGCACGAGAGAAGGCCGAAGGTTCAGAGAAACCTGTCAGGTAAACAATCTGATCGATCGATTCATTGGTATTGGCGAGTAGTCGGCGTGCAAGCTTCTCACGATAATTAGCAATAATTTTTTCAAAAGTCGTATTAATCAATTGTAAGTCTGCGCGCAAGCTGCGTGGATTAAGGCCAAGTTTTTCAGCAATCAGTTGTTGATCGAGTTGTCCAGATTCCAGTAGGCCTTCGCTTAATAATTTTTCAATGTCATGCACCAATTGGTGTTTATTGAGAATGTGAAGATGTTGTTCGGCCAGATTTTCATGAATTTGAAGTAGTTCTGGTTGTGCAGCAGGTGACGGGGATTGCAATAACTTTGCTGGAAAACGAATACAACCTATTGGCATGCCTACTTGAACAGGACAACCCCAAGCACTCTGGTATTCTGCTGTATTTTCAAAGTCATGATGCGTCAACCAAATTTCTGTAGGTTGAAATTCATGGTCGCTTATATGTCTAAAAAATTTTAGAAATACTCCAATCCCGCACTCAAGATAATGCCGAACAGAGTGTTCGAAGCCAGTGAGAGCAGCGATGTCATTTTCAATGTGTAAATCCAATTTAAAGGCATTCGTCAAAATACTCTGATAGCGTAAAGTCCGTTGCAAGCCGTCGCCAAAAGTAGAACTACTTAGAAATAAATACTCAATAACTTGTCCTCGGAATACAGGCATATTTTCGCCGACATGAAGACCAATAAAAGGGTCTTGGCAGATTTGTTCGGCAATTGCCCAAAAGCGTTGTTGAGTTGAATTATCACGACGTACATTTCTATCTGGCGGCTCGTCAGGCAGATTAACGCCTGCAAAAATCGCAGCCGCATCCAGCCCCATACGTTGCATGGTTTGATAGGTCATCCATAAAAAAACGCCAGCATCACTGGTCGACATATTGGTCACTGTATGTATTGTTGGGCATCAAAGACTTATATCTTTTTGAGAGATTTTTCTCAATCTAGCATTCATCATGAATGTCTCGCAACTGGATAAGGCATCTGAAATCGTGAGATCTGAATAAAGTTACCCCCAATGCCTGCGGGTAAGGCTGTGGATAAAGTAGAGTGGAACGCGTGGAACTACCGAAAATACTAATGTGAGCACAAGTGGTTATTTTTTAACATGATCTTTGTCTATTGCAAGTATTCATATTTTAGTTGTGGTTGTTTTAGTAAAGTTATTATTTCCATAATTGAAAAAGTTGACAAAGATTCAAAATTCACATGGATTTCACTTGGTGTATTAAATAATAAAAAATCAAAACGACAATGGAATTTTCTCATGAATATTCTTGCCAAGCTCAAACTAAAATCAGGATTGATTTGCTGTTTCGCAAGTCTTGGTTTAGCGGGATGCCATTCGATGCCCACAGCCTATACAACAATGTATGAAAAAAATGATCAGCAGATTCATGGTGTCGTACTCACCCAGTCGATGGGCGATGCACTTGCAGGTCGTTTTGTGAATACTTTTAATCATATTGGTCAGCCAGATTTTATGCAGCTGACTCGTGATTTATTTGCAGATGATCTTTATGCCAATGATACATTAAGTATTTATTATCACTATTCCGATATGATTGAACACTTTCAGGGCATGAACCAATCGGTGACGCATTCACATGTTGAGCTTAAACATGCGTTCGTGGCTGATGATAGTGTTTATGTGCATTGGAAGATGGACTACACATTAAAAGTTTTAGGCAGAGAAAAAGCGATGTCTTCTTTTGGGATTTCTCAGCTTAAAATGAATGCTCAAGGTAAGGTTGTTTTTCAGCAAGATTATTGGGATTCTAATAACGGTTTATATCGCCAACTTCCAGTCGTTGGAGGTATGTATCGTTGGTTATTACCAATTAAGCAGGCACAATAAAGAAAAAAGGATGTTGTGGGTTTTCACCTGAAAATCTACATCCATAAAACAAGGAATGATCGTATGCCGTCTATATCCAATCTAATTCTTTTGGTTGAAGATCATTTACCTTTAGCCGCAACGGTTGGCGAGTTTTTAGAACTGAACGGTATGACCGTGGACTATGCTTATCATTGCGAGTCTGCGAAACAATTACTTCGTGACAATTCATATCATTGCGTTGTGTTGGATATTAATTTACCTGATGGCACGGGCTACGAGGTGTGTCGTTATATTCGTCAGAATCTAGGATTAGGTCTGCCGATTATTATGCTGACGGCACGCGATACGTTGGATGACAAGCTAGAAGGTTTTGATTCAGGAACTGATGATTATTTAGTGAAACCGTTCGAGTTTAAAGAGCTAGTTGCGCGAATTAAGGCGCAAATTAAGCGCTCGAAAGGATTGGTTGGACATACCAATCTCACTGTAGGTGATTTAGTGGTTGAAGTTCATAAAAATAGCGTGACACGTGCAGGTGTTAAAATTGAGTTAGCGCCTATTCAATTCAAATTGTTGACGCTACTCATGCGCCAATCGCCACAGGTTGTGAGTCGACAAATGATGGAACTAGAGCTTTGGGGAGATGAGATGCCAGACAGTGATGCGCTGCGTAGTCATATCTACAATCTTCGTAAAGCAATTGACAAACCCTTCGTGCAAAAGCTGATTCATACTATTGCAGGTGTAGGGTTGAAGTTAGATCAGATGAGCAGTACACAGATTGATTCTGTTGATTTGCAGTCTTGATCATTTTACTAGCTGGTATAAATGACCACAGCAAGTCCTTGTACTTTTTTCGGTATTGCCTGATTGGATTTAATATTTGATTTATTTATCAGTTCAATTTCCCATCCGCTCATGTTGCATAAGCGTTTCACCAGTTTAAGACCAATCCCATGTCCTCGATGTGATTCGATATGACTGGTTTCTCCGTGTTGTTGGAGTGCATCAAGAGCTGCTGGAGATAAGCCGATACCATCGTCTTCAATAACAATTCGATGTGCATCAATCTGAATTGAAACACGCTTGCCTTGAGAATAGTTCAGTGCATTGCGAATGATATTGCTAAAAATCATCGTCACGATTGCTGGATTTGCCAGAGGTGCATTGTCGTTTGATACTTGGATATCGTAATCCATGCCGCGTGCAGTAAAGATATCCTGAAAGTCTGCACAGATTTGTCGAATGCTGATGGCTAAATCGACAGGACTGGTCGGTAAAGGCGTACTGCCTTGGCGAGCAATGGTCAGCAATGTATCCATGAGCAATTGCATGTCGATGACCATGTTTTGCATTCTGGGAATCGTTGCCTGTTCAGGAAATTTATATTGCAAAAGTTCTAGGCCGCCTTTAATCACGGACAAAGGTGTGCGTAATTCATGGCTCACTTCTGCTGTAAATTGTTGTTCACGTTCAATAAATTCAATCAGCGTTTGATGGTAAATTTGCAAAGCTATTTGCAATTCTTCGGCTTCTAAATTACCACGTGTCTGGATTTGCTTAAATGGATGCTTATTGAGTTTGGGCTGCTGTAAATCAATATTTTGAATCGCTTGTGCAAGCTGCGTGACGGGCGATAAATGGCGATGTGCTTTGCGATTGATAAACCAGAGTACACTGTAGAGGATTATTAGGCTGAACATTAGTGGAGCAAGACCAAACAACCAGATTAGTCGATTAACATTACTTTCGCCAAAAACGAGTAGAAGTTTATTCCCCTGATATTCATCATACATCGTGACTCGATCATTACCATCAACAATCAGTCGGTGTACACCTTGTTCAAGTTTTAAAGATTTAACTTGATTTGGTGGCGTGTTTGTCCAGCGATAACCATAGAGGTTCTTGGTATCGGGTAGGGCCGCGTTATGATCTTTATCATAACGAACCCAATAATGTGCAGCTTCTTGTTCTAATGCCGTTTTAAGCAGTAATCGTTTGATAATAAATCCACTGCAGGTCAAACCAAAAATAACAGCAAATGCAATGAGTCCAATTTGCAGCCAATAGTAATGACTAAACATCAACGAAATCGGACGTTTACTTTGAAAATGCTGAGGTGGCAAGTTTTTTAGTCGTTGCTTCAACTTAGCCACCGTGACTTTTTGTGATGAACACGCAGGAAATTAGCCATATGGTTTACTCATGGTCTAGTCCATTTGATTCTAGCGTCGTTTGATGTCTAGTATCTATGAACTTATCGTTTAGTAAATCGATAATGACCCACGAGCCATTGATTGCCTTGCTCATAGCCAAAAAGTTCAGCACATGCCATAAAGAATAAGCGCCAGCGTTGCCACCAGATTCGTGCATCTTTCCCATAGATTTGTTTAAAAATCGGTTCAAGCTGTTGTTGATACTTGTCCATGTTTTCAAGCCAAGCATTGGCAGTCTTTTCGTAATGCTGACCTGACCATTGCCATTCCTGTTCAAGTCGTAAATCATCTTGGAAGTGACTAAATGTACTGATTGCGGGCATCAAGCCGCCCGTAAAAAAGTGAGCAGACATCCAGTCATCTTCTTCTTGAACTTCAAATGGATATTGCAAAAAACGATGGCAAAAAATATGACACCACAATAGGCCGTCAGACTTTAACCATTGTGCAATATTCTTGAATAGTTGGGCGTAGTTACGAACATGTTCGAACATTTCAACCGAAACCACACGATCAAAAGTTGCTTCGGAAAAGGTCAGTTGATTCACATCTTGGGTAATGACATTAACATTGTTGAAGCCTTTGGCTGTTGCTTCTGCCATGATATGAAGACGTTGTGAGTTTGAGTTTGATACTGCTGTAATATTGGCATTTGGATATTGTTCTGCCATCCACAACGTAAATGAACCCCAACCACATCCGAGTTCAAGGATCTGTTGTCCATCTTTTAATTTTGCACGTTCAGAATAGATTTGTAGGCTGCGATTTTCCGCAGCCGCAAGATCATCACCATCAGCAAAAAAACTGGCACTATATTTCAGGCGCGGTCCAAGCACGGCTTGAAAAAATGCTGTTGGAAGTTCGTAATGCTGTTCATTCGCTTTATCTGTTTCAATCGCTAATTGACTATTTCTAAGATTGTTCAAGACTTGTTGGTAGCGTTCAGATGCACGTTCGATGTCATTAAAATACTCTTGCTGTAGGCGTTTTTGACAAAGACGTCTAATGCCAGCACGTGCAATTGTGTCAGGAAGCCACGGACTTTCAGCAATCGTAATCGAGAGAGGTTGGTTCATTGACGTGGACTCCGAGGAAAGAATAGAGATGTTTGCTGTTGGTATAAACGGTAGTCATCACCGCGACTGAGTAGTGCCTGTTTTTCTGTAAAAGGAATTCCCGTTACGTAATACAGAAATAAAAACATCAAAACGGGATATAGCCATAGCCCATATAAACCAGCTTCAATACCAATAATGGGATACACAAACCAATGCAGCCACTCAAAAAAATAATTAGGGTGGCGTGAGTAAGCCCATAAGCCAGTACGCATGGTTTTGCCATGGTTTTGCGTAGATTTTCTGAACTCTGCAAGCTGCCGATCGGCTGTTGTTTCTCCCCAAAGCGCGATTAAAAGCCATATCCCAGCGCTTATTAAAATAAAGTGATGGAATTGGCTCCATTCGCCTGTAGGAATTTGCGTTAACCACCACATTGGCAAGCTGAATAACAATGCTAATCCCGCTTGAAAAATAAAGAACAGCAAGAACACGATGGTTTCGAACTTGCCAGAAGCTTCACGCATGTTGGCGTAGCGACCATCTTCTTTGGTTTCATGCTGATAGCGAGTGAGTAAATGTAGTCCTAAACGCCCAAACCATAAGACACCAATCATGCCTATCGTGAAGCGTGTCCAGCCATCACCTTGTTGGTGGAGTAGAGCGCAATAAACACTGTTTACCAAAATGCAAAAGCTCCACATCACATCGACGATGCCAGCACGTTTGGTCATTTGATTGATCACAAACGCGACTGCCATGAGCGCGAGATCAATCCATAATAAAGACCATAATGTATGCAAGTTGAGCATGAGTTGATGTCCTGAGCTTATTGATTAGTCAATGCGCATGCTATTTTCAACGAGCAAATGAACATCGCTAATCGCGCCTTCAATAAATCCACCTTCGCAGTAGCACAGATAAAAATCCCACATCCGAATAAAGCGATGATCAAAGCCCATAGCTTGCACTTGTGGCAATTTTTCTAAAAAGCGCTTACGCCATTCGCGTAGTGTCAGGGCATAACTTTGTCCAATATCTGAAAGATGCTTAAGTTTCAAACCTTGCTCGGCGGCAGTGTTGATCATGAGTGAGTTGCAGGGAATAAAACTGCCAGGAAAGATATAACGTTTAATAAAATCAACAGAGTTTAGTGCGATTTTGTAGCGTGTATCTTCGATAGTGATTGCTTGAATTAATCCCAAACCATTCGGTTTAAGTAAGCGTTGGCAAGTGGCAAAATATTGAGATAGATATTGGTGCCCGACGGCTTCAATCATTTCGATCGATACTAATTTGTCATATGTGCCATTCAGATCACGATAATCTTGCAGAAGAACTTGGACTTTATGAGATAGTCCTGCTGCGTCAACACGTTGGCAGGCTTCGTTGTATTGTTCTTTAGAAATGGTTGTCGTGGTGACTTTACACCCATAGTGCAGTGCAGCATAAATCGCAAAGCCGCCCCAACCTGTACCAATTTCAATGACATGGTCTTTTGCGCTCAGTTTTAAGTGATCACAAATAACTGCTAATTTATGATTCGATGCATCTTCGAGTGATTGTGTAGGCGACTGATACACTGCACTGGAATACATTAGATTTTCATCAAGAAATAATTTAAAAAAATCATTGCTGAGATCGTAATGTGCTGCGATATTGCGTTTACTGCCATCTTTATTATTACGATTTCTGGCATACCATACCCGTAGTACGGCTTGGCTAATTCGTGCAAAGAATGAATTATCAACTTTATCTAGACGATGGCGATTTCGAACCATAATTCGAATTAAGACCACTAAGTCATCGGTTTCCCATTCGCCATTAATATATGATTCAGCCGCGCCTAAGCTGCCTTGCTGCATGATGAGACGAAAGAAATTCATATCATGAACTGCGATCGTGCATTGAAGTTGATCCGTCACTAAAGCATTAGGTTGCCCTAAAGTGCCATCGACAACACCTGTTAAATAAATGACACCGCCATCAAGATCTTTAAGATGATTGAGCCATGATGGTAATTTCTGAGATGGTGTTGCAGACGTATTGTCATGTGGGTTGATGACCAACGGTTTAGATTGCATTGAGCTCATGTCTAACTCCAGTTATTGATATTCTTTGCGAACGGTTGGATGAGAAAAAAATGGAATTCTTTTCACAAAAAGTCGTAATGCTTGCCAATAAATTGCCCAGACAATTTTTAGACTTTGTAGTGGATAAATCAGTGGAAAGAGATTCTGTTTCCATGTTGATAATGGCTGTAGCGTGAATTTCATCGTTGCATCAAACACCAACTCGCCATGCCGTTTGAGTTGCATGTGTATCGCTGAATGATCTGGATTTTTCGATTGATCAAGTTTGAAGCGCCAATCGTATTTCAAATTCATTGGCATAAATGGTGAAACATGAAATTGCTTATCGAGTAGGAATCGATAGACAGGTTCTTTTGACTTCATTTGATCAGTATGAGTAGCGGTAGGTTTAGATTGATTACAGCTAAAGCAATATAAAAAACGTTCGTGCCATGGGGTATTGGTAATATGCGCAGCGATAAACTTTAGAGTCGGATTGTTTTCATCATAAACCCAATAAAAACTGACGGGATTAAAGGCAACACCAAGATATCGAGGAAGTGTTAGGACATAAATTGGCTGTGTTGCATTGATGCTTTCTCCGAGTTGTTTTTCAATCGCGGTACGAAGTGTATCGCGGATTGATTGTCCATCAGAGACCAGTAAATCTTTGTCATATAGACTAATGAGATTGAATCGATTGTATGACCAAAATGGGCTACCGTTGCATGCTTCAGCAAGATCATCGATGTTTGCGAGTACATAGCCCATCTGATATTCAAACGCATGCGTCTTCGGGGTATAGCGCCGATGGCGTATATGTGCATGAGCAAGCGAAATGGCATTTAGCATACGGATCAACCTTTAGGATTGTCTGAAAGTAAATGACGGGCAACGCGATGTGCGCTCCGTGCGCCATCTTCATGGAATCCCCATCCCCAATATGCGCCGCAGAAATAACTTCGATTGATACCATTGACTTCACCCCACAGTGATTGTGCGTTGAGTGCATGCACATCAAACTGAGGATGTTCGTAATGGCGTGTGACGAGGACTTTATGTCGATCAATGGAGTAATTTGGGTTTAATGTCGCAAGAACTGGTGTTTTGACTTTTAGATTTTGTAATGTATTCATCCAGTAGGTAAAGCTATAGGTTGGACCACAAGAAGTCGTCGCTGTATCTGATTTGGCAACACGAACTTGCCAGCTTGCCCAATTCGATTTTTTTGTTGGCATGACGCAAGTGTCAGTATGTAAGACCATCTTGTTTGGGCTATATCGAAATGCACCTAGGATATTTTTTTCATTCACAGTCGCGTCGGTCATGAGTTTTAATGCTTGATCAGCGTGACATGCAAAGATCACTCGATCAAAGAGATGCTGTGAACCATCAGTAGTGCTAATTTCAATGTCTTTCTTTTCTCGATTGACTGACGTTACCCCTTGAGCAAGCCATGTGGCTTTGATCTGTTGTTTTAATGCTTTGATGTATGCAGATGATCCGCCTTTGACGGTCAGCCATTGTGGGCGATCGGTCATTTGCAGCATTTTATGGTTTTGGAAGAATCCAAGCACAAATCTAAAAGGGAGTTGAGGAACTTCGGTCGTATTTGCCGACCATAGTGCTCCGCACATTGGATAGAGGTGCTCTTGTCGAAAATCTTCGCTATAGCCATATTCGTCTAGGAAGTGTTCTAACGTAATGGTGTGTGTAATACTATTCAGATCAGTATGGCGCGTTTGATCGTAAAAACGTTTCAAATCTCGAAACATACGTCTAAAAGAAGGATTAAAAATATTTCTAATATTGAGTAATAACGGCATCAATCCGCTAGGGTTATAGGCTAGTTTTGAAACGAGATTATTGACTGAGAAGCTCATATCGCTTGCTTGCCACTCGACGCCAAGCTCTTTAAGCATCTTACAGAACAGAGGATAGTTGTGTTCGTTAAAGACAATAAAGCCTGTATCAACCATCAATGATTGGTTATCAATCTTGACTGCATGCGTATCGGTATGACCACCAAAGTAATCATTTTTTTCAAAAATCGTGATCTCATGTTGTTTATGCAGCAGCCATGCCGCTGTTAAACCTGAGATCCCAGAACCGATAATCGCAATACGCATCAACTTAACCTCATGTCATTCTGAATTCATTTTTTTTGCTGCATCGACTTAGATCTAATAAATTACTAAGAAATGTGATGCACTGTTTTATCTGGATATTTGTGTTGAAAAGCTTTTTTGGGAATTGGAACAAGATCCCAAACTAGGCCAACTGCAGCCATTATGCGTAAGATGTAATAGCTGATATCAATTTGCCACCAGACAAAACCTTGTCGAACACTGGCAGGGCAGTAGTGATGGTTGTTATGCCAGCCTTCACCCAAAGTAATAATGGCTAGAAACCAATTGTTGCGACTGTCATCTTGAGTCTCGTAAGTTCTGAAACCGAAACGATGCGCGAACGAATTAATTGTTAAAGTGATGTGCGTCAGTAAAACAGTGGAAATTAAGAATCCCCAGACAAAAAGCTGAATGCCGTTGGTTTTTAGGTTTGGTGCGTAGTGTGCAAGCGCACTTCCAACGATCCAGAAACTTGCTGCGGTCATCACTGAGACTAAAACACTATGGCGATCTAACCATCTTAGCTCAGGAAATTTGATCCAATCTTTGACTAAGTGCTCTTGGGTAGAGAAATTCTGTTTATTTAAAAACCATCCCATATGGCTATACCAAAATCCATCGCGTGGTGAGTGTAGATCACCAGGTTGATCAGCATGACGATGGTGATAGCGATGATGCGCAGCCCACCATAAAGGACCGTTCTGCGTACTCATCACACCGATGATGGCAAAAATGAGTTGTACAGGCCGACTTGTTTTAAATGCTTTGTGGGAAAAATAACGATGATAAAAAGCTGTAATGGCAAACATGCGTAACAGATAAAATACAATCATCACCGTGATAGCAAACCAAGAAACACCCACAAAAAAAACAGCGAGGCAGCTGATGTGCAATAAGATAAAAGGAATAATCCTAACCCAATCAATTTGACGATCTGGTTTTATTTCCATCAAGTCGTGTTCGACAGGTGTGGCTTGGATCGTGGAAATATCTTTAATAATCATTATGATCATTCCTTGCTCTTTTTACGATTTTGATTATATAAAGGGCTAAGTGAATTTTATGTGAATGAAAAAATATTCATTAGCCACGCTGTTGGTATTCTTTGAATTCTTTTAATCACTCATCCATGCGTGATTGATATTATTGTTAATTTTATATCTTTAAAGCTATTTTTAGAAACTATTTACTGGAAAGTCTAAACGCATGAGGTGTTTGTCCCTTCCATCGTTTATAGGCATTAATAAAACTTGTTGGCTCAGCGTAGCCCAGCCATTCTGAAATTTGTTCAATCGATTGGTGAGGAATTTTTAGGTATTGCTCGGTAAGTGCTTGACGAATTTCTTCGCGTAGCTGAATGAACGTTGTGCCTTCTTCTTCTAAACGCCTTCGTAAAGTGCGTGTGGTCATGTTTAGCTCAGCAGCTACTGAATTCATGGTGGGTATATGCCCAGATTTATTCATGAGTTGATCACGAACTTTAGAAGATAAATGATTTAAAGGTTTGCGTGCATCCAATAATTGTCGACATTGTGCTTCTGCGATATGTAATGCTGATTCGTTGGAAAGGAGTAATGGACGTTCCATACTTGCCCGATCCATGACTGCGCAATGTGAAGGCATATCAAACTGAGGGCTAATACCGAAAAAATCTTGGTATGCTTGAATATTATTCGGTGGTGGAAATGCAATATTCAAAGATAATAAAATCGGTTCATTGATAAAGTCTCGTTGTACCGTAATCAATGCAGCAGCATCACGTTCAACAATGAATTGACGAACGTCTTCGGGTACTTCGGAGTCATCAATCGTAATCGTTGTTTGCGCATCGTTATCCATCACCAAGAAACGGGTAAAGGCAAAGGTCAAATGAAAGTACTGTAGCGCCAAATCAAGCGCATGCCGCATACTCGAACTGCTAACAATCGCAAAGCCTAAAACACCAAATGTCGTGAAATGATAACGTGAACCAATGTGTAGTCCTAATGCCGGAATATGTGGGAGTAGGGTGATGAGGTTGCGGATTAAGCGTAATTCTTGTTGTCCTGTGACAATCATTTGTGGATCAGCGAGCTCGGCTTCTTGCAGACCTGTGCCAGCGAGTACATCAACAATGAGTAGACCCTGTTCTGTGGCAAATCCAGCCATCAAACGCATGCTTTGGGTGCTTCTTTCAAATTCCCACAGTGGCATATAAAACTCTAAATGATGTATTGTCCTTAAACAACGATATTTTGTCCTGATGTAAGCTGTGAAGCAAGTGCGATTTTCTTTATTATTTTTATAATCTCATACAAATTTGACGGAAATTTTAAATGGCTCAGATTTTAAATTCTAAACAAAAGCGTGCAAAGAATCCTCGTATTGCCATTATTGGTACTGGTTTCGGCGGGCTGGGCTTAGCGATACGTTTAAAACAGTCAGGTCTAAACGATATTACATTATTTGAAAAAGCATCAGATGTCGGTGGTGTCTGGCGTGATAATACTTATCCAGGTGCAGCTTGTGATGTGCCTTCACATCTTTACTCTTTCTCATTTGAGCAAGATCGTGGTTGGGAAAATCGTTTTGGCAAGGCAAAAGAGATCCACAATTACCTACGTCATTGCGCAGATAAATACGAAATCCGCCCACATATCCGTTTTAACACCGAAATTACTGGTGCTGATTTTGATGAAAGTCGTGGATTGTGGTTGGTAAAAACCGCTGTAGGCGAAGTCATTGAAGCTGAAATTCTAGTCTCTGCCGTGGGACAATTGAGTCTTCCAGCATATCCAAAGTTAAAAGGTCTGGACAGTTTCAAAGGCAAAGCCTTCCATTCCGCCAAATGGGATCATGACTACGATCTCACGGGTAAACGTGTTGCGGTGATCGGTACAGGCGCAAGTGCAATTCAATTTGTCCCTGAAATTGCAAAACAGGTTGCGCATTTGGAAGTTTATCAGCGTTCAGCACCGTATGTGATTCCTAAGCCTGATCGTATTTACCCGCCTGTTGAAAGAGGCTTGTTCAAAAAAATCCCAGTTCTGCAAAGTCTTGATCGAGCATGGCAATATAGTTCGCACGAGATCAAGTTATTAGGTTTCACAACCTATGTGAATAAAACATCACTTGCAGAATATATTTTCCAAAATCATATTCGTGATGTGATCAAGGATCATAAGCTGCGCCATCGTCTGACACCTGATTATCCGATTGGATGTAAGCGTATATTGATTTCTAATCAATGGTATAAAACATTGGTTATGCCAAATGTAGATGTGGTCAGTGAAAATATTGATGAGGTTGTTCCAACAGGAATTAAAACCCAAGATGGCAAACTTCATGAAGTTGATGCCATCATTTATGGAACAGGGTTTGCTGCAACCGATTTTCTTGCGCCGATGCAAATCACTGGGTTGGGCGGTCGTAAACTCAAAGATGCATGGAAAAATGGTGCGGAAGCATATTTGGGGCTGACGGTCAGTGGTTTCCCAAACATGTATATGCTGTATGGCCCGAATACAAATCTCGGTCATAACTCGATTGTCTATATGATTGAGAGTCAAGTGAATTACATTCTGGATGCGATTCGTACATTAACTAAGAAAGGCCTGCGTTATACAGATCTTCGCACTAATGTGCAGAATGATTTTAATAAAACCATTCAAGAGCGAATGAAAAGCACAATTTGGGCACAAGGTTGTACGAGTTGGTATCAGACCGCTGATGGTAAAAATACCAATAACTGGCCTGGATTTACTCTTGAATATCGCCAACGTACTCGTAAATTTGATGCCAGCAATTATCAGCAAGTGAAATAAACTCGATGTATAAAAAATCCTCGCTAGCCGAGGATTTTTTATTGTAGGTAATTAAAGAATTACCCACAATGCCTGAGGGTAAGGTTGTGGATAACACTCAGTGGAACACGTGGAACGGCTGAAAATATTGATTTAGGCGGGATTGATTATTTTGTGACATATCGACAATTTAATAGATACTTTCAATGAATTAATCATTGTTGAGCCACAAAATATTCGAGATCAAAATTATTCAGTCGCTGCGTAATATCGTTCGTCACCTAACCAAGCTCGTGCAAAATCTTCCTGATCATCTTTAAAAAACTTGATGGGAATTGGAAGCACACCGCTTAGAAAGAATAATAGGGCATGATCTTGCCATTTTTCATTGCCAACAATAGCGACTTGTTGAACATGAGATTGAATGATTTCGTCCTCACTGGTATCAGACCAATCACCAAGTGGGTCAATACTGGTGAAATCGTCTTCCAAAACGAGCAATATTTTGAATGCACCATGCTTTGCAATATGGTCGGCAACTACTTTCTTTTGTTGATTGGCATCATCGTGATGGACTGTATCTGATATGCGCGCGATGACGATTTTTGGGTCTGTAAAATCAAGAGCAATAGTCATTGGGTTATTCCGTTATTGTGCTCGAGCGAATCTATCACAAGGATTAGGCTAAATCATCTTGAAAATACAAGATATTGATTAGAAATGATGCTGATAGATTCTGAAAGATTGATGACAAATTCTCTGAATTTATTTTTTAAATAGATTCATATGTAAGACACTGTTCATCGATTGGAATCAACTAATCACGATAAAATCCAGATCGACAATTTTTCAAATTAGGAATTTGTAATGTCTGAAGAAATTGAAGTACCTACTGAACATTTACAAGAAGAGCTCAATGAACATGCGCATCACAATGGCAACAATCGTTTTGTGATGTTTATTGCGATGACTGCAGCGATTTTATCGGTGCTTGCAGCGACTGCGGCTTTATTTGCAGGACATCATGCCAACGAAGCGACTTTGTCTCAGATCAAAGCTTCAAATGAGTGGAGTTATTATCAAGCCAAAGGTGTGAAGACCTATGTGTTGTCCATGAAGGTTTCTTTGTTAAAGGCGTTAGAGAAACCTGTCGATCCTGAAGACGAGAATAAGCTGACAACTTTGAATCAAGAGCAATTAGATATTAAAAAAGAAGCTGAGCGACTTGGGCAAGAAGCAAATGAACACTTGCAACGCCATGTGCCCTTATCTGCTGCAGTGACGCTGTTTCAGATTGGCATAGCACTTTGTGCGATTACTGTGCTGACCAAACGCCGAGTTTTATTTTACGGTAGTTTGTTGGTTGGGGTTGCTGGAATTGTCTTTTTGGTGAAAGGTTTGGTTTAGGTTTGCAGTTGAATTTTATTCTCTCAAATAAAAAACCACCAATTTTGGCGGTTTTTTATTTGAACAAACTGATTTTTAATTTCATATAGCAATTAACTATTCTTCGATAAAGTACCGCCACCTAGAGCAAGATAGAGCAGGGCTGTATCCTGATACTGTTGGACTTTGGCTTTCACCATCAACAAAGTCGCCTGATGATATTTTCGCTCGGCATCTAGAACTTGTGGAACGCCAATATTACCCATTTGAAAACTTGTTTGAGTGAGCTTAAACGTCGATTCAGCGGTGTCTAATGCATGTTGTTGAGTTTTAATTTGTTGATCATCATGTTCTAAGGCTTTTAACACATCAGCGACTTGACCGAAGGATTGCAGGACAACTTGTTGGTAGTTTGCTAGCGCACTTTGATAGGCATCTTCAGCGGCATGTTTTTGTGCTTGCAATGTCCCACCATTAAATAATGGCGCGCTTAATCCACCCGCCAATGCCCAAGCATTTGAGGAGATATCAAACAATTTTGCTGGCGTTAATGCCTGTTGAGTCATGTTGGCACTGAGTGTCAAACTTGGATAAAAGTTTGCTGTAGCGATACCAATTGCTGCACTGGCAGCATGAAGTTGTGATTCCGCTGCCATGATGTCAGGACGGACGCGAACCAGCTCAGATGGTAGGCTAAGTGGTAACTCAGTTGGCAAATGAAACTCGGTCAAGGTGAAATTAGGTACCTGCCAGTCCGCAGGAGCTTGACCGACTAGCACTGCCAAGGCATGTGTTGTTGTGCTCAATTGCTGTTGTAAAGGTGGCAATAAAGCTTGATCTGCTGCAAGCTGGCTTTGCGCACTGAGAATATCTTGTTGTGTCGCAGATCCAATAGATTTTGCGGTTTGAATGAGCACAATATTTTTTTGATCATCGGCAATAATTTGCTCGATCACTGCAATTTGTGCTTTTGCCGATGTAATTTCCATCACTTGTGAAACGACATTACTTGTTAATGATAATTTGGCAGCATCAGTTTCATACACTTGATATTGAGCAAGTGCTTTTTGTTGCTCAATGCTACGACGTTTGCCACCTGCAAAATCGAGTAAATAACTGACCTGCGGTCCAACGGAATAGTAAGTAAATGGCGGGATATGGAAGTCACTTGGACCAAATAGTGATTTGCCATATTTCTGACGACCAGCAGATGCACCTAGTGAGACTTGGGGATCAAGTGCACCAGATGCCGCGTCCACTTGCGCTTGAGCTTCGGACAAAGTTGCTTCAATACTGGCGAGATTATGGTTACCAGCCAATGCTTGTTGCATCACATCGTTCAATTGTTGTGATTGGAAAACTAACCACCAATGAGATTCAACTCGTTTACCCGTGACGATATGTTGCGAGTCTGTGTTGATCTGGTCGCCTTCGCGTGTAAAACTCTTTGTTGAAGGTGACTGCGGTGCAACAAAATTTGGCCCAACGGTACAGGCAGACATTAACGCAGTCAAAATGAGCGAAGTCAGTAATTTCATTGAATGATGTGTTGAATGCATATCTGATAGCCTTATTCCATCACTGCTGGGTGTTCATTAGAGGGTTTCTGCTGCGCTTTTCTTAAGAAAAGAAGCATTGGAATGAGTGCGATGGTCAGAATCATAATGAGTTGATAATCATTGATATAAGCAACCATTGCTGCTTGTCGAGTGATTTCACTATTGAGTAAAGTCAGTCCTGCGGTTGAGGACAAATCTATATGTTCAGCTTGCAAAGCAGGTTGTGCGGCTGTATTAAACGGTGTGATTTTTTCAGCAAGGCTTGCATGCATAATTTGCGTGTTTTGCGTGAGTAGGATTTGCACCATCGAAATCCCAATACTACTGCCCATATTTCTCATCAAGTTAAAGAAAGCAGTCCCTTCATTACGCAAACTCGTCGATAACGTTGCAAACGCGACAGTGCTGAGCGGCACATACACAAGACCAATACCAAATCCCTGCAAAACGCCTGAAATAATGATCGGCCACTCATCCATGAGTAAGCTTAATTGAGTCATTTGCCAGAGTGAAATGGATGTTAATACCAAACCAAAAGCCATGAGCGATCGTGCATCAAAACGCCCGACTAAACGTCCCACAACTAACATGGCGAGCATCGTCCCCGCACCACGCGGAGCAGTCACTAATCCTGTGGTGACAACAGGGTAGTTCATCAATCCTTGTAGCATGGGTGGAATGAGCGCCAGTGTTGCAAATAAGGCGACACCAACGACAAAGATAAAAAGATTACTCGTCAAAAAATTTGCATCTTTGAATAGCGCAGGATTTAAAAAAGGCCGTTTATGCGTGAACATATGGACGACGAACAGATAAATTGAGACTGTCATAATCACAGTTTCAATAATAATTTCTGGTGAAGAAAACCAGCCTTTTAATTCACCGCGATCCATCATGAGCTGAAGTGCGCCCATAGCAAGACTCAAGGTAATAAACCCAAAAAAATCAAATCGATTATTTGGATTTCCTGCTTTTTTAGGCAAAAAGAATAATAGACCTAAAAATGCCAGAATCCCAATGGGTACATTGATATAAAAAACCCAGCGCCAGTTGTAGTTTTCGGTCAGCCAACCACCTAAAGCTGGACCTAGAATTGGACCCATCGTGACGCCGACACCCCAAGCCGCCATTGCACTGCCATGACGTTCAGGTGGATTAATATCAAACAAAATCGCCTGTGATAGCGGTACTAATGCCGCACCACTAATGCCTTGTAGTAATCGAAATAAGACGATCTCTGGTAGGTTTTCGGCAAGACCACATAGTGCAGACGCAATCGTAAACCCTGCAATTGAGACTAAAAAAATGAATCGACGATCATAGCGATTTGCGAGCCATCCCGTGAGCGGAATCGTAATCGCTGCAGCCACAATATAGGACGTCAGCACCCAAGACATTTGATCTTGAGTTGCTGAAAGCGCGCCTTGCATGCGGGGTAATGCCACGTTAGCAATAGTTGTATCGAGCGCCTGCATAATCGTTGCCAGCATCACTGAAATGGTGATGACGCCGCGATTTTTACTCAGCGCTGGCGAAATAGACATTAATGCGCTCCAAACAATCCAAAAAACGAACGATGATATTGGGTGTCGACTTTGGCTAATGCACTGAGACCCGAATGTAATGGTAATTTGTCTGGGTTTTCGATCGAAATTCTGACAGGTAATCGTTGTACGATTTTCACCCAGTTTCCTGTGGAGTTTTCAGGGGGTAATAGTGAGAAAGAGGATCCTGTGCCAGGACTGACGCTCACGACCTTACCTGTGAATGTTTGATCATAAGCATCAATGCTAATCGTCGCAGTTTGTCCTGCATGCATATGGGTAAGGTCTGTTTCTTTGAAATTTGCTTCAACCCAAATATTGGTATTGGAAACGAGTGAAAAAACAGGTGCAGCAGCGGCAATATAATCACCAACTTGCAACTGTTCAACCTTGGTTACGATACCGTCAATTGGTGCTGTGATTGTTGTATAAGACAGATTCAGTTTGGCACGTTCAAGGGCGGCGAGGGCGCTTTTGACCGCAGGTGTATCATCACTTGCGACTTCTACATTACCACCAAGTTTGGCAAGTACCGAATTTGCATCTTGTTTAGCTGCAGGAATTTGTTGTTGTGCTGCTTGTAGCTGTTGAAGTGCTTTATCAAGCTGTGCTTGAGATGAAATACCTGCCGCTGCGAGTTTCTTTTGGCGATCATATTCGCGTTGTTGATAAGCCAGTAAATCTTGAGCTGCTTTTGAGCTTGCTGATTTTTGATGATAATCTGCCTTAGTTGAATTCACTTGTAATCGCGCAGAAGCCAGTTGAGCTTCCGCTTCATGCACTGCAATAACTAGAGGGCGATCATCAAGTTTGAATAGTACATCGCCTTTGTGGACAAATTGATTGTCGTTCACACCAACTTCCGTCACACGTCCAGCAATACTTGGACTGATTGATACACGCGCTGCTGAGACATAGGCATCGTCGGTGCTGATGTAACGTCCACCTGTAAAGTAGAAAAACGCCGCAACGATGACGAGTAATATTGGGATACTGACCGTAAATACTCTCCGATGTCTTCCCATCCAGTTTTGTTTGATGTCACTGTGGCTGGAGTCATCACGTTGGACGGTTTTGTCAGCAGTTGTCATAGCGAAGAACCTTTGTGTTGATAGGCGAGCATAATGGCGTTCACATGGAACATCACAATGCCTTCAATTTCGGTAATGCCTTGTTCGTGATAATCTTTCCAGCCCATGTTGTGTAGTACTGCTCGGCGTGATGATTTAAATACGGTCACTTGTCCCAGTAGTGTTTGCGCCACAATTTTTGCTTCTGATGCGGAAATTTTGTCTTTCAGAATTTGTGCAACGAGTGCAGAAATAGACTCGTGTAACCCACGAACGAAGCCTTGATAAAGCCGTTCAAAAGCAGAGGTAGGATCAAGTTGTTCACGGGTATAAATACGAGAAATTTGCTGACGCTCTGGCGTATCCTGTAGCACAAAACGAATCATCTTGCGCATATAGTGGTCAAGTAGTGCTCGATATTCTTCTGCGGTTGTATCGGCATTGTTAAGTGCAGTCTGAATTTGTGTCAGGCTATCGCCAAGACCAGCGCGGTAATAATCAATAATTGAATCAATAACCGCGATATATAGACCTTCTTTACTGCCGAAATAATACGGAATTGCTGCGATGTTCACACCAGCCTCAGCTGCGAGTAGGCGAGTTGAAGCCTTCTCGTAGCCAACCGCACTATAAATTTTTAAGCCTGCTTCAATCAGCTTTTTCCGCGCGATTTCGCCACGTTCTAGGCTTTCAGAAGCGATTGGATCAATAATCTCTTTAGGCATCATTTTTTAAAACAGCTTAGTTTAGTATTATATTTGATTAATATAAAGTCAATCGATTGATTAAGTCAAATGAATAATTTATAAAGATAGATATTATAGTTGTCAAAACAGGCTTAAAAATGGAACTCCATCAAGAATACGTCACGCTGACTGTCAGCGATCAAACACTGATGCGTGCATATGTTGTTCGTCCAACTTTGGTTCGACCTAGTGCAGGAATCATGCTATTTCAGGAGGCATTTGGTGTTAATGAGCACATTCGAGATGTTGCTGATCGATTTGCACGCGAAGGCTACTATGTCATTTCACCTGAATTCTTTCATCGGACGGTAGAAGGGTTTGAAGGAAGTTATACAAATTTTTCGCCAATAAAAGAACATCTCAAAGCACTTACGCATGAAGGCATGTTGGCAGATATCCATGCAGCTTTTGATTGGCTTTTTACGCATGGTGAAACTGAGAAATTTCCGATCAGTGCTGTAGGGTATTGTATGGGGGGGCGCGCTGCGTTTTTGGCGGCGACAAGTTTGCCTATAGCGTGTGGCGTTTCATACTATGGAGGGAGTATAGCGCCAAATAATTTGTCGAAAGGTTTGCTAGACCGTGTACAGGATATTCAAGTGCCATTATTGTTTTATTGGGCTGGTCTTGATAAACACATTAAATCAGATCAAGCGCTTGCTGTTACTAATGCACTACGAGAGGCAAATAAAACTTTTACGAGCATAGAGTTTTCTTCTGCAGATCATGGATTTTTTTGTGATGCACGCGATACTTATGATGCAGCGGCAGCGAAACAGTCTTGGGTATTTACGCTTGAGTTTTTAAAGTCTAATTTGTAGGTTTTGTGTTAAGGAGAAAATAGATATAGCGATTCTATTAGTATTAGCTCGACTTGTAAGTGTAATGCCTTATTGACTAAATTCAGGGATAGGTCTATTTTCGAATTAGATACTCTACATGGATGGAGGAATAAAAATGACAGATCAAGTTATAAACGAAACCGATACAGTTAAACTAGAAATCACTTGGCATATCCTAGATTCTACAACTACAACTAAGTATGCCATCGCTGGTTCTGATCTTAGAAATGCAGCGTGGGGGTTGGATTATTTAATAGGGACTTGGATTGAGAAGACGAGTAATGAAATTCATTTAAATGGGTTGGCTGAGCATACACCTATACTGTTATTTAAATATCTACGAAGTATGTTGGAGCAGGCGTTTATTCAGAGTTTAGAAACAGATCTAACAATGAAGGTTGATAGTACAAATACCATCAATGTCAAAATTTCAATTGAGTCAGCTGGTATGGCTCCAGTCTTTGTTACTTAGTATTCTGATCATGAAAAAGAATATCCCGCATTAAGTGCGGGTTTTTTGCTAGAAATAGCAAGTATTCCTTCAGATTTTTTTTAAGTAAATGTGTGATGGTTAGATGAAAATAGACTAAACCACTAATTCACAATAAATTCTTAATTATTTTATAAATATGGTGGGCCTGGACAGACTTGAACTGTCGACCAACGGATTATGAGTCCGCTGCTCTAACCAACTGAGCTACAGGCCCATATTTTAAAACTACTATAATATGCTAATAGCATAACATAGAAGTTGGAGACGGTAGCAAGAAAACAATAGTAAAAAACAATGATTTCATCATGTTAAATACTTGAGACTGTAAGTTCTCATAGGATCATTAGAAATGATCATTTTATGCGAGCGCATCATACACTATGTCGATATTAAGAATAAAGATCATAAAAGCGTTTGTTTGAAGTGACTTTACAGAAATCCTAATAGTGCAGCTTTAATTGTCGCTGAGATTTTGTTACTTGCATTAAGTTTTTGAATTGAATTGGCAATATGAAAATTAATTGTTCTTTCAGAGGTACTTAAAATACAGGAAATTTCATAAGAGGTTTTTCCTTCGGCAGTCCAGCGTAAAACTTCTATCTCTCGATGTGTAAGCTGCGCACGTGACTCTGGGATATTTTTGGCACATGCCATTTTAGAAATCGCCAGATGAGCAGTTTGTGCAAGCCAATACATTTCCTTGTAGTTACTTTTGAGTTCTGAATCTGAAATTGATTCAGCAGAGCGGGCTAGGGTCAACATCCCTTGCGCACCATTTGCATCACGACAAGATTGAACCCATCCATGACGGAGTCCAAATGACGTTGCATCCTCCCACAACTCACGTGCCGAAGTGAATAATGGATCTGTCCAGATGATGGGATCTAAAGAGTGTGTACAATGCTGTACTGTCGGATCAACCATTAAATAATTTTTTTCTACATAGATACGTTGCCAATCTTTTGAATAATTATTCAGCATGACGATTTTAGGAACAGCAATTGCTGTCGGAATACGTAAGCCATATGCGCAATAATCAAAGCCTAATTTAGAAGATATACGCCGAACTTCTTCAAAAATTTCTTTTTCTGAAGATAAGTTAGAAAATGCAGAGAGTTGATCTTCTTGCCAGATTTTCATGATTTTATTCTTAGTTACTTTTCTGTTTGGTATTGTACTTTAAAAACTATGTTTAGTTTAACTATTGTAAGTCTATGATTAAAAAAAGACAAAAGAGTAACCTGTAAAATATAACAATACTCTATTTGCGTATTTACGTGTAAGGTTTAGCCTATGAATAAATTTATGCTGAATCAACTATGACAAAATATACAGATACCATACATCTTTCAATCCATCAAGATATGCAAGACGTAATGATGAAACTTTCTGATGATGGTTTTATTCGCATGGTATTTGATGAGTTGATGAGAACCTCGTTATCTCATCTGATTTCGATTAATGAGGAAAATAGCTTTGTTGCTCCTTATACAAAAATGTTTGGTTATACCGAATGGGTGAGCCAGATTGCTCCTATTATTAGTATTGGCTGGGATTGGAAGCTAAAACATGATGATCGAGTTATTGATATTGTGAGAACAGGATTACCTCGAAGTAATCTCATGTTGATGGATCATTTAGAACGAGATATCGGGTTAGATCAAACATTACACTTGATTAGTCAGAAAATTGACTCGATGGCGTGGGAAGTGATCGTCAAAGATCAGATCCTAAAATCTCCGACATACGACCATATGACATTTAGCTATTCATAGCAACCTGTCAAGCTTACCAGTTATGGAGTGTTCACTTTTACGATGAAATACAACCTCGGATTTAATTTTATCTCGGGGTCTGTGTATGGAATTTATTACAGGCAATTCAGCAAATCTATCTAATAACCTATATTCTAGAGTTGCTAACTATCGTCATAAAATCTTTGTTGAACGTCTAGGATGGGCGTTGAACACAAGTAATAATCAGGAGCTAGACCAATTCGATCGACCAGACACAGTCTATATCATCGCACAGGATCATCTTGAGCAGATACATGGTTGTGCTCGTTTATTGCCAACAGATAAACCCTATCTTTTAGGCGAAGTTTTCCCCCAACTTATCCCTAGTGGTTTGCCGTTGCCTAATTCCAGTGAGGTTTGGGAGTTATCTCGGTTTGCCGCAGTGGATCTAGATAATCAACACACTGCAAGTGATGGACAGTTTTCATCTTCTGTTGCTGTCGGTTTATTAAAAGCTGCAATTAATTGTGCGGCCTCTAAAGGTGCTAAACGGATTATTACCGTTTCGCCCGTGGGTGTGGAGCGATTATTAAGAAAGGCGGGATTCTATGCTCATCGGGCAGGTCCTCCAATGATTATTGATGGGTACCCACTTTTTGCTTGTTGGATTGAACTTGCTCCAGAAAATAAAATCTGAGTAGCTTGAAATTGTTGGCAAGCATAGTTCAGAGGTATAAAAATTGCCTGTGACTGTATAAGAAGAAAGTGTATAAATGAGCATAATAATAATCTAAGAACATAACAACGACCTTATAAGAAGACTCATGATGTTTGACTTGAGGTACCGGGCAGGGCCGGTGCTTCAAGGATATTTCTATTTTTTACTGAAGTCTTGTTTATTTAAAGATCAGAAATCTGTTTCTTGCTTAATATTTTGCGGTAAATCGCCAGTGGATTTTGAATTTGAAAAGTCGTCACTTGTTTCATCTTGTGGCGGGTATTTTTTACCGAAAATTACAGTGCCTTCGATAGAAAGTGAGCTTAGACTTTGGATAAGTGTTTTACCTCCGCTGGATACTTTGACTTTAACAGGCATATTTCGATAATCAGGTGCCAGCCAAATATCTGCGGTTGCAGGTTCTCCACTCAAACTTTGACCTTGAATATGTAAGGTTCTGACCACGCCCACAGGAAGCTTGAGTTGTTCCTCATCAAGTAATTTAAGATGAATTGGAAAAATGCCTGTGCCATAAGTAATTTGAACATCCTGCTCTTTATCGCCATAGGCCAGTGCCATTTGAAAACCTATGCTTGAAATATCCTGAATACTTGGATTAAAAGGCATTTTTTTCGGGTTGCTTGGCCTTCCATAAGTCATGATCATGTTATTGCGATCAAATTTCGCAAAACGATTGATGTCATTATTCAATAAAATTTGGAAATTTTCTGGTTCAAGGCCTCGTGAGGTTACTGAACCTTCACTGGTTATTGAGCCTTTCATGCCGAATAAATTTGCAGAATCAATAATGCTGTAGTGTCGTCCCTCCATATGCCATTCACGATAGATATTCAAACTTAAACCTAAGACAGTTGTTCTATACCTTGCATGAATTTCAACAGGAAATGGAGGGGGTGAGTTTGCAGTTTGTTTTGTGCTGTTTTGCCCCGAAGCAACCAATGATGCTATTGGAGTTCCTCGCACAGGAGTTGTTGACTGCGGGTTAACATGCACAGTTGTATTATCAATGAGTGTGTTTTGATCTACATCGTAGGGTGGAGTCGGATCATCTGTGCCGTCACTCTGATCATCATTTGATGCATTCGCAGTCGGCGTTGGTGTCGACATTAGTTGTGTATATAAGTCTTCTGCCGGTTTTTGAGTTCCTTTCGTGTGAGGAGTTTTTTTTGCAAGTGATTTCTTTATTGATGGGCTGGATGATTGTTGTAAAGGTTTAATGGGTTGTTCTTTAATTAGACGGATTGTAATGATATTTGGAGATAAATGCTGATTTGAGGCTGTATCAGCATCTAGATTTAAGCTTACTTTAGGAACGAATTCAGCTTTCTTACGCGCGAGTATCTGATCAGGTGTTTCTGGATGCAAAAGTTGGTTAATTTTTTCTCGTAATGTTGAGATGATTTCTTGCCAAGACATGTCTAAGACAATTGGCACAAGTACAATTGAGTGCAATATAAGCGAGGCTATCAATGCAATGATGACGAAATATTTGCGTCCGCGTCTGAACATAAATGGCGTCTACATTTAATCGATGAAAATAATATTATAAATAAGAGTGTATCAAAATGTGAATGAAGATATGTTTGTATTATGATGCTTAACGCACATTTTTATGTTCCGAATATTGATTTAATCTTTTACTCAATCAAATAGTTGTATCCCAGCGAGGGAGACGCTTGCTTGTAGGAGTAGATTCTGGGTGTTTTCCACGCCGATGCCTTTAATTGCCTGGTCGCAACGTAGAAGTAGATCCAGCCAATGAGTTGTGTGTTGGCGTTTGATGCGTTTCATCGCTTTTTGATAGAGGCTTTGTCGGTTCGACCAGATTCCTAAAGCTTGATAATTCACTGAATGCGACTGATCTAATAGTTGAATGAGCAAACGCATTTCACGTGAGATAGTCCAGAGAATGAGTGATTCTGCTTCACCTGATTCAAAGAGGTAATTCAATACTCGGACAGTTCGTTCTACATTACCTTGTAATGCGGCGTCTGATAAATCAAATAGACTATAGCGAGATTGATCGGATAAAGCAGGTAAAAGCTGCTCTACATCAATAATTGTATTTGATTCTGTTAAAAAGGAGAGTCTAACCAGGGCTTGCTGTGCAGCGAGAAGGTTATTCTCCGTTTGCGCTAAGAGTGCAGCCCATGCTGTAGGTGAGAGCTGTACTTTGAGGTTTTCAGCCTGAGCATTTAAGAAAACTTGGCGTTCTTGTTCATTTTGTATGGTGAGTGAAACAACGAGACCATTTGCATCGAGAAGCTGAAAGAATTTCGTTTTTTGTCCAGCAGTATCCTGTTTTGGCATATTGATAATTAAAATATTATCACCTTGATGTTGCATGTAACGCTCTAGTGCCAACATCCCTGCCGCATCGGGTTTATGGCTTCCGTGGATTTCTAGTGCCATTATATTGGAAAATAATGATAAATTATCCAACTGTGCCAGTGCTTCACGCCAATCTGATGCGCTGGTTAGATCAACACGATGACGCTCTATATCAAGTTTTTGCCAGTGTTGTCGACATTGATCGAGTAAACTTTGTGCAAGCAGAGGCTCATCACCGTGCAGTAGCCACGCACCCTTCATGTTTTGGATGCGTTTGCGTGCGCTTTGGTAGTCTGCTTTCATGGAAAGATTAGTTCGATTTTGCGATCGTAGGCATGCGACCTGTTGCTAATTGCCTGACGATTTGTTGTGCAGCAGCTTCATACAAATCATTTTGGAGTAAATCTTCTTGTTGGCTTTGAATACCAACAGTGTTTTTGTTGTATTGGAAGCTGCGGTGAGAAGTAATTGTGCGTGTTGCTGTAAGAGGATTTCCTAGAGTATCTTCGATGCGGAAATCTACTTCGGCGCCAATCTGCACCTCAGTCAATGAACCTACTAATTCTTGACGAGTTGGACGCACGTCGAGAATATGCAAAATAGGTGCGTTTGGTTCATCAAGCTGTACATGCATTCCAATGAGCTCGGCGCGTAGCCATTTGGTCAAAAGACTATCTTTTTGTACTTTAAGTTGTAGGTGCTGGTAAACGTCGGGAATATTTTCCGTACCTCGCAAATGAAAACCGCATGCACCAAGTAGTAATACTAAAGCGACGACAATCGTTGCTCGAAAGTTATTCATATTATCTCGGATCGCTATGGTTTTGTTCATCATTTTCATATCCATTCATTACTAGAATTTAACGCCGAGATGCAGGCGGAGTATGCATCATATTTTTTGTAGTTACATGTTGCACCTGCAAGTGACGTGCAACATGTGTTCTATGATCAGGATCGATTATAAAACAAGATTAACTAAACGACCTTTGACTACAATTTCTTTCTTTGGTGTGCTTGTCAAGAACTTTTGAATTTCTGGCAATGCTTTAGCAAGTGTCTTTAATTCATCATCGCTAATATCGAGGGCGACTTCAAGTTTACCGCGTAATTTGCCATTCACCTGAACCATAATATTTTGAGTTGATCGTACAAGCGCACTCTCATCAACTTGAGGAAATAGTGCCGTGGTGACATCAATATCAAACTTAGTGAGGAGGTCTTGCGCAAGATGGGGCGCAAAAGGTGCAAGCATAACCAGTAGACTGGTTAGAGCCTCACGTACGATGAGATGATCATTGATATCTGCTTCTTCAAATTTACCAATGGCGTTAGATAGTTCCATGAGTGATGCAATTGCAGTGTTGAATGATTGACGGCGTTCAATATCATCTGCAATTTTTTGAATTGTTTCATGTAACTTTCTGCGAAGCTCACGTCCTGATTCAGTCAAATTAGATGTATCAATACTTTGATCCGTAATCGAATCTAGATGAGGTGATTGTAGATGAAGTGTTGTTTGACGCCAGACCCGTTTCAAAAAGCGATTAGAGCCTTCAACGCCTGCATCTGACCATTCCAGGGATTGATCTGGTGGAGCCGCAAACATCATAAATATACGCGCGGTATCTGCACCAAACTGATCAATAATGGCTTGTGGATCCACGCCATTATTTTTGGATTTGGACATTTTTTCCATGCCGCCAATAATAACAGGCAAACCATCTGATTTGAGTACGGCTGAAAGCACGCGACCGCGTTCATCTTTTTCGAGGGTGACATCAGCTGGATTAATCCAGATTTTTTTACCTGACGAATCTTCACGATAGAACGTATCCGCTAAAACCATTCCTTGTGTGAGCAAGCGAGTAAATGGCTCATTACCTTGGACTACACCTTCATCACGCATGAGTTTGTGGAAAAAGCGTGCATAAAGAAGGTGAAGAATCGCGTGTTCAACACCACCCACGTATTGATCTACAGGTAGCCAACTCTGTGCTGCTTGAGGATCAACCAGACCGTTTTGGTATTCTGGTGATGCATAACGTGCGTAGTACCAACTTGATTCTACGAACGTATCAAGAGTATCTGTTTCACGTTTTGCAGCGATGCCACAACTCGGGCATGTGGTTTCGTAAAATGAAGGCATCTTGACCAATGGATTGCCCGAACCATCAGGCACGACATCGGTTGGCAATACCACAGGCAGTTGATCTTCTGGTACAGGCACTTGACCGCAACTGGTGCAATTAATCATCGGGATCGGACAACCCCAATAACGTTGACGTGACACACCCCAATCGCGGAGGCGGAACTGTACGCGACCTTTTGCTTGTTCTTTACTTTCTAATTTTTCTAAGAGTTTGGCATAAGCACCATCGAAATCTAGGCCGTCTAATTCACTAGAATTAATCAGCATCCCGCGTTCTGTAAATGCAGCATTAGAAATGTCAAAATCGGCAGGTGCTTGGATGACTTGCTTGATTGGCAAATTGTATTTTAGCGCAAACTCAAAGTCACGTTCGTCATGGGCAGGAACTGCCATGACTGCGCCTGAGCCGTAGCTCATAAGGACGTAGTTCGCAACCCAAACTGGAATATTTTCACCAGTGATTGGATGTTGGACGAACAAACCTGTCGCCATGCCTTTCTTTTCAGCAGTTGCAAGGTCGGCTTCGGCAACTGAACCCATACGGCATTCTTCATTGAATGCCTTTAATGCAGGATTGCCAGCTTTTTCCTGAATCGCAGCGGCTTTGACAGCGAGTGGATGTTCAGCAGCAACGGCAATATAAGTCACGCCCATGAAAGTATCAGGGCGAGTGGTATAGACGGTTAAGTCACCATGTTCAGAAGGAAAGGTTAAATCCATCCCAGTTGATCGACCAATCCAGTTCTTCTGCATGGCAACGACTTGTGGCGGCCAGTCTGTGAGTGTATCTAAGTCATCCAGTAGCTCTTGTGCATAATCAGTGATGCGGAAGTAATACATTGGAATATCGCGCTTTTCGACTAAAGCGCCTGAGCGCCAGCCGCGACCATCGATGACTTGTTCATTCGCAAGAACGGTCTGATCAATCGGATCCCAATTGACCGTAGAAAGCTTACGGTAAATTAGACCTTTTTTATAGAGTTGAACAAATAGCCATTGTTCCCAGCGATAGTATTCAGGTGTACATGTTGCAATTTCACGATTCCAATCAACGGATAAACCCAGTGATTTGAGCTGATTGCGCATATAGTCTATATTTTCAAAAGTCCATTTGGCAGGCGCAACTTGATGAGCAATAGCTGCATTTTCTGCGGGTAGACCAAATGCGTCCCAGCCCATCGGCTGCATGACATTCTCACCTTTGAGACGATAAAAACGGCTAATCACATCACCGATTGTATAGTTGCGCACATGTCCCATGTGGAGCTTGCCAGATGGATAGGGGAACATAGATAGAATGTATCGATTTTTTTTGCTTTGATCTGGCGTATTTTCTACAGCAAAAGATTGGCGCGTGTGCCAGTCGGCTTGGATACGCGGTTCGATTTCGCTCGGTTGATACTCTTGGGTAAGGATTTGGTTTTGAGTTGCAGTTATATCAGTCATGGCGCAAAGAATATGTCAAAAAATATTTGGCATAGCATAGCCGAATTAGGCTGTGTATTGGGAGATGTGAAGTGATGTGAAAGAATTTTATTTAAAGAAATGCCAGTCTTTAAGCCAAGGCACCTCAAAATTAAACGGGATGCCTTGGGAAATAGACGTACTAAGGACAGTCTTTTTGGATTTGTGTGTTTGCCTGTTGAATTTGAGTTGCTTTTTGATCTTCGGTTATATAACTACGATCACCTTTTGCGTCAGATCCATAAAGACGTCTTCCACTTTGTAACTGAGCTAGAGATGTCCTGAGTTGTTGACATTCAGCCGTGTTTTTAGCCTTACGTGCCGCATCAGCGGCTGCTTTCTCTTTATTCTTATCATTTGCTTTGTCAGCATCATCATCTGCTTTTAGATTGGCTTTGCTCTGGGTATCTAAATTTTTAATTGCAGATGCACTATCAGCTGGGATGTGCGTATCTATATCTACTTTTTTGACTTCTTTTTGGGGGGGGGGCGTTTGAGTATAATGTGTCGCTCCTTTTTCATCGACCCACTTGTAAAATGGTGAAGCATGACACATTTGCCCTAATGCAAAGGGCGCTAGTGAAAGTGCAGTTAAAATCCATTTATTTATGAGAGTCATATCAAAGTCCTTAGATATATTGAGAATTTACTATTGAATCGAGTGGAATATCCCATTTCACTTAATGCAATCATATTCAGTCGAAATATTATATCCCTTTATCTATTTGGCGATTGTTGTACTTTTAGATGTATCCGCGTTAGCTGTTGTCGTTGTCGTTGTCGTTGTCGTTGCTGTAGAAGTTCCTGTAGGTGGTGCTACAGCAGTTCCTGTGGTCGTTGGAGTCGTTGCTATAGTTGCTTCTGTAGAATTGGTTTTGGCTCCCTCTGCTTTTGGTGCAGCAGGAGAGCTTGGCGTAATATGATGACTGATCGCTACGGTTTTCATTTTTTTTGCGTTACAGCCTTTATCGGGCGCAAGTGTATACGTGGCATTACCATCTTTATCGATCGATTTACAGTATTGTTCAGCATGAGCAGCACCGAAAGCCATGAGACTGATACTAATAGCAGTTGCAGATAGAATCTGTGTGATTAAAGATTTATTTGATGTGTGTTTAGACACTTGAGCACTCCTTGTGGATTCTTTTATTATCCGCCTTTATAGACAAGATTAAAGCACATTTCAAGATGAAATACTTATTCTATTATCGTGTTAGATAAAAACTAAAAATAACGCTGCATTAAAATACTATAATAACCCTATAGCGCGTTTCTTTGGGATTATTGGGTTATGTTGGTTTTGGGTTTGGAAACGTCATGTGACGAAACGGGTTTGGCTTTATTTGATAGTCAAAAAGGCTTACTTGGGCAAGTCTTACATAGCCAGATTGCGTTGCATGCTGAATATGGTGGCGTTGTTCCAGAACTAGCGTCGCGTGATCATGTGCGCAAAATGATTCCATTATTAGAAACATTGCTTACGCAAACAAAATTAAAAAAATCAGATATTGATGCAGTTGCTTTTACACGTGGGCCAGGTTTGATGGGCGCGCTGATGACGGGTGCGTTGTTTGGTCGGACGTTGGCGTTTTCTTTGGGTGTTCCTGCAATTGGTGTGCATCATATGGAAGGGCATTTGTTAGCACCACTTCTTTCTGATACTCCGCCAGAATTTCCTTTTGTCGCACTCTTGGTCTCAGGAGGACATACTCAATTGATGGCTGCTTATGGAATTGGTCAATATGAATTGCTGGGTGAGTCTATTGATGATGCCGCAGGTGAGGCTTTTGATAAAGTGGCAAAAATGATGGGTCTACCTTATCCAGGGGGGCCAAATGTTGCTAGATTAGCTGAATCTGGCGATCCGAAGGCATTTGATTTACCTCGTCCAATGCTTCATCAAGGCCTAGACTTTTCGTTCAGTGGTATGAAAACCGCGGTTTTAAATCAATATAATAAGGTTAAAGGACAAGCTCGCGATGCCGATCTTGCTGCAAGCTTTCAAGAAGCGATGGTTGATACTTTAGTCAAAAAATGCTTGCGTGCATTGAAACAAGTTGGATTAAAACGGCTTGTGATTGCAGGTGGTGTGAGTGCAAATCAGGCACTACGCGTACGATTAGAACAAGAGCTAAAACGAATTGGAGCAACAGTTTATTATGCCGAGCCTGCGTTATGTACAGATAATGGTGCGATGATTGCCTATGCAGGCTGGCAGCGCTTAAAAGCTGGGCAATGTGATGATTTGGCTGTGACGACAACGCCGCGCTGGCCTATGGTTGAATTGACTGCGCCAGAGATTCCAAAGGCTTAACCATAATAATTGGACGACAAAACGATAAATATTAAGATTACAAACAGTTAGCGGGTTTTGGTAGACCTGCTAAACGAGCCAATGTCCGTGCTACTAAACCAGTTTGAAACAAAGTCATTAAATGCGCATTGGTTAAGTCCCTACTGACGGTCTGCATAAGAAATTTAATCAATGGTCGCGTCGCGGGTGCATGTTCAAAGCGGCGATAATATTCGCGTATGCCTTCTAGCACTTGTAAATGTTCATCACCCAAAATGAGGTCATCTCGCGCGGCGAGCAGGCGTGCAACCTCTGGTGTCCAATCGAGATGATTGACCAGATGGCCGTCTTTATCGAGAGTAGGTAATAGAGTAGACATCAGATTAGCGCCATGTCACTGTGCGTGGATATTGTATTGTCCAGATTGCCCAATCAGATGTTGTGGCTATTTTAATCTTGCTCGGAACTTCCTCATTCATCACCTCTAGACGTAATAGGTCTGAATCTAAAACAGCAACTTGCGTAAATTGATCAAGCACTTTTGAATTAAAGCCTTGTGTCCCTTCTGCGATTAATAATAATAAATCACCGTCGCGCCAAACTGCTGAGATTTGTGGGATGAGTTTGTGCCAATGACTTGGTGCAGCTGCGAGTAGATGTTGTGTATTTTGTGCAGAGCTTACCATCTGAGCACTCCATCAAATGATGCTAAAACTTCCGAATTTAAATCGATGACTTCATGCTCAATGGTTGTCGTTGCTAATAAAGCTCTATTTTCAACACTATCTTTTTGATCAATCCAAATCGGTAATAGATCATAGAACTCAAAGCTTTCGACCAGCGCAAAAGCTGATTTAAAGGGGCGGACTTGAGTATTCGTTTGTGATTGATTTATTGGACGCAATAGTGCTATTGCATCGCCTGTAAGGCATATTTTTATCTGAACACCGTATGTTGCCAAAACCATTGCAGCAGACAATGATTCCAATAAATGCTGCCCTGCAAGAGGACTATGGCTAATCATGATTAATAATGATTTCATATTGATCGCAATAGGATTTTAACTAAATAGAATTTTAAATATTTCATGTCGCTATTGTGGTTGCAACGATTCATTAAAGATGAACCACACGGGTGGCTTGTAGTGTGAGGTCTGCAAGTTCGCCAAGTCCAACTAATTGAAAACCAGCTGCGATGTTTTCGCCTGATAGGTCGTGGCGTTCCGAGTTATCTTGATCCGTTACACCACGTACAAGTGCTGCGCTGACACAAACACGACGCTCGATAAGAAGTGTTTGCCACTCTTGAGTTAAATTCGGTTCATCACTAGGTCGCCAATTGAGGCGATTCGCAATATCCACTGCGTTTTGATAGAAGAATACATCAACAGGGATATTTTGTTGAATCAATGCTTTTGCTAACGCTAAACCATGCCAAGCCAGTGGCGAGGTGATTGATTCAGTGAGTAAAAGTAAAACACGATTCATAACAGATATTAGCTCGATGGATTAAAAAGTGATCATTAGAAATTGGATCATGAATGCTTGAGTTGCAATAATGAACATGTTTCTCTGAAAAATTAATGCATAATAACAGCAATTAATAGTGATGCCTAAAGAACTTGCGCGGGGAGGATTCAATGATTTTACTGACTGGTGGACTGGGTTATTTGGGTTCACATATGGCAGCGCAAATGATAGAGCAGGGTCATGACGTTGTATTAATTGATAACTTATCTAATTCAAAGATTGCTGTGTTGGATCGTTTAACTAAACTGACTGGTCGAGCAATTCCTTTCATCCAAATGGATGTGCGCGATAAAGCCGCGCTGCAGCAAGTTTTTGCTCAGTATCCAATTCATCAAGTTGTGCACTTTGCTGGGTCAAAATCAGTCAATGAGTCAATCCAACAACCAATTGATTACTATGATAATAATGTGAACGGCCTTATTTCATTATTAAATGTAATGAAAGCGGCGCAAGTTAAAACCATTGTATTTAGTTCAACCGCTGCAATTTATGGTGAGCCAGACGTTTTGCCAATCCCAGAAGGTGCGCGTCAAGCGCCGATTACACCTTACGGGCGTAGTAAACAAATTTGCGAACAGGTTTTGCAAGATTTGGCGCATGCTGAATCAGGGTGGTGTATTGCTGTTCTACGTTATTTTAATCCAGCAGGAGCTCATCCTAGTGGGATTATTGGTGAAGTGCCAAACGGCATTCCGAATAATTTAGTACCTTATATTGCACAGGTTGCGCGGGGCGAAAGACCATTTCTGCAAGTGTTTGGTGATGACTACAACACGGTCGATGGAACTGGAGTGCGTGATTTTATCCACGTTCAGGATTTGATTGAAGGTCACACCAAAGCGCTTAAATGGCTTGCAAAACAGACTCAAGCTTTTGAAATTCTTAATTTGGGGCGAGGTGAGGGGGTTTCAGTCAAACAGATGTTAGATGCTTTCTCTAAGGCTGTAGGGCGTGAATTACCTTATAAAGTGGTTGCGCGGCGGGATGGGGATTCTGCCAGTGTTTATGCTGATGCATCGCATGCTAATCATTTGCTGGACTGGCGAACAACTCGAAGTGTAGATGAGATGGCGGCTGATACGTGGCGTTTTTATGAGAATTTGGTTTAAGAGTTTTAGTTATAAATAAAAAAGGCGGACAATCGATGTCCGCCTTTTTGTATAAAGTCTGTCTTATCCTTTTAAAACTGCCATTAACTCATCTTTGCTCAGTTCACGTGCTTCAGTATTGCGGCGACCACGATATTCAAAGGTTCCAGCATCTAGGCCACGCTCACCGATGACGATGCGATGTGGTACACCAATCAACTCAAGATCTGCAAACTTCACACCTGGGCGTTCGTTGCGATCATCGAGAAGTACATCGTAACCTAGGGCTTTGAGTTCTTGATAGAGCTCTTCACTGGCTGCAACGGCGCGAGGTGATTTTGCTGCGTTCATTGGCACGATGGCGATGGTAAATGGTGCAATCGCTGCAGGCCATAGAATGCCATTGTCATCAAAGTTTTGTTCAATCGCTGCGGCAACAACGCGAGTCACGCCAATCCCGTAACAACCCATTGTCACCACAAGAGGTTTACCATCTTCGCCCAGAACTTTACAGTTCAATGCTTCTGAGTACTTTTGCCCAAGTTGGAAAATATGGCCGACTTCAATACCACGTTTAATCGTCAATGTACCTTGACCATCAGGTGATGGATCACCTTCGACAACATTGCGAATATCAACGATTTGTGTGATTTGTGCATCACGTTCCCAATTGATACCCGTTGCGTGTTGGTTGGCTGTGTTTGCACCTGCAACGAAATCAGCCAAAACCGCAGCTGAGCGATCAACAAATAGTGGAATGGATAAGCCGTGTACACCAATTGAGCCAACGGTTAAACCTAACCCTGCAATTTCCTCATCACTAGCAAAGCAGAGTGGACTTGCGACGACATCAATTTTTTCTGCCTTAATTTCATTAAGAACATGATCACCGCGTAATGCGAGCGCAACTAAGCCATATTTCCCAGCTTCATCAGCAACACCACGAACGATCAACGTTTTAACAGTTGTATCTGCTGAGATTTTTAGAAATTGGCAGACTTCTTCAATGGTTTTTTGAGCGGGTGTATCAATCACCGTAAACGCTTGGGTTGGTGCTGGCCGTGCAGTTGTGGAGATGGCTTCTGCCATTTCGATATTCGCTGCGTATTGCGAAGCGTTTGAAAACGCAATGTCATCTTCGCCACTTTCAGCCAATACATGGAATTCATGCGAAGCAAAACCACCGATTGAGCCTGTATCAGCTTGTACGGCACGGAAGTGCAAACCCAGACGTGTAAAAATACGGCTGTACGTGTCATACATGACTTGATAGGTTTCTGCCAATGATTCACGTGTTGTATGGAATGAATAAGCATCTTTCATCACAAACTCACGAGAGCGCATTACACCAAAACGTGGACGAATCTCATCACGGAATTTAGTTTGAATTTGATAAAAGTTAATCGGCAATTGCTTATAGCTTTTCAGGGTGTCACGCGCGATGTCTGTAATCACTTCTTCATGAGTAGGGCCAAGCACAAATGGACGATCATGACGATCTTTAAAGCGTAATAGTTCTAAACCATATTGTTGATAGCGTCCAGATTCCTCCCACAGTTCAGCAGGTTGAGTGACTGGCATTTTGAGTTCAAGCGCATGACTTGCATTCATTTCTTCACGAATGATTTGTTCAACTTTCTGTAATACGCGCAAGCCTAGAGGCATCCAAGTATAAAGACCAGAAGCGAGTTTACGAATTAAGCCTGCCCTCAGCATTAACTGGTGACTAATGACTTCCGCATCGCTTGGTGTATCGCGCAATGTGGCGAAAAAATACTGACTGGCGCGCATAAAACAATCCTTCAAAAAAGCGTATATCAATAATGCATCTGCATGGGGCGACATCAAGGTGAGTATGTTAGGTGCAAACGATGATGAATAAAAGCAGATTTATGAGATTTCGATATCTTTCTATTTTAATCAAAAATGCTGGAAGATTTATAACAGGGAAATGGATTTTCTTATTTCAGATGGTGTGTATTTTCTGATGAAAATGAGCAGGGTAAAAGTGAAAGCATTCACCTTACTCATTTTATCTCAGTATTAGGTTACTTGTGTTCGATGATATTCCACATACCGTATATTGCATCAACGAAATCTACTGCAAATCTTTGAGCATCAAAAACAGGTGTGTGTATGACGCGTTCACGCAGGCCTGCTCTTAAAGCAGCTAACTCCTTACGTTTATTGAGATCAGCAGTTGCCCAATAAATTGCTTTTTCTACATATGCGGCTTCACTATCTGTTACCCAATTCGATAGACCAGCATTGACGAGCAGTGCTTCTCCTTGTCGTCCCAACATTCCTGTTGTCGCCAGTGTAATGGTTGGAACGCCCATCCATAGTGCTTGAGCAGTTGTTGTCCCTCCTGGATAAGGGAATGTATCTAAGACGATATCGATATTTGCATAGGAGTCTAGATATTCACTATATGTAATTCCGCCAATGAGTTCAACTCGGTTTAGGTCAATTTTTGCTTCAGTGAGTCGTTGAATAAACTGCTCTTTAAGCTCAGTTTTATCTAACGAAAAAGATTGAATTCGTAATCGAGCATGAGGACAAGCTGTGAGAATTTTCGACCAGCAATTTAAGACACCCTGATTAATTTTTCGAGTGAATTGATAACAACCGAAAGTGATATGTTGATTTTTGATACAGGGCGGGGGACTGACCGCTGGTGCATCAGTGAGTGTCGAAACACAATATCGTAAATGAGGTAATCGCCAGATTTTTTCGATGAATAAGTATTCTTCATTGGCTGGAACAGAGATAGGATCGGCTAAAACATAATCAATGCTTGTTAGCCCTGTTGTTCCCCAATAGCCTAACCAACTCACTTGCAGTGGTGCTGCTTTTCTGGCGAAGACAGGGAGGCGATTGTCTTTAGTATGACCTGATAGATCGATTAAGATATCAATTTTATCTTGCTTAATCTGTTCTGCAAGTGCGTCATCGTTTAATTCGTTCACTTTTCGCCATAAATCGAAGTGACCTTGGAGTCGGCGAGTCGCTTCATCTTCCACAACTTGATTCGAATAAGCGACTAATGTTAATCGGTTGCGTAATTGTTCGTTGTTGCTAATTTGGGATAGTACGTTTTCGATGAAATAACAAACAACATGCTGATAAAAGTCCGCAGAAACTATCCCAATTCTAAGTGGTGTATGTTGTTGTCCAATTTGCTCAGAGGTGATTTTTGGTGTTTGTAAGTCAATCGCTTGAGCGAATTGATGCACAAACTTCATGTATTGTTCTAAGTTAGGCGGATAGAGTGCATGTTGAACAAAGATCGCATTATTGAGGTAAATTAAATTATGCGGATCATGTTCGAATCCTTGTTTATAGGCTGAAAGTGCTTCCTCGGTGAGACCTTCTTCTTGTAAGACGTCGCCAAGCAAAAATTTGGCTTTTGCGTATTTGGGATTGAGTTGACTAGAATGAATGTAGTGTAGCTTGGCTTGTTTTGTATTGCCAAGTTTAGAGTATGAATATCCTAGATTGAGATGAGCAACCGGATCTTGTGGTGCAACTTTGATCGCCTGTTCTAAATATTGGGCAGCTTCTTGGTAACGATGAATCTCTGTGAGTACAAATCCAATGTTGGATAATATTTGTCCGTTATTCGGTAGTTTGGAGTTGAGCTCTATCCAGAGTGCCAATGCAGCTTCAATTTTATTAAGTCTTAGTAATGCGGCAGCCATAATATTTTGAGCTGAATAGAGAATTGCTTTATCATTTTTTGCGGCTGACGCAGCAGCTTGAGCCAAAGTATAGGCTTGTTGCCATTGATTTCCAGCAAAGGCCTGCTGTGCTTTTGTGAAATATGTCATCGCAGACATTGGGTTGGTTAAACCAGTGGTAAATATTGGTTTAGCTTTTCCATGATTTGCCACTCTACACACTCCGTTGTTTTGAGGTACTTTCTAAGATATTTGATTCTATATACTGAAAAAAGCAGCCGAAGCTGCTTTTTTTTGAAAATGACTTACATGTTTGGATAGTTTGGACCGCCGCCACCTTCTGGAGTTTCCCAGTTGATGTTTTGTGCAGGATCTTTGATATCACAAGTTTTGCAATGTACACAGTTTTGCGCATTGATTTGGAAGCGACTAGCGCTTTCTTCAGTAGTCACAACTTCATATACGCCAGCAGGGCAATAGCGCTGTGCTGGTTCTGCGTACAGTGGTAGATTTTGTTCAATTGGAATCGCTGCATCGCGTAATTTCAAATGAACTGGTTGATCTTCTTCATGGTTAGTATTTGAAATAAATACAGAAGAAAGTTTATCAAATGACAGTTTGCCATCTGGTTTTGGATAGTTTGGCTTCACTGAGTTAGCCGCCAAGTCCAGAGTTTTATAATCTGGAACTGGATCTTTAATCGTGAATGGCAATCTGAAAATGTTTTGGTCGATGAAGTTATATGCACCACCACCAATCGTACCAAAGCGATGCATTGCAGAACCGAAGTTACGCGCAGCAAATAGTTCAGGATATAACCATGATGCTTTGAATTTGTCTGTGTAAGCGGTGACTTCGTCTGAACTACGACCTGCTTGTAGTGCTTCAAATACTGCTTCAGCACAGAGCATGCCTGATTTCATTGCAGTGTGTGAACCTTTGATTTTTGCAAAGTTCAAGAAACCCGCATCATCACCAACCAAGCAACCACCTGGGAAGGTGAGTTTAGGTAGGGCATTTAAACCACCTTTGATGACTGCACGTGCGCCGTAAGATAGACGTTTACCGCCTTCTAGGTATTTGCTGATCACTGGGTGATGCTTGAAGCGTTGCATTTCATCAAACGGTGACAAGTATGGGTTTTTGTATGATAGATCAACGATCATACCCATTGTGACTTGGTTGTTTTCCGCATGGTACAACCACCAGCCACCAGTCGAACCAGTTTCGGTCAACGGCCAGCCTGAACCGTGAAGGATTAAACCTTCTTCGTGTTTCGCTGGGTCAATTTCCCAAAGCTCTTTGATACCGATACCATAATGCTGTGTGTCAGCATCTTTGTTTAGATCAAAACGGCTAATTAGTTTTTTACCTAAGCTTCCGCGGCAACCTTCTGCGAAGATGGTGTATTTTGCATGAAGTTCATAGCCAGCGGTGAAGCTGCCTTTTTGTTCGCCTTCTTTGTTAACACCCATGTCGCCAGTTTGAATGCCTTTTACGCTACCATCTTCATGATACAGCACTTCAGATGCTGCAAATCCTGGGAATACGGTGACTTCCAGTTCTTCAGCTTTGGTATTCAACCAACGAACAACGTTGCCTAATGAAACAACATAGTTGCCATCATTGTGCATGGTTTTTGGAACGAAAAAGTGTGGAACTTTAATGCTTGCAGTTGGCGAAGTCAGCATGAACACTTCGTCACGTTTTGCTGGAACATTCAGCGGTGCGCCAAGTTCTTTCCAGTCTGGAAAGAGTTCATTCAAAGCGCGTGGTTCTAACACTGCACCAGAAAGGATATGTGCGCCGACTTCTGAGCCTTTTTCAACGACACAGACTGATAGGTCAGGCATATTGTTTTCAATTGCTAATTGGCGTAGTCGAATTGCGGCTGAAAGACCTGAAGGACCAGCGCCCACAATTACAACATCAAACTCCATCGATTCACGTTCGATGTGTTCCATAAAGTTTCCTCGGTTAAGCGGGTGGCGACCAACATACCAGAGAGTGGCTGTTGCGATGCTGCCCGAAGCATGAAATCATTGCTATACGTCATAGCTGCGGTGATAGTATAAAATCAATACTATATTTTCGCCACACTTACACGAATTAACTTGTCATTTTTAGTGGGTTAGCCGCTT
>JASLHI010000001.1 GCA_030149815.1 Aquirhabdus sp. | reverse complement strand
AAATACAACGGAATTGATCGAAAAACATTTCCCTTGTTTCTTAAAGAATGTGAGTTTAGATTCAATTATGGGAGTCCAAAAGAGCAGCTAAAAACACTACTCATTTGGACAGAAATTTAACCTGTTCTACTACAGCCCCTTAATAAAAATTCTTATTTCGTGGGTGTCTTATCGTTTAACTTTGTAATGGAAGGATTCGCCTACCGCGGGTCTTCCTTTTTTCTTGGAAAAAGGAAGCAAAACCGTGTCCTTCGCAAAACTCGCGCACAGGGAGGAGTTCTTAAAAATTTAGTTTGATCCAAGAGAACATCAACTAAATATTTTTCTCCTGACTCAAACAGTTGCTCAGGACGGATTAAAAGAAAAGATATATTGAAAAATCATTTATATCCATCGGTTAATGTATTCAAAAACGCAATCATGTCTCGTATTTCAGTCGCATTGAGTAAAGGCTTGTCGCCTTGCTTACGGTTAAATGGCGCATCGACATTAATATTGCCATGATATTGTTTTGGCAGATCATCGTATTTGTTGATACTGCCATCTTTGTTTTTGGGATACCATTTTTCGGGATTGGTATCACGAGTAGAGTAGAACTGAATGACTTGTTCTAGGCTATGAAATTTCCCATTGTGAAAGAAGGTTTTACGCAATGCAACGTTGCGTAGACTTGGTGTGCGGAACGCGCCGCAATACTGAGTTTTTCCTTTTAAGTCGGTACGATCAGGCCCGCAGGCACCCATATCATAGAAGTTGGGATTATGATTGACTGTCAACTCTTGATTGCGTGGTACACCGATCGCAATCAGTCCAAAATCTGAAAACGCAGGGAAAGTTCCCGTATTACTGATTCTGCTGATATGACATGACGCACAATTTCCTTTGGTTGGATCATTGAAGACTTCTAGTCCGTGTTGTTCTTGTTGGGTCAGTTTGATTTTGCCGCGTAGAAATGCGTCGTATTTGCTATCGTATGGATAAAACGTTTTTGGATCTTGTTGATACATCTCAAGCGCAAGTGTTGTCCATTTGAACGCTTTGTCGTCATCGTCTAAAGCATCTGCGCCAAAGGTATCTTTAAACTGTGCAGCATAAGGGGCTCGGCGTAATTTACGTACCACTTCGGCTTGGCTGCTATTAGCCATCTCATATTTGGATAATAACGGCATTGCCGATTGCGCATGTGTTGTCGCAGCACGTCCGTCCCAGTCGTGTCCACCGACAGCACCTTGATCGACACTTTCATCAAAATCTTCATCAAAATGATGCTCGCTAAATGCGGGCACATTTTGTTGATAGCGTAGGGAAGGCACAGCACGTGTTCCCATGTCTGTCATGTCTACGCCGCCCAATTGTACTGATCGCCCGTTAGGTGGGCCGAAGGCAAACTGTGGGCTGTGGCAGCTGGCACAAGACATTTTTCCTGATGCTGACAGTGCTGGGTCAAAAAAGATTTGTCGACCTAGCGCCTGCATTTTTTTAAAGTCTGGTTGAATCTTTGATTGCATTGCATAAACATCGTCTGTGTCTGATGATTTTGTTTGCGTGCTGATACTTGTTTTTGAAGTGTTTGATGGTTGCTGGGCTGTATGATTTTTTTCTTTTTCGCTACAGCCAGAAAGATTGATGCAAAACATCACACTGGTGGTCATGAGCAGCAGCGAGATCAGTTTCGGTTGGACGGGCTTTGTCAGTGAAATAGGCATCACGGGATTTAGTTAAAAAATGAGTAGATGCAGAATATTTCAAGAAGATGTCATTGCCATGACACCTATTTATTTTTCGTCGTTGTTTGGTGTATTTAACTGGAAAAAAGGAGAAATATTTCATTTTTGGTTATAAATTTGTTTTAAGTTTAATGAATTCGTCACGAGATTGACATGCGCGTTGACAAGAATGTTGGGGTCTAATCGATATCAACTCAATTTCTTTAGTCAACTTACGCACATGGAAAACTAAAATGAATTCTCTATTTCGAGTATTACCGATCGTCGCTTTAATGTCTGCGGCTCTTTCGGGTTGTGGTGGTGGGGGAGGAGCTGGTGTAGCAGACGTTACAGATCCAGCCTTTCAAACTACACAATTACAGAAAGATGTAAAAACTGTTGTGGTCATTTATGCGGAAAATCGTGGATTTGACAACATTTATGGTTTATTTCCGGGTGCTGATGGGATTCCTGGTGTAAACCCGACAGCAGTTGGTTCATATATTCCTCAAACTGATCGTGATGCAGCGAATACGATTTTGGCAAAGTTACCTAAAGTTTGGGGGGGCGTGACCGTTGCGGGTCAATCTGTGACGATTCCAGAAGGACAAACAGCAGCACAGGATAATCTTCCATTTCAGATTGATGCAAATGCTGCAGCTGGTGGCTTCCAGAAAACAGGTACTGTGGTCGATCAATCTGTGATTACGCGTGATCTATACCATCGCTTCTTCAACAACCAAATGCAAATTAACGGTGGCAAAAACGACAAGTTTGCTGCTTATGCTGACGCAGGTGGTTTGGTCATGGGCTACTATGATGGTAGCAAAATGGCGATGTGGAACCTTGCTAAACAATATGCTTTAGCGGATAACTTCTTCCAAGGTGCATTCGGTGGTTCATTCTTGAATCATCAATATCTCATTTGTGCGTGTGCGCCAGTGTATCCAGCGACGGGTGCTGCTGTTCCATCTTCTGTTTCAGTATTAAATCCAGGGACAAACACACTCACACAAAGTGCAACTTCGCCTACATCTGCAATTGCGGGTATTCCTAAGTTTGTGAATGACAGCACGCTGACACCACTGAATTATGCAGGCGACAATCAGTATTATGGTGTAAACACCATGCAACCGCCTTATCAGCCAAGTGGTAATTTGACTGCGACAGGTGCTAATTCTGCCACTGCTGATTTAGGCAACAAAGGAACGATGTATCCACAGACGACAACTACGATTGGCGATTTGTTGGATAAAAAAGGTGTATCTTGGGCTTGGTATGCTGGTGCGTGGAATGCCGCGACTGCAGATGCGTCGAATACAACGCGTGCAGTGATTTATGCGGGTAGAACTCAATTCCAGCCGCACCATCAGCCGTTTAACTACTTCAAAGAGTTTGACCCAACTCAGCCAACATCATTGGCGTATCGTAATCAGCATTTGAAAGACTTTGATGCAAGCTTCTTGCAAGATGCTGCTGCGGGTACATTGCCAGCGGTATCGTTTTATAAGCCACAAGGTAACCTAAATCAGCATCCTGGTTATGCCAGCATTGCTGATGGTGATGCACATATTGCCAATGTTGTTGCGCAATTGCAGCGAAGTCCACAGTGGAAAAATATGGTAATCGTGATTACCTATGATGAAAACGGTGGATTCTGGGATCATAAGCAAGTGCCAAAAGGCGATTTCTGGGGTCCAGGTACACGTATTCCAGCGTTGATCATTTCCCCATGGTCGAAAAAGGGTTATGTCGATCATACTCAATACGATACAGCATCGATTCTACGTTTTATCACACGCGTTTATGGACTTGATACATTACCAGGTCTGACGCAACGTGATGCTGCGTTAGTGAGAAATGGTGGTGTAAAAATGGGTGACTTAACTGCGTCGCTCGATTTAACACCAGCTCTTTAATAAAGAGTCTTAGAGTGTATAGCTCTTTGAGCTAAATGTATTCTCAACGTTATTATTAAAAAAAACGCGTATCTACGCGTTTTTTTCGTTTTAAGAGTCTGTAATTTAGGGTTTTGTATGAAGAATGTGCAGAAAAATAGCACTGCATTGTTGATGCGGAAAATGATAAATCACCCAAAATTTCGTGATAATTAACCTTCCGCATCACTTCACATACTGCAATGCAATTTCAATAATTAAAAACTCAAAGAATCCAGCTTTAACCGATCCTCAAGTATTAACCATGCAGTTGCTGCCACTCTCGGTACTTGTCCATTGCCAAGGGCTGCAATGCGGTGTGATTGGTTGGCCATCCCATCAACCATTCGATCCACACAGGGTTCAGCCGTCCATTCTTCCAAACAATATTGTCCACCACTTGTTCGATAGTCGAATATAACGGGTTCATTGATAGGTAGTCGTTGCATGGTAGATCTTGGCTGATATGAACTTGTGCTTCTAATCCGCCTGGTGGAATGACCATCCTTCCAGTTGATACTCGGAACCTTCCGCGTTTTATCAGCGATTTTGCGGTTCGACGTCCAACTTGCATTTTGGTTGGTGTGGTCCACTGAACTGGATGACCGTACCGCGACAATCCATATTCTTTCACGCTTATGAGGTGCGCCACATTCTCTCGCCGATAAACAGATCCACTCCGCATCGTACCCCATTTTGGCAAGATCACTGAGGACAGTTGAGAGTCCTCTTTTAACGAGCATAGGACTGTTTTCGATAAAGACGTATCTCGGTTGTACTTCTCCGATGATTCTAGCCATTTCTGACCACAAGCCACTTCGTTCACCTGCGAGCCCTTTTCCTTTACCAGCTGACGATATGTCTTGGCAGGGAAAGCCTCCAGAAACGACGTCAACACGGCCTCGCCATTGATATCCGTCAAATGTTCGGATGTCATTCCAAATCGGGAAAGGTTCAAATGTTTTGTCGTTTTGCCGTGCCACCAACACTGCGGCTGGATAAGGTTCGATTTCAACTGCACAGACTGTGCGCCATCCAAGCAATTGACCTCCGAGGATTCCACCTCCTGCACCTGCAAACAGGGCAAGTTCACGAAGTCCATTACTGCTTGACTGATTAACCACGCCATGATGTTTCACCTTGTTGCTCCGATTGGCAGTCTCGCTGCTCGGATGTGGCGCTCATGACGCTCAAAAGATTAACTGTTTTACATCTTGGGCACTTGATCTCAATTTGATCAAAATGCCTCGCTTTTAATAAAAGTCGATCACATGATCGACAGTTGACACGTTTCATCGTTTCTACCTGTGCAATAGCGTTTCACTATGTGATAGCCTCGCTTCGCTGTGATCACAGTGGCGGGGCTTGCTTGCGACAGGACAGGCTGTCAAAGGGGGCTACGAACGTGTTCCCGCACGTGCGTAGTCACCTCGTCTTTACTAAGAAGGTATATCTATAAAAGAAGGTTTTGTCGCGCCTGCACCAATATAATTAACTGGTAGCCAGCTAGAAAAGCCCGCATCATCATAAAAAACAACACATGGGGTTACACAAGTACCCGTTGCCACCAAATTTACATTTAAGGTTTCATCAATTAGCTTGGCTTTAGTATCTCTATTCCAAACCACAAAGCGAACTGTGCCATTAGCAGCATCAATTACATAATCAAAGAAAAGCCATCCAGCAGGCAATATAGTTGGATCACTTTGCTCGTTAAATGATGGTGGGTTTGCAATATTTGCCGACTTTGCAATACACGATGTGCCATCCAGATCAAACCAAACGCCTGTTTGCGAATCTGTTACCCCTAACGAATCCTGCAATCCTATTCTAATTTTTTGAGTATTAGCGCTTGCATAACTAACCTGACCAACTTGTAACAACGCGCGGAAGACAGCACATTGTTTAAGTGATCCATAAATTTTTGTTGTTAGTAAACCTACAACACCGCCGCTTTGGTCAGTGCTATCTGGAGGGCAACTAATACGAGTTACACCGCCAGATGCTGTATTTATATCATCGCTATTAGTAGCAACTTCAATTAATCCCTGACCAATTACAATTGAATTTTTGCTTGTTACTTCAAAGCAATCCATAGAACGCCATAGGCTATCTAAAAATACAGAACTGCCATTAAGACCATTCAATCCACTTGAAATTTTACTAAAACCAGAACTAATAGATGACAGTGAGGAATTAATATCGCTCAAATTACTACTGACCGATGATATTGCGGTGTTTGCTCTACTCAAACTACTGCTGATAGCAGATACACAATTATTTGTATCACTCAAGCCAGAGCTGATTGCAGAAACGGATTGCGCATAATCTCTAAAGACACGAATCTTATCTAGATCATCGTATAACTCACACCAATCGCCGTTGATAACGGTGCTATCCAACAACGTCGCTGAAGTTGGTAGACCATTAACACCAAGGCCATCGATCAACAAAATATCAAAATCTTGCGCAGTGTTAGGCAAAGGTACTGCAACAATACTTCTTTTACTCAACGTACTTTCAAAATTTAGCGTACTTATAAGTGGCGAACTATTATCAACAGGAGATGTCAAAATCAGTGAAAGATATAGAAATTGATCAGTATTGATTGGAGTTATACCCAATTCAGTCGTTAAATTACCGTTATCTATCGTCAGTGTTGTCTGCGTAGAATCTGCCAGTGCACCATACAAGCTTCCTGCAGCAGTTAATACAGTCAGGAACCCATGACCGCTATTTGCTGCAGTGGCAAACATTAATCCGACATTACTTGGTAAAGCTCCAGTGAATAAAGTTGAAACATTATTCTCATTTAATGTTCCATCGTGCCAAGCACCAATAATGTATGAAAAATTCTGTAAGACCTGAAGTATGATAGATCCGTCATTTGCTTGATCTGTTGCCATAGCGAACGGAACGTTAATTCCACTTAAAATAGGCGCAGAATTGTTCGTTGAGGTAAGCGTTGATGTAGTTACAAGTGAACTTACATCATTTGGCGTGAAAGTTGTATCTACTGGATTGCCTTGAGTTAATGGCACGAAATCGAATTTCTTGAATGAAGATCCGCTACTATCTGCACCATTTTCGCCTGGTAATCCTTGAGGGCCTTCTTGTCCTGGTTCACCTTGTAAACCCTGCGCACCTTGATCGCCAGTATCACCTTTTGGCCCAACAAGAGTAACTGGAGCCTCGACCACAACCAAACCGTAATCTGACTCTACACCATATATACTCATAACGGAGCGCTCCTCACAACGACCTGTATTGGCCAACGCATTCTTGGCATCGCAACACCATTTACAATCTGACGAAACCATATGTTTAACGTCGCTAATGGCCACGTTGCTACATTTTGTGATGAGATCAGGAAAGCACCTTTCTGATTCGGATCAGTTTGATCAAGTGTTTCTGTATCGAGCTGCTCTACAAGATCACCAAGCTGAGTCTCTAGCCATGCAACAAACTGAATGCCTGTTAAATCCTTAACGATCGATCTCTCTGGACGGCAAATATCGTAGTGATCAAACAGAAATACGCGGTGACTAAATGGATCATGCTGAGACACATACAAAGCATCCATATTAAGTGCCTTCTGGATATGCGGGTTGGATTGGAAGTGGTTGTGATGAATCGCCTGATTGCGCACCTAAAATTGCACGAAGCGCTTTTCGATAAACCACCCAGTCAGAAGGCAAAGGAATGTTATTTTCAAAGCAGCGCTCAATTGTCACACTCGTTTTCTGGAGCGCGACTTTAGCTTGCTGCTGATAGTTAGACCATGCTTGCGCTTCCTGTTTTGTAGCAAGTACAGCAGGATCAACTGGCGTAATGACGAGCTGATCATTGTCGTCAATACTTAATGTACCGCCAGCATTTCGGACTCTTACCGCTTCTTCATGCTGAGAAGTCGTGACTTCAATCATGTTGTCGCAAAATTTTGATGGATAAAATGCTAAGGTAGTTTTTTCCAGATAAACTGGATTTTCAATTAATGTATCCATGTTTAAACTCAGTAAGTACTCAAACCAAATGTGATAATAAAACCATCGCCGCTTTCAAGAATTCCGTCCAAATTGCGGAATTCCCAGTGAATATCATTGCCAGATACCCACGGGTCATAAGTAACAATCAGAACATTTCTTGCGTCAGTGAGTCCTAGTGATTGACCAAAAGTTGCTAACTGACGAATTGTGACCCCAAACGGCACACTCCATACTCCAGAGCTTCCTGTAACTCGGCCTATATTGACTCTGATTCCATAATTGCTATTTATAGGTTTAATAAAAAAAGTAGCCCATGACCAATCAGATGCGTAGTTCACAGTAATCGACATATTGCCGAACCGATTAGTTATGGCATCAAGTAATTGAGATGATGAATTTGGATCGTAAGAAACACCTAGAAAGTTTAAGATGACACTCGCTAATTGATTTTTTATCAGAGACTCGACATTCTGCGCACGAGTTGATTCATTGTTGATTACGGTATCAAGAGCCGTGGTAAGTGCATCGATTTCATTGTCGATATATCTTTTGAGTAGCTCTGGAGTCGCAAAGAATTGATAGTTAGTGCCATCACTAGCAACAATGGCATGATCTCCAGGTTGCATTGGAAAAGACCCAGCTGTTTGAGTTCCAGCACTATCGCGAACAATATAAGATAATGACTGATTAGAAACTGATGAGTTAGTGACAAAAAATACACCGCCACCAATAAGCGTTGGATCTGGTAATGCCGCAACACTATTCGCTGTGCAAGTAGGTGAAAATCCCAAATAAGATCCTGCTTTATCAGATCCAATCGTCACATTGCCATTAATACTGATGATTTGTTGTTTTAGATTTCCCACCATCTTCTTCAGCCATTCTGTGCGATTCGCTAAAGCCTGATGCGGTAGATTATCAATACCATCAAGATCACCCTGTACTGGATCGGTCGATGCAATTAGATAAATATCATCCCAGCTTGGGACTGGATCGAGATCTGCCATCAAGTAACTCCGTAGCTGTATTGACCATCAAAGTTGATCGTCGAGTTATGCAAAATATGTTGTCGTGAAGTAATACGTCCTAGCACACAACGTGCTGGAACAATTGAGGCAAGAGTTTTGCGAATCAGAGCAGCAGTTTTGATCGTCGCTTGGTTTTCCATTTCGAGACCATATTCCCACCAATGATCTGGATCGAGCGGATACTCAATCAATACCGCATCACCATAACCAAGCAACGCAAGCATTCGCTTAACAGCCCAAGGGGTTCCCTTATGTTGATGAATCTCAATTGATGCTTTAATAAGAGCCCGTTGAGCTGACTCACTTGTCGCCATCTCCCAGCCATCGCCAAACAAACTAAATTGCTCAGCAAGCCAGACCAATGCCTGAGCATTGACATGATCAACCAAATACACTTGCAACTGCGTTAGATCGATTGCGGCCAGACGTTCCACCACTAACTGTTCAAGCAGAACAAATCGTGGATCAAGCGCAAGTGAAGGCTGTAAAATGCTATCTGTCATGAGCTGGTGCCATTGTTAAATTGACAGCCATACAAACAGCCCACTCTGAATTATCAAGCGTGATAACGTTAGGCATCCCATTCAGTACAACTTCATAAACTCCAATGACTGACAACGCCGTGACTATCTGAGAAGGAACAACATCATTTCCTAACGTTGCAGATAGTTTCGCAATCAAAGCATTCAGTGCAGTGGTTGCACGTGCTTTGACATCAGCTTCATCAGCATCATCGAGTGGTGTAATGACCGCATCCACTTCATAAGCCACCACGGTTGGTGGCAAAGCAAATACAGTATCTGTCAGCGGGCGAACCTTATCCGCAGAGCAAGTTGCTTGAATCAACTGACACAATGCATCGCTAGGCAAACCTGATTTGGTGAGCGTATAGATCCGTACTTCGCCATTACCTGGCGCCATGACCTGTACATCGATAATCGTTTGGTTGACAGATTTTGTCCAAAACTGATAAGCCCCAATGCTTCCCGCAGTGGTATAGGCTTCAGGTGCCAAGATAATTCGCTCTTGCAGTGCTGGATCTTCTTCATCTTCAGCACCACCTGACGTTTCATCTAAATTACTGACGATGACACCATCGATGGGTAAGTCATCAAACAATTGATTTAACTGACCGACAGCCCAGCCATTACCAGTCGTTCCTGTTTGAATACAAGTTGCCAAACCAGAACCCGTCAATTGACCCGCAGGGATCGTAATATCACTATCTGTTGCAAAGGTGATTGAACTATTGCCGAACTGAGTGCCAGCAACAATGACTTCATCAACCGTCTGTACAGATGGCAAAGTGAATTGTGCTGTACATAAGGCTGATTTTGCAGTGAGTCGGATGACTTTGACGAGATAGCCCAACTCATCAACCATTGGCCCACTTGAGAAGCGCACCAAATTTTGAAGAGCGGCAGCATTAGCTGCCTGACGCCATAAACCCTCACGATAAGCGATTAAATTAATAAACAATCGTTCAAGCTGAGCAGGTTGTAAGGTCTTATCTGTTTTTTCTTGCCACCACGCAATCATATCCTGCGTGATTTGATTAGGATCATTATCAACAAAGACTGGTGCTGGCGCAGTCAGGGTCGTCGTCATAGCGTAATCTCAACAGTATTGATGATCCCATCAACCAGCACATATTTCACTTTCACAGTCATACGCGCATTTGGATTATCAAAGCTCACAGTGACGTCGCAAGACTTAACACGTGGCTCCCATTTAAGGATCGCATCAGGTGTTGTGCGTATGAGATAAAGTGCCGCCACATCAGGATCAGCATCAACGTAATCCATGCCAGGATTACCAAACAATGGACGATGCGGATCGCTGCCTTGTGGCGTAGTCACAATAATACGAATGGACTGTTCAACATCAGCTACACCCTCGACGACGCCAGGTGCATTGAGTGCTGTTTGCCAGTTGAGAGAATCGGAATATATGCTCATTGCCCCAGTGTAGGAGCAAGGCAATATTTTGGCTTTTAATGGTGTTTAATGTTGTTTTGAAGGGAATCTATTGCAGAAAATCAGACTGGTTTCATTGGATCAGTCATTTCTCCTTTACCATTTTCACGATGTTGGTGACTATTAGCCGATTGACCTGCAATCGTAATATCGATCACAGCATCTATGTTTTGCGCCTCTACATTTTGAGCTTGAATGTCTTGAGCCTCAATATTCTGAGCAATAACAAGTGGTGTATCCAGTACGACTTTAACAGGCGTTTTCAGGGTCATGACTTGGCTTTCAGGGTCATAACTAATTTGAGATCCATCACCAAAATCATGCACCAAACCATCACCATCAGGCTCAAGATCCTCTTCACTTGGCACCGCGCCCAAGATTACGCCCGATTCGCCATTCGCCATGAGAAGCAATGCAACCTGTGTACCTTCTTTCATTGGCCATGAACTTTTTTGTCCAAACGACTGCATGCACAACGCAAGAAGCCAGGGCGTCTCCATACCATCCGCATCATCAATTGAAACCTTGTAACGCAAAGGCTTGCGTGAGACTTGGGTAATACTCCCAAATCGCAAAGTCGAACCAAACTCAGCCATTACCTCATGCATGATTCACACTGCCTGTCACTGACTGGACAACATTCGCTTTAGGCTTACTTTTTGCGGTAGATTTGGTTGCTTTCTTTTGGGATCGAGAGAGCACTGGCAATTGATCGATCCGTTGAATCTCTGCATCCAATGTATAGCCACCACTGCGATCAACCCCATGTGACGCAGTTTGATACTGGTAAATACCGCTTAAAACACCGATCCCGATCAGATTGGCAGCAACACCCGATCTCACATCAGTTCGACCTTCATTAAAGTCCAAACTGCCTGTTGTTTTTTCAAGATTCGCTTTATCCAGGGCGGCTTGACTCTTGATCTTTGCGGTTGCAGGAGTATGTGCTCGGCGATGGTGACGTAAAACATCACTGCTCGTATTATGAGGTTGAGATGCCGCTGAAGCCGTATGACGCGCATGAACCGTTTTACGCTTAGTCGCATCATGGCTTTGCAGTTCAGCGGCTTGATAGATGCCTTTGATCTTGTCGGTGATCGTTGGCGTGCAGTCACTTGGCGTTAAAGTCATGCTTGCCGCAAGGCTACGCACCTTAGACAAATCACTAAAGATCAATTGACCCTTTTTGATACTAAACAAATATCCATGTTCGGCGCCAATTCGTTTGAGAAAGCGCAGGTCTGACTCATGATATTGAGTCGCACGATCGACAGGAATATCTGCAATCTGACCTACCAACTGCAACCCATGCAGCCGCGCATAATATGCGGCGATCGCAGCAAGTGTCGTGGCTTCATGGGCACGATTTTGCTTAGTGCGCAATGGACTATTAACCCCAGTTGCCAAACCTTTCAGCGTGATATTACGAGGACTATTACCCGCGACTGTGATCTCGTCGATATCGAAGATTCCACAATCCAGTGTTTTACCTTTATAGGTAATCGTCGCAGCAATCTTGTCACCTTTACCAGGATACCAATCATTGATCCATCGATCATCAGGATCAGCAAGCGTAAGATCTAGCTCATCACTTTCGCCATTGAGATGATCAACGTATTTCAGAGATAAGAAATACTGATCGAGCTTGATCGTAATATCTTTGTGATTATAAGAGACCGTTACTACGGCACGAGGCAAATCAACTAAACCTACATCCAAGGCGGTAGCTCCTCAGTAGTCGTTTCGGCCTCAATCACTGGAATAGAAAGCACCAATCCAGCAGGAAAAGCCGACATGATCAAGACTTGAGGATTTGCATCGATGATCCTTAAATATCCAAATGGATCGGCATAGTATTTCCATGCGATCTGATCCCAACGCTCACCCTCAGTGGTGACATGAGTCATATAGCTCGTTGCGCCTGCCATTACGAAGCGACCCGCAGTGAAAGTTGAGCCGTTAATGCAGTCAAAGGATCACGAGCAGCTGAAGCTATCTGACCAATCGCGGCAAGATTGCCTTGGACCTGATTCACATTTGCTGAAATCGTCGATAGATTGATTGGTGGCGAAAGCAGAGTCTTTGCTTGACGAACCATATTCACACCGTTTTGCACCATTGCAATGCTGCTTGTCACTGACGAGTAGTAGCCCGATAACGTCGTCGCAGCATTCATTCCGCGAGTCACAGCCGATTCAAGATTATTCAACATGGGCATCATGCTACTCACAAAACTCGATTGCGCTTCGGGCGGAAGTGTAGATAGCGCACTAAACTTTGCCTCAGCCGCTATCGCTTGCGTTTCAGACTGCATTAATGCCGCAACAGTCTCACTCAGCGAAAGTTTGGCTGGGCTAACCTGCGAACCAATAGACTGCGAAGGTGGTGTAATTTGAGCACTAATTGGTGCATTTGGCTGAAGTACTGCAAGCGCTTGCATGACTTGGACAATATCGCCAGCCCACTCTTTAAGTGTGAGTGAAACAGTCATTCGCAATATGAGACCATCTGCTGTCGTCCACTTTTCAACGACCCCAAGTGTCGTGATGACAAACCAGCCCTGATATCGACCACCTTGTACAAATGCAGCAGCCTTTTGGCTTTTTCGTAACGTTTGCAGATCATCCAGACGAGATTGAGGATTACCAGTTTCCGCATGTAATTCCAGCGTCAAACGTTTTTCATCAAGTGCCTCACCTGTTGGTTGAAGTAGTGGCTTAGCTTGATAGCGTGCATGTTCGGCATATTCTGATGCGTAATCCGTCTCTAAACTGGTCACCGTCAAGGTATCGAGCAAGATGTTACCGAGCAACCCCATTGCCAGACTCATGCGTAAGCCCTCCGAGCCTTGCGCTCTGTCACACGATCGATCAACTTTTCAAGATCTCGAAGCGATAGATTCAAAGCGTTTTCAACATCGCTTTGCGAGGCATTACCTTGAATGGTGATTTGTGGGCTAAATTGGATAGACATGCCACCTGCAGCACCACGTGCGCCAGAAATCGAACCCGATGCAGAATGAGTGACATGTTGAGCCATATCACGTGCCGCATTGATCGCAACATCCTTACCTTGATGAATTCCGATCGCAGCGCCTTGCGCGATGTTATGGCCAAAGCCCATGAAAACGCGTGACGGTGAATGAATACCTAGCGTGCTTTTAAATGAAATCGCAATACTTTCACCCATGCCACTCACAGTGTCTTTGAGTGCTTGCCAGCGTTGCTTGATCCCATTGATTAAGCCATCAACCACATTACGACCAAAATCCACAAACCGTTGCGGCAGTTTAGCAAACCATTCAATTAAGCTAGACGTCTGTTTAACTGCCCACGCATAACCAGTTTTAAGCGCAGACCAAACCGTTTTCAGCACAGGCGCAACCTTATCCCAATGCTTATAGATCAAGTATCCAGCAATAGCGATACCAGTGATTATTAGACCAATTGGATTCAGTAATAAACCACGACCAAGCCAAAGAAAAGCTCTACCCACTGCAAGTAAAGTTGTCGCCAATCCAGCCAAATGGATACGCGCAAGAAATAAGAATCCTCGCCCAATAATCAACAGACCGCGACCCAACTCAAGCATCAAAAATGGAATTTTTGCAAAAACCTTAGCAAACCGAGCCGCCCATTTCGCACCCATGCCAAACGCCTGAAAGAACGCCGCCAGTCGACCACCACCTGCTAACCGCAAAGCCTGAAAAATCACTAACATTGCACGGAGTTTGGCGAGACCTTTCCATAACTTAGCGACTGGACTCAAGAACAACCAAAATCCAACGCGAGCAACAGCCATACCAATGCGAAGACCCATGAGACCTGCAAGTAACTCGGCTGTCGTTTTTAGAGCAGATTTATGACCTGTCACCCATTTCGTCAGTGGGCCACCGATGAAGTCATTCATGGTTGTAAACAATGATGCCAACTCAGGCTTAAACATTTCACCGATCGTTGCGGCAAGATTCTTAGTCGTTCCCGTCAGATTCTCGAATTTATTGGCAAGCGTACTCGACTTAAGTGCGATTCGTTGATCAAGCGATGCTTGATTGTCGAGTTGCTTCAAATTGTTTTGATAACCAGTCATACCCTTTGCATAAAACAACTGAGCGATACGACCAGCTTCCTGCCCAAATAACTCTTTGGTGACGATCATGACGCCTTTGTCACCGTACTTGGCTTTTATTTTATCAAGTTGGGATAATTGCCCGATCATTGAATCCAGACCGAGAAACTTGCCTTTCTTATCGAAGAAATTAAAGTCAACCCCAGTCGCATTCAGCATATCGCGTGCTTCAGACTTCATGCCACGTTTCGACTGCTGCAACTTGCCAGGGCCTTCGGCAAGCTGACTTAAAAACATCGCAAAGTTAGTACCAAACGACGAACCCTCATAGTGCCAGGATGAACCTTCACCTTGCAGTGCCATGAGTTTTTTCATGTTATCGATACCCGTCAAACCCATTGAGTTCAACGAAGGAGCCATATACTGCATGGCGTACTGCATATCATCTTTTTCAGCACCGAAGCCGAAATGAGTCCGCTGGACAAGATCAGCAGCTGGGCGGAAGTCTTTTTCCTTCAGCCCAAATGCATGCATCATATTGTCGAAGAAAATCCCGCCCTGAGTTTGATCCATATCCATCAGCACATTGAGATATGCCGAAGTCTTTAACCCACCGTTGAGCAGACGCTCGTCAGAGATTCCTTTTGACTTCATGACTTGTGCGAGGCGGTAAAAATCTTCAGTTGTGCCAGGTAATGTATTACCAAGATCGATCACGATTTTATTGAGTTTATCGAATGCGCCAACCGCGCCATTCTTATCCATCATAGCGATTTTAAGATCAGTCGCAGCACGCTCTTGATCCATATACGCCTTGACGATACCAACCGCAGGCAATGCCACCATGCCTCCAGTCATTAGGCGGCTACCGAGATCACTGCGTGCCTGACCAAGATTACCACTCACTCGATCATGCCATCGGCTTGCATTTTCCAGACGACGCTCAGCAGCAACCACACGATCAATCTGCTCAGCCACGTCTCGATAACCACGACGCATTCGAGCCAGACTCTCGCTGTTGCTGATACCAGCCTCAGCTAGAGTACGACTGAATGTCTTTTGCTGTTCATTGAGACGTTTGCCAATCGTCTCAAGCGCGATCATCTCGCGTTTTCCAGACTCAAACACCGCCCTGAAGTTTTTCCCCAGTGCGGCATCGATTTTGAGAGCGAGTGTTAGAGTACTCATTGATCTGCCTTTGCTTGTTCAGCTCGGATACGCTGGACTTCTTGAGCCATCTCGAACCAATCCTCAAGCTCAGGATCAGTCAAGTCATCCAGCGTTTGCGGTGTCCACTTATAGTGTTCAGCCAGCACTAGCTGCTGTCGCATCACCTTTTTTTGACCCGAGGCCCACCACACTGGAAAATCGTTCAGATAGATATGCGAAATCCTCCATATCCATCTCACCGAGGTCTTCAAGAGTGATACCCGCTGAATGAGCAAGGAACGCTTCGCCAAACTCTTCGTTGTCCTTAAACTTAGCTCGCAGTGCCTTCATCTCTTTCTGCTTACAACGTTTAAGAGTAATTGTTTGAGTGGTAGTTCCGCTTGGATCACTGATTGGATAAAGTAAAGGAACGGTCACACTTCCGTCCTCATTTACAACTTCGCCTTCACGGGTTTCATTCACGGTCTGATCCTCGAAACTAATTAATGAAAAGAATTGTTTAACATCACAATAGGACTTCATTATCAGCAGACCGCGTTTTTTATTCTTTTAACCACCTTTAATAAATAAAAAAGGCAGGGAATATCCCTACCTTTTTTAATCGATTCGAGCTGTTATGGCATCAACCGCCAATATTAGATCGATACTCAGCAAGCAAATCCACACCATCGACAATGAAGATATTATTCAACACATCGAATTCAAGCAGCACGTTACCATCCACCATCTGCTTCACCGACAACACACTGAATGCGGAATCAAAATCCGAGTTCTTATGTTGTTGCCATTGACCAAGCGGCGATTTCGTAAATCGAACAGTCAACAGAGTGACCATTGGTTTACGTTTGACCCCCAAGCTCGAATGCGTTTCTAAGCTGGAGCGAACTTGCATCGTAACCGGAGTGAATGGATTTGAAAGTTGACTGGCATTTTCTGGATAAAAACTATTCCACTTGATCGTACCATTGATCTTATCTAAACCAGAGATAAGCTCAAGCGTACCAACCAAACCCAATGCGGCGACTTCTTCCATCTTAGCTTGTAAGTCATCGAGTTTAATTTCGCCAGCCTTACCCAACTGACTGGCACGCCCTAAATAAACGTTAGCATTCGTAATGCGATTGACTGATGCAGTAGTCATTAAACAAGCCCTCCATTAGTGCTGGCCGCAGTCGAAGGCGTCAGTGTGAGCAAATACTCAAAAGTCAGTTCTGACTCATAAGTAATCCGCTCATTTGGCAACTTCGGTGTAAATTTATATTGAACACGGATCTGACCATTCTCGAACTCAGATTGAGTCGTGCGGGTCGGATCAAACCAGCAAGTACCACCCAGAATCGCACCGCGACCTTTCAATGAACGGAAGAAACCATTGACATACTCAACCAATCCATCGGCTTGAGCCTGATCGATATCAGCATCTGCAAAAGGCAAGCTGCTCATTTCGATGGACTCTTCGATCATGTCCCGAGAGCGACGAACTTGCTCAAAGTTCTGTGCTGTCGTATCAGCAGGATATGCCGAAGTACGATTACCCCATGTACGGAATCCAGTTCCCCATGTATTAAAGACCGTTGAGATGCCAGCAGCATTGAGCAAATTGACATCACAGCTTGCATCATTAAGGCGCGCAGTCAGTGGCAACTCAAGACCAATTACACCCGTCATGGCTTTATTCGAGCAGCTCGACCACCAACCTGTTGCACGAGTAGGATCAGAAGCACTGTTATCGGTCAGGACGCGTAACGCAGCATAGTGAATCGTTGACGCCTGAAGAATCGTTGAACCATCAGTTGCAGTCGCTTTGACAAACGGAAAGCATTGACGTGTACGCTCGTTGCTAGATTGATAAACCGTCAGACCTAGTGGTGCTTGAGTACCACGGCAAGCAATCGCCTCATCACGAGTCAACCCAAGCGGCAAATCGTTATAAGCGACTCCGCGCAATTGCGTTGCCATTTGCTCAAGTGATTCAGCAATCGCAGGATGAGCACTCAGACCAGGTGAGATCATGATCTTAGGATCAAAGCCGTATGTGGTATAGCTTGTCTCAAACAACGGCATGCCATATCGCACACCATGAGTAGTAGTTCCACCGATGATATCGGCTATCTGCATCGTTGAAGGATCATTCCATACGAGATTCACAGTCACGGTACCATCGGTATTGAGTGAGGCTGGATCTAATGGAGCCGCCAACAGAATTTGACCAGTACTTGTAAACGTATAATCTTCATTCAAAACAGGTGCAAGCTCGCCAATCGTACTGATTGAAGTTGCCAGGCGGAAATCAAACCCGCTCAGAATTGCACCACCCGCAATATTCTTAACAGTAGCATCAACACTTTGAGTTGTTGCTGATGCCGCTCCAAGCACATTGACGACGATTACGGTACCGACCTTGTATGCACGTAAAGCCGCCAGCACTTGCGGAATCGTATAGGCTGAATTATTCACGCCAAATTGCGCATCGTCCGTATCTGATTGGCAAACTACTAGCTGATTGAAAGGGCCAGTCGGAGCTGTACCAATCAATCCGACAATCCCTGAACGGATCTCAGTGACAATCACTGGGCCGCTGGAAGTGTTTACCGTTTCAACACCATGTAGATAATCACTCATTCCCTAAACTCCAGCCTGAAAAATCAAAAAACCACGATCGATAAGTCGGGCTACATAAGGATTGCTCGAGTTCGCGGTAAAAACCATACCAGGCACCAATACACTCGGAAGTGCAGTACACGAACATCCCATCACTGGCCCTTGATAAACATAACTGTTCATTTCACATCACCCCAATTCTGGTGGACTTGGTATAACGACTAATAACCCGCGATCAACAAGTCGAGCGATATACGGATCTGTATCATCTGCAAGAAAAGTCATATTCGGCAAAAGTACTTCTGGTAATCCACCATCAGCGTTGCAAGCCATGACAGGCCCTACATAATTAAAATTCTTAGTAGTCATCATCAATACCTTGTATAGACATCATCTGAGTGGTCAGATGTACGGCATACATCCAAATCCCTTCGTTTACACCTAAAAACTTTTCGTGTGCGGCAGATATCTTCTGGCTACAAAGAGCTGGTTGATAACCTAGTAGTGCGGCGCGTAACTGATCACACATAAACACCGCACCATCACGACCATTCAGCTGACGTGCGACCACATTGAAAACAAGTTCAAGATTCCGAGGCTGGATAACCAGTCCAACATCCTCGGTTGAATCAAACTTACTGCTGCCATAAGACAGCAAAAACGCGCCGATAGGATGGTTTAAGCGATACTGATTTGGTGTTTCTGGGAATAACTCAGCAACATATTGCGGCAGCTTTCCATCCAGTCGTTTGAGAATATCGTTCAACACTTTCAGCGTAGGTGTATCTTCAACAAAAGCGGTTGGGATCGTGCTTTCATCAGCCATTTAATAACGCTCCAATCGATCATGGCTAAAAACGCGACGAGGCGCTTTAACAGCAAACGCACCGCTCTCTGGTTGAGGTAGTAAGCTCGCACTATTTCCAAGATCTAGCTTTCCGTTTTGAACTTGACTCAAACAAGACACCGCATCTTTATAAGACTGCTTAACTGCATCAGGTAAATCATTACCTTCGGGACGGCGGCAATACAGCCAATGACGTGCGATCGCAACCGTCCATTCAGTAACCAGAGAATCCAACTGCTCAAGCGGCAGCGTATAGCGACCGCGTAAGCTGGCATTGACCATATCTGTCGCGAACTGCACACCTTTATCGACCACAGTCCAATTCGGAGTTTGAGCAGTGGGGTCATCATTCGACAACTGCGCAAGAGTACGAAATGGAATTGAAGCGGTAATGTCGTCATGCGTACAGTACATAGGGCACCTTATGAACCGCTACTGACTGAAGAAATTGAGCTCAGACCTGTCGATACGTCACTCAAACCGCTTGATACAGAGCTCAAACCACTTGAGACAGTACTTACAGCGTCACTCAAGCCACTAGATACAGTTGAGACTGAACTATTGGTATCGCTTAGACCTGAAGAAACAGAACTCAATGAAGCAGTCGTAGATTCAGCTTTCGCTGCATCATCAGCCACCAAAAGTTTGATCAGGTCATCTTTCAGCGCACCTGCAGCAAAAGCGATATCGCGAAGACCCAGTTCAGTTTTAAGCACAGGCACAGTCAGCGCACTATAATCATGTGCTGTAATGGCTTGCTTATCTGCATCTGACTCTTCAAGATCTGATGCTGGAGCAACTGGTTTAGGATCAGATCCAGAGTCTTCTGAAGCAGGTAGAACTTGTTCAGCTGGGGCAATACGAAGCACGCCCATTTTGATCAGTTTTTCAGCCTTACGACTTTCTAACTGCAGTGGGTCATTTGCTGTGTACAACTTGCCATCCAGACGTAATCGAGATAACACAATGTAGGAAATCAGCACTTCGGCTGTTGCCGTTTGATTAGCTTCCGTCATGTTAGATCCCCCGCGCAATGCGGATGACATCACCCGCTTGGACAGCAGCATCTAAAGCCCAACCGTTGCCAATACCAGTCGTCAGCGTTACTGCATTCGCATTTGCGTCTGACTGAACTTCCGCACCAACTGCAATCGCACCACCAGCAGTGATTAACAGCGAACCAGTCAAATTGACAGGCGTTTGATCACCAGCATTCGCATCTGCTTCAACTGTACCGAGAGCCTTTGCACCAACAGCGCATGGATTGCCGTCCAAGCCAACGAAAGTCAAACGGTTCAATACCGCCGCCGCAGTGATACTCATTGTTAAACCGATAATTTGCGTTTTCATGCAGTACTCCCCTTAGACTGCGTCGCTGATGAGGTAACCCGCATCTGCACCGAGTAAATAAGTTTTGAAGATATCGGTTGAGCGAATGATCTCCAGCTTGTTATCTTCCATACGCGTATCGATCTGACAGCTACCATTACGACGCAAGGTATAGCCATAAGAAGGCTCAAGAGCAGTACGGTTTTGTCCTGGACGTAGACCTGGCACGTAAGCCAAAGTCATACTATTTGTCCAAATATCAGACATATTGCCTTGGTCATCAGACATCACAGCTTTACCAACGACCACTTTTTCGACATCAAAAATGGCAGCCAAAATATCTTCAGTAACGATACCTCGCTGGGTGTACTTGATTCGATCAAGAATCTGCGGATGATTTTTCAATGCCTTAAAGACTGAAGCACCCATCTGTAGTGTGTTTGGATATCGACCAATTGCAGAGCGGACTGACTCACGACCTTCATCGACCACATCGATAGGTGTTGAATTGGCTTTATTCGTAAATACATCAGTACCAGCGAGCGCAATTCGATTATTGGCGGCATAGTTAGCAGGATCTTGCGCAAGGTCTGCGGCCATTTTTTCACGTTGCAACTGAATACCTTCAGTCACTGTATTAACCGCATGCGCCTGAAGCGGAAACGCTGCTTCATGTTCTTCGCGGTAATCGATCGGATATTCCAGATCATGCTCATCCAAGATCACAGGGATCGTATCTAATCCTTCAGGATTGATACGGTTTGATTTAGCACGAATAGCACGTAGCGTTTGGTAGAGCTTGAACGCTTCTTTGGTGAACTTAGGGATATGACCCGCTTCCTTATCGACGCCAGCGATTGGAAACAGAAATTCCGCAATAAAATCGGCATTGGTGTAACCAATAGCAAGATTCGTTAGGACTGGATCGACGATCCGTAATGATGATAAACGTGACATTAAGTCATTCTCCCTTAGCGTGTGTTACGCATGACTGCACTGGCAGCCGTGGCGTAATCCACTTTGTTTAGTGAAGCGTAGGCACGAATTTTTTGATCTTGAGCCAAACGGTCTGGATCAACGTTTTCGCCGTAATTGACATAATCGTTTCCAGCTTCAACTGACTTGTCTTTGGTTGCTGATTCAGCAAACATCGGATCAACAGGAAGTTTGGCAAGAAGCGCTTTGATGCCATCCACCGCAGGCTTGGCTTTATCGCCTTCGCCAAATGACACGGTTTGGTTTCCGTCGGCGACAAGCGTCAGTAAGTCGACAACAACGTCTTTATCAGCAGGGGCAAGTTTTCCTTGCTTTGCTAAGCCTTCGGCATAGCTCACATGTTCGGCACGTGCAGCGTCACTTTTATCTTTGGCTGCTTTGGCGTGCAAAGCATCCAACTCAGATTGAAGTCGGGCGTTATCAGCAGCCAGCTTCGCTGGATCAGGTTGTTGTTCAACTGACACTTGAGATTCCTCACGGTTAGGTTGTTTGGATTGATCACCACTCACTACCGATGAATCAGCAGGAGGAATGGTGTCTGTGCCGAGCGTCACGGCTTGCTCTTTGGGGGTTATGTTTGTATTCGAGTGATCAGCACCAGCCTCAGAAAAACCCAGCGGCTGTACCTGAGACTCAGGATCTGGTTGATCCATAAAATAAGAAAGTGAATCAAGATCAGACTGAGGAATCACTTTGTCAGCAGCATCAACGCCATCCCGACCAATAACCCACTCACGGATATTGCGGAACATACGCAGCATCAAATTATCTTCAGGCTCTAACGAAAAACTGACGACACCTTCCTGAGCTTCTTCACCAAACTCAATACCTTCCAGACCTTTGATCGCTGGAGGGGTAGCGCCAAGAAAACCGATATGCTTCGGATAGTAGACACCAGGCTTAGGATTATTTGGATTAGACGGCTCGTAGAATGACAAGCTGATTTTCTTGTATGAACCATTCGTCACGATTTCACTAAACGCAGGATTGACCTGTGTTGGAATAGCAACAAGCTGATTCCCATTGAGCTCAAAACGTTCAGCCCAACCATACGAAGGTTTGTCGAGCTTAGGATGCCCCACAACAAGTGGAGCCTCATGGAGTTTAGGATCATAAGCGGCAACCATCGCAGCCAAGTCCGCTTGAGTAAACTCAAGAACTTTGCCGCTGTTGTCGGTATGCCGACCAGTTCGGAAGCAAGGGATATTTTTCATACGCCAAATTTATGACGTATCGGTCAGATGATCTTTTAATGCGCTTTAATGCTTAAATGCGAGATTCACTTCGAGTGAATTAGAGAGAAAAACACAGATTTAATTTTTATGATTTGGACACGTTCTTATATAAAACTAACACGCTCAGAAACCGATTTACAAGCGTTTATAAACGCGCTCTAAACGAATTGACGACTCATTGTACCAGAACACCAAAAAACAGCTTAAAACGCAAATTACGCGCATTCATCCAATTAATCTTTTCCAATGGCTAAATGCTCAATCGCCATGAACAATATCGCACCTTCATCTTGATTTGATATCCCAAGAAACTCACGCGCTGGAATATTCCCAAATGGGATTTCGTGGTTCTTTTTAGGCATTATGCCGAATTCGCCTTTCTTAGCACCGAACTGCTGAGTCGCCGCATAAATCTTATTCGTACCCACTTCCAAACCATCTGCAACAAGCTGATAGTGGATATCGTTCATCAGATCACCCGTCAAGATTAACGGACGTTTACTTAAAATTCGATTGACGCCACGTACATTGAGTTTCCCGCTTTTGCCCGAGTGTGATTTACCTAAAATCGCAAGGTATGTACTTTGAGCATTTGGAGCCCATTTAGAGCCATCAGGTGCAGTAGATGTTCGGAAATGGTCTTGACTGCTATTCACTAAATATTCGCCAATGTTTTTAAACAATGGACTTAAGTGTAAACCGCGCTCTTCAATACGCTGAAAGGTGCTAAGAACCTGCTTATCGGCAAACTTGACTGTGATCATATTTCAGCCTAATATTAATAGTGTCCAGCCTGACACGGTGAATCTCTCGACCGTCACCTGACTGTTCATTGCAAAATGTTCAATCGTGGGTGGGTGAAACAAGGGGCGCTGGGAGCCCTCTCTGGACAAGAATCAATCATGGGGACGCTCGTAAATGAGCGTCCCTTTTTTAATAGCACGCTCAACCTCATTCTTGCCAGACAAACGATAAGATTTCAGGAACAATCCCTTGCCAGTTTTGGTTTGCTGGATCACGGCCATATAATTCCGACCCTTCGTATCCTCAACCCAAACGCTCATCAAACCGTTGTTACCTTCCTGTCTCACGATCGCTTTGGCATCATCAACCAGATTCTGCAATTGATGATATGCATCCTGATCGAACCCAGTATTCCCAGCACGGCTGTACGCTTGTTTAACCGCATCATAGTTGCTGAGATTGATGACACGCGTTGAAACACCGAGCAGCTTCTTCTGATCATCAGTAAGTACTGCAACTGGATATTGTTCATCACCACCAAGCTGCTTGCGTAATTGAGCTTTGATGGCAACATCACGCTCTTCGGCATTTTTAATTCGACGCAAGTCATCAAAGATAGGCTTTTTCAGCTCAGCTTCAACTTGATCATTGATCCGTTTCATCCAGCGATCAAACACACCATCCTTCAAATTATCAGACACCAACTGCCTCGCAATCGGAGCTGGATATTGATTCATATCAGGGAACCAACTTGCGCCAGGCGCATGATCCCAACCCACTTGTACACCCTTCGGCACACTGACCACCTGACCACGCCACATCGCGCTTTCATAATCTTCAGGCGGAGCAGTATCAGGGCCAGTTTTGCCCATCTGCCTCAAGTCATACTCGTTATGTGCCGATATCGTACAGCGACAGCCAAATCCACAAGGACAGTAATGTGTTGCCCACCACACATCATCAGCAGCAAGCGTTAAGCCATTCCACTGCAAATGCAGCAAGCGAGGATTTTCAATGGTGTTGTGATTCCATGTCCAATATGGACGCAGGCGCATAACTTCAGGATCACGCATCTGCTGATATCGACCAGCTGCATGACTGGTACGCATATTGGTTTCAAAGATGACTTTGGCACGCCAGGCACGATATTCTTTTTGATCATCGCCCTGCAGTTCAGTCCAACCTTTACGCTCGACAATACTGTTAAATGACTTCTGGAACTCACGAAGTGGCATGCCGCTTTCTGCGGCTTTAATCACCTCTTGATGAAGTTCACTGAGCAAATCGGCACGCATCGCACCCGCAACGACAAAAGCTCGATCATGAGATTGACCCTCAATATCTTGCCAGCCTTCAGTAGGTAATCTGACTTTTTGGCGTAAATAAGCAATCTGCTCCGCAAAGGGCAGAGACGTATTGACGCCAATATCAATGCCCATCGAGCACCTCAGTTCGTCCTGTCAGATCCGCAGCACTAAACGCGAGCTCCATGACTTTGACCAGTTCAGACTGATCCAGTTCTGCAAACTCATTGACCAAATCAGTTGTTAATGAATCCCAGCTTTTCGCATCTGCAACGACTTTGCCAATCCGTTCAAGCCAAGATTGGATGACTGGCTGTCCTGCTCGAGCAAGCTGAGAAGTGACACGATCTGCATAGTCGCCATTGGTATTTTCGGCAAAATCCAAAGAACTCTTATCAGACATTCCGATCGCAACCTTACGCATTGCAACCACGTCTAAATCACCAGGCTGAAGACTGTATTCGCGTGTGTAATATTGCTCAGTAAATCGCGCACCTGACCCAGCCAACAAGTGATCCCGTTTGGCTTTGATATCGTCGACTTCTTTTTGTTCCCACATCTCAAAACATGGACTAGGCTCGTCCTCACCGAAATGTAGATCAACGATCCAGCGTGCAAGTATCCCAAGCGTATCACTAACAATTTGAGCATCACCGTCACGAATATCAATCGTCACCATGCGACCAGCTTGAGCACTAGCTTTATTTGCATTCGATTCAGTCGTCTGATTTTGACCGAGTAATGCAATATTGATTTCAGATCGACATTGCTCAATCAATCCCTCAAAAACACCTGATGCCTCAGCCTTGCCCAAAGCCTCTTTGATTTCAATGCTTGAGTCATCAGGAATCACACCGACAGCATCAGCGACTAGACTCTCTAATTTATTCAACAGCTCACTGATCTCAGATTCACCCGTACCACGTGGATGTTTACCGATCACCCAAGGCATGCCGTATTTTTCAGCAAAAGTAACCCAAAACTTCAAACCACCTTTCTTAAAAACCACTGGCCAATAGCACATCGACAAATCAGGAAACCCATAAGGATTGGCATAAGTTGCATCCTGACGTGGCAAAAGGAACTTACGATCGGGTAAATCTTCACCCATAAAATCATAGCGCGTGCGCAGTTTGAGCTTATTATCCGTATCAAATATAAACCAATGCTGAGGCTTTGCAATTACTGAATCAGGAAGCCATGTATCTGAATTCCACATCACCTCAAGAGGCTGGTACCCATAAAGTGGTGCTTCGAGAATATCGTCGATGAGCTGTCTTAAATTCAGTTTTTTAAATGCATTTTCGACTAGCTCAATCACTTCTGGGCGGCAGTCTTCACCACGCCAAGCACTCTCCATTGCCATCACCGCAGCCTTGCGACGGCGAATCGCACCACCCACATGCGGATCAGTACGAATCTCTGAATAAACACGGATATCTCGCCCCATTTTTTTTAGGACAAGATCAGGATTTGGTAGCGCATAACCCAATACAAAGAAATCAATCGCAACACTACGACTCGCTATTTCACGAGACAGGTCGCCAGTTCTACCTACAAACTCACCGATTTTTGAAGCCATTAATCATATCCTTGTATCAAACGGTGAATGCGACGCTCGCCACGACTTGAGACAGTGACTGGTCCTTGATGAAGTGTTAGGTAAGCAAAATTTGCTAAACAAAGAGCAGGCGCAAAATCTCCATGTCGCATTAAATCTGGATCTTTGAGATCCGCTCTTTTCAGTGATGTGACCATTGGAATGCCTTCAACATTCTCAATACTGCGAATATCCTGCTCAAGATTGGCATCTTTAGGGAGATCAATCGAACTATCCTCAAATAACTGAATCATCTTAGGCATCCATAGCCCATACCAAGTTCGAGTTATTTTTACTTGTCCGACACGACTCCAACCGAACTTATCCGCTGTAAATTCAGCAGTAGTTTCGCCACTACCAGTCGCATCCAAAGCACCACAAGGATAACCAGGCATGCCCTTAATCATTGCCCATAAGATTTGATGTTGCTGTGCCGCAGGAACTTTATGCATCTCAATAACAAAAGGCACTGTACGCGTTAAGTTTGGACGTATCCCAAGCGGCGTAATAATCGAAAAGTCACGATGACGTGCATAATCTTGACCGTAATACCACCGAAATAATGGATCTAATTTATCAAGTTCAGGCTTGAGATAGCGTGTAATCCAATCTTTGACATACGACTTACGCTCATCGACTGGAAGGCGGGCAAAGTCATCATCAAGCGTTAAACGTAAGACTGGACGTTCTTCAGTCATTGCTCGCTCAATCCAGATACCAGGAATGCACACACCATTACCATCTCGTGGTATGGCATCGAGCTCTTCCATCATCTGGGCTTTACGTGGTCCATAAGCATTACGAATTTTGTTGTACCACTTCATTTTTCCTTCCGAAGTGGCTTTTTCCCCTTTAATTAAACAACGACGTTCATAGAGACCATTGGCAACAGCATCATCGAATGTCGCTGTAAAAACCTTTGCATCTTCACCGTAACGACCTGCTTCGATGTCTTTGATCAATTGGTTAAATGGATTTTTCACACCGTTGTGAGTGCTAATAATCCGAATTTTACCACCCCAAATCAGAAGGGCTGTTGCAGCATCAAGGACAGCTTGTACATTCTTATGAAATGCCGCTTCGTCAATGACGACAATACCTTGAAGACCACGAATGTTTGACGGATTACTAGACAGTGCAACAACTTGAAAACCAGAGGCATATCGAATTCGATATGCCGTAATATGCCGAGTATTGCCATCTTCATCTTGATCAGCGAAAAGAAATTCTTCAATTTCGCTAATCCCTTTGCCTTGAGCTCGCGCCATTGTTCGCGATAACTTCGCACAATAACCGATGAACTCAAGTCCTTTTTCCTTGGTATCTCCGCAATAAAAAACATTATCGCCGCCAGCCTCTCTACTTGAAGCAGCAGTAATCGAATCATCCAGCGCCTCAGCAAACGTAATCCCTGCTCGGCGACCTTTCTTCGCAACTTTGATATCAGCTTGTAATTTGACCCAAGCAGCTTGATGGCCCATCAAAAGGCTTTTGCCAAGAGAGCCTAAATCAACATTGATCTCTTTAACTGACTCAGGCAGTTCATCCCAACTGACAACCCGAACAGTGTCCTTTCGTGGCGCAATGAATGCAGTTCCCACTAGCGCACACCTAAGAAATCACGACGCCAGAATTCAGCTTGTTCAACGCCCAAACCACCAGACTTGACCATTTCATCAAGTTTTTCCCCTTGTTCTTTGATCATGCGTTCACGAGCTGATTTCTCAATCTCAAGTCGTTGTTGATGCGACATCCCACGAGTCGCAATCACATGGCGAGTAGCACGTGCGAGCTTACCGACATCATCAAGAGAGATTGGTTTTTTCTCCTCATCACCGTCCATGCCATCAAGTGATTGCATCGAGAAACGCCCGAGCAATGTACTGACCGTCTGAGTCAACATTGCACCAACACGATCATCTTTATCTTCGCCAAGTTCGCTAACTAGCAATTCAGATGCTGCTTGGAATTCCTGCATTTTCTTTGCAGTTTCAGAGAAATTTTGTTTAGCGCGCCCAAGCGCAGAACGACTTGGAATGGTCGCTGTAGGAAACTCAGCACGAATAGAATCAAGCATTTCATTGAGCGTAAGTCGATCCTCACGCAACAGTTTTTCTATAAACTTGCGTTGATCATCTGGCAAAACCTTAATTGACGATTTAGCCATATCACGCTCCAGGCTTTTTCACACCAGGCACAACAGCGCGACCTGTCGCCACGTCTTGACCACGTTCAAGCAGTTGTACGACTACTACTGAGCCAACATCTTCTGTTTTCACGAGACTTTGCTCAGCAAGCCATTCCACATCAGTTTTAACCTGATCGCGTGTTGCTGCGTGACCCATTTGATCAAGTCCAGCGCATAGAATGGATGTATTACTACGATAAGAAGGCATCTCCGACAGCAAGCGTAAGATCACCAGCCGACGGTCTTCTTTAAGAAATTCTGTGTAATCCATAAGCCTCACCGATCACTTGTTATTCAATAAAAAATCATTGATGGTTTTTACTGTCCTATCGACAGAATTCACTGTGCTAGTGACTCCCTTCAAATCACTTTGCAGACCGCGAATATCCAACCGAACCGCGTTAATATCTTCATGGTCAGGCTTTTTACTGATGCGTTCCTCAAGCAACTTGATCGTCGTTCTTGACTCCTGAAAATCATCATCGTCAGGCATATTTTCAATTTTGCTTTCAAGCTTAGTGATACGGTTATTTGTGTTCTTTAACTCTTCATCTTTAGCTGCTTTCTTATTAGAAAAGAAAACATAAAGCCCAAGCCCAAGATTACAAATGATCCCTAATGCAGATAAAATCGATTGCAAATACTGCATTAGCGAAACCTCTTATTTAGTAGTTCTTGTTCATCTTGACAGCGCACATATGTCGTCACGCCAGGCACAGCGCGTTGACGCTTCACAGGAATAGGGGAATTGCAGAGTTCGCAATGCGTTAAACTGGGCAATCCATGCGGATGCAATTCCATTGCAGCTAGGGCATCCTGCCTTAGCTCCTCCTCACGTTCAAAAGCACGATCGGCGATATCCATTATTCATTCACCCTTTTCAACAGCGGCATTTATGGTTTTGGTCTGCTTGATCAGGCGACTAAAGCCACCTAATACAAGCAATCCAATGGTTACATCACGCTGAGTGTGAACTGGTAAACTGGTCTTAAAATCCGCTGGCAACGCATCCCACATAGACTGCAACATGACTGCCGCAGCAATGAACCATAACGAGAAAAACCGCCAGGCACGTCGCCAATCATCAATCAAGACCTTTTTCATACCAGCACTCCCAGCGCTTAGAGGGTCAAGATTGTTGTTAACCAAGACTTTTTGTATCGTCCTGTTCACCACCTTTCTCGCTTTGATTCGGCAAGAGGTTTTCTACTTGCTTAATACCTTCGACGAGAGCACCTGCACTAGCCCCAAGCACTGGATCTGCTGCGGCTAATAAGGCGGTACCAAGCTGCGCTTCGGGTAGTAGCGTCTGGATTTGCGTATTGACATGCGCAAGCCAATCCACCGCACCATTGAAGCTCGGATGACTAACAGATGAAGTCACTGCCGTGATGATTGGAGTAACAACAGTTGCAGGAACTTGACCCACGACATGAGTCAGCAAGTCTTTTGCTGCATCAAAATTAGGATTCTTTACAGATGAAACAACTACGGTAATTGCATTAGAAGCAAATGCAAGACCAGCGATAATTGCGGCTTTAATACCAGAACTAAACATTTTTCAAAACTCCGAGAGAGATAAAAGAAACACCACACAAAAGCGAATTCGAGTTCGGAATTAAGAACTCAACTCACAATTCCATTAAAATACTTCGTCTCGCCATTCACCTTACGCGCCGTAAGTACTTGACCACGTTGCTGCATCGTTTGACTAAACACTGCGACATGCACCCAATCCCCAAATTCCCAAATGATCTGGTCAAACTTAATGCCGTGTTTAGGGAGTTGCTCAGCAAGAAATTCTGCAATTTTTTGCGGTGAGCCAAATTGAGGCGCAGTGATGTCAGCGGCAAAACCAAAGCAATGTGCAGACGTGATTACGCCACCAATTTTTCGATTGAGCGCAGGGCATCGATAGCCACTAGAGATATGAACAGGAAAACCAAGAAACGCCCGAATTGGCTCAAGAAGCTCATTAGTGAGTCGTTCCAGATGAGCCACAATAAGATTACTCGGCGTATTGTCGATACTGAGACGAGCTGCCGTTTGACTAATAACCAATTCTTCTAATGTGAAATTTTTACTGAGTTGCATGACACGAGCGCCCTTAGAAACGACTATGCCGCTATTATTAGCGGCATACGTTCTGGCATCTTTTAATCTACTTTAAGTTTATTCAGATATAAAAAAGCCCCCTTGCGGAGGCTATTAACTATTCATCACCCGAAGTGATTTCTCCATTTTGTCGCGGTCTACATTGTCCAGATGTACACACCCAAGTATGCTGCGCTAGATAGTTATTATCGACCTTTGCTTTGCCGAGCTCATCACAAGCGGATTTCCCACCTACAAAAGCAAAACCCTGACCATCATCAGAGTTTAAAAATTCAATTCTCTGCCAATCCTTATGACCCCACGCATCTTTATTTGCCCAATAAGAACCGCAAATTGAGCTTTTAAGATTAAAGGAATAAAAATCAATCTTTAAAACTGGCTTTCCAGTGATGACACGAAGCACTTGATCATTCATTTTCACTTCGCTTGGTGAATAAGCAAGTTGAATTTCACTCAAAAGTGGCTTAGCAATTTGCTGATTCTTTACAGCAACCAAAGGATGTTGTCGATCATATTGACTGGCTTTCAGCCATGATTGTGCATCACTATCACTCATTGGTTTAGCGACTTGAGTCACTGAAGCACTATCTTGTTTAGTACTTACAGGCTTAGGAGTCTCACTACAACCAACCAAACAGACTAATAAACAAACCAAAATCGAAGTTTTCATTTTTCAACTCCTTGTAGTTTTATATCAATTAAACCTTAATCCACCATCAATAAAAGTTCCGACTTGAATTCACTAGCTTTCCAACGACTTCAACATCTGCCGCAGTATCCAGAACCAGAGGCATTGGTGGATATGCTTTGTTATCAGAAATCAACAGTAACGAACTATCTAGATTTCGCTGAACTCGCTTAACCCAAATCATATCGCCACTTCTAATCACATAAATGTGACCATCCATTGGATCTTTTGCTGCACTGTTTATAAGCATGTATTCGCCATCATTAATGGTCGGATACATAGAGTCACCACGTCCTTGCATAACCAACAGATGCTCTTTCTTCAACCCTCGCGCTGCGAGCCAATCATTACGAAAAGCCAATGCGCTAGATGCTTCTGTCACACCGTGTGCGAACGCACCATGACCAGCAGAAACCTGTACATCGTAGACAGGAATCAACGAAAACATACCATCAAACAATGTTTCATTTTTTTGCTCAATATTTTGAGCACTATCGACTAATCCTAGCACAATATATTGAACATCGACACCATGCTGTCCAAGCAGCATGAGCTTGTCTAATGGAATATTACCCTTTTCGCACCAGTTATATAGCGTGTTTCGCGTGCCACCTATACGTCTGGCCAGCTCAGAAACACCAATTCTTTCAACTTCAGCACGAAGTCTCTCATTAAAATTGTTCAAAATATTGCACACCTTCGGTTGACATGCTCAATATATTGAGCGAATATAGCACTTATCGGTGAAGTTGTTCACCATTTTTAGCAAAACATCACAGGATACAACCATGAGCACTCTTAAAACTGGAGAACAGATCAAACGTGAATTCTTTGAACGCGGTGAAACAGTTCACGCTTGGGCTCTCAGTAAGAAATTCGACCCTTCAGAAGTCTATCGCGTAATCAACGGACAAAACAAAGGTACCAAAGGCAATGGTCACATGATTGCCGTAGCGCTTGGCATGAAAGCTAAGCCTAAAGCTGCCGCGTAAACATAGCACAACTTCACATAACTTTGCACAAAAGGAGCCCCACCGATGTCTCTCAATTGTTATCCACCAGAACGCCCAGACCACAACGAAGGAGCAATGACTCTTGCAATTGTCTTAGGTGTCTTATTGGTGATCGCTATGTTTGGCTGGTATCACGCCGAATCTAAAGCAGAAGACCTCCGCCATGAGCTAAACAACGAGATCTATATTCTCAAGGCAAAAGAAACCACGAATGAGGCTGCACAAGCATGAGCGAGTCAGCACGTCGCACACTTCGTGTCATGAAAATCCTCAAGGGTCGCACCATTGATGGTCTAGCCGTTATCGATATTGCAACCGCAATAAACGAAACCCCAACCAATACCGTTCGTTGTCTCCAAGACCTTTCTGTCGAAGGTCTAGTCGAGAAAAAGCCTACAGGTCGCTACAGCCTAAGCATCCAAATGCATCAAATCGCCGAAGCGCATCGCGAAGAAATGCAACGCGCTCGTCAGCGCTTAGATGAAATGAATCAACGAACCACTCGTACCGTTTACTAGGGATTAGTCATGTCTACTCAACCACAAGAAGTCATCACCGCTTCAGATAGCAATACTGAAATTAGTCAGATGCATACCAACACTGTCGAACTTGCTATCAGACTCGGCTATGAGGGCGCACTAAACATCGGTGCACTAGAAGATGAAATTCGCTTTTACCAACAACGCTCAGTTGAAGCATGTTTGGAACTAGGCAAACGTCTATTGATCTTAAAAGAAATGACACCACACGGTGAATTTACCAAGCGGATTGACCTACTTGGAATAAGTGATCGCATGGCTCAAAAATTTATGTCAGCGACAATCAAATTCTCAAAAACGAATTCGGATTCGCTTTTGAAAGCAGCAGGCAATCAAACTAAGTTGCTCGAACTCGTCACCCTCGACGATGGCGACCTTGAGGAGCTTTCTCAGGGTGGAACAGTTTCAGGAATAACTCTAGATGACATTGAAACCATGTCCGTTAGAGAACTTAAAACAGCACTCCGCAATTCACGCGCAGACGGTGCTGCAAAAGACCAACTTATCGAAACTAAAAACAAAAAGATCGATGACCTAGACACCAACCTCACACGTCTAAGCAATCCATCTGCCGCTGCAAAAGCTGCTCTAGCTGATCAACGTGAATCAGAGGCTAAGAAAGCGCTTGATGAAATTAGTCACGTTTTCCTAGCCGCGCTACTGCAGTACAACCACCAAATTGCAGAGATGCAAGTCATTGCTAGTGAAGAAAGCATCGTGGGATTACATGACCGTATTGATGAATCAGTGACTGCAACTTATCAGCGCATCGCTCAAGCATCTGTTGACCTTGGTATTCAAATCAACTTTGAGCAAATGGTTAATCCTGAATGGATGAGTCTCCCTGCGATTACTCCTCACACAGAGTCTGAGGTCTAAGCCATGACTAAACCCAATCTAGCCGAACAGGACTACCTACGCGAAACAGCATCGCGTTTGAACAATGCTGGTCACGGTCAGAAAGGGTCAATCGTGACCAACGCTTGCACTCATTTATCGATCAGCAAACAAGAACTCTACCGCAGACTTGAAGAGGTCGGTTATAGCACAGGTCGCAAGACTCGCGCAGACAAAGGGAGATCCTCGGTGTCTCCCGAGACAGCGGCAACTGTTGGCGCAATGGTGCATCTAGCCACTCGCGCCAATGGCAAAAAGACTATGCCGATCAAGCTCGCATTGGACATCCTCAAATCCAATGGTCAAGCCCCTGACGTTTCTGCGGCAACGATTGGACGCGCAATGAAACAAAACCTCTGCCACCCAACACAGCTCGCGTCACCATCTGCTCATGTTATGCAGCGCTCATTACACCCGAATCATGTCTGGCAAGCTGATGCTTCCGTATGTGTCGTGTTTTACCTCCCTAAAGGGGGTATGCAAGTCATGGATGAGAAAAAGTTCTACAAGAACAAGCCAGCAAACCTCAAAAAGATCGAAAACGAACGCGTCATTCGCTACGTCATAACCGATCACACTAGTGGCAGCATTTATGTCGAATATGTTGCTGGCAGTGAAGACAGTGCCAACTTGACTAAGGTCTTTTTGAATGCGATTCAACGTCGCAGCAATCAAGAACCTATGTCTGGTGTGCCTTGGATTCTCTACATGGACAAAGGCTCTGCGAACATGAGCGGATTATTCCTTAATCTGCTTAAAAATCTGCAAGTCGAATGGATTGCACATGGTGCAGGGAATCCACGCGCCAAAGGTCAAGTCGAGCAAGGCAATAACCTCGTTGAAACACAATACGAAGGTCGGTTGCGCTTTAAGGAAATTGGAAGCATCGACGAACTGAATGAAGATGTAGCCAAGTGGCGCGCGTATTGGAATGAAACCGCGATTCACAGCCGTACCAAAAAGACCCGTAACCAAGTCTGGCAGACCATCACTAACGAACAACTGCGTGTTGCGCCATCACTTGAATTATGTCGCGAGTTGGTGAATACCAAGCCTGAAACTAAGACTGTTCAAGGTGATTTGACCATCAAACACAGCATCAAAGGCTTTGGTGAGCATTACTACAAAGTAGCTCACATCGAAGGTGTTTACGTCAAAGCCAAGCTAGAAATTGTCGTCAATCCTTACCGTGCACCATGTATTGACGTAATAACCACTGACCATGAAGGCAATCAGATCGCAATTACCTGCGAACCTGATCAACGCGACATGTTCGGATATTCGGTTGATGCACCCATCATCGGACAAACCACCAAATCTATGCCAGACAGCGGCATTGATAGAAACAGGAAGGAGATTATCAAACGTGCTTATGGTGCCGATACATTGGCACAAGCAGAAAAAGCCATCAAACAAAAGAAACCCGCCTTTGAAGGTCAATTCGATGTCAATGCAGACGTCAAGAAAGTCACCGTTAATGAATATCTGCCTCGCGCTGGCGAGCAGATGCAAACACCAACCCAAAAACGTGAACTTGCTGCGCTAACCCATGTCGCAGCAGCTAAACGTATCAAGGCATTGGTTGGCGATATCTGGACAGCAGATCACTACAGAGCCCTCGTCATGACTCATCCAGACGGCGTTCCACCTGATCAGGTCGAGATCATAGCAAATGCCATCCGCGCCAATGCCGCACCAGATGCAGCCCAAACTCAACCATCTCGCACACTTCGCGTTGTAGGACTTTGAACATGTCAACCATAAAAGCAACTGCCTGCAAAGACTTATTAGCTGCACACGGTGTGAGTCAAGCCGAGATAGCAAGATCAGTCCGCATCAGCCAAGCGGCATTTTGCAACATCGTCAATCTTGGAATATGGCCTAAGACACGAGACCAGGTCGAACTGCAAAAAAGCATCGTCGATTTTCTTGTCACTAAAGGTCTTGATGCCCGTGTACTCAACGAACTTTTAACCCCACCACCACGCGCCACATCACTAGAAAATAAGGACAATCCCATGTTACTCCGTCGCCAAACACTGACTCAGGAAGCGCGTAAAGCCTTCGGCATCATAACTAACCCGTTTGCCGCTGACGTGCAAAACGTAGATGACCTCTATCTCTCGCCTGATATTCGATACGTGCGCGAGTCCATCTGGCATACAGCAAAGCATGGTGGATTGATTGCTGTTGTAGGTGAATCTGGCGCAGGAAAAACCACTTTACGCCGTGATCTCATTGATCGTATTAAACGTGAAGGTCAGAGTGTCGTCACATTTGAACCCTACGTCCTTGCTACTGAAGACAATGACACCAAAGGTAAAACGCTCAAATCTTCGCATATCGCAGAGACCATTTTGCGCGGTTTAGCGCCACTGACCAATGCAAAACGCTCACCTGAAGCACGTTTTAATCAAATTCATGAACTATTGCGCGAATCCAGTCGTGCAGGATACTCACACGTTTTGATTATTGAGGAGGCTCACAGCTTACCAGTATCAACTCTCAAACATTTAAAGCGTTTCTTTGAGCTTGAGGACGGTTATCGCAAGCTGCTCGGCATTGTCTTGATCGGTCAGAACGAACTAGCCATCAAACTAAGTGAAAAGAATGCTGAACTTCGTGAGCTTGTGCAACGCTGTGAGCTAGTCACCCTTGATCCACTCAATCACTCGACACTGGGCGAGTATCTGGCTCATCGCTGCAAAACCTATGACATCGATATCACCAATATCATCACTCAAGACGGCATTGATGCATTGGCTGATCGCCTGACGATCCGTGGCAAAGGTAATCAGCCAAATACCAGCCTTTTATATCCACTCGCTGTCGGAAACCTCATCACAGGTGCGATGAATCTCGCTGCCTCATTAGGTGCGCCGATTGTCGATGCTGATGTTGTGAAGGGAGTCTGATCATGATTGGAGTCTTTTTATTAGGCGCACTGATTTGTTTTGTCGGTGGAATGATTATTGAAAACTACCTGATGGATGGAGAAATTCAAGCCTTCGGCAAAGTGATGATTCATGACAAGTGCTATGAAGTAAATCAGATTAAGAAAGCGTCCGAGGTGAAGCAATGAGAACACGTTGCCCATCTTGCGGTGCTACCAACAGCCTAGACGCACTCATGGCACATCAAGACGCCAGCGGTGCGCTTGCAGCAGCATTCAAACTCAACGGTAAGTTAGGTCGTGCGCTTGTCATGTACCTCGGATTGTTCCGTTCAAGCACTCGCGAACTCTCATTTGATCGCGTGTCCAAGCTGCTCACTGAAATCCAGCCAGACATCGAGCGTCAAGCGATCACCCGTGACCGCATTGAATATCAAGCACCTGCTGCTGCATGGATTTATGCCATTGAGCAAACCATTCATGCACGTGACACAGGCAAGCTGGTTTTACCCCTAAAAACTCACGGTTTTCTGTACACCGTCATCATTCAATTTCGTCCTGAAATGCATGCCGCATCTCATGCTGAGTTCCCAACCACCAGTACTAAAACCCAACCAAAAATCAAACTGACTCCAGCGCACGAAGCACTGGAGGCTCAGATCAATGCAACTCAACAACGCCTTAAAGGAGCTTCAAATTGAATACGCCTGTTAATCCTGACTTCATGGTCAACGCCCAAGGTCATCATGTACCACTCACCAAAGTCAAACCGATAGACATCCAACGCAATGACCTTGTGCGTGAAATGATCGAACGCGCCAAAGGCGTCCGCCAAATGATCGCCGACTTCAAACACGACGCATTTGGTGACATTTCAGCATTTGTCCAACTCTCAGCAGAGCAATACGGCGTTAAGGTGGGCGGTGATAAAGGTAATGTCAGCCTATTTTCTTATGACGGACGCTACAAAATCAGCCGTCAAATCTCTGAACACATCCAGTTCGACGAACGACTACAAGCTGCCAAAGCCCTGATCGATGGTTGCATCCACAACTGGACATCAGACAGCAATGACAACGTTAAAGCCGTCATCAACAAGGCTTTTGAAGTCAATAAAGAAGGTCATATCAGCACATCACGTGTTCTTGCGCTTCGTACCTTAAAAATCGACGACACAGACTGGCAATCCGCAATGAATGCTATCGCTGACAGCATCACTGTTGTTGGTTCTAAAGCCTATATCCGTTTCTACGAGCGTGTTGGCGACACAGATCAATGGTCGCCAATTAGCTTAGATATTGCGTCGATTTAATAAATTACTAATCCATTTTTTCATGTTGTACCTGTTGTTAAACCGTTGTTTTTCTAATTAAAGGAAATTGATCCATGAAACGTCCAAACATGATTGAAGCTATGGCATTGAATGCAGGCATCAGTAAAAAAGAAGCCGAGGAAGCACTTAAAACCTTTGAGGGCTTAGTTTCAGAAACTCTCGTGGTTAAAGGTGAATATCAAATTTTAGGCATCGGCACACTCAAAGTGAAAAAGCGCGCTGCGCGTAATGGTCGCAACCCAAAAACAGGTGATCCAATTCAAATCGCGGAATCTAAAGCTGTGACTTTTTCAGCATCTAAAACCATTAAAGACCGTTTAAACCCTTAATGCGAAACACATGCACTTTGGTGCGTGTGTCTGCTGGATGTGGTTGTCCAGCACTGATGAGCAGCCAATTAATTATAGGAAAAACACTATGACCTGCAAATGTAAAACCGAAATCGAAGCCAATCTGCTTGAATATTACATAGCAGCAACTCCTGATGCCAAAAATCACAAAATTGAGATAAAGGGATATAGCCTTATTTTTGGCAAAAAGCCGTCCTTACGAGGTTCATTTTCTGTAGAAGGTACCGCGGATCATCCACTCAAGTCAGGTGGATTAAAAACCAAAAAATACAAAACTAATCTGATGCATACCAAATGTCCATTCTGTGGTGAACGTTATGAGCCTAAAGAAGAACTTCAGTATCGCGTCATCGAGATCACTCCTACAAACGAGAATAAACCAGAAGCAATCCATCAGATTGTTCGCCAAGATGACGCGATTGTTGCGCATTTTTACCACAAAGCAGATGCCGATATCGCATGTGCCGCACTTAACGCTGCATAAAAGAGATCAACGGCATGACACACCAGATCCCAGCAGTCGAATCAGCACTCGTTGCTAAAAACAGCGCCAAATCTAAACAACTCAGTGCAGACGTTGAAGCATTTTTAGCAGCTGGCGGTCAGATTAAAACAGACAAGACTGTATTTGTTCGCCCTGTAGAAATTTCATGGCGTACTTTGCCACCAAAACCACATCACGAGGACAATAAATTGAATACACCCAATAAAACTGAAATTCAATCAATCAATGATCCCAAACTCAGCATTGCAGATATTGTTGAGCAATGTCTATTGGCTCACCCTGAAGGCATAGCAAGAGATGATCTATGTACCAGTACCAAGCTCACACTAAGTCAAATGAAGGGTGGACTAAAAACCATTCGTGATACGCGCTTCAAAGTTGAACTTATTACCATGCCAGACGGACGATCAGGTTTGTGCGCTCATCCATCTGAAACAGTGGATAAACCGACAAAAAAAACAACTAAAACTAGTACTACGAAGGATTCAACACCAGTCAATGTATCTAAAGTTACACTGCAAATCCTAAAGGATAAGTTTTCTAATTCTGGAACGATTGAACCTCTTACGCCACTTGAACAATATGCTTACAACCAAGCAACCTGTGCGATTGAAATTGAATCTGAGACTTCTTTTAAATGTTCAATGAGTTGGTCTGATGGTAAAAGCAAGATCCAACTTGATAACTGTATTGATCCGATCCTAGTTGAAGCTGTACTGGATTACATCCACGAGCATCAAGGAAGTGCAGCATGAATGCACTAATTACACCCAGCAAAGCTGCTGTAGTAGAAGCAGCATTAGGACTACGTTCTGAATCTGAGTCTATATTCTTTGAGCGCCTTGAAAAGTTATATCTGCAAGGCGTTGAAGATGCGACTCTAGTCATAAAGTCGACGCATGAAAAAATGGAAGAACGCATTAACCATCTACTCAATGAAAACGCGAAATTAGTTGCATTGAATCTAGATTGCGAAGTGTTCAATCCTGAAGAAATTGCCCATATACGATCTCTACTCACCGAAGTGTCTGATAGCGGTATTCTTAAATGGATGGATTTTAATCCGTCCATCCATCAATCAGTTATCAAAAAATTATGTGCTCCAGTAGCACCTGCGACAGCGGTAGGTGCTGCATGACTACTTATAGCTATGGTGGCCGCAGAGCAGGCAAAAACTTTGCTTCACGCAAACAGCTCATAACGCTGATTCACGTTGCCAAAAACGAGCTTGATCTCGATGAAGACACGTATCGTTCCGTAGTTGAGCAGGTTACTGGCCAGCGATCACTTAAAGATTTAAGTATTGATCAACTCAATGCTGTTCTCAATCGCCTTAAAGCCAGCGGCTTCGTCGTCAAACCAAAAGATACCAGCCTCAAGCAAGCAGACGATGGCCAATCACGCATGATTCGTCATCTATGGCTATTACTTCATGCTGCTGGTGAAGTCCGCAATCCAAGCGAACTAGCACTCGCTAAATACGTCGAACGGCAAGTGCGCGTCAGCGCCTTGCAATTCCTCAGCACCGAGAAAGCCAGCAAAGTCATCGAACGTCTCAAGCAATGGTGTGATCGCAAAGACATCCCACATCCACGTCCAGTAGATGAGATTCCTGCTGACTTGCTCAAACTCCTTATCAACTAAACAAAAATAACTGGAGATTGAATGTATGAGAGCATCTGGTAAACACAGCAAACAAGGATCAAGTCTTTTAGACGATCTACGCGATAATATTGCTAAGTGCCTTGTTGAAGGGCAAATCGAACCCGCACGTGCTGAGCAAATTTCGGTTGAACTTCGCAACCGCATTGCAGCTGATTGGGGTGGCCAGTTGATATATGTTCCAAAAGACACCGTCGAACAAACTTGCAAACGCGATCGTGACTTATATAACGAGTTCAACGGCACCAACCATGACACACTCGCATCGAAATACGGACTATCGATGCAATGGGTCTACCAAATCATCCGCCGTATGCGCATAATCGACCGTCAACCAAGCCTATTTGAGGATTAATAACTATGAAAGTAAAAACCAACGAACTGACAGGTAAATGGCTAGACTACGCTGTTGCCATCGCACGAAACTTGCCACTATCTTGTGATGCAATCCAGCCAAATCATATTGCAGTCGGTATAGGCAACGGAGATCTTGAAATATTTTCGCCCTCCTCAAATTGGGCAAATGTTCAACACCTTTTAGAACTTCGCGGCATGTCTATCATAGTTCCTTTAAATTCACTTTTAGACATACAAGCCATTTTTGAATATAGTAAAGGCTCTAAAGTAGAGGCTTTTGGCGAAACTGCTGCTGTGGCAATTTGTCGCGCTGTCGTGCTTGCTTATATAGGTGATGAAGTCGATCTTCCTATAGACGAAGACGCATAAAAAAAGAGACCTAAACGGTCTCTAATCTATTACACATACTGCAACGACGTTTCAAATCTCATCCCACGATATCCCGACCAATCCCACTTTATCCCACATTTATCTCTAAATTCTTTATTACTTATCTAGATTGTATTCACATTGTTATTTTATATTGCAAATAAGAATTATTATCATTAATATTGCGATCAAGATTTGTGGTTGTATTTGCTTTTAGCTGAGCTATGAAAAATAGCAGCATCATTTTTTTGAGTTTTAATTTAAGGATCCGTTGATGAGTAAGCATTCTGGTCGTCAAAAAAATCGGTTTAATCCGAACAAGGTTTCAAGCGTCGTGCTAGCTGCATTGGCATTGCCAAGCATTGGTGTGGCAGCGGAACAACAAGATGCAAGTACTGAAGCAACATTACCGACGATTAAAGTTCGTGCAGATGCACAAACTTATAAAGTCACGAAAGTACAATCTCCAAAATACACTGAACCTCTTCGTGATACGCCACAGACCATTACTGTTCTCGATAAAAAAGTGATCGAAGATCAAAGTATGCTGTCTCTACGTGAGATTTTAAGCACAGTGCCTGGAATTACATTTGGTGCAGGAGAGGGGGGAAGTTCTTACGGCGATAAAATCAATATTCGTGGTTTTAGTGCGAGCAATGATATTACTGTTGATGGTTTGCGTGAGAGTGCGTTATTTTCAAGAACAGATCCGTTTGATATTGAACAAGTTGAGGTTGTTAAAGGGTCAAACTCAACGAACTCTGGTTCGGGTTCAATTGGTGGATCGATTAATTTAGTGACCAAGACCCCAGAAAATAAGAATTTTGTTGATCTCAATGCTGCGGTTGGTACGGATGGTTATTATCGTAGCACGGCGGATATTAACCAGAAGCTGAATGATACAACAGCAGTTCGTTTAAACGTCATGACGCATCAGAATGATGTACCAGGTAATGATGTAGAGTCATTGAAACGCTGGGGAATTGCACCATCGATCACGTTTGGTATGGGCACAGATACACGATTCACACTCAGTGCGTTTTATCAGACGGACAACAACACACCACAATATGGTGTTCCTTTCTTTAATGGTCGAGCAGTACCAGGGTTGCCATACAATGGCTATTATGGGTATGCAAATCTTGATGAGCAAAAAATCACAGACAGTGAAATCTCTGCGATATTTGAGCATGAAGTTAGCGATAGCTTGTCGATTCGCAACATCACTCGTGCGGCTCAAATTGAGCAATATACCGTCGTGGATGCGCCACAGTTTACTGCAGGTAATTTGTGCTTAAGTAATGGCACATCACCTTTGGGGTGGACTCAAACTGCAAATGCGGCAGGCGTGATCACAACCAATACATCAGGCTATGGTCCATGTGCAACAGGCGTTGCGCCAAATACTTACAATCCATCTGGACCACGCGGTTTAATGCGTGATACAACCAACAAAATGTTGGCAAACGAAACAGATCTAACATGGAAGTTTAATACAGCGGGTATTGAGCATACTTTGGTGACGGGTCTTGCGCTGACTAATGAAACGTATAACTTGGAAACAGGTTACGTTACGCCGCGTAAGTCTGATGGTACATATAGTCCAAAACTTACACCGATCAATCCATATTCACCAACGACAAACTATACAGGCCCCATAAACTACGTTATAGCATCGACCATGTCAGGAACTTTAAACGATGTGGCGGTGTATGGCTTTGATACGATTAAGTTTAATGAGCAGTGGTCAGCAAATTTTGGTTTGCGTTATGACCATAGTCAAGGTGATTCTACAACTGTGACCTATCCAGCGTTGACTGCGGCACCATTCAAAGACAATGTAAATCTACTGTCTTATAAAGCGGGTTTGGTTTATAAACCAGTAGAGACTGGCACGTTCTATATTTCGTATAGCAATTCAAAAACACCATCTGATGCATCAGTAGGCGGTGCTGCTTGTGCAACGACTGTGGCATCAACGACTGCGGCGGCAAGTACGACGTGTGGTGTTAAGCCTGAGACCGCTGAAACCTATGAAATTGGAACAAAGTGGGATGTGTTACATAGTCGTCTTTCTTTAACAGCGGCGTTGTTTGATACCGAACGTAGTAATTACAAAGTTGCTGATCCAAATAATCCAGCGAATCCTTCAGGATCACAGACACTTGATGGTCGTGCTCGTGTAAGTGGGATCGAATTGGGTGCTGCGGGATTGATTACTAAACAGTGGTCTATTTTTACCAATCTTACTGCGCAGCATAGTGAAGTATTGCAGGGTGCATCAGATAATCAGGCGAGTTTAGGGCAAGACTTTACTAAAGGTGATCCATTACTTTATGTCCCTAAATTTGCTGCAAGTCTTTGGACAACCTACGACATCACACGTCAGTTGCAAGTGGGGTATGGTTTAACGTATGAAGGGACTACTTATTTGACTCAACATAGCGGTATTGTTCAGAAAGCCGCGACAGGGACTTCAGCGGCAGTTTACGCAGGACGATCAACGATTCCATTAGTACAATCTGCAGGTTATGTGGTGAATAATTTAGCGGTTACATATAAATTTACCAAGAACTTGTCTGCACAATTGAACGTGAAAAATTTGTTTGATAAAGAGTACTACACCAGTATTCGTAATAATGGTTGGGCACTTCCTGGAGATGGTCGTTCAGCCGTATTAAATATCAACTATCATTTCTAATCTCTGGTTTTATCTTTATCTTTGGGTTCGATAAAGAGACGTGAGATTATGGATTAAGTACCAGTACGATTGATGTCGTGCTGGTGTTTTTCACTCATTTTTCTTTGTGCCAGTTAATGATGAAAATATTATCAATAATGAGTATTTAACTGATTTGAGTGAGTGAAATGCTACTACAAATTCCAAATGTTTTGAGTGCAGAACAGGTTCATACTTGCCGCAAATTATTAGCTCAGGCGGATTGGGCTGATGGCAAGATCACGGCTGGTCATCAATCGGCAAAAGCTAAGCATAATTTGCAATTGCCAGAGACTCATCCAGTTGCACAGCAACTTTCAACGATGATTCTAGAGGCACTCAATCAAAATGCTTTGTTTGTTTCAGCAGCATTACCATCAAAAATATTCCCTCCATTATTTAACTGTTATCAGTCAGGCGGTCATTTTGGATTGCATGTGGATAATGCAATTCGAGATGTGCGTAGCTTGGATGGGCAGCGTGTACTTGAGCGAGTTCGAACGGATATCTCTGCGACTTTGTTTTTAAGCGAGCCTGACGAATATGAGGGTGGGGAGCTACTGATTGAAGATACTTATGGCGCTAAGAGTGTAAAACTGCCCGCAGGACATATGATTCTTTATCCTTCGACGAGTTTGCACAAGGTTAATCCCGTGAGGCAAGGGGAACGAATTGCGTCTTTTTTTTGGATTCAAAGTCTCATCCGCGAAGATGCACAGCGCTCAGTTTTGTTCGATATGGATCAGTCGATTCAGCAGTTAAATTTAGCAACTCCAGATCATCCAGCATTGGTGCAATTGACTGGCGTGTACCATAATTTATTGAGAATGTGGTCACATATATAGCCGAAATTTGGGGAAATTAGAGCTTTTATGTAAATTTCCCTCTTTTCTAGAAAACTATGGCATTTAAATTAAAAAAAATGTTCTTTTGGGCTTTGACTTACCCCCTAGATTTGTGCCCTAATCCACGTCAGGAATAATAAATTTGTAGACGACATGATTCAGCCTCTCCAGCACTGCTCCTCTCTAGGAAATTTTAAAGTAGCGCGTTCCAGTTTGGTTTATTCAGGTTTACAGTGGCATGGAGCCTTGATCGTTATTGCGGTGCTGATGCACGTTTTGTGTGGCACTGCATATGCTGACGACTCAATCCCAGCGCCGAGTAATCTTGAAGATGCCCGCTCTGACGTCCTCCAGCTTGATCGCGATTTAGCGCATCTCAAGCAACGCATTTTTCAACCTCAAAGAACAGTATTGCTGTTTGGCATGACTCCACTGGGCAAGTTGACGGTGAACTCAGTTCAAGTCAGTTTGGATGGTCGTCCGTTGCCAACTCGGCAATATGATCAAGGTGCCTTAAATGCTTTACTGAAGGGTGGCATGGATACATTGATGGATGCCAATTTAAAAGTGGGTTCACATGTATTGGATGTCACTGTATCGCAAAATGATCATCCGACAATCACTCAACAAATTAAATTTACGAAAACAGTCGCAAAAGATATTTTGGGTATTCAATTGATTGAACATCCTGGACTTGGAGAGCAGCCATTGAAATTGGTCGAATGGAGTCAGCATGACTAATTTGAGTCGTTCAATTATTGCCATGAAACAATCTATACAGCAGCATACAAATAATAGAAAAATAAAAACGGAAGGTAAGCTTTCAGTTTTCAATTCTGTGATGCCCACATCTGTGAAGCGTTTTAGTGCTGTTGCGATATCCGTGGCGTTATCTATGAGTGTGGCTCATGCAACTCCACTTGAGTTGCGCCGTGATGCGCGTGAGCCAGGTTTTGCTCAAGTGATGTTTGCGTATTACCAAAATAAACCTTATGAAGCCTTAACAACGCTCTTGGCAAACCGTCAATTGGCGTTTAATGCTGCTGGAACGGGTAATATTTTACTCAGTGATTTATATACACGTTATGGGTTACCACGTGAAGCCGATGCTGCACTTACTCGTGCAGGGAATAGTGATGTAACGGCAAGTACGCGTAATGATCCGTGGCTCAGTTACGGAAAATTACTGTATCAGACTGGTCAGGACTCACTGGCATTGAATTTTTTACGTGATCCGCCTGCATTGATGACGCCGACCCAAGAAAGTGAACGGATGATCTTGGTCACTAATTTATTGGCACGTACCGATCATCCTGACGATGCGATTGAGGCACTGCAAAGCTTCCAGACTCCTGTACGTTATTATCGAAAACTGGCTCGTTATAATTTAGCCCTCTCTTTACTCCAGAAAAAACACTTGGATGACGGAAAGTCTTACAGTGCTTTGGATCTTCAATTACAGAAAGAGCATGAGCTATTAGCCACGCGTATTCTAGAAGATTTGATGAAAGACAGAATGCCTGCGCTTTTGCCAATTATTAAGCCTTCTGAATCGGCGCTTGGAAATCAAGCTCAAGCTGCTGAAAAAGAAAAAAATCTTGGTTATGATCCTAATATCGAACAGAATGGCTGGGCGAGTAGTTTTGGTTATAACAAAATTCACACCCAAAGTTTGATTGAAAATCGTGAGCTTGGTAATGCCTCGACTTTTACAAAAAGTGCATTAACAGGTGGTGATATTAAGGATGAGAGTATTACGCCGCGCGAAATTTCTAATTTGAACGATAAGATTGCGTTGTCATTGGCATATTTGCGATTACTGCGCGATGAGCCTCAATTAGCAAAAACAGCTTTGCGTAATGTGCAATTGGATAGTCCATATAGTAACCAAGCACTTTTGACCAGTGCTCATATCTATTATCGACTGAAAGATTATGGTCGTAGTTTTAATTTTTCGAATGAGCTCATTAAACGAAATCCAGCTGATCCTTTAGTTCAAGAGGGTTGGTTGCTGTCTGCGAGTGCACTGGAAGAGCAGCAAGATCCTAATGCGATTGATCGTTATCGTGCTGCGATTGAGGTGTATAAAGCCGAGTCTTCTCAGCTTACTCAGTTCGATCGAGAAATTGAAAAAATTGATGTGCTTAAGACATTTCCTGTAGAAGCTTCCGACCCGATTTTACTTGGTCTGCCAAAAATACCAGATACCCCATATGCTGGATTGTGGGCACAGTTGTTAGAGCGTAGTGAGATCTTGTCGATTGTGCAGCAAGTGCAGCAGACGGAGTTGCTGCAAAGTAAGCTGGGAAATTATGAAAAGCAGTTAGCTGAACTTGAAGCTGCAAAAACCTCTGATAAAGAGGAGCAAACAGATATCAAGGCAGCGCGTGAGCTGTTGAATAAAGTGAAAACTGATTTCCAGAAATCAGGGGAACAAGATCATAAAGCATTGCTGGCGCAAATTCGTGTGTCGCTGAAGCTGAAGCAATTGCAGTTGGATCATTATTTGACAGAGTCATTACTCGGCTTACAGCGTGTAAGTGGTAAACATTCATAGGGTGTATCGTAGGTTTTAATTGGTTGTCACTATAATCAGTTAATCTTGCTGTCAACGTTTTAGAAGCAACGTTTTAAAAGATCAGGGATAGTTCATATGCGTCGTGCGGTATCCAAGCTGTTGTTGGCTTTGTTAAGTTTAGAGGCTGTGTCAATGTCATCGTTTGCGTTGGCAGGGACACTTGCTGACTTGGAAAACGCAAAACCAGACACCTCTACACCTGCGGTTCAAGCTCCACAGTTGTCATCTGCTGAGGAAAGTCGTATCGATAGCCAGCTTTATCAAAGGATGATGAAGCAGGCACGTGAGTCGCGAGATCCTAAAGTCATCAATGCATATTTAGATCTCGCACGTAAAATCAAAAGTAAGCAATTAGGCGGCGCTGATGAAAAAAGTGAGCTACAAAGCCGTGTAGATTTTTATCAAGAGCAAATTAAAAATACGCCAATTAATGAGCAGACTGAAGATTTGTATTATGAATTGGCGAGCAGTAATGATCAGCTAGGTCATCCAGATGCGGCGGCGGCGGCATTGACTGAAATGTTGAAGTATTTCCCTAAATCAACTTATGCACCAGAAGCACATTTTCGCATTGCCGAGGCAGCATTTAATCGCAAACAATATCAATTTGCGACTCAGGAATATCTTGCGGTTTTGAGCTTTGACGATAATAAATATACTCAACAAGCACAGTATTTCTATGCATGGTCTTTGTATAAAGATGGGCGCTTTGAAGAAGCGATCCCACCATTTCAGCATTTGATTGATAGTCTCCGTACCCGCGCAATCCAAAACAAGCGTGATGCGTTGTTATTGCAGGATAGTTATCGGACATTATCTGCGATTTTTATACAGTTGGGTGGTGTCCCTGCACTCGCAAAATATTATGATGGCAAGCCGCTTACCGATGAGGAAACGTTGATGTATCGCCAAGTGGCTGATCGTTATCGTGACCAAAAACAGTTGTTGGATGTTGCTAAAGTTTATGAAGGTTTTGTGCAACGTCATTCTGATGATGTGCAGGCCGCAGTTTTTAGTAATGATGCGATTGCGGTTTATAAAGAAGCCGGCTTTGCTCAGGATATTATTCGCTCCAAGAATGAATATGTTCAACATTATGATATTGATCAGAATTATTATAAGTCTGCAACACCAGAACAACAGGCGACATTACGTCCTGTCCTGAAGTCTCAGTTAGATGATCTTGCAAATCATTATGATGCGATTGGTCAAACTCAAAAATCGACTGCAGACTACTTACATGCCGCAGATCTTTATCATAAGCAGTTAGCGCTCGCGACTGAGCCTGCTGATGTGATGCGGATTCAACAGCGACTGGCCGAAGCGTTGTATAACGGCGGTAAGTTTGAAGATGCGATTCCGTATTTTGAGACCCTAGCTTATAGCACTCCGAATGCAAAGCCGAGTGATATGGGTTATTTTGCATTATTGTGTTACCAAGCACATGCCAAAGAACTCGCCAATCAGCCTGCAGAGCAACAAGATGCGTGGCTGGATAAACAATTGGCGAGTAGCGAGCAATATGCTAAGACATTCCCTGCAGACAAAAACTCACCAGTGGTATTGTTAGCCTTAACGGGGAAGTATTTAGATCTTAAGCGTTTTGATGTGGTTGAAGATGTTGCTAGTCGTGTGATTGCTTTGCCGAATGTCAGTGCAAGCGATATTAAAACCGCAAGTATTTTGAAAGCCAACGCTGAGTTTGATCAACAGCATTGGAGTGATTCGGAAGCCAGCTATCGTCAGGTTTTGGCATTATCAACATTGGATGCAGCAGAGCGTATGCGTTATCAAAACCAACGTGCTGCAAGTTTGTATAAACAAGCAGAAGGTGCGAAGACTACAAACGCTTTGGACGATGCACTCAAACTGTATCAACAAGCTGGCGATGTGACGCAAGACGCAGCGGTCAAAGTGGATAGTAGCTATCAAGCAGCGATGCTGTATGGCGAGACTGCGCCAGCATTACCATTGCTACAACAGTTCTATAGCTTATATCCAACGTCTCCTCAAGCTGAAGGTATTCCTGAACGTATTGTCAAATTGCAAGAGAGTGCGCAGGATTGGTCTGGGGCTTCAGAGACTTACTTGAAGATTTATCATCGTGACATTGCTAAAGCTGATGCGGCTAAACAATCAAATGCGATGGCTGCACTGTGGCTTGCTGCGGAAAGTCAGCACAAAGTCAGCGCGAATAATCCGAAAGAACTAGCGCTATATCAACAGTATTTGAAAGAGCCTCATGCGGTGCTTGCGCAAAGCCTAGAAGCGAGTGAGCGCTTATATCAGGCGGCTATTCTTCAACATGATACTGCAACGCAGCAACAAGAATTGGCGCGTCAGCTACAGATGTATCGTAGTCAATTCCAAACTGCGCCAGCTGAGGTTCAACCACGTTTACGTTATTTCGCAGCGCGTGCCTTGACCTTACAAACTGCTCCATTAATTGAACAATATCGAGCTATTGCGATTACGCAACCTTTGAAAGATAGCGTTACTCGTAAACAAGCTGCTTTGCAAAAAGTCTTGGAGAGCCAACAACCGATTCTCGATCTGAAGGTTGCTGAGTATGTCACGCAATCACAGTTTGTTTTGGGTGATAGTTTCGCTCGGTTTTATCAAGGTATTTTGCAAGCACCTGCACCAACAGGCTTGAGTGATCTTGAATCTGAGCAGTATCAAATTGCGCTTGAGGAACAGACTCAGCCACTGAAGGACAAGGCGATTGAGTGGCATAAAGCGAATGCGAACTTGGCGCAAGATACATGGGATACATGGATTGCGCAAAGTTTTGATGCTTTAGCAACCTTATCTTCAGGTCGTTATTTACGTCCAATTAAGAAGCCAGCTATTCCAGCAGCTGAAGTGAAATTGGCGCGTATGGTGGCAAATATTGATCAGAATCGTCAACAAACATTGAGTGATCTCGATGCTTTATTGGTTGTTGCTGGACAGCATAAACAAAGTGAAGTTGTGCTTAAACCAACGCCAACGCGTCCATCTTTGCTTAAAAAGTTAGCGAGCGTTGTTGGAGACAAGGCTTCCACTAAGAAAGTACAGCCTCAAGTTGTTGTGAATGCCGATATGAGTGATAGCGATGTGCAGTTGATTCAAAGCTATCGTGGTATTGCATTATTACGTCTTGGTAAGTTTAAAGATGCTGCCGCCGCATTTGCAGCAAGTGAAGCTGAAAATGCTCGTCCAGATGTCAGTGTGAAACGTGCAGATCCAGCGTATTTGTTGGGTGTAACTAATGAGCTTTATTTGAGTAACCAAGCCGATGCGCTTAGTGCTTATCAACGCTATTTATTGGTCAATCCTGATGATAAGGCGGTACAGAAGTGGGTAAATCTGTTGCAAAAAGAGCTCAAGATGCCTTTGACAGTTTTTGCCAAACCTGTTACTGAGCCAGCAGCTCCAGCAGCTCCAGCAGCTCCAGCAGCTCCAGCAGCTCCAGCAGCAGATGCAAGCCAAACTGTGACGCAGCAGCAGCCTGCAACTACGAGTGAAATGTCTACGCCAGTATCGAAGGATGCTTCAGATGCATCTAGGAAATCCCCAGAAAACAATGCTGTAACCGATAAGTTGTTAGAATGGCAACTATCGAAACAGCAGCATTAAGAGGTTTGAAGGAATGATGACTCATTTACGAACAATCTGTGCATTGATGATGGTCAGTGCAGCTGCTGCGATGATGACCAGTGCTGCATACGCGGACGATTCTTCAGATAATTCAGCAAGTGTTGCGAAGACATCTAAAACAGACAAAATGGCTAAGAAAGCCAAAGTTGGTGCTAAAAGTGCGAGCACTTCGGCTGTAGCTGGTCAAACCGATATTGTGGCTAAGGTTGATTTACCGATGGTCACCAATATTACGCCTTGGCGGGATGCCGAAGAGAGTGTTCCTAAGAATATTTTGGAGTTTTCAGCATTGAAGGATTCTTTAACACCCACAGATCGTGATCGACTGGCTAGTGAAATTCGTTATACCTCGATTCTAAATCAACCACTTGAGCAAAAGTGATTTAAAAATATTATTGATCTAATCAATATTTTAACTTGACGAGATGTTCTTACAACATCTTAAAAATGAACAGATAGGAGCTTTAAATATGGAATTTATTAAATTTATTCAGGTGGGCGGTTTTTTCATGTACCCCATCATGGTTGTTTTTATCGTTGGTATGGCAATCTTCTTTGAGCGTATCTATGCATTAGGTAAAGCACGTTCACGCAGCCGTGATGTTTGGGCACGTGTGCAACCTGATGTGCAAGCAGGTCGTATCGAAACTGCATTCAATGCTGTGAAAGATGATGAGAGCGAAGCGGGTCGTGTACTCGATTATGGTCTTGGCGCTGCCGCAAGTGGTGCAGATATGCATCATGTTGAAGGTGCTTTAGAAGAAGGTTTACTCGAAGTGATTCCTCGCCTCGAAGCACGTACGAGTTATATCTCTACTTTAGCTAACGTTGCAACACTACTGGGACTTTTGGGTACTGTGCATGGTTTGATTTTGGCGTTCGCGTCTGTTGCAAATGCTGATCCTGCACAAAAAGGTGATTTGCTTTCTGCTGCACTTGCAGTATCGATGAATACTACAGCATTTGGTTTGGGTGCTGCGATTCCATTGGTTATCGCTTTTACTTATTTGCAGAGTTATACACAGCAAGTCATTGAAAGCTTAGAAATGATTGCGATGAAAGTACAGAACTCGATCCGTCGCACGTTGCCAACACGTTAATCGTATCTAACCACGTTAGAGCGAAAAGCTCGAATAAGGATAGTGCGTAGCGCGTTAAAGGGAGAGTATGTATGTCGATTCGTAAGCGTCGTCGTAACCGAGAAACTGAAGCACAGTTGGATCTCACAGCATTTATGAACTTGATGGTGATCATGATCCCGTCATTGTTGATTAATGCGGTGTTTACCCAAGTCAGCGTGCTTAATGTTGATCAGCCAGGTGATGGTGCGCCGCATAGTGCGAGCGCGGTCGTCAAACCTCAGCTGACGTTGGATATTGGTGTATATCCGGACAAAATCGTGATTAATAATCGCGGTGTAGGGCAAATTAAAGAAATTTCAGGGCATAATTTTGCCGAATTAAATGCTGCATTGATTGATGTCAAAAAACAATATTCAACCGTGAATAGTGCAACATTGCGTATTGATGAAACAGTTACTTATCAAGATATTATTAGTACGATTGATGCGGTTCGCATTGTGGATAGCCAGAAAACAGGCAATAGCTATGCGCTATTCCCGAATGTTCAATTGGCTGGTGTGGAGGGGACGCCTTGAAACTTTCTCAAATTCGTCGCCACAAACGTAGGATGGCTCGGCGGAATAGCACAGCGCATTTAACGCTGACGTCATTGATCGATATTTTCACGTTGCTGGTGTGTTTCTTGTTGGTCGGCTTTCAGGGCGAAGCACAAATTCCATCTATTAAAGGTTTGGCGTTACCAATTTCTAGCTCTTATGTACCACCTGAGTCGTCATTGACTGTGGTCGTCACAGGAACTGAAATTCGTATTAATGAAAAAGTTGTCCAGACTCTTGTTGCAAGTGATATACCTAATGCGGAAGGAAATAAAGAAATTGATTTTGGTCCATTAGCAGGCGTATTGCAGCAACAGGCTACGCGTTTCAAACCATCGCAAGAGGTCAATGGCAGTCCTGAGCGTACAGTGATTATTTTGGCTGATCAAAATATTCCTTATGCGATTTTGCATCAGATCATGATCGTATGCAGTCAGCAGCATTTTGGCAGGATTGCATTTGCAGTGAATAAGGAGGCGAAGAAAAATGCCTAACCCAATTCAAAATATGCCTGAAATGCTACCTTCTCATGATGGGGTGGACGTGACTGCAAAGAACTGGTTGCCGTGGGATTATGGTCAATTCCGTAAATCTGATCTTGGATTTGGAATTGTTGCGATCTTGTGCTGTGTTGTGATTCCATTGATCAATGTGCCAATGATTGCAAAGATTATTCCTCAGCGGACAGTGCTTGCACCTATTGAGGTTGCTGCGCCAATTGTGCAGCCAAAACCTGTGCCACCTCCACCACCTCCTAAAAAGGAAGGCGGTGCACCAGAGGCAGCAAAAGCTTTACCGCGTGCAGCTGCGCCGAATCATCCATTGCCGAAACCGCAACCACCAAGTCAAGTCGGTTCACCTGATAAGCCGCCTGTGCAGACTGTACGTCCAGCACGCGCTACAGCAGATGCAGGACCGACGAAGCAGGCTGCGACATCACCTAACCCAACGCCTTTACCTAGCGATACGCCAGCAGCTGTATCTCATAACACTGGGCCAAGTGCTGCCGAGATTCAGGCAGCTGCACAGAAACGTGCTCAAGGCTTAGTGGCTGCAACAGGTTTAGGGACAGCGATTGGTAGTTTAACCAATGGCACAAGCTCTAATCCAAAAGCAGTAGAAGGTCGTGGCTTACAACATGGTGGTGTTGAAGGTGGGCGTCCTGATGTGAAGTTGGGTGCTGGAGGTGGTGGAACTGGCGGTAATGGATCTGCACGATCAGGTGTGAAATTTGGCTCTGCAACGGATGGCGATAAGACGGGCCACGGAACTGGCAATTTATCTGGTCGCGGTACTGATGATGTCAGTGGCGGCAAGATTAAAGGCAATGGTAACGGTGGTACTGGCAGTGGTAAAGGCGATGCAAGCGGTAAAGGTCGTGATGATGTAAAACGCATCATGGATCAAAACGCAGGTCGCGTACAGGGTGCATATAAACGTGCTCTAGACGATGATCCAACAATGCAGGGTAGCTTTACTGTTCGTCTAAAAATTGCACCAGATGGTCATGTGATCAGCGTGAGCGTTGTCTCAAGCGATTTGAATAATAGTTCGCTTGAAGGCAAGTTGAAGGCAATTATTCAAAGCTATCAGTTCAGTTCGGGTAATTTTGATACATTTGAAGGAAATTATAAGTATAATTTCATTCAATAGGTCGTTAAATCAGCGTTTTGCAGTTGTGTTTTGAAACTGAAATCGCTAATCTATGCACCACTGGAAGCGTGGCTG
>JASLHI010000027.1 GCA_030149815.1 Aquirhabdus sp. | reverse complement strand
CATTGGCGATCTGGTTCAGCGTACTGAAGTTGAACTGCTCAAGACTCCAAATTTGGGCAAAAAGTCGCTTACCGAAATCAAAGATGTATTGGCTTCGAAAGGCCTGTCACTCGGTTTACGTTTGGATAACTGGCCACCAGCTAGCCTACGTGTCGATGACCGTTTTGCCTACCGTAGCCGCTAATTTAGGAATATCACCATGCGTCATCGTAATAGTGGTGTGAAACTGGGTCGTACAAGCAGCCACCGTAAAGCTATGTTTCAAAACATGGCAAACTCGCTGTTTGAACATGAACTCATTAAAACCACCTTGCCAAAAGCTAAAGAATTGCGCCGCGTTGCCGAGCCGTTGATTACTTTGGCAAAAGTTGATTCAGTTGCGAATCGTCGTCTTGCGTTTGCGCGTACGCGTAGCCCAGCGATGGTTGGTAAACTGTTTACCGTTCTCGGTCCACGTTACAAGACTCGCCAAGGCGGTTATTTACGTGTACTGAAAGCTGGCTTTCGTCCAGGTGATGCAGCGCCAATGGCGTATGTAGAACTGGTTGACCGCCAAATCGGTGCAGCAGCAGTTGAAGCTGAATAATTAATTCAGTTTTGATCAAAAAGACCAGCATTATGCTGGTCTTTTTGTTTTTTAGCTTTGATGTTATTTCTTTTGTTTTGCTCGATCTGCGACTCTCCATAAATACCAGCTTGCAGTTGTACGATATGGGCTTAATATTTTTCCAAGTTCAGCGAGTTGTTTGGGTTTAGGCTGTGCTTCTAGTGCTTTTAAAACTTTCCAACCTTCTCGAATGCCAAAGTCATCGACAGGTAAAATATCTGGCCGATGCAGTGTGTGCATTAAGAATATTTCAACGGTCCATTGTCCGATTCCTCGTAATGTCACTAGACGTTTGATTAATTCTTCATTGCTTAAGGTTTCTGCTGTTTCACGTGTTGGAACTGTGCCTGCTAATGTCTTCTCTGCGATGCCTAAAACTGCCACGGCTTTACTATTAGAAAACCCAAAACTTCGTAGCTGCTCAATGGTCGTTTCAGATATTTGATCTGGAGAGGGGAATGTACTATTAGGGTAGTAAGCGACTAATCGATTTAGAATATTTTCAGCTGCTTTGCCATGGAGTTGTTGATGTGCAACTGCTCTGATGAGCGCTTCGTAAGGCTCTTGATTTGAAAGAGCGCGTTGTGGATATGGACCAATATCTGCAATGAGTTGAGCCCAATCATTATCTAGTTCTGCTAAATATTGTTCGGCAGTAGTGTAGGGTGTTTGGTTGTGATGGAGTATCTTAGGCATGAGTAAGACCTAGTTTTTATAAGTTTCTATTGTGATTTGATCATACCGTTTTAGAGTGTTATTTCTAGTCGATTAGTTGACATTTTTACATGACCTTACGAAAGGTAATGTTGATTCGTTGATGACCTGTCAGAGGATGATTTCCATCAATGAGAGGTAAAATTCCGTGATATGCAAGACGGGATTTTCCGCCCCAGACGGCGACATCGCCATGTTCCAATTTATAACGTTGAGTTTTATCTGAGCGATTTAGACCGCCGAAGAGAAATATCGCAGGTAGACCGAGCGATATTGAGACTATTGGTGCGGTAAAGTCGTGTTCGTCTTTATCTTTGTGCAGGGAAAGTTTAGCACCTGCTTTATAGCTATTGATTAGGCAACAGTCTGGGACAAAGTGATTAAATCCTGTCGTCTGAGCCGCATGATGAGCAAGTTCTAAAAAGCGATTGGGTAAAGCAGGCCATGGTTGATTAGTGAGTGGATCTATTGGTGCGTAACGATAGCCATGTCGATCGGAAACCCAACCATACGGCCCACAACTGCTGGTGCGAACTGACATGGTATAGCCATTTGGTGTTTGCATCTGGCGCAAAGGAGATATGGCAATGATAGCGTTGATATCGTCGAATAATTCGACAGCGATATCGTTGGCATAACCACGCAAGATTACAGCTTCTTCACCAAGTTCAATACGCTTGGGATTGACTTCATTCATCTCAGAGAAGAGGTCAATTGTTTGGCTATCTTGTTTACGAGACATGGTCTAAACATTTCATCGTGGTATTAGTCATCATTATATTTGTGATTGTGCGGCCTCACGTGAGATTAAGGCAAGTTTGTTTTCTACGCCCCAGCGGTAGCCTGAGATGCCGCCATCACTTCGAATCACGCGATGGCAGGGAACTAAAAGCGCAATAGGATTTGCTGCACAAGCTCTGGCGACTGCACGAACAGCTTTTGGATCACCAAGTTGAGTAGCAATGTCGGTATAGCTTGCAGTTGTACCGACAGGGATTTTTTGCAAGATATGCCACACACGTTGTTGAAATACTGTTCCACGAATGTCGAGCGGTAGTTCCAAGTTCTGTTTAGGGGTCTCTATAAATTGAATAACTTGAGCAAGCCAATGATGAAAGTCGCTTTGGTCTTCGACTAATGTTGCTTTCGGGAAGCGTTTTTGTAGATCAGCTAATATGGGGTTGTCATCATTGTGAATCAGTATTGCACAAATGCCTTTTTCGCTACGTGCGACTAAGATTGGACCGAACGAACAAGTGCCAATACTGTAATAGATGATTTCAGAGCTGCCGCCATTTTTAAAATGAGTTGGTGTCATACCGAGTATTTCCGTTGATGTGGCATAGAAGCGTCCACTCGAGTTAAATCCTGATTGGTAAGCTGCGTCGGTAATTGATATGTCTTGGACTGATAGTTCGGCCCTGATTTTATTTGCACGGTGAGCTGTTGCATAGGCTTTTGGTGTAATGCCTGTGATGGATTTAAAAAGACGATGAAAATGGAAACGACTCATTTGTTGTGACTGGGCAAGGTCATCTAAAGATGGAGTCTGGTCCGCATATTCAATGATTCGACAGGCTTGAGCAATCATCTGAGTATCCCGGATTGAGGGCGTTTCTTGATCGGATTTACACCGTTTACAGGGTCGAAATCCTGCTTGTGCTGCGTCGAGTGCTGTAGCAAAGAATTGTGTATTGCTGCGTAATGCAAGACGGGAAGGGCATGAGGGATAACAGTAAATACCTGTGGTCGTAATGGCGTAATAAAATGAACCATCAGCATGTTTATCGCGTGCGACAATTGCTTCCCAGCGTGCATCGTCGGTTAAGTAATTCGCCTGATTAGATGGCTTTTGTATGAACATCTTCATGTGAACATCCTTTACATCATTACTTTGGTTGGTTCATTTTGAAGGATGATAAGTTTTGGCACACTCTGTTTATTGCTTTCAAATTTTATTATGTTGCGTTGAGGTTTATGAGTTTAGTTTATGCCTATTCTTAGGTTTATGAATTGAATTTGCTCAGTTTCACAACAAAAAAATCCCACAAGAGCGTGAGATTTTTATGAACAAGAAAGCATTAATGTGCTGAACTGGGTGCTGTTGTTCCTACAGTATTGGGTAATCCACGCCCCCAAATGGACAATGAAAGTAAAGACATTATGGCGAGTAAGCCACCAACCCACATGATACTGGGGATATTAAAGTGATCAACGATGCTACCGCCTAACAGCGATCCTATAGCAATTCCCACTTGAAAAGTTGATACCAGCATAGCGGCGCCACCTTCCATCGCTTCAGGAACTGCTGCGAACATCCACATGTTGGCACATGTCGGCATTGCCCCGAATGCTAATCCCCACAATGCGATCGTCAATACCGCTCCTGTGAGATGTCCAGCAAAGATCGGAAATAAGATCATTGCAGCACCAATGAGGGTGACAACAGCCATAAATGACCAGCGAATATTCCGAGAAGTTGCCCAACCTGCGATGACATTTCCGACGACGCCTGCAACGCCATAAACCAATAACAGCGTGCTGATTAAATTGCCATCAAATCCCGCATTATGTTTTAAGAATGGAGTCACGTAGGTGTATGTCGAGAAGTGTGCTAAGACGAGTAGAACAATACCCAGTAATCCGATCCGTGCATATTTGTGCTGGAATAAGATAGGAAGATCTCGCATTTTTACGGCTGTGGTTGCAGGTAATGCAGGCAACATCAGCAGTTGACCCACAAGTACGATTGCGCCCAATAGACCTGTAATGGCAAAGGATGAACGCCAGCCAAATTCACTGCCAATCCAAGCACCTAAAGGAACGCCTAGAATTGTTGCTAACGTAACTCCTGTAAAGATCACTGAGGATGCACGTCCCATTTCTACGCCGGGTGGGGCAAGGCGGCCACTGAGTGCAACAGCGATTGACCAGAATCCACCAATACCAAGACCAAGCAGTAGGCGGCCAATTAATAAGATTGTAAAGTTATTGGAAAACGTTGCGATCAGATTAGAAATGATCATGAGCAATGTTAGAGCCCATAATAAATAGCGCCGATCTATTTTTCCCACACCAACCGTGACGAGTGGTGCGGCAAAGGCTGCAATGACACCAGGTGCGGTCACCATGAGTCCCGCAGTTCCTACGCTGATATTTAAGTCTGTCGCAATATCGCTGAGTAATCCGACAGGTAGGAATTCGCTAGTGACGAGGGCGAAAGCACCAATTGCGACAGAGAGCAGGGCAAACCATGATTTCAATGCTGATTGTGGTTTGTCTTGTATTGGAAGAGAGTCAATCACATTCGACTTTATTGCTGACGTGTCCACGGATTTCTCCAAAAATAGAAAAGACTGTCCTACCCAAGATCCTCTGATCTTGAGTTGTTGGACGATAGGCGAATAGTGTTTTTTTAAATGTTTTAAAGCGTTGGATAGTCGGTATAACCTGCAGCACCATTGCCGTAGAACAGTTCAGGACGCGCTTTATTCAGCTCTGCATCTTGTGCGAGGCGCTCAGGCAGGTCAGGATTGGCAATAAACGGTACGCCAAATGCAATCGCATCAGCATCTCCTTTAGCGATCCAAGCATTAGCAGAGTCTTTAGTAAAGCGTTCATTGGCGATGTAAATACCACCAAAAGCAGCTTTTAGTTGTGGACCAAGACTATCATCGCCTTCTTTTTCACGAGCACTGATAAATGCAATTTTGCGTTTACCGAGTTCTTTGGCCACATAGCTGAATGTGGTTGCACGATTGGAGTCGCCCATATCATGTGCATCAGCACGTGGCGCAAGATGGACACCAACTCGGGATGCACCCCATACAGAAATGACTGCGTCAGTAACTTCTAAAAGGAGGCGTGCGCGGTTTTCGAGTGAACCACCATATTGATCAGTACGTTGATTACTGCTGTCTTGCAGAAATTGATCAAGCAAATAGCCATTTGCGCCATGAACGAATACACCATCAAAGCCAGCCAATTTTGCGTTTTCAGCGCCTTTACGATATGCCTCAACGACATCAGCAATTTCTGAAGTTTCGAGTGCGCGTGGTGTTGGGTACGGGCGCTCTGGGCGAAGTAAACTGACGTGGCCTTGTGCTGCAATTGCACTTGGCGCAACAGGTGATTGACCATCTAATAATGATGGATCTGAAATACGCCCAACATGCCACAATTGCAAAGTAATACGTCCGCCTGCAGCATGGACTGCATCAGTAACTAAACGCCAGCCTGCGACTTGTTCGTCTGACCAAATGCCAGGGGTATTTTCGTAACCTACGCCCATTGGTGTGACGGAGGTTGCTTCACTCATAATCAAACCTGCAGAAGCACGCTGCACATAGTATTCTGCCATCAGTGCATTGGGTACACGACCTTCGCTAGCACGTGAACGAGTCAATGGGGCCATGATAATGCGGTTAGGGAGTTCAAGATCACCGATTGTGATTGGATCGAATAGCGTAGTCATGTGAATCATTCCTATGTAAAACAACAACGATTTCGCCGATGAGTAGCTGTAATTCATTCAAGAACGAATTACAGCTCTTTACCCATCTGCAGTAAAAATTCTGAGATCACTTCTTCATTGCGCTTGAAAAAATTCCATTGCCCAATTTTTTTACAACTGATGAGCTGCGCACGTTGCAAGACAGCTAGATGCGCAGACACTGTCGATTGTGATAAACCACATTGCATGAATTTCCCAGCACAAACACCAAATTCAAAAGGGTGATCTTGTGATTCGAAATGCTGTTCAGGGTTCTTCAAACAAGCCAACATTTCTCGGCGTGTTGGATGAGCGAGGGCTTTAATAATTTCATCAAGGTCAATTGAAGTAGTCATCGTAGAATCTGTATAACGTTATATCGCGATAAAACGAAATATATATCGTATTTTTACGATATACAAGTGTTCAATGATACCGCTTCGTAAAAGAATGTGACTCTTTCGTTTCGTTAATGATGAGTTGCGCTTTATTTCATATGCCGTCAGGTGATTATGAAGCACACTCTGGATGTGGGTTAGTTTTTATATTCATAAGTTAATTCATTGATCGTTTTGGTCTTATTGATTAAGCTATTTTGATGGGAACGTGTTTTTCAGTTGAGTTAGCTGATTGTTCAGTGATCGTGGTTATAAAGGATGAAATTGTCATGATTAATTTTGAGATCGAAGAAGCGACACCTGAGGAAAAGTCAGCGATTGAGCAGCAAGTACGCTTTGTTGATGATGCGGCTAGACGAGTGGCGGCTCGAAAAGTCAAAGCAAAAGAAGATGCAAGGCAAGCCTTGTTAGATAATCTCGCTAGCAAGGAAAGAGGAAAACCGAGGCTTTAACAATCTCAAAAATAATAAATTAAAGCGAACAGTCGATTTTTGTCGGGGTATTCGCTTCAGATATTGCAAAAGCATCATGCATAAGTCTAGTTTGCTGATGGAGTGGGTAGTTTATGGATGGTCTTTAAGTATTGTCCAATTAATCGACCCGCCCAAGATTTAGCCCGCCATCCTTCATAATGAGCACAATGACTGCCGTGAGCAGTCGTGACCAAGATCAAATTTGGCATTTTGCGCATTGTATCGAGATAAGGCGCTGCATTTTGAATATTGCAAACAGGATCATCTTCGGCATTCAGAATCATCATCGGAACGCTAATATGTGTGAAAACACGCATTGGATTAATATCGCGGGCATACTCTTCATAACTGCTGTATCCAGCAAATTCAAACGCATGATGATGGAATTCACTCAAATTTTTTGAATTACGTAGTCGATTGAACGTTGAGAGATGTGCGATATGTTTCGTGCGTGGTTCGACGAATTTTCGTAGCAGTTTTTTAGCCATATAACGACTGTAAAATGGCTGAATATGATCAAAACCCGTGTCTGTGTTGTAGCCAGGACTATAGGCGAAAGCCGCGCGGAAAAGAGCTTTTGAACCCATTACGCCTAAATAGCGTACCAATAATCCAGAGCCAGCTGATGAGCCAACGCCGTAGAGTGCTGACTCAGGAAAACGCGTATGAATGATTTCGAGTTGTTCGTGTAAATCTGTCACAGACCCAAAAATATTGAATTGTGGCTGGGTCAGGGGCAGGTCTGCATGTCCGCGTCGTACACAGAGCACAATGCGCCAGCCTGTTGTGTTGTGGAGATCGAGTACCAGTTCCTGCATGCTTTTTGGACTACCTGTAAGCGTATGTAATACGACGATTGTAGGTGTCGTTGGCGGTAGTTCATAACCCACCCATGCTAGTGCAGTTTGACCACCATCGCTCATGGTGAGTTGTTCGATGTGGTCATAGGCCTGTGCCGCATTATTCTTACGTGCGCTCAAAAACAACATTTGCATATGACCATTGAACAGCCAAGGTGTTGGACGATAAACCTGATGGAGTTGATCGAGGTTACGGATAATCTGGCGATTGTATGAGTTGTCTTGGCAATAAATTCGTGGCTTCTGTGGGCGAGTGCGTGGTTGATTTGTTAATTCAGGAAGCCTAGTTTGTACTTCAAACATATCGATTCGCTCTATTTTGTTGACGTGGGCAGTTTAAAAGAGAGTCTAGATAAAGATCTTTGGCATATATGCTTAGAAAGATGATCAATAGATTCTAAAGCGAGTAATTTACATATGCAACTAGTTGCATATTTTGAATCGTGAGTTGTTACAAAAACTCATCGGTCTTTTTGACTTATTGCGTGAGATGACACATAGCGACTCAGAAAGAGTGTTTTTGTGTATTAGCATTTCCTCTTTAATCCTTTCTGCACACTGTAGAGAACTGCCAATGTAACCGAGTGGATCTTATGCTTAAATCTAAAGGAATAAAATGGATATCTTGGTCAGAGAATTTGTGCTTTAAACATTGATCTGAAACAGGGCATCTGAATAGTTTTTATAGATATGATGATGGGAATGACAAACGAATGAATATGCCAAAAAAACGTTGGATGGACTCAGACTTAGAACTTTATCGAGATTCTGTCCGTCGTTTTGTTCAAACAGAAATTGCTGCTCATGGCGAAAAATGGGCGAAACAGCAACATGTCGATCGTGACGTCTGGAACAAAGCGGGAGCGCTGGGTGTGCTACTGGCTGATGTGCCTGAGGAGTACGGCGGTAGTGGTGGTACTTATGCACATATGGCGGTGTTGTTTGAAGAGCTTGGTTATGCCAATGATCGTGCTTTTGGTGCCCATGTCCATGCGATTGCAGCACATTATATTTTGAATCAAGGAACGGATGAACAGAAACAAAAGTATTTGCCACTCTTGGCTTCAGGCGAAATGGTGGGTGCAATTGCGATGTCAGAACCCGGCGCTGGTTCTGATCTGCAAGGTGTGCGTACGCGTGCGGTGCGTGATGGCGATGACTATGTCATTAGCGGTTCAAAGATTTTTATTTCCAATGGTTATCTTGCTGATCTGATTGTGGTCGTTACCAAGACGAACCCAGATGCTGGCGCAAAAGGTGTCTCGTTGTTTCTGTTAGAAACGAAGAATGCAAAAGGCTTTAAAGTTGGGCGTATCTTAGAAAAACTAGGTCAAAAAGGCCAAGACACCTGCGAGCTTTATTTTGATGAAGTGCGAGTTCCTGCTGCGAATTTGCTGGGCGGTGTAGAAGGGAAGGGCTTTGCTCATCTAATGAGTGAGTTACCGTATGAGCGTTTGATGTTGGGGATCACTGCGATGGCGGTGATTGAACATGCATTGGAGCTGACTATCGCGTATACGCGTGAGCGTAAGGCTTTTGGTAAGCCACTCATTGAGATGCAAAATACACGTTTCAAATTGGCGGATGCGAAAGCACAAGCGGTGATGGCACGTGCTTTTGTCGATGAGTGTATCCATCGGATGGTTGAGGGTGAGCTAGATACGGTGACTGCTTCCATCGTCAAGCTGAACTTGAGTGAGCTTGAGTGTAAGATTATTGATGAGTGCCTCCAGTTCTTTGGCGGTTATGGCTATATGCTGGAATACCCGATCACTCAAATGTACGCTGATGCGCGAGTCCAGCGGATTTATGGCGGGGCGAGTGAAATCATGAAAGAGATCATTGCGCGTTCCTTGTAAGTCAACAATGTAGGTTGTTTACAGGCAATCCATCAAGTAACAAAAAAGCCCCGAAGCATTTCGCTTTAGGGCTTTTTTATAGTTTTCAAAGTAAATTATTACACTGCAAGAACACTGAGCTCGCGGTTACTGAGCCCGTCGAAGTATCGAAGTGTGGTTTTGTATTGCCTCATATTTCGACAGGCTCAATGAGCTATGTATTTGTATGATTATTCGTTGGAATAGAAATTGATATGAATTGGCTTTGCTGATGAGTGCTAGTCGTCAGTATGTCATTACCTATCAGATCATACCTGCTTGCTGCGCAGTCGCTCTTGATACGGAGTTGATCCCGTCCAGCGTTTATAAGCACGGGTAAAGGCACTTTGATCAGAGTAGCCCAGAAGTTGTGCAATATCACTGAGCTGAATATCTTGCTGTAAATACTGCAAACATAATTGCTGGCGCACCTCATCGAGTGCTTGCTGAAAGGTCGTACCGTTGTCCAGCAGTCGGCGCTGTACGGTTCGAATACTTAAATGTAGCCGATTTGCGAGCTCGTCGACATGAGGTTGTCCATCCTGACACAGTTGAGCCAGATGTTGATGTACGCGATGCATAAATTCATCGGTTTTGGGCAAAGCCTCTAATGCTGTATCTGCCTGTTTTTGCAGAATATCAAGCAGTGTTTTGTCTGGCTGTGAGATTGGAATGCTGAGATAAGTCGCTGGAAAAACAACACTTGCCCAACCCTGATGGAAATGGACAGGACAACCATAGTAGCGTTCGAAAGGCGCTATGGATGGCGGGGTTTGCATCAGATTCACTTGGAGTGGCGGTAAGGATTGATTTTCCTGACTCACCAATTGCCTCGAGAATTGAACAAGAATCGCAATTCCAAGTTCTAGGACAAGGGGATCGATCTGGGGATTATGCTCCCAGCGCAATTCGATCGTATTATGCTGGGCCAATACCTGCATATCTTCGACAGCGGTAATAATCAGTTTACGATAGCGGCGCAGACAAGCCAAGGCTTCCGCCATATTGGCGCAGGCATGCAACAGATAGCCCACAACGCCTAGATGTCCTGTTCGGATCATGCTGGCGATTTGTAGCGCCATGTCAGGCTCTTGGATATGGTTAGCCAGTTGCCTGAGTATGGCGGCAAATTGCAGCACTGGCACCGCTTGCCCAGTGGCTTGTGCATGAGCAATCACGACGATTTGATCTGGTGTAAATACATCAGACAGCAATAATCCGCGTGATTGCATGTACTGCGCCACGAGCTGGAGATGACCACCGTTAATGACAATGTCCGTTTTCATGACGTGATTTGTATAGAATTTGGCGAAGCCTGTCAAAACTTTTTTTCAAAAGTTCGCAATACTGATCACATAGAAACAAGTTATGGCAGAACAACTCATGAATAGTGCAGTCCTTTCTCACGATCATATCGATCGTTACCACGCCGACATGATCGTGCGTCGTGATCTCGATTTTAAACTTGCAGATCATATGTCACGCTATTGGTTTGGCGGGAATCCGATCAAGACTCGTTTATTTGATGCTTTAAGTCTGACTTTTCCTGATGGTGAGCGTTACTTTATCAGCAGCGTTCGTTTGTTCCGTGATCAGATCACTGATCCAGATTTGAAGGCTCGCGTCGCTGACTTTATCAAACAGGAAGCGCAGCACGGAATTGCCCATGATCATATGAATCAGCAGATGATTGAGCAAGGGATGCCTTTGGATAAGATGCTTGGTTTTCTGAAAGGTCATTTTGAGGCTATGCTGAAAAACCGTAGCCCTGAATACAATATTGCGATCACAGCGGCGAGCGAGCATCTGACTGCGCTAATGGCTGAGTGCTTTTATAGTAATAAAGCGACTTTGGCTGAGGTAGAACCTCACGTTCGTGCGCTCTTTGCTTGGCATGCGATCGAAGAGATGGAACATCGTGATGTGGCGTTTGATGTCATGCAGGATGTGGCTCAAGTTCCTTATGCCATGCGCGCCAGTGCGCTGGTCGTCACTAGTATGCTGATGACAGGATTTACGCTCTATCGTGCTAATCTCATGCTGAAAACTGACGGATTTAGTACCCGTGAGCGCGTCAAATTGATTCGTGAAGGTGTGTCTTGGGCGCTTGGTAAAAAAGGCATTCTAACTGCAATGAGAAAACCATATTTGGATTGGTTCCGTCGAGATTTCCATCCAAGCCAGCATCCTGTGGTGGCGCAATATCCAGTTTGGGTTGAAACACTTGCGAAGACAGGCGATCCAATTGCTGCGGGTGAGGCCTTTTGGGCGGCTGGACGCTAACTTAAATAACAGGCATTCAGTGCACTATTTTATCAATAAGATGACAAAAAAACTGTCCGTTTAAGCGGGCAGTTTTTTATTTTGCGAAGTTTATGTATTTACAAGTGAGCTTTTATTAAGCAAATTCTGTCGGCGAAAAAGCATACATAACTAGCTCTTAAATCAAATGATCAAAGACCGAGATCGCTGAGACCTAAATGATCGTCAGGTCGTCGACCTGACGGCCAGTGAAAAAGTCGCTCAGACTCTTGAATTGACAGGTCATTGATACTTGCAATGCGTCGTTGCATTAATCCATTGTCGTCAAATTCCCAGTTCTCATTGCCATAGGAACGAAACCAGTTTCCCTGCTCATCGTGCCATTCATAAGCGAATCGCACCGCAATTCGATGATCTTGGAAAGCCCACAACTCTTTGATCAGACGATAATCGAGTTCACGAGCCCATTTACGTTGCAGGAAGCCAACAATCGCTTCTCGACCTTGTAAAAACTCAGCACGATTGCGCCAGTGACTATCGGGTGTATAACTCAGGGAAACTTTTTCAGGGTTACGGCTATTCCAGCCATCTTCGGCAAGCCGAACTTTTTCGTGCGCGGTCGCCTCAGTGAAAGGGGGAAGGGGTGGACGCTGATGAGTCATGGGCGATCTCCTGAGAGGTTAAGTTGTGCGCGTAATTTGCTATTTTCTGTTTCTAACTGGATAAGACGATCTCGTAATGGCTGCATCGCTTCAGTGATTTCCTGTTCGGTGAACCGTGGCGTGATATGTTGCGGGCAATTCCAGTCGAAGGCATCCACATGGAGTCGAATAATGCGCTCGGGTTTAGCCTTGTATTCAGAGTGGATGACTTGTTGAGTAAATACGGGATCTGCTTCAAGAGCAACAATCTCAGCATGTGCATAAATCTTGAGTCTTGCACGTCGTGGATAGTCGATCAAAAACAAGCACACACGATCATCCGTTGTGATGTTGCCAACACTGATATATTGCCGATTGCCGCGATAGTCGCCAAAGGCAAGGGTACGATCATCTCTTGCTTTGAGAAATCCGCGAGGCCCGCCTCGATGCTGGATATAGGGCCAACCAGTTTCTGATAGGGTTGCCATATAGAAACTATCACGTTGTGCGATAAAGTCGCATTCATCATCGGTTAATTGATCGAAACTCCGACTTTTGCGAGCGTTCCATAACTCAGCACTTCCCATTGCCGTCTGTGCTGCACGGACACCCGATGTCATCGCAATATCAAGAAAACTATAGGCCATTGCAAATCTCCTATCCAAGTATGTCAGGGTGGCATGATGACAATGTCACCCTGAGCAGCTTTAAACCAAATCTGTAGCAGAGACAACAGGAAAATCGATTTCAGTTTTTGCCACAGAGTTTAGAAAGTTCGTGAAGCAGTTTTCGACGACCAGACCAACGATCTCAACAATTTGTGCATCGCTGAAACCGGCCGCACGTATGGCTGCAATATCGGCATCACTGACATGCCCACGTTCACGCGTGACTTGGGCTGCAAAACTCACCGCAGCATGTGCTTTAACATCGCTAGATGTGCCTTTACGATTTAAGGTGATTTCTTCGGCACTGATTTTGACCAGATTAAGTCCCAAGTAAGTATGTGCTGAGAGGCAATAATCGCAGCCATTAATCTGAGCAACTGCCAGCGCAATGCGTTCACGAGTCTTTGCATCCAGACTCTTCGACAATGCACCTTGAAAAGCACTAAATCCATTCAATGCAATCGGGCTGCTACCGAGTAGGAGATACAGGTTGGGAACACTACCGAGTTGCTGATGGACGGCATTCAGGGTTGCTTTAGATGCTTCTGGTGCGGATTCTAGTGTTGGGATGGCTAGGCGTGACATGTTGTTCTCCGATTGGTCAATGAGCGCAAGCTGGCTCGATGGAGATCATCATGCACCTTTTCATTTAATTTGATAATCTGGCAATATTGAGAATATCTCTACCAATAAATGGAAGAATTAATGGATCGTTTTGAAGCAATGGCAATGCTCGTGAAAGTCACCGAAATGGGAAGTTTGTCTGCTGCGGGACGAGCGTTGCAGGTGCCGTTAGCGACCTTGAGTCGTCGAATCTCTGATCTGGAGGCGCGGTTAGGAGCGAAACTACTGATTCGCTCAACGCGTAAGCTCATCCTCACGGATGCGGGGATTGCCTACGTGGAGGCAGCGCGTCGAATCTTGGAGCAGGTCGAGGATGCTGAGCGTGAAGCAGCCGGGGAGTTCACCATTCCAAAAGGCGAGTTGACGATTACTGCTCCGACGATGTTTGGTCGGTTATATGTACTGCCGATTATTGCTGAATTTTTGGCAATGTTTCCAGAGATTAATGTCCAATTAATTCTGACTGATCGCCATGTGGATCTTCTCGATGCTCATGTGGATATGGCGGTACGCTTTGGTGTGCTGCCAGATAGCTCCATGGTGGCAACGCAGGTTGGTCTAATGCGCATGGTCACTTGTGCAAGTCCTCAACTACTAACAGATCACAAGATGCCTCAGACGCCTGATGATCTGTTGAAGATTCCATGTATTGCTGTTGATAGTCCACTGCCGATCTCGTTATGGCGATTTCAATATTCAGATCAGAAAGCGATGTTTGATGTTCCAATTCAACCCAGATTACGAGTCACAACCACTGATGCGGCAGTTAAAGCTGCAATACTCAATGTTGGGGTAGCGCGTTTGCTGCATTATCAGGTGTTTGAGGCAACCCAGACTGAGGCTTTGCGTATTATTTTAAGTGAGTATGAACCCAGTCCTATTCCTGTGCATCTGCTGCATGCATCGCGTGGGCAAATGCCATTGAAGATGCGTCGTTTTCTGGATTTTGCAGCGCCACGACTCAAGGTGTTATTAACGGAGCTCAGTGCTGCGGGGTAATGTCAAATAAAGAGTAAAGTTTAGTGAGTTGTGCTGGATACGATAGGATTTTAAGAAGTTACAAAGAATGAACCAACAAAAAAGCCCTTAAGCATTTCGCTAAGGGCTTTTTTGTTTGGAGCTTTATATGGCTCCCTGACCTGGGCTCGAACCAGGGACACATGGATTAACAGTCCATTGCTCTACCGACTGAGCTATCAGGGAATGTTGCGTTTCGGTAGGCGGCATTTTAGGGATGGAACAGGAGTTGGTCAAGCAGTTTTTTAATTTAATTGCTTGACCGTTCAATTACTCACCAAAAGATGAAAAATTGCTGTTTTTTATCATAAAAATGCCGTTTATTTAACCTTATCCTTGCAATGAAGCAATCGCAGCATCAACACCTTCGATGCTATCTGCAGCTTCTTTGATGCGACGTAACGCTTCAACTAAGGTTTCATCTGCAGTTGCGTAGGAGATGCGCATGTAGCCACCCAGACCAAATGCATCGCCTGGGACAACCGCTACACCAGTTTTCTCAAGTAACCACTCTGAGAATTCTGTGCATGATTTCAAACCTAATGCACGAATCAATGGACGCACGCTTGCGTAGGCATAGAATGCGCCATCCGCAGGGAGGCAAGTGATCCCTTTGATTTCGTTCAAGCCTTTCACCACGAGGTCGTGGCGGCGTTTGAATGCTTCAATCATTGGCTTTAATACATCTTGTGGGCCATTCAGTGCCGCTTCGGCTGCCGCTTGGCTGATGGATGCTGGGTTACTGGTTGATTGTGATTGCACGTTTTTCATCGCGTTGATGATTTTTGCAGGGCCTGCTGCGTAGCCGATGCGCCAGCCAGTCATTGCGTAAGCTTTAGAAACACCATTCAATACGAATGTGCGGTCGTAAAGATCAGGTGCAACATTCAGGATGTTGTGGAATGGCTCGTCAGTCCAGATGATTGGTTCGTACATGTCGTCAGATGCGACATAAACCTGTGGATGACGACGCAATACTTCTGCGAGTTCAGTCAACTCTTGTTTGGTATAAACCATGCCTGTCGGGTTTGATGGGCTGTTTAATACCAATAGTTTAGTTTTTGGTGTAATTGCAGCTTCAAGTTGCGCGGCAGTGATTTTGAAGCGTTGTTCTTCGCCACATTTGACGATGACAGGCACGCCTTCTGCGATGATGGTCATGTCTGGATAAGAGACCCAGAATGGCGCAGGAATAATCACTTCATCTCCTGCATTCAAGAAAGCGAGTGCGAGGTTGAAGAAACTTTGTTTACCACCTGATGACACCAAAATTTGGTTTGGTGCATAGTCGAGGTTATTGTCACGTTTGAATTTGGCAATAATCGCTTTTTTCAAACCTGGTGTGCCGTCTACTGCGGTGTATTTGGTAAAACCGTTGTTAATGGCTTGGATCGCTGCGTCTTTAATATGTTGAGGCGTATCAAAATCTGGCTCACCTGCACCTAAGCCAATAATATCGCGACCAGCAGCTTTAAGTTCAGCAGCTTTATTGGTCACAGCGAGTGTTGGTGATGGTTTGATGGCGTTGACACGGTCAGATAGACGAACTTCCACGGCATTGATTCCTTATACGGACAGAGGTAAAAACGGATGGTACAAATTGCATACGACAAACCTGACGATTTTAGCTGATTTTTGCGCCAGTGTCGGTATTTTGATGTCAGATTGATGAATGTTTTTTTTGTTTATTGATGTGGTTTTTAAAGTCAAAAGCAAAATCCTCCCCAACCCTCCTTTGTCAAAGGAGGGGGCTTTTGTTCCCCTCTTAGGAAAAGAGGGGTTAGGGGGAGATTTTGCTTTTGACTTTAGCAAAGTGACACGACGATCTCCACTCGACCTGTTATAGTTGCCGATGCGATTTATTTTTGTGTTGCCCCGCACAGATCAAAAGGCTCAATGAGCTATTAAGGTAACGAGGAAAGCCCATGCGTGAACCGACCAAGACCCGTTCAGCCGATGATTTGAAACACATCGCGACGCACATCCAAGAGGAAGCTAAAAAAACAGGCACGAACTTGTCGGGTACGCAGGCAACTGGACAGGCGTTTGAACTGGTCACGGATTTCACGCCAGCTGGTGATCAGCCGCAGGCGATTGAGAAGCTGGTGCGTGGCGTGAATCAAGGCATGAAAAATCAATTGCTGCTTGGGGTGACGGGTTCGGGTAAGACCTACACGATGGCGAATGTCATTGCTCAGACGCAACGTCCGACCATCATCATGGCACATAACAAGACACTGGCGGCGCAGTTGTATGGCGAGTTTAAAGCCTTTTTTCCAAATAACGCGGTCGAGTATTTCGTCAGTTATTACGACTATTACCAACCTGAAGCGTATGTGCCTTCATCAGATACTTTCATTGAAAAAGACTCAGCGATTAACGATCAAATTGACCAGATGCGCTTGAGCGCGACGCGCGCGTTACTCGAACGGCGTGATGCGATTATTGTCGCTTCGGTATCTGCGATTTATGGTTTGGGTGATCCTGAAGCCTATTTAAAAATGCTGTTGCACATTGTGCGTGGTGATCGGGTAGATCGGGCTGCAATTATTCGACGTTTGGTCGATATGCAATACACGCGCAATGAGATTGATTTCGAACGCGGGACATATCGTGTGCGTGGTGAGATTCTAGATATTTTTCCCGCGGAATCGGATCAGCAGGCGGTGCGTGTTGAGTTGTTTGATGATGAAGTGGAGAAGATCACGTGGTTCGATCCTTTGACAGGTAAGGCGACCAAGAAAGTTGATCGTATTACCATTTATCCAAAGAGTCATTATGTGACGCCAAAAGAAAAATTAGAGGCAGCGCGCGAGACAATTCGTGAGGAGCTGGAGGAACGGTTAGCGTTCTTCCGTGCGAATGATAAACTGCTGGAAGCACAGCGGATTGAACAACGTACTCGTTACGATCTAGAGATGATTCAACAGCTTGGCTATACCAATGGTATTGAAAACTATTCACGCCATTTGTCAGGTCGTCCTGCTGGCGAAGCGCCGCCGACATTGTTCGATTATGTACCTGAAGATGCGCTGTTTTTTATTGATGAGTCGCATGTGTCGGTGCCGCAGATTGGCGCAATGTACAAAGGTGACCGTTCGCGTAAAGAAACACTGGTGGATTATGGTTTCCGTTTGCCAAGCGCATTGGATAATCGTCCTCTGAAATTTGAAGAATGGGAGCGGATTACACCTGCAACGATTTTTGTCACGGCGACACCAGCTCTCTATGAACTCGAAAAAAGTGAGCAAGTCGTCGAGCAACTTGTGCGTCCAACAGGTTTGATTGATCCTGAAATTGAGATTCGCCCTGTGCTGACTCAGGTTGATGATGTGTTGTCGGAAATCAATTTACGCAAAGAGAAAAATGAGCGCGTTCTTATTACCACGCTGACTAAACGTATGTCGGAAGACCTGACCAGTTATCTCAAAGAGTATGGGATTAAGGTCGCTTATTTGCATTCGGACGTTGATACGTTAGAGCGAACCAAGATCATTCATGACTTACGCATGGGCGTGCATGATGTGTTGGTTGGCATTAACTTGCTGCGTGAAGGCTTGGATATGCCCGAAGTGTCGTTGGTCGCGATTCTCGATGCGGATAAAGAAGGGTTCTTGCGCTCGGAACGCGCCTTGATTCAGACCATTGGACGGGCAGCGCGGCATCTTAATGGTAAGGCGATTTTGTACGCCGATAAAATTACGCCGTCCATGCAACGTGCGATGGATGAAACGGATCGTCGTCGTAATAAGCAGATCGCGTTTAATCTTGAACATGGCATTACCCCGCGTAGTGCAACGCGGCAGGCCTTGCGTGATATTAGTGTGCAAGAAGATATTTATGATCCAACGGATACTAGCGTCCTGCAGCCGACACCGAGTGATATAGATGAGCATTTGCTGCGTGATCCGAAGCTACTTGCCAAGCATATTCAACAGCTTGAAAAAGCCATGAATGAGAAAGCCAAACAGTTGCAGTTTGAGGAAGCAGCGCGGCTACGAGATGAAGTGAAGAAATTAAAAGCGCATTTAATGTCGGCATAGTTTGAGATATTTTGTGGTCAATTTGGGGTATTTGTTTAAACACGATTGTTAATGATAACGAAGCAGATTTGCGCTAATCTAGATGAATCGTTCATGGATGGTGATAAGAAATGACGCTCACTCGATTGCTTTCTTCTCAATTACTGCTTAGCTGTATGGTCGTTGCTGTGGTGACGTCAGCTTATGCGGATGATAATGACCCACAGCATCAGGCCGAACGTCGTGCAGAGTTAAATAAGCAGCGTGCGAATGTGGCGATGCAAGGTGCCATGGCAAGTAGTCAAGCACCGGGCATGCATTTCATGCCGATTCCTCGCGTTCAGCCGACAGCATCTTCGACCAATACACAGCAAAGTAACGCACAACTGAGCAGCGCGTCGCAGAATAATTCACCACAAAATCGGCCGCCCCAAAATAATCAACCGCATTCTCAACCCACAATCCAAAATGCACCTGTAGGCTTCAATAAGCCCAATAATCCAGCGAATACAGGTTCTACATTCACGCGCTATCAAGGGAGTAATCAGCCCCAGAATCAACAATCGCAAGGATCTCAATCTTGGGGATCTCATGCGGATCGTGATTTAGATCGGCAAAATGGCTCGCATAATCAAGGCTTCAATAATAACGTTCGATTTAACAATAATATTGGATTCAATAATACGACTGATCAGAATCGCGATATGAGATTTGATCATGATGACCATCGCGGTGATCCACATTTTAATTCAGGTTGGGAAAATCATTATCGGATGCCGTATCGTCATGGCGATGGGGGTGGATACCATGTGCGATACGTCCAAAACTGGCCGCGCCATTATACGTGGTGGGAGCATGGTTGGAGAGAGGATTATCAAGCGATCGACCCATATTGGTTTGCGTTGATCACCAGTATTGCAGTTGCTCAGACATGGTCTGATGCGGAAGTTGCCCAAGCGATTAATGATAATAATCTTAGGCAACAATTAATTTATGATGCGGACGTAAGACAGCAAATGATTGACTCTGGATATCCTGCCGATCAAGTGGATTATCCTGAAAATGACTTCGGTGCAGACGGCTATGGTCTGCAATATTCTGATGGTCAGAATCAATACAATCAGAACCCATATCCAGCACAATACGGTCAAGGACAAGTGACGATTCAGTCTTCTCAAACTGGCTATTATCCACCACCCAATCAACCTGCTCCAAGCTATTCAACAAGCAATCCAACGAGCTATGTGAGTTCAAGCTCGCCGTTATACACAGGTCATCAAAATACTAATTTAGCATCTGGTGAACAGATTGCGAATCTCAATGCCAATAAGAACGCTTTGTTCTTTTGTACTGCGGGTAATAAACCAGCAGCAATCCAAGCATTTCATCAAATCCAAAGCACTGATATGAGCGTCTGGAAAACGATGGAGCGTTTTGACCGTTGTTCGGCTTGGGCGACACCCTAATTGAATGGATTTGAGTTGAATGATTCTGAGTTAGAAGGCTTTGGGTTGAATCGGTGGTCAATTCAGATTGTGGAAACAGTGCGTGATTTTCCAGAGAGTTTTTGGTCTGGTCAATCAACACCGTTTATGCAGCGTGCATTTTGGCTGGCGTTAGAAGATAGCAAAGCGATTGGTTCGCAAACTGGTTGGTTTGGGCAGCATCTTATCGTTTTTCGTGATCAAGAGCCTGTTGCTGCACTTCCTTTATTTGTCAAAACGCATAATCGCGGTGAATATGTCTTTGATCATGCGTGGGCGCAAGCGTATGCACGTCATGGCTTGGATTATTATCCGCGATTGGTAACGAGTGTTCCATTTACACCTGTGACAGGCTCTCGCATTTTATTGGCAAAAGATATTGTTGTGACTGATGTATTTCCGACTTTGTTACAGGGCATTCAAGTCTTAGCGAAGAAATACGGCGCATCGTCATGGCATGGTCTTTTTCTCAATCAGGATTTCTTGCAAGCGTATCGTGATGTTGGCTTTTCCAATCCAGAGGCTCCCAAGCTTGCAGAGCGGATGAATGTGCAATTCCTTTGGGAAAATAAAAATTATGCTGATTTCGCATTATTCTTAAATGTAATGACCGCAAAACGCCGAAAGAGCATTCGTGTCGAGCGTGAAAAAGTCGCGGTACAAGGTATTTCATGTCACTGGCTTGAAGGTGCTGAAATCGAAGATGTGGATTGGCAGTTTTTTTATCGGTGCTATCAAAACACCTATCATGTTCGTGGGCAGAAGCCTTATTTATCGCAGGCATTTTTTAAGCAGTTAGGCGCCTCAATGCCTGACGCATTAGCATTGGTGATTGCACAAGATGCAGATCAAAATTCGATTGCTTCGGCGTTGTTTTTTAAAGATGAACATACCTTGTATGGGCGTTATTGGGGTGCGATTTGTGATGTGGATTGTTTGCATTTCGAGGTGTGTTATTACCAAGGCATTGAGTATGCCATTCAGCATGAGTTGCGTTGGTTTGATCCAGGAACACAAGGTGAACACAAGTTGATTCGTGGCTTTGCGCCAGTATTGACGCATTCACTACATTGGCTTGCCGAGTCTGCATTTATGGATGCTGTGATAGACTTTACGGTTCGAGAGCGAGTCGGTGTTGAGGCTTATTTTAACGAGGCGATGGGTTGTTTACCTTATAAAAATATCGAGTGAAATTTCTGTTTTTTAGCTGTGACGTAATCTGTTCTATTTATGTTTACTTCACAGTCTTTCCTATAAAAAGAGATGTTTTCTCATCATAAAACGATGCACTATTAGGACACATCTCACAGTGCAGGGGAGCACAAAAAATGTCAAAAGTCGCAATTGTTTATTTCAGTGGTTATGGTCATACCCAAAAACAAGCTGAAGCTGTTTTGGCTGGTGCTGCCTCTGTTGCAGGCACAGTGGTAGAGCTAATTCGTATTGATGAACAAGGTAATTTGTCTGATGCGGCATGGGAAATGCTGGTGGCATCGGATGGGATTATCTTTGGTTCGCCAACCTACATGGGCGGTGTGGCTTGGCAGTTTAAGAAGTTTGCTGATGCATCAAGCAAACCTTGGTATGTTCAGGCATGGAAAGATAAACCAGCGGCTGGATTTACTAACTCAGCATCAATCAATGGCGATAAAGGTTCAACGATTTCTTATATGATCACGTTCGCGATGCAACATTCGATGTTGTGGGTCGGTACAGGCATGATGCCAGCGAATAGCAAAGCAGCCGAGCGTAATCATGTGAATTATTTGGCTGGCTTCTCTGGCTTACTGGCACAATCTCCATCAGACTCTTCACCTGATGAAGGCCCATTACCAGGTGATTTAGAGACTGCAAAAGTGTTTGGTGTGCGTTTTGCTGAGCAGGTGAAGCGTTTGACGAAGTGATTTGTTTGATGTGAAAAAGACAGTCCTTTTTGGGCTGTTTTTTTATGAAAATTTAAATGATAAGTCATCTAGTCTTGTGTGGATGATTTGCTTGCTGACTGATTGGTGTATTCAATTAGGCCTTCTGCTAACCAGTCAAATAGTAGTTTTACACGTCTGACTTGACGTTGATCGCGGTGCATGACTAACCACATTTCCATGTCAAAGATTTTGTGCCCGCCCAGTATCGGGACTAACTCTAGATTTCGTTCTGCAATCCGCATCTGACAGCCACCAATTCCAAGACCTGCGCGCAGTGCAGCAAGTTGAGCAAAATCACTGTCACAACGAAAACTGAACATCTCACGATTGAGTTTGCCGATTTGTGTTGGGGTGTTGACAGGGGAGTGATGATCAAAACCAATAATACTGTGCTGAAGTAACTCGTTGACAGTGCTTGGTTGTCCTCTTCTTGCGATATAGCTTTGGTGCGCATATAACCCGACATCGACTACGCCAATTTTCTTCGCGACCAAGGCGTCTTGTTCTGGTCTAACCATGCGTATCGCGATATCAGAGTCACGACGTAATAAATCCTCTCGACGATTCGTCAACGATAGTTCTATCACAGTATCTGGATAAGCATTTTGAAATCCTGCAAGTAGGGAAGGTAAGATCTCTGTACCGACGATTTCACTGGCAGTCAGTCGAACAACACCGCGTTCACTGCTGGCTTCACCTGATGCTAGACGATGAATGGCTGCTTCGGCGACAACCATCGTTTGGATTTGTGGAGCGAGTGCTAAGGCCGCACTAGTTGCTTGTAGGCCAGTGCTCGAGCGAGAAAATAAAGTAATTCCAAGAGTTGCTTCAAGCGTTTCTATATGGCGTGCAATGGTTGGTGCGCTGGTGGCGAGAAGACGTGCAGCAGCGGATAGGCTACCTGTTTCGAGTACAGCGACAAAAGCACGATAGCTGTCCCATGAGTAATTCTTTGGAAGATTGGGTTGGCTCATATAAAAACGTTAATCTGCTTTAAAGTTTTCGTTATTCCATTGTAGGGAGCAGAAGCATATTGTGCAACTTATGAGCTAAGCACATTGCTTACGATAACCGATTTATTCTGGAGTAATTCATGAAAACATCTATCGATTCAGTAAAACCGTTGGCACTTATATTAGGTGTGACAGGCAGTTTCGGCAGTGTTATGGCTGCTGAACTTATCGCAAAAGGTTGGCAAGTCCGCGCCTTACAACGTGATCCAGTCGCAGCAAAACAGCAACTTCCATCACTAGATGTTGAGTGGGTAGCTGGCGATGCGATGCAAGCAGATGATGTTGCTCGTGCAGCAGAAGGCGTAAGTCTGATTGTGCATGCTGTGAATCCACCGCGCTATCAACGCTGGCGTGAATTGGCATTGCCGATGTTAGATAACAGCATTGCGTCTGCGCTAAAGCAAGATGCACGCTTGGTCTTGCCGGGTGTTGTATATAACTATGGACCTGATGCAGGGGAGTTAGTTGCAGAGTCTGCCCCACAACATCCACTAACGCTTAAAGGACAAGTGAGAGTTGAGATGGAAGAGCATCTGGCACAGAGTGGTGTTCGTACGCTGATTGTTCGTGCGGGAGATTTTTTTGGTGGACGCGGCATGAGTGCATGGTTTCAGCATATCTTCAAAGCAGGAAAACCACTGCGCAGTATGATGTATCTGGGTCAGCATGATGTTTTGCATGAGTGGGCATATTTACCAGATATGGCGCGTGCCACTGTGCAGCTACTTGCTCATGAGCAAGAGTTAGAGAGATTTGAGCGTTTCCATTTTTCAGGTTATCAGATAACAGGTAAAGAGTTTATTGCAGCCGTGCGCGCCGTCAGTGGTCGCCCTCATTTAACTATACGCAGTTTGCCTTGGTTTTTGGTCAAGATCGCTGCATTGTTTGCGAGCTTGCCACTTGAATTACTGGAAATGCGTTATTTATGGCAACGTCCATTGTTGCTGGATGGTACGAAGCTGAATGCCATGTTGGTCGATTTTGAACGCACGCCAATGCTAGATGCTTTGCGCGCAAGTTTGACTGACATGGGCTGCTTGGATGAAACGATTCCACAATATTCCTTCTAAATGGTTGGATTGTGTGCTGATGATATGGTGTGCTGTTTTAATCAGAGAAACATCTCGAAGTGATGAATAGAGATGTTTTTCCGAAGGCATTTTTTTGTGTAATCCGTTAAACTTACCGCAATCAAAATAGTCTTTAAGGATCGCGTCGATGCATACGTCAGCACAGCACCATTCTGCGTTACATTTACCGAGCCAACTGCAGTTAAATCGTGCAGGTAATCTACAACATTTCTTGGGCATCGAAGGTCTATCTCGCGCGCACTTGACGCGTATTCTCGAAACAGCAGAAACTTTTCTGGGTGAAAACGGACAGATTTTGAATCAGCCATTGCTCGATGGTCGTACGGTGATGAATCTGTTTTTTGAACCATCAACGCGGACTCGTACAACGTTCGAAGTTGCGGCAAAGCGTTTATCTGCCAACGTTCTGAACATCGATATTCAGCGCTCAAGTACCTCAAAAGGCGAGACACTACGCGACACATTATGGAACTTAGAAGCGATGACTGCGGATGTGTTCGTCGTGCGTCATTCTGCTTCTGGTGCGGCGCACTTTATGGCGCAATCAGTGTGTCCACAGGTTGCGATTATTAATGCGGGCGATGGTCGTCATGCGCATCCAACGCAAGCAATGCTGGATATGCTCACGATTCGCCGTCATGCATGCCGTCCATTTAGCGAACTGACGGTTGCGATTATTGGTGATATTAAACATTCGCGTGTGGCACGCTCTGATATTCAAGCACTACAGACTTTAGGTGCAAAAGAAGTGCGGATCATCGCGCCGCGCACCTTGTTACCAACAGGTTTTGAAGCCTTCGGTGTGAAAGTTTTTGAAAACATGGATAAAGGTGTTGCGGGTGCTGATGTGGTGATTTCACTACGTATCCAGAATGAACGGATTGCGTCACCTCTGCTTGCGAGCTCGGATGAGTTTTACAAATTATACGGTATGACCGAGGCTCGGTTGAAATTGGCAAATCCGAATGCACTCGTCATGCATCCGGGGCCGATGAATCGCGGTGTAGAGATTGCATCGAGTGTTGCCGATGGACCGCAATCATTGATTTTAAAACAAGTTAATTACGGGATTGCAGTTCGAATGGCGGTGTTGTCATTGGCAATGCAAGGACAGTTAGAAGCACGGGAGATGACAGCATGAGCGAATTCCACATTAAAGACGAGCATGCTGGTGTAATTCATATCCAAAATATTCGTGTGCTTGATCCTGTACATGGTTTGGATGAAGTGCGTTCGGTGTGGATTAAACATGGTCAATTGATCCCTGAACCAACGGATTTATCGACGATTGAAAAGACGATTGATGGTTCAGGCAAATGGTTGATGCCTGCGCTGGTTGACCTTTGCGCACGATTGCGTGAACCAGGTGAACAACAACACGGCACGCTGAAAAGTGAAGGGCAGGCCGCGCGTGCGGCAGGTTTTCTGCATGTCGCGATTCCACCAGATACCAAGCCAGTTCTCGAAAGCGGGGCGCTTCTGCCGGGTTTTCGTCAAAAAGCCTATGATGATGGCGGGATTTATCTGCATGTGATCGGTGCGCTGACTAAAGGCTTGGAAGGTCAACAACCTGCAAATCTTGCTGGATTGAAGCAAGGCAAATGTATTGCGGTCAGTAATGCACGCAAGCCATTTGCCAACAACGAAGTCTTGCTTCGCACACTTGAATATGCCGAAACATTGGGTCTAACCGTATTTTTCTACCCTGAGGATACGGTTCTTGCCAATGATGGTTGTGTCCATGATGGCTTCATGGCATCACGTCAGGGCTTGGCAGGTATTCCTGCGATTGCGGAAACAGTAGCACTGAGTACGCAATTATTACTGGTTGAAGCGACGGGTGTCCGTGCGCACTTTAGTCAGCTTTCCTGTGCAGCTTCGGTTGAGTTGATTGCTGCTGCTAAGAAAAAGAATTTACCTGTGACTGCCGATGTGGCGATGCATCAACTGTATCTGACTGATGCAAGCATTGATGGCTTTAATTCTGCTGCGCATGTGCGTCCGCCGCTACGTAGTTATAAAGACCGTGAAGGTTTGCGCGCTGGCGTGGCGAGTGGTGTGATTGATGCGATTTGTAGTCATCATGAGCCGTTGTCAGCAACTGCGAAGATGATGCCGTTTGCGGAAACAGAAGCGGGGATTTCGGCGTTTGATAGTTTTATGGCATTGGGTGTTGGATTGGTGCGTGATGGGGTGTTGTCTCCACTGGATTTGGCGCGTCGTATAAGTAAGTCGCCTGCTGAGATTGCAGGGATTGAAACGATGCGTGAAGCAGTTGGGGGCTGGGTTGTGGTCGATCCGACTCATCAATGGACAATCAATGCGGAAAGTATTCAATCAGCAGGGAAGAATACGCCGTTTTTGGGTGCGATGTTGACAGGGAAAGTGGCTGAGGTGGTTGTTTAGTCAATATTTATTAATAATGGAACTCATTAAGTTAGATGAGTTTCATTGAGTTTAAAAATATAATCAATTAAATTCAAAAGAAAATTAAAAGATCAGGGAGATAGAAATGTCAATTACATTAACGATGTCTGATGGTTCACTGACAGGTCAGGTTATTCAGCAATTTAAAATCCAGATTCCTACTTCAAAGACGACAGCACGGCAGCTCATTGAGCAGCGTATTCGTCAAGAGGTTCTGCATTATAACGATACCGAAACATTCCATCAGTTTAATGGTTTGGTTACTCCGACTGAGCAGGAGGCAAAGCTGAATGGTTACGATAAAGCTAAACCTAAAAAGATGATTGATGCTGATGTTCAATACAAAAAAGCTATTGAGGCATTCAGTAGTAATCGATTTTTTTTGTTAGTGGATGAGCGGCAGGTGACTGAGTTGGATCGTGAATTATTGGTATCGGAAGTATCGACGGTTCAGTTTGTAAAGTTGGTGCCGCTGGTTGGTGGTTAATTTAAAAAAGTTTGATAATTAAAAAGGGAATTTGAATATGGATATGCAACAAAAAGTAGATGGATTACTGTCTGAATGTAAAAGTGATGGAGTTCAAAATATTAACAATATTAAGAATTTTTTTATTGATTTTGATGCGGAAGCCTTTCGTTTGGGGGGTGGTAAGCTAACTGAAAAGCTTTTTTCAGTTCTGGAGATAATAAAAAACAATGGACAGTTGGATGCTGAATTATTGAGATTAGTTAAAATGCATCTTATCGATGATCAGAACTATCTTAATAGTGGTATATCGTTTAGAAAGCAAGCAGAGTTCTTAGAGCGTATACAGTCGTTCGTGAGTCAAGATGAAAAACCCTCACAGCTACCACTGAACGATAGTGCTGGGATTGATAAATGGTTTGGTACTGAGCCAGATAAAGTTACATGGCCAAGTAAAATCCAACAAGAAATAGAACAGCTTAGTCTTGACGAGCAACGAGATTGGTATGCTTTGTGGAATTATGCAGCAACTGCAAAATCAAGTGCACCAAGCGCAGCATGGATGAAAAAATCCATAACTTTTTTTGAATCACTAAAAGAAAGTTTTGTAGAGCGCGTGACGCGATGGCTTGCGTTAATGATAGAAAAAGCCCCAGCTGAACATCCACCTTTTAGTGATAAAAATACAACTGCAATCAAGGGATTGTTGTGGATGTGTCCTTTATCTGAATCGAGTGAAGTCGCACAAATGGTTGGTTCTGTTGTACAGTTTAGTTATACAAAACTGTATGGCGTAGGACCACGTTCATCAAGTGTTGCGAATGCAGGTTTGTATGCGCTGGGAAGCCTAGGGAATGCAGGTATAGTGCAACTATCTAAGTTACGTAGTAAGGTTAAATACAGTGTTGGCGCTAATTTGATTGAAAAAATGTTGCGTGAAGCAGCATTACGCCAAGGTGTGTCAACCGATGACTTGGAAGAAATGGTCGTGCCAGAACTAGATTTTGATCAGGATGGCAAGCAGATTTTTAGTTTTGGTGATTATCAAGCAACTTTAAGTCTAGTTGGGACAAAACATCTAACTGTTGTTTGGCAAGATAAAAACGGCAAAATTCTTAAAGCACCGCCTGCTTCCGTGAAAAAAGATCATGCCGATGACTTTAAAGAATTTAAACAAATCACGGCTGAAGTTGAAACGATTATCTCTGGGCAATCGACTCGTCTAGAACAAAATATCTTAAAAGATCGACAATGGATATTTAATACTTGGCGAGAACGTTTTATTCAGCATGCTCTTTTAGGCTGGTTAGGTCGTCGAGTAATTTGGCGATTTGATGATCAAGGCGTCATTCAACATGGTTTTTGGCTTAACCAGCAATTGGTCAATAGCCAAGGAGAAACATTAAAACCTATTTCAGATGATGCGCAAGTAAAAATTTGGCATCCTATTTTTTCTGATATGAATGAAATCCAAGCATGGCGTGAGTTGATTCGAACGCATCAGATTGTTCAACCATTCAAACAGGCATTCCGCGAGGTTTATTTGCTTACACCTGCTGAGGAGCAAACAGGAACTTACTCAAATCGTTTTGCAGGTCATTTCCTTAAGCAATTTCAGCTTGTTGCCTTGTGTCGAGAGCGTGGTTGGTCGTATCAATTGCAAGGTGGTTGGGATGGTGCGAATGATCCAACATTTGAATTACCGCATTGGAAAATTCGTGTGCGTTTAGAGCTGTCTCCAAATATGCAAGGTTCACCGATGAACGCAACTGGTGTTTATCAATATGTTTTAACGGAAAAAACTTTTTTCTATCTTCAAGGCGAGACTCTTCAGCCTTTAAATGTGAAGGATATTCCTCCATTGGTTTTTTCGGAAGTAATGCGTGATTTAGATTTATTTGTTGGTGTTTGTTCTGCTGGATTGGATCCAAATTTAGATCTCACAAATCCTCAGATACAAAGGTATTTTAATGAGTTTAATTCATCTGAACTGACTGCGACAGCACTTATTCGAAAAGGTGTTTTAGACAACATTATTTCCAAATTAGATATTGCATCTGTAAGTCATTTTGACGGTAAGTTTTTAGTTGTTAAAGGACAGCTTCGTACATATAAGATTCATTTAGGTAGCGGTAATATATTGATGGAACCTAATGATCAATATTTATGTATTGTTCAGGGTAAGGACGCTGATACGGTGATGAATGGTTTGTATCTGCCATTTGAAGGTGATCATCTGTTATCGGTTATTTTAAGCAAGGCTTTAATGTTAGCGGCAGATCACAAAATCAAAGATTCAAGTATTGTGGCGCAAATCAAGGGTAGATAAGAGTCTCTATTGATTTAGCTTTTTCTCTTGGAGCTCATTGATACTATGTCGATGAGCTCCAATTAGCGATTAAATCACCGCTCCGCACATATCCATCGTACCTTTTGGATAAATATGCGACATCAAACTTGCATCCGTAATTAATGAGAAATCGATTGTTTTGCCGACTATAGTATCTGTTGCTTGGATTTTTCCTTCTGATAATCCGAGCTTGATTGCGACTTTTGAAATATGTCTTGTAAACAGCGTATGTGAAAAATAACCATAATCTGTGCCGTTGGCAGTCACACCGATTTTTTTGCGATCTTGGTTGAGATACAGCCCGAAGCGATAGTTAGATAACGGCAGTGTCAGTGGAATGATTTGGGCAGTAGTTGAAAATCTTTCGCCTGTTCCTTGTACCGAAACAATCATCTGCGGTCGAGGTTGTGGTGTCATCCCGCCGTTGATGATCGTAAAAGTCACCAGAATGTAATTCTCAAACCCCTTTGGGTTTTGAGTCCCGAGATCAAGCAAAACCTGAGGAGATGACCAAATCGCACCTGGTGCGGTTGGCGTCGGAAGTGGCATGCTTTGAGTCATCTCAAGCGCCACGATACCTGTCGAGGGGATCTGTATATCTCCGAAAGGCCCTTTAGATGCTAGCGTATCTTCTGCAACTTTGTGGGAGAGGGCGGTATAGTTGATTTCAAATGAAGGCGATGCTTGAATTTGTGCCGTAACAGTTTGGTCAATATTTTTGACAAAAGGAAAAGTTGCTAAATCATCGTAATCTTGACTGGTTGCATTCAGTGGATAATTGCAGGCTGCAAACGCAGAACTGATAGAACATGCACAGACAAACAATGATGGCACAAAAAACTTTAGCATCGTCAAAATCCTATTTTGGATACATAGCAAGTGGTTAAAAGATTGTCTTTTTTATCGGTTTTGTCAATTTATTCTTGTGACTCTATTGTTTTTCTGAATGCTTGTAATTTAATATTTATGATGAATGTAAGAACAAGCATAGCTGATTCTGATATTTTTTACCCCATGAGAATAGGTTGTTTTGCTGAGTGAGTGTTTTAAATGGGGCAAAAATGAGACAAAAGCATTTTTGCCCTACGGCTTAAACTCGCTTATAAATCACATCCCAAACCCCATGACCAGCGACTTCTCCACGGCGTTCAAATTTGGTTTTTGGACGCCAGTCTGGGCGCGGCGCGAATTGTGATTTGCCGTAGACATTTTCTAGTTCTGTCACTTGTTCAAGTACATCAATCATCCATTCTGAATAGGGCTGCCAATCGGTTGCCGCATGGAACCAACCACCTTGTGTGAGCTTTTGCACGATGAGTGCCATACGTTCAGGCGCAACAAAACGACGTTTGTGATGGCGTTTCTTTTGCCATGGATCAGGGAAAAAGAGTTGCACCCGATCGACACTAGCATCAGGAATGCCTGCCAATACTTCAAGTGCATCCGCATCCATGATGAGTAGATTTTTAAGACCAGCTTGACCTGCGTCAAACGCACATTGGGCAATTCCTGGGATATGAACTTCGATACCTAAGAAATTACGTTCAGGTGCTTCTTTCGCCATTTGCACGAGTGAACCGCCCATGCCGAAACCAATTTCAATGGTGAGCGGCAGATTTGGATTTGCAAAAATTGTGCGTGCGTCAGAAATCGGTGCTTTGACAATGAGATGGGCGTAATCAGCTAGACCTTGCTGCTGCGCATTACTGAGCGGCGAGGAGCGACGCATAAAGGTCAAAATCGGACGCATGTTTTTATTTTCAGCGGCTGTTTCAGTTGTTTGCAGAGTTTCAGGAGCGTCAGTCATGGAAATGGAATCATCATTAGTCGAGTTTCAATTAGGGCGTATTGTAAGGGATTTTATTTCAGATTGCCCAATTCTCCGTTCGCGCCTACAATTCGCACATTATTTATCAGTCGTACTGTCTTAATGCACATCGGTCCATATGAACTCCGCAACAATCTGATCGTCGCTCCGATGGCGGGTGTGACAGATAGACCGTTTCGCCAGTTGTGCAAGCACTTCGGTGCAGGCCATGCGGTCAGTGAAATGATTTCTGCTGATAAATCATTACACGCCAGCAAGAAGTCGCTGCGCCGTGCTGATTTCACAGGCGAGCTTGCACCGATTTCTGTGCAAATCGCAGGTTCTGATCCTAAGATGCTCGCCGAAGCGGCGCGTTATCAAGTGGCAAATGGCGCGCAAATCGTCGATATCAACATGGGTTGCCCTGTTAAGAAAGTCTGTAATAAATTGGCAGGATCAGCACTTTTACAAGACGAGGCTCTGGTTGGTGCAATCTTGGATGCGGTTGTTGATGCCGTCGATGTGCCTGTGACCTTAAAAACCCGTTTGGGCTTCATCAATGGTGCAGAGAATATTCATCGTATCGCCGAACGTGCGCAAAAGGCGGGAATTGCAGCATTAGCAATCCACGGGCGGACACGCGAAGATATGTATTTGGGGCAAGCGCGTTACGCGCTTATTCGTGAAGTAAAGAAAGAGTTAACCATTCCAATCATTGCCAATGGCGATATTGATAGTCCTGAAAAAGCGGCTTATGTGTTACATGAAACTGGTGCGGATGCGATCATGATTGGTCGTGCGGCACAAGGTCGTCCGTGGATTTTTCGGGAAATTGCACATTATTTGGCTACAGGTGAGCTATTGCCATTGCCCGAAGTGGTCGAGATTAAAGAAGTCTTGTTGGGTCATTTGGGTGACTTGTATCAATTCTATGGCGAATACTCAGGCTGTCGTATCGCACGCAAACATATTGCTTGGTATACCAAAGGTTTACATGCGAGTAATGAATTCCGTCAAGCGATGTACGCGGTTGAATCGACAGCTGAGCAAGCTGAAATTACCCGCCATTATTTTGATCATTTATTGCAGCGTGGTGAGCGTTTGGTTTATGCGCGCGATGTGATCAATGATGAGGTTTTGGTTTAAGTAAGAGTAAAGTCTAAAGCAAATCCTCCCTAACCCTCCTTTTACTAAGGAGGGAACTATTTTTGGCTACGCCAAAATAGAAAAGCTCCTCCCTTTGTAAAGGGAGGTTGGGAGGGATTTTGCTTTTGATCTTTTTAAAATTCAACAGCAACTCCCACCCTAAGGATTTCCCATGTCCACATTAACCCCAGAACAACAAACTCAACTCGAAGCCGCAGCATTCCGCCGCCTCATGAATCATTTGCAAACACATACCGAAGTGCAAAATATTGATTTGATGAATACAGGTGGATTTTGCCGTAACTGTTTGTCGAAATGGATGCGTGAAGAAGCGGAAAAGAGCGGTATTGCGCTGACTGATCCAGAGGCGCGTCAGCATATTTATGGTATGCCGTATGACGAGTGGAAAGCAAAATACCAAAGGTAAGGCTTTTCAGTGTCAAGTTGTACCGCTTGTGAGCTATACGTATTTCATCTAAAAATGATGACATTCACAGGCAAAACGCGACTTTTTTTGTTAGAATACACATCTCGAAACATTTATCCCCCCATTCGCCTTACAAAGGCCTGAATTAAGGAATTAACCGTGACCCAACCAACATCACAACCAAATAACACCGTTGCCCTCACTGCAGAACACTGGGGACGCTGGCACAATCGCGAAGAAATCGCTGAACGCATGATCTCTATGATCGGTAAGCTATATCGTGAACATGATGTGGTTGTGACTGTTTATGGACGTTCATTAGTCAATGCATCAGTCATTCAGATTCTCAAAGAACACCGCCGCGTTCGTATGATTGCTGGTGATTTGTCTGTTGTGGATACCATGCCAGTGCTTGAAGCATTGGTTGCAGCAGGTAACTTGTCATCATGTGAAGTAGATTTAGGTAAAATTGCGCGTGAGTCACAAGACGACAATATTGCAGCTGCTGAACTCTTGAAAAAAGCATTGGCAACACTGCCGGCACAATCAGAGCGTCCAGAGCAAAAAGACGTTGTGTTGTATGGTTTTGGTCGTATTGGTCGTATCTTGGCACGTTTGATTATTGAACAAGCTGGTTTAGGTCGTGGCTTACGTTTACGTGCGATTGTGGTACGTAAATCTTCTGAAAATGATCTGCAAAAACGTGCATCATTGCTACGTCGCGACTCTGTACATGGCCCATTCCAAGGTACGCTTGCTGTTGATGAAGAAAACGAAGCAATTATTGCCAATGGTAACTACATTAAAGTGATCTACGCAGGTAGCCCTGCAGAAGTTGATTATTCAGTTCATGGCATCAAAGATGCACTGTTAATTGACAACACAGGTAAATGGCGCGATGCAGAAGGTTTGGCTGTGCATTTGGGTTGTAAAGGCATCAAACGCGTGATTCTGACTGCACCAAGTAAAGGTGAAATGAAGAACGTTGTTTACGGTGTTAATCACACTGACATCTTGGATTCTGATCCAATCATCAGTGCTGCAAGCTGTACTACCAACGCGATTACACCAGTGCTGAAAGTCATTCATGACAAGTTTGTGGTTGAAAATGGTCATGTTGAAACTGTTCACTCATTCACCAATGATCAAAACCTGACTGACAACTATCACAAGGCGGATCGTCGTGGTCGTGCAGCAACATTGAACATGGTTATTACCGAAACTGGCGCGGCAAAAGCGGTTGCAAAAGCATTGCCAGCTCTGAAAGGTAAGCTGACTGGTAACTCAGTTCGTGTACCAACACCAAACGTATCGCTCGCGATTCTGAACCTGACTTTGGCGACAGAAACAACCCGCGAAGAGTTGAACGAATATATGCGTCAAATTTCGTTGTACTCAAATCTACAAGGTCAGATCGACTACACCAACTCAACTGAAGTTGTTTCTTCTGACTTCATTGGTTCACGTGCTGCTGGTGTGTTTGATGCGCAAGCAACGATCGTGAGCGGCAACCATGCAACATTGTATGTATGGTATGACAATGAGGTTGGCTACAGCTGCCAAGTTCTGCGTATCGCTGAACAAATGGCTGGTATCAACTATCCACATTTACCAGCAGAAAAAGTTTCTGCATGATTTGTAGAAAGTTGCTGGTGATGTAAGAAGAGCCGACATGAAAATGTCGGTTTTTTTTATGGAGTTTTTTAGAGTCTGTAGAGTATAGTTTCGCGATAATTATATTTATAAGGTGTTAATAATGCTAACAGATCAGGAAATTGATGACGTATTGCTTTCTAATATAACGATGCGATGGCGTAAAGTTGCTATGGTTGTTGGTTTAACCATGAATCAACTTGATCAGACGCATGGTAGAGATGATTTGTTTTTTGCTAATAGAGTTATGTTGCTTGCTCAAAAAGGACTTATTGAATCACAAGGTGATTTAACAAAAATAAGGTATAGCGAAGTACGTTTGCCTAGTCAGAGTTGGGAAACAAAAGATTTTGAAGAGATGTCTTGGCATGATGTTAGTGTTCATGGATTTCGTATTATTGAGAATGAGGGCAATACTGGAACATCAGAATTAGTCTTTGATATTGACTATATTTTGGAGTGGATTAATGAGACTGATGGCTTTAGTTTTGTAGTTGCTCAGTCAACGCTTCAATTTCATGAGGTTTTTGGATTAAAGTTTTCGCTTGATTATACTAGCTGTTCAGCTGGTATGTGCGCGTTTTCAATAGGTCGAATTGAGCGCGAACAAATTGATAATCCATATGGATACGTTAGGTTTAAATGGTACATACAAATCAATTGGCCTGATGGGTTAATCGAATTTGAATCATCAGGTTTTAGTCAATGGTTAGTTGGAAAACCTATTAGGCAAAATAAACAAAGTTTGGAACCATCAAGGCGTATTAATTGAAATTTTTTGATTTGAAGGATAAAAAGGAGTTCTCAAAATGCTAATCGTTTGTCCAAGTTGCATGACTAAAAACCGCGTTCCTGAAGAACGCCTACAAGACAACCCAACTTGCGGTAAATGTCAGCAAGCCTTGTTGCCTACGCTTCCGATTGAACTCAATGATCAAAATTTCTTTCATTATGTCCAAAATACTGAATTACCTATAGTCGTAGATTTTTGGGCAGAATGGTGTGGACCTTGTAAAGCAATGGCACCTCACTTTAATCAAGCGGCACAACATGCACCGCAGTATCGTTTTGTCAAAGTGAATACTGAAGTGGCACAACAGATCAGTAGCCAGTTTAATATTCGTAGCATTCCGACAATTGCTGTATTTAAGAATGGTAAAGAAGTTGCGCGTCAAGCAGGCGCAATGCAAGCATCGCAATTGCTGGCATGGTTGGGGCAGGTGGTTTAGCGCATTCATCGGTTAAGAATAAGTTACATTTCAACACATCATTTGACAGTCTGAAAACCTATGTCGGCGTAGATTGATGATGAATAACAAAGGAGATTAAGGATGAATATTGAGCTGATTCGAGATTTTCTGCTTTGGTGTACCGTCATTAACTATGCCGTATTGTGCGTGTGGTTTCTTGTGTTTATTTATGCTTACGAATGGATGCGTCAGATGCATGGTCGATGGTTTCGGATGTCCGATGAGCATTTCGATATGATTCATTATGCGGGGATGTCACTGTATAAAATTGGTATTTTATTATTGAGCCTGATTCCATTTATCGCTTTGACAATTATTGCAAAGCATCGAGGTTAATACGGAACAGCGTATTGTTGGCTTTCATCAAGATATCGAGAATCACTGGGTTGCTGAACTGGAGTGTGGTCATTTTCAGCATGTACGACATAATCCTCCATGGATGAGTCGCGTCTGGGTCACAACACCAGAAGGTCGAGATGAGAAAATCGGTATGATGTTGCAATGCAAGAAGTGTGATTTTGGAGCGCCAAAAGATCAGTTATAGGTCGTAGAGTCTTATTGATGATATGGGAGTGTAATCCAATTCGTCTTGAGTCAATAATGAGGATCAAAATATGAAACCTAGAATTACGTTGATTACCCTTGGTGTGGATGATCTAGAGCGGGCTTTTAAGTTTTATCATGAAGGTTTGGGTTTGCCGAGCGAAGGTATTATCGGTCAAGAATTTGAGCATGGTGCTGTTGCATTTTTTGATCTACAAGTCGGATTAAAACTTGCACTTTGGCCGCGTAAAAGTTTATCTCATGATTCTGGTTTACCATTGAGTAAGCCTAGTGCAACCGAGTTAAGCATTGGTCACAATGTTTCGTCTAAAGCCGAAGTTGATGCTGTTATGGAACAAGCAAAACTTGCTGGAGCAGTGATTGTGAAGCCTGCTCAGGATACGTTCTGGGGTGGTTATGCGGGTTATTTCCAAGATCCAGATCAGCATGTGTGGGAGGTGGCTTGGAATCAACAATGGCAGTTTCCTGACGATTGATTTTTATCATCAATCATTAATCTTTGAGTCTTAAGGCCTCAACAATGATCTTGATTGCTGGTGAGGCATTTCTGGTTGCGTAGTAGAGGTGATAGCCTGTGAATGACGCCGCATAGTCATCTAAAACAGAGACTAAACGATGGTCATCAATATAAGGCTCGGCGATATTTTCGGGCAGCCAAGCGAGTCCATAGCCATCTACTGCTGCTTGCAGCACCATACTGGAGGTATTAAAAATCAGTGAACCCGTCACTTTGATATTCTGTAAACGTCCATTCATCATGAATTCCCAAGGTAATAATCCACCGTAAGTGGGTAATCTCAGGCAAATACATTGATGATGAATTAACTGTTGTGGAGTCTGAGGTGCTTTGAGTGTGTTGAGGTAGTGGGGGCTTCCAACCACAACCATTTTCATGTCGGGTGCTATGCGTACCGCAATCATGTCTTTTTCGACATCATCACCTAACCGTACACCGATGTCATACCGTTCAGCCACGATATTAGTAAAGCGATAATCACTGTTAATTTCTATCTGAATATCTGGGTATTGATGAATTACTTTGGATAATTTTGGCCAAATAATACTGTTGAAAGAGCTTTCGGTGGCAGAAATTCGAACTTTTCCAGAAACCTTATCCCGCATTTCATTGATCGTTGTTAGTCCATCCTCAATCCCTTGAAACTGGGTTGCAATACTTTGATATAGCCGCTCACCAGCTTCCGTAGGTGACACACTGCGTGTTGTTCGATTTAACAGTTTAATTGTTAAACGTTCTTCAAGATTACGCATGCTATGACTTAATGCCGAAGGCGACAGCCGTAGTTGTGCCGCAGCACGTGTGAAACTACGTTCTCTTACCACGATTACAAATGCAGCCAGTTCGTTGAAATTGGTCATTGATGAATTTTTCTCATAAAAGCATACGAATAATACTGTCTAATCATAGCAAATCTGACGGCATATACTAAATCCATCTGTTAAATGGAGTATTTCGTCATGCAAGTTTTCAAAAATGCTGCACGTACTGGAATGAAAGGACCAACTGATTGGTTTACAGGTATGGTGCGTGTAGAGATGTTATTTACACCAACTGAACCAGCGCGTACTAGCGGTGGTAATGTTACTTTTGAGCCTAACGCACGTACAGCATGGCATGTTCATCCATTAGGTCAGATGCTCATTGTTACGGCAGGCAGTGGGTTTATTCAGAAATGGGGTGAAGCTCCTCAGTCTATTAATCCAGGTGATGTGGTGTGGATTGCACCGAATGAGAAGCATTGGCATGGCGCAGCTCCGAGTACATCGATGACGCATATTGCGATTCAGGAAGCTCAAGATGGTTCTGCTGTGACATGGATGGAACACGTCAGTGACGAACAGTACGTTAAACAAGATGTGCAGACTGGCACAGCCCAATATTAATCTGAGGAGCATTAAAAATGACAAACAGTAAAATAACAAACGGTATTGAAGGTAAAGTTGTTGTGATTACGGGCGCGAGCAGTGGTTTGGGCGAGGCAACGGCACGTTTATTGTCTGCTCAAGGTGCAATTCTTGTATTAGGCGCACGTCGTGTCGATCGACTACAAACTCTAGTTGATGAGCTAGTCAGTCGGGGTGGTCAAGCTTTATCGATTGCTACTGATGTCACTCAAGTCGATCAAGTCAGCCATTTAGTCAATACCGCTGTGGAAAGGTTTGGACGGATTGATGTACTCCTTAATAATGCTGGATTGATGCCAAGTTCACCTTTGGAGCGATTAAAGATTGATGATTGGGATCGCATGATTGATGTCAATATCAAAGGTGTTTTGTATGGGATTGCAGCGGCATTACCGCATATGCAACGACAAAAAAGTGGACATGTGATTAATGTCTCCTCAGTCGCAGGGCACAAAGTACGATCTGGGGGCGCGGTTTATGCAGCAACCAAACATGCCGTCCGTGTGATTTCAGAAGGCTTTCGTCAAGAGGTTAAACCTTACAATATTCGCACTACCATTATTTCTCCAGGAGCTGTTAACTCCGAGTTAGTCGATAGCTTAACCGAGCCAGATATTGCCGCAGGGATTCGCGCATTTTATGAGATCGCCATTTCAGCAGACTCGTTTGCACGCACAGTAGTGTTTGCAATGAGCCAGCCTGACGATGTCGATATCAATGAGATTTTGTTTAGACCAACTGCACAGGAGTTCTAAATCACATGCAACCTAATACACAGCCCCAAATAATGAATCCAGAGTTAAAGAATCAAGGCATCATTCTACTCATCATTATTGCCAGTTATTTCATGATCGTGGTTGATATTTCGATTGTGATTACTGGCTTGCCCAAGATTCAGCAAAGTCTTGGGTTTAGTACCGCTGGATTATCATGGGTTCAAAATGCGTATACATTATCTTTTGGTGGGCTGTTGCTATTAGGTGCGCGTGCTGGTGATATTTTTGGTCGTAAGCGCATGTATCTGCTTGGCTTGGTGTTGTTTACGCTGTCGTCTTTTGCAATCGGTTTAGCGCCAAGCGCAGGCTGGTTATTGATTTTTCGTGCGATCCAAGGGGGTGGGTCAGCTATTTTAGCACCCACCACGATGGCTTTATTGTCGACCAATTTTGCTGAAGGTGAGGCGCGGACTAAAGCATTATCATATTACGCTGCGGCGGCAGGTGTTGGTGCGACTTTTGGGTTGGTGATGGGTGGAATATTTGCAGATTTATTATCGTGGCGTGCAGGATTTTTGATTAATGTCCCTATTGGCATCATGCTGATATGGGGGACGCAGCATTATATTATTGAAACTACAAAACACGCTGGGCAATTAGGTTTGCGAGGTGCTGTCAGCTCAACGCTTGGAATGTCTACGTTAGTTTTCGGTGTTGTTCATGCTGCTGAAGTGGGTTGGAGTAATACATTGACGCAAGTGACGGTGGTGCTAGGTATTGGCTTGATTGGTGTGTTTGTGAAAAATGAAGCACGTTCTAAGCAGCCGATTATGCCTTTACGCTTGTTTTATAGTCGTCAGCGTAACGGTGCTTTATTGGCTCGCTTGTTTTTTATGAGTGGTATCGTGGGGTTTTGGTTTTTTACCACGCAGTATTTGCAGGGAGTATTGTCGTTTACTCCTTTTGAGGCGGGTTTAGCTTTTTTGCCTGCGACAGTTTTTCAATTGATTGCATCGTTTTCTGTTCCATTCCTGACTCGCCGAATTGGGACGATTGGGGTCATGGTTTATGCGCTTATCATGATGATTGTTGGTCTAGTTTGGCTAGGTACGGCATCGACGCAAAGTCAGTATTTGATGAATGTTGCTTTGCCAATGGTCTTGATTGGTTTAGGTAATGGCGCATTATTGGCACCTTTGACGATGAAGGCTGTAGAGGGCGTTCCTCATCAGGATGCTGGAGCTGCATCAGGTTTGGTCAATACGGTACATCAAATGGGTGGTGCGCTAGGGTTAAGCTTGCTCGTTGTTGTATTTTCGATGGCACACACGACGACAACTCATCTCAAGGTTATTCTTGCCCATCAAATTAGCATGGTAATGAATGCGAGTGCGATCTTACTCGTATTGTCTTTGATCGTCGTGGTTGTCATGTTAGGCGTTCCACAACAGCGTCAATAGGCGCTGGGCTAATTCGATCCCGCCAACAAGATGCCAAGTTAAACTTTACAATTCATGATGGTTCTCACTTGGCATATTTGTTGATTCAACGTGAATGTCAGGAAAGCTTTTTCAATCGTTCTACCGCTTCGACACAGTTGTCCAGATTAGCAACTAGAGCCATACGCACGTGGTTCATGCCTGGATTTATACCATTCGCTTCGCGCGATAAGTAGCGACCCGGTAATACTGTAATATTCTGTTCCGCATACAACCGCTGTGCAAATGCCTCATCATCCTCGACAGGCAACCAGAAATAAAAACCTGCATCTGGTTTTTTGAATGCAAATTTATTACCTAATTCATTGACGAATAAGTCAAATTTTTGGCGGTATAAAACGCGATTTTGTTCAACATGTTCTTCATCTCCCCATGCAACAGCTGAGGCAAATTGATGCTGAACGGGCATTGCTGAGCCATGATAGGTACGGTAGAGCAAGTACGGTGCGAGTAGTTTAGCGTCGCCCGCGACAAATCCAGAGCGTAATCCCGGTAGATTTGAACGTTTAGACAACGAGTGAAAGACCACACAATTCTTATAATCATGGCGTCCCATCGCTGCGCAAACTTCAAGCAAACCTACAGGCGCAACATCAAAATAAAGCTCGGAATAGCACTCATCTGATGCAATCGTGAAATGGTATTGATCAGACAGTTCGATCAGTTTTTTTAATTTTTCGGCAGGCATCACTGCACCAGTTGGATTACCTGGTGAACAAATAAAAACCAATTGGGTGTTCGCCCAGACTGATTCTGGAATAGCATCCCAATCGCCGAGGTAGTTGTTTTCAGCAGTGCAATTAACAAAATAAGGAGATGCACCTGCTAAGAAAGCGGCACCTTCATAGATCTGATAAAACGGATTTGGCATCACGACATAAGGTTGTGGTTTGCCTTTCACTGGTTTTACAACCGCTTGCACGAAAGAGAAAATCGCTTCACGTGTACCATTTACAGGTAAAACTTGGGTTTCTGGATTTACTTGTTGTAGATGGAAACGCTGTATTAACCAGTTCGCAATGGCTTGTCTTAATGTAGGCAAGCCTTTGGTTGTTGGGTAACTTGATAGGTGTTTGAGATTGTCGATCAGGGCTTGTTTGACGAATTCAGGTGATTCGTGGCGAGGTTCACCAATCGATAGGGCAATATTTGCAAGATCCTTCGGTGGAGTCAGCTCGCTAAATAAGCGAGCTAATTTTTCAAAAGGATACGGATGCAGGCTGGCTAAATGTTCGTTCATAGGAGTGACCTGCTCAATTTGTTATTTCATACAGTATATCAATGCTGATCAAATCAATCAGCTTGGATTTTGTGCATCTAGCTCCTGCATGAGCAGTTCGCCAAGCTCTTGCGCTGCATCATGATCGAGCGGCTTTCCTTTGGTATCTGTAATGAAAAAGACGTCTTCGGCACGTTCGCCTAAGGTCGCGATTCGAGCGGTTTTAATATCAATATTTTGCTTCGCAAATAATGCGCCGATTTGTGCTAATAGCCCCGGACGATCCAGTGAAATGACTTCGACGACATTATATTGATGGACGATATCCAATTTAATATTCACTTCACTCGGCACATTAAAGTGACGTAACTGACGTGGAATGCGGCGTTGGGCGATGTTTTGTGCTTTATTTGGATTTGCCAAAACATCTTTCAAGCGCGCAATCACCTCATCGCGACGAGATTGATCTGTGAGCAATGTACCGTGACGATCAAGCACGATATAAGTATCGAGTGAAAAACCAGTCTTCGCAGTGATAATTCGTGCGTCCTGAACGTTGAGATCCATTTGGTCAAACACTGCAACCGTTGATGCAAATAGATTGGTTAAATCATGGGTATAGACGAAGATCTGAACGGCATCTTGGTTGAGTTCGCGATGTTCACGCATCTGTACAAGCGGTGTTTCATGCCCATGCAACAGAATCTCGCGCGTGTGCCACGCCACTTCAGACGGACGTTCCCGCAAGAAGTATTCATCGCCCAGTTCACGCCAGATATTCTCAACAGCATCTTGATAAAATGCACCAGCAAGTAGATCGGAAGCTTGCTGTTTGGTGTCATCAATCCATGATTGACGATCAATTGGATTGTCTAAACCTGAACGCAACACACGGCGAGTGTGGTTGTAAAGTTGACGCAGGAGCGATGCGCGCCATGTATTCCAAAGTGTTGGATTGGTCGCGTTAATGTCTGCTACCGTAAGTACATAGAGATAGTTCAAATGCACCATGTCGCCGACTTTCTGAGCGAAATCCAAAACAATATCTGGATCTGAAATATCTTTCTTTTGTGCTGTTAATGACATGAGCAAATGATTACGCGTGAGCCAACTGACAATATTTGCTTCGCGCTGTGTTAGCCCATGTGCCAGACAAAAGACATTTGCATCTTCTGCACCGAGCTCACTGTGATCTCCGCCACGGCCCTTGGCAATGTCATGGAACAAGGCCGCTAAATAAATAATATCTTTACGATCTAAGCGATTGTAAATGAAGCTGACCACTGGGAAGGTTTCTTCAAATTCTGGACTGCCGAAACGTTGTAAGTTGCGCAACAAAATCAGCGTGTGCATATCGACGGTGTAAATATGAAATAAATCGTATTGCATCAGACCAATAATTTGTCCAAAAGCAGGTAAATATCGACCGAGCACACCATAACGTTTCATCGCTTGGAATGTTTCATATAAGTGATGACGACCGCGAATAATTGCCATAAAAAGTGCTTTATGGGTTGGATTCTGGCGGAAGTTTTCATCAATACCATTTGCAGCCAGCAAAAGCAGACGTAATGTGCGTGCACGAATTCCCGTCACATCTTCACGAGATGCCATAAAGAAAAATAACTCAAGAATTGCACTTGGTGTTTCTGAGAACACGCGGTGATGGCGCACAGAAATTTTTTGATTGACTAGTTCGAAACGCTCATTGAGCGGTGTGATTTTTGGTGGGGATAATTCGGGTAATTTTGGCTCGATTGCGGTCTCAAAAAAATAGGCGAGTAGCATTTCATTGAAAGTCGAAACACGCATCGCCGCGCGATAATAATCACGCATAAATCGCTCAATGATGGCGTTATGGTGATCATTTGCGTCTGCTGTGTAGTGCATTCGTTCGGCAACAGTGCGTTGATAATCGAACAAGAGTCGATTTTCATTGCGATTTGTGATGCGATGTAAATGATGACGAATCAACCATAAAATATCTTCGCAAGCTTCGAGTTCGTTGTATTCAAACTCACTGATAAACCCTAAATGTACCAAGTCATAGAGGCGTACAACACGATAGTAGCGCTTAGCAATCCAGCCGACTTGGTTAATGTCGCGTAGACCGCCGGGGGCGTTTTTGATATCAGGTTCGAGGTTGTATTCGGTATTATGATGTTGTGCATGGCGAGTGTTTTGTTCTGCCATTTTTTGCGTATAAAAATCAAAGTCTGTCCAAGTCTCTGAGACGATGCGACGTGGAAGCAAGCTCAATGATTTATCGCCATAAATTAATCGTGACTCGACCAGACTTGTGGCAACAGTCATGTCTTGCGCAGCTTCAATACACTCGGCAACGGTACGCACGCTGACGCCTGGCTCAAGCCCTGCATCCCAGAGATTCGAGACAAATTGAGAAACCTGTTCTTCTTGTTCTGGTGTTAAGGGTTGATGACTTAAAATCATCACATCGACATCGGATTTTGGCAGTAATTCTCCACGTCCATAGCCACCAACTGCAATCAGTGCAATCCCTTCATTAGACAATCCTTGACGTTGCCATAAATGAATTAAGGCATCATCAATTGCATGGGTACGTGCATGAACAATCTTGCGAATAGATTCTCCTGCTTCTAGCCGTGCATCAAGTTGCTGCTCTAATTTTTTTCGCCATTCGATCAATCCTCGGACATTCAAGCTTTGTGCCAGAACCTCAGCAAGTGTAGGAAGTTCCATAGATGAGGGATCTTGTGGGGCGAGGAGAGCGGACATAAGGCGAAATCTCTCAAGACGATTGGCGAAGAGTGGCGAGAAGCTAAATCATAACAGGAACTGCGTGTCCATAAACGTAAAAAAGACCCTGTTTAAAGAGTCTTTTTTATAAGAAAAAGTAACCAGAATCAGTAATAAAGTTTAAACTTTAAACCGCGATAAATCCTCATTCGGACGTGCCGTCAAAATCTCAATGCCAGTTTCGGTCACCAGCAATGTATGTTCATATTGCGCCGACAACTTACGATCTTTAGTGATCACCGTCCAACCATCATTCATCAGCGTAGTTTGCCAAACACCAGCATTGACCATCGGTTCAATAGTGAAGGTCATGCCAGCTTCGAGTTTCATGCCTGTGTTTTTCTTGCCGTAGTGCAGAACTTGTGGGTCTTCATGAAATACGCGACCTAAACCATGACCACAATATTCGCGTACCACGCTAAAGCGTTGACTTTCCACATAACTTTGAATAGCTGCGCCAATATCACCCACATAAGAACCGTGTTTCACAGTTTGCATACCGCGATACATGGCTTCTTGAGCAACAGCACTTAAACGTTTTGCCAAAATTGACGGTTCGCCGATAAAAAACATCTCGCTGGTATCGCCATGAAAACCATCTTTGATGACGGTCACATCGATATTGATAATGTCGCCGTTTTTCAGCACTTTGTCATCACTTGGAATACCATGACAAACAACGTGATTGACTGATGTACAAATACTTTTTGGAAAACCGCGATAGTTGAGTGGTGCAGGAATTGCCCCTTGCACGTTGACAATATAGTCATGGCAAATGCGATCTAATTCACCCGTGGTCACACCTGCTTTGACATAGGGCGCAATCATACCGAGGACTTCTGCTGCGAGCTTGCCAGCTACACGCATTTTTTCAATATCTTCGGCTGACTTGATCAGTGAGTGAGGTTGAATAAAACTGTTCATAATCGTGCCAATATAATTGGAAAATAGATGAAAACATGATATAAATACGCCCCCAATTTAGCAATCAGTTTCTGGTGGTGATTAGTAAGTTTATTTTTGTGATGGGATTCTCATTATAAGGTAAATGAAATCATCTGCTTATAAGTTGATTAGATTGAATTGGAAATTAAATCCGCACATACATCGACAATTCGTCTGGGTGCTGGGCTTGTAAAATTGTTGTTTTTGGCAAAATTTAAGCAAATAACAGCGTTAAAAATGCAAACCAGTGGATGAATCGGGTGTATGGAGGCCTAACCCAAACTGAAAAATGCACCATGTGCATAGGTAAATAAAGATGGCATCTTATAACGTAGGAATGCGTGATCTGCTGACAGCAGGCGCACACTTTGGTCACCAGACACGTTTCTGGAACCCAAAAATGAAGCCGTTCATTTTCGGCGCACGTAACAAAATCCACATCATCAACTTGGAACACACTGTTCCAGCATTGAACGATGCTCTGAACTACGCAAACCAAATCGCTAGCCGTAAAAACAAAGTATTGTTTGTTGGCACTAAGCGTGCTGCAAGCGCAATCATCCGTGAACAAGCAATCCGTGCTGGTATGCCGTTTGTTGATCACCGCTGGTTGGGTGGTATGTTGACTAACTGGAAAACACTCCGTCAGTCAATCAAACGCCTCAAAGATCTCGAAATCCAATCACAAGATGGTACTTTCGCTAAGCTGACTAAGCGTGAAGCGTTAGAACGTACTCGCGAAATGGAAAAATTGGAAAAATCTTTGGGTGGTATTAAAGATATGGGCGGCTTGCCTGATGCATTATTTGTGATCGACGTTGATCATGAAGCGATTGCAATCAAAGAAGCGCTGAACCTTGGTATTCCAGTAATCGGTATCGTTGATACTAACTCAAATCCAGATGGCGTTGACTACATCATCCCAGGTAACGACGACGCGATCCGCGCAGTTACTTTGTATGCAAGCTCAATGGCTGATGCGATTATTGCTGGTAAAGAATTTGCTGCAACTCAAGGCAGTGCTGCTGCACGTGGCCAAGAAGTTGCTGCTGAAACTGCAGAAACACCAGCTGCTGAGTAATAAGCTGTTATTTGCGTCATTGTTTTAAGCTGTCACGATTCTGTCTAAGTTCTTAGTTATCCTGAATCTGACAGGTCTACAGCCCAATCAACCGATTGGGCTGTTTAGTTTTCAATAATGTCGCAGAAACGTGTTGAAGGATTGAGAAGGCTGCTTTAAAGAGCCAACGAATTTAAAACTAGTTTTCGAGCTGCTTTTTAAAAAGCATCGTTCTGAAAGCTAATTATTGAGGAAATGAAAATGGCAGAAATTACTGCAAGCATGGTTAAAGAACTGCGTGACCGTACTGGTCTGGGCATGATGGATTGCAAAAAAGCACTTGCAGAAGCAGGTGGCGACATCGAAGTTGCGATCGATAACATGCGTAAATCAGGTCAAGCAAAAGCAGCTAAAAAAGCGGGTAATATCGCTGCTGACGGCGCGATCATCATTGCTCAAGCTGACGGCCGTGCGCTGTTGGTTGAAGTAAACAGCCAAACTGACTTCGTTGCAAAAGACGAAAACTTCACAGCGTTTGCAACTAAGGTTGCTGACATTGCATTGGCAAACAACACTGCTGATGTTGCTGCGATTGCTGCATTGCCATATGGCGATGGTCAAACTGTTGAAGAAGCACGTGTTGCTTTGGTTCAAAAAATCGGTGAAAACATCCAAGTTCGTCGTGCGGTTTTGGTTGAAGGTGCAAACCTTGCTTCTTACCGTCACGGTCTGAAAATCGGTGTTGTGGTTGCGTACACTGGTGGTGATGCTGACACTGGTAAAGGTGTTGCAATGCACGTTGCTGCGTTCAATCCATTGGCAATCAATGCAGAAGACGTACCGGCTGACGTACTCGCACGCGAAAAAGAAATTTTCGCTGCTAAAGCACGCGAGTCAGGTAAACCAGAAGCAATCGTTGAAAAAATGATTACTGGTAGCTTGGACAAATACTTGAACGAAGTGACATTGACTCGTCAAGCATACGTGATCGACAACGAGAAGAAAGTTGGCGACGTACTGAAAGCTGCTGGTCAAACTGTTAACACCATCGTTCGTTTAGAAGTTGGTGAAGGCATCGAGAAGAAAGTAGACGACTTTGCTGCTGAAGTTGCTGCTGCGACTGCTGCTGCATCGGCTGCTGCAGCAGGCTAATTAGCAAGTTAAATTGCTAATAAAACAAACCTCGCTTTATGCGGGGTTTTGTTTTTTTGGATTTGGTGCTTCGTGGCTTTAGGGGTGCTTGTCGTTTTCTTAATGGTGTCCTGTTTTTGTTTTAGCAATTTCACAGACGCGAGTGGTAAGTTGTTGATTGGTGCTAGTTGATATGATGTTTTGATAGTTGTCTGGACGCTCGAAACTCATACTTGATGCCTGTTCATCAAATGATTTCCATCCAGTTTTGGGTTCTGTTTTGATGAGGGTAAGGATTTTGCCATTTAGAGTGACACAATCAAAATCTATTTGAAGTGTTATGTCGGGTGTGGTTTTTGCTTGTGCTGGTTTGAGTTTAAGAAAGCTATACGTCTTGACCTCGCGATTGTTAGCTTTAAATTTGATAATTTCGGGCTGGACTGCGTAAGTTGTGCCTGTGTCATCGGTAAGTACAACTTTCATTTCTGCATGGCTTGTGCCGCAGAGGGTGAGTAGTAGGAGTGTTCTCAGTGATTTGATTGTTTGCTTGCGCATTTCCTTGCCCATTAAGCCCATCTTTGATTTTATTGGTAAGTTACTTTATCTGAAGTGATCAACTAATATTAGCTAATAAACACCATAAATACACCGAAAATCATGTGCGTCGCCGCTTACGTTCATCGCTGCCTTTTGTTACCATGCCTCACCGTAAATCAAAGTGATTTACGTTCGCGCGATCTCGCATAAAGATGTGATCAGGATTGCGTGTTGTTGCGCCTTATCAATCCCAGTTTTATTCTATTCGGAGTGCCCGTCATGACAGAAAAAAGCCCACGCTTTTCGCGAATTTTATTGAAGCTGTCTGGTGAGGCATTGGCAGGCACTAAAGATATGGGGATTGATGCCAATATCCTCGATCAGATGAGTTTGGCTATTGCACACTTGGTAGGATTAGGCGTACAAGTGGGTATTGTCGTTGGTGGTGGTAATCTCTATCGCGGTAGTCAGCTACAAAAAGAAGGTTTGGTCGGTCGTGTGACTGGCGACCAAATGGGCATGTTGGCAACAGTAATGAATGGCTTGGCCATGCGCGATGCGCTTGAGCGCCGTAATATTAAGACACGTTTAATGTCAGCAACTGCGATCAATGGCGTGGTTGAACAGTATTCCAGCCGCAATGCAATTCGTTTCTTGAAAGCAGGCGATGTGTGTATTTTTGTTGGTGGTACGGGCAATCCATTCTTTACGACAGATACTGCTGCATGTTTGCGTGGCATTGAGATTGAGGCAAATCTGATTCTGAAAGCGACTAAAGTCGATGGTGTCTATAATAAAGACCCAAATAAATTTGAAGATGCAGTGCGTTATGAGCGTCTAACCTTTGATCAGGTTTTAGATGAAAAGCTGGAAGTGATGGATTTAACTGCGATCTGTTTGTGCCGTGACCATGATGTGCCACTTCAAGTGTTTAACATGAATAAAGCGGGAGCTTTGCTCAATGTGGTCATGGGTGGTAATGAAGGAACACGAGTTGGTAAAACTCAATAATTGATCGTTGTTGACGGAGTTTTATTTTGAATAGTCGTGATGCGTTTTTTGTTTGATGAGTTGCTTTGAGGTCAATGCTGATAAAGCGTATAAGCACATTAAAGAACGTATCCAAAATGAAGGAAATGAATATGTTAAATGATTTGAAAAAAGATGGCGAAATTCGGATGAAGAAGAGCCTTGATTCACTTGAGGCTGGGTTTTCTCGTGTTCGTACAGGCCGTGCGCATCCTGCAATGCTCAAAGATGTCATGGTGCCTTACTATGGCTCAGATGTACCGTTGAATCAGGTTGCCAACGTTGGTGTTGATGATTCACGTACTTTAATCGTACAGCCTTTTGAGCGCAGTATGGTCGGGGCGGTTGATAAAGCGATTCGTGAAAGCGATTTGGGTTTAAATCCGATCTCTGGTGATGTGATTCGTGTTCCGCTGCCAGCATTAACCGAAGAAACTCGTAAAAATATGCAGAAACTCGCACGCGCTGAAGCAGAAAATGCACGCGTTGCTGTTCGTAATATTCGTCGTGATATCTTGGGTGATGTGAAAGATTTATTGAAAGAAAAAGAAATTTCTGAAGATGATGAACGTCGTACTAACGATGAAGTCCAGAAATTGACAGACAAATACATTGCTGAAATCGAAAAACAGTTAGCGGCAAAAGAAGCCGAATTATTGCAGGTTTAATTCTCTTGTCTGCACCTGACTTAACAGATCGTCCGAAAGGATATCTCCCGAACTTGCCGCGTCATGTTGCCATCATTATGGATGGTAACAATCGCTATGGTCGCCAACATCATTTATCAGATGGTGGTGGTCATGTGGCGGGTAAGGATCAGCTTGATCTCATCACGCAACATGCACGTAAAGTCGGGATTGAGGTATTGACAGTATTTGCATTCTCAAGTGAAAACTGGCGTCGACCGCCAGATGAAGTTGAGCTTTTGATGAAGCTGTTTGAGCAAGTTGTTCAAGACCAAGTGCCTCGCATGCTTGAGCAAAAAATCGCAATGCGTTTTATTGGTGATCGCTCAAAAATGTCTGAGCGCTTGCAGCAGTTGATGCAAACTGCTGAAAAGGTTACTGCACCAAATGCCCAAATGATCATGGTGATTGCGATTAGTTATGGTGGTTTGTGGGACATGGCACAAGCTGCAAAACGACTGGCACAGGCCGTTCAGGCTGGGGCAATGTCAGTCGATGATATTGATGAAGTCAGTATGCAGCAATGTGTAGAAATGGGAGATTTACCCCCTGTGGATTTGTTAATTCGTACAGGTGGTGAATATCGTCTGTCAAACTTTGTGTTATGGCAGTCGGCATATGCTGAACTCTATTTTACTGATACGTTATGGCCTGCATTTGATGAAGCCGAGTTTGATCGTGCATTAGGTCAGTTTTCATTTCGTGAACGTCGTTTTGGGCGTACAAGTGAGCAGGTTTCCGAGTATAAATCTGATCTAAAATCCAATAATAATTCACACTAGGAACATCACAATGCTTGAGCGAATTCGGACTGGACTTATTTTAATTGCAATCGTATTGCTCTGTATGTTTGCAACAAAAAGTCCTATTCCTATGATTTTGCTCATGCTTGTTGTGCTATTGGTTGGCGCATCAGAGTGGACGAAGTTTGGTAAAAATGCTGGACAACCTTATCAATATCCAAATTTATTTGTTGCAATCAATGTATTACTTGCGATAAGTGTTTATGGCTTGAATCGTTATTGTCCTGTGATTTGGCCAAGTATATGGGGGGTGACAGCCGTTTTCTGGTTGTCAGCATTTGTCACGGTGCGTCGTTATCCGCAGGCTGGAATTACATCTGAACGCTGGCTGCCACTGATCGGGGTATTGCTCCTTATTGCATCGACACTTGCGATTTATAGTTTATGGGCGAGCTCACCTTGGTGGTTGATGTATTTGTTTGCGTTGGTTTGGGTAGCAGATAGTGGGGCGTATTTTTCAGGCAAGGCTTTTGGTAAACATAAGCTGATTCCTGATGTGAGTCCAAATAAAACGATAGAAGGTTTAGTCGGTGGACTTGCGCTAACCACATGTGTGATCGTTGCCGTGGCGTATTATCGACATTTGGCTGGCATTAACTTAGTGGGTTTTATTCTATTGTCCATGATTGTTGTATTGGCATCCGTTTTGGGTGATTTATTTGAGTCATTGCTGAAGCGTAAAGCGAATATTAAAGATTCGGGAAGTTTGCTACCTGGTCATGGTGGTGTTTTGGATCGGATTGATTCTCTGCTCGCTGCAGCACCAGTTTTTGCATTGGGATTTTGGTTGGCTGGAGGATTCTAGTCGTGCAAACCCGCGATAAACTTTTAAGTTCAGTGCTGTCGCCTAAACAAAATGTGTGCATTTTAGGTGCGACAGGTTCAATCGGGGAAAGTACGCTTAAAGTATTGACTCTACATTCCGATCAATATCATGTTTTTGCATTAAGTGGTCATAGTCGCTTAGATCAGCTTGCTGAGTTATGTGCAACATATCATCCGAGTTATGTCTCTGTACCGGCGGATCAGGGTGAAGCATTTGCGAAAGATTTAAGACATAGATTCCCTGATGCACAAATACCAACAATCCTTGAAGGGGAGCTCGGCTTAAAGCAGATTGCATCACATCCTGATGTGGATGTTGTTATGGCTGCAATTGTGGGTGCAGCAGGTCTTGAGCCGACGCTTGCGGCAGTGCAAGCGGGTAAACGCGTTTTGCTTGCAAATAAAGAAGCGCTCGTCATGGCAGGCAATCTATTCATGGATTGTGTACATCGTTCGGGGGCGATGTTACTCCCTGTCGATTCGGAACATAATGCAATTTTCCAATGCTTACCCACTGATTATTTCCAAACTTCTGAGCGCTTTCAAAATCAATCATCTCGTGCAGGTGTATCACAGATTCTACTCACCGCGTCAGGCGGACCTTTCCGACAATTTGATTTGCAGCAGCTAGAGCAAGTTACGCCTGAACAAGCGTGTAAGCATCCAAATTGGGTAATGGGTCAGAAAATTTCTGTTGATTCCGCCACATTAATGAATAAAGGCTTGGAGCTGATTGAAGCATGTCATTTGTTTGATTTGCCGCCTGAACGAGTGACAGTGGTTGTACATCCACAAAGTATTATTCATTCTCTGGTGCAATATGTGGATGGTTCAACGTTAGCGCAGATGGGTAATCCTGATATGTGTACGCCGATTGCGCATGCATTAGCATGGCCTCAACGAATTGATGCGGGTGTTGCTCCTTTAGATTTATTTCAGGTGGCGACACTTCATTTTGAAAAGCCCGATGAGGTTCGTTTTCCCTGTATACGTTTAGCGCGGGAAGCAATGCAAGCGGGCGGAACAACCCCAGCAGTGCTCAATGCAGCGAATGAAGTTGCTGTTGCTGCATTTCTAGCCAAAAAGATCAAATTTTGTGAAATTCCTCGCATTATTGAGTCAGTTATTACACAACTACCGATGATCCCAGCACGAGACCTTGCCACAATCCTGCATTACGACTCTACTGCAAGACAGATTGCACAGAATCTATTGTAGAAAAGGTTCATAGTTATTGATTTTTACTAGGTAAATACGCGAATTCATGAGTTTTTTTCAAATCGTCCTTGCAGCCTTACTCCTTTTGGGGCCTTTAGTGGCAATCCATGAGTTTGGCCATTTTTGGGTAGCTCGGCGATTTGGGATTAAAGTTCTCACTTTTTCAATTGGTTTTGGACCTGCATTATTGAAACGACGTGGAAAAGACGGCGTACTCTATCAATTCGCCGTAATTCCATTAGGTGGTTTTGTTCGAATGGCTGATGAGCGAGAAGGCGAGGTTCCAGAAGAGGATATCCCCCGAGCTTTTAATCGCCAACCCCCTTTAGTTCGCATGGCAGTTGTTGCGGCAGGGCCATTGATTAATTTGTTGTTTGCAATTTTCCTATTCTGGATTTTATATTTACCGCAAAGTGAGCAAATTAATACGCGAATTTGGCAGGTAGAACCTCATTCGCCCGCTGCGATTGCGGGTGTGCAGGTTGGAGATCTCATTACTGCTGTGGATGGTCGATCTGCACTTGATTGGGAAAAATTGAATTACGCGTTGATTGAGCGTATGGGGGAGACGGGTCATATTACTTTAACTGTCAATCATCTGGGTCATGATGCTACTTACCAGCTTCCAATCAAGAATTTTCTACGAAGCAGTGGTGCAGATCCTTTAGCTCAATTAGGTTTTTACCCTTATCAACCAAAAATTGATGCGGTGGTTGGAGAAGTTCAATCAGATGGTGCTGGTGCAAAGCAAGGTCTTCAGGTTGGTGATCGTTTTGTGAGTATCGATGGTTCGCCAGTCACGGATTGGTTGTCATTGACCAGATTTATTCACGCACATCCTGAGCAAACTTTGTCTGTTGTCGTTGAACGTAAGGGTGCTGAGCAAGTTTTAAAATTAACACCCGCAGCAAAGCGAGATGATTTTGGTGTAAAAATGGGCTTGTTAGGAATTCTTCCTCAAGTTGATAAGAGTCAAAACTACCAAATTCCTGCGGAATATAAGCAAATTATTCAGCATGATCCGTTGACAGCATTGACTCTTGCCATTCAGAAGACATGGAACTTATCAGCATTGACCATTACGTCATTTTGGAAAATGTTGAGTGGTTTGATTGGGTTAAATAATATTTCTGGACCGATCACGATTGCCAAAGTTGCAGGACATACTGCACATATGGGGTGGCAGGCTTTTGTTGGTTTTATGGCGGTGATGAGCGTGAGCTTAGGGATTTTGAATTTATTGCCAATTCCAATTTTGGATGGTGGGCAGTTTGTGTATTTTACAATTGAAGCGGTGATTGGGCGCCCTGTTTCAGAGCGCTTTCAACAAATGGGTTTGCGTATCGGTCTCGCTATGCTGGGCATGCTGATGATTGTTGCGATATTTAATGATTTAACACGGTTATTTTAGTTTGTTCATTGGCGCGTGTTAGGTTTTCTTAAAATTTTTAGTTTGAAGCGGATAATGTTGGCATGAAGCATCCTTTAGCACTACTGCCCTTAGCAATAGCGACCTGTACGATGGCTGCAGCAATTCCTATGATTGCTTATGCTGAAACAGCACCTAATAGTTTTGTTGCGAAAGATATTCGGATTGATGGTTTAGTTCGCTTGTCTCAAGCGAGTATTGCTTCGTTATTACCGATTGCGAGCGGAGATACGATTACTGATCAAAAAACCGCAGATGCGATTCGTGTGCTATACGCCAGCGGAAATTTTGATGATGTTCAAGCTTCACGTGATCAAGACATCCTTGTTTTTAAAGTAATCGAGCGTCCAGTTATTGCATCGATTACTTTGAGAGGGAACAAACTCATTCCTTCTGACTCACTGTTAAAAGGTCTTAAAAGTGGCGGTATTAATGAAGGAGAGTTGTTAAAGCGCTCTTCATTACAAGTCGTCAAGAATGAGCTTGAGCAACAGTATATTCAACAAGGCCGCTACAATGCTCAAGTAACCATTGAAACCACCGCTAAACCAAACAATCGCGCGGATGTCACTTTCAAAATATATGAAGGCGATGCGGCGAAAGTTTTTAATATTCAAGTCATCGGTAATCATGTGTTTTCTGATGATGAAATTAAACGCGCATTTGATATTAAATCGAGTAGTTGGTCATCAATTTTGACGCGCGATGATCGCTATGCGCGTGAAAAGATGAATACGAGCTTAGAAAATTTAAAAGCGTTGTATTTGAATAAAGGTTATATCCATTACGCATTGAATAGCGCGCAACTGAATATCAGTGAAGATAAAAAGACGATTTTTATTGAAGTCAGTGTGACGGAAGGCGCCCAATATAAATTTGGTGAAACCAAGTTTGTTGGCGAAACACTATTTAAGCCCGATGACTTAAAACAATTGATTGTTTATAAGCCAGGTACGACATTTTCACAAGAGCAAGTCGTTGCAACTAAAGTGTTGCTGGGTAAAAAGTATGGAAATAGCGGATATTATTTTGCTGATATTAGTGCGATTCCAGAAATTGATGAAACCACAAAAACGGTCACCATGAACTATGCGGTTAATCCAGGTAAACAGGTTTATGTTCGTCGGATTAATTTTAAAGGTAACGAAAAGACTGCTGATAATGTCCTTCGTCGTGAAATGCGTCAGCTTGAAGGTTCGCTTGCATCAAATGACAAGATTGATCTCTCTAAAACTCGTTTAGAGCGTACTGGATTCTTCAAGACGGTGACTATTGATACCGTGCGTGTTCCGAATACGAGTGATCAGGTTGATGTGAACGTGAACGTTGAAGAACAACCATCAGGAAGCAGTAGTATTTCTGTAGGTTACTCTCAATATGGCGGGATTACTTTCCAGTTCGGGATTAACCAAACTAACTTTTTTGGTACTGGTAATCAAGTTGGTCTAGATATTACCCGTTCTCAAACTTTAGATAATTATAACCTTAACGTACTTGATCCGTATTTTACGCCTGATGGTGTGAGCCGTGGTTTTAATCTCTATGTACGAAATACTAAACTTGATTCTTCTTTGAGCGTACAGCGTTACTACACAGATTCGCAAGGTGCATCAATGACGTTTGGTTATCCTGTGGATGAAACCAAAAATGTCAGTGCAACTTTAAATATTGATAATACAGATATTCGAACCACAGAGTTTGTTTCGAAAGTGGCGCAAGATTACTTAACATCGAATGGAGCAGCGAATCAGTCAGGTGATCCTGCTGCGCCAATTTATAATAAAAATTTCTTGACATATAATTTAAGTCTTTCATGGGCTTACAATACGCTTAATCGTCCTGTTCTTGCGACGAGCGGGACATCGCATCAGATTTCATTGGATACGACAGTTCCGGGTAGTGATGTACAGTATCAACGTGTTACATATACTGGACAGACATTTATGTCTCTTCCAACGCATTATCTCGATGGTTTTATATTGAGAGCATACGCCAAGCTTGGTATTGGACATGATTTGCCATTTTGGAAGAACTATTTTGCAGGTGGTTATGGTTCTGTCCGAGGTTATCGAGATTATACGCTTGGACCTTTAAGTAACGGAATTGGTTATTGTAATGGTGGAACATCAACTTGTCCGGATCCAGATCCAGAGTCAGTTGGTGGTAATGCGATGATTACGGGTGGACTTGAGTTAGTCTTGCCGATTCCGTATGCCGGAGATTGGGCAAGACAAATTCGTCCGGTCTTGTTCTTTGAAGGTGGACAGGTGTTTGATACATCAGGTGTGACAAACACATCGGCAAGTAATTATAAGTTTGGTACTGATAACTTTAGATATAGTGCTGGCTTCGGTATTACATGGATTACTTTGATTGGGCCAATTGCACTGAGTTACGCCCAACCGATTAACTCCAAGCCGGGTGACCAGATTGAGCGTTTCCAGTTTGCGATTGGTCGCGTATTTTAAATTTTTGTTTGTTTGGTTTTTATTTGTTTTGCATGCATTTTACAAGGAGATACATAATGCGTTCTTTAATCACAGGTTTAGGTTTAGCTGCGGCAGTTGTGTTATCTCCTGCTGCATTTGCAAATAATGTTGCTGTTGCAGATTCTCAAGCTGCGGTGTTGGCATCTAATCTTGCTCATCAAACAATCGAAGGCCTGAATACAAGTCTTAAACCACAACGCGATCACTTGGAAGCACTTCGTAAAGACATTACTGCAATTCAGGATAAGTTCCAGAAAGATGGTTCAGTGATGAGTGATGCAGATAAAAAAGCATTACAAGCTCAGGCCCAGACTAAACTAAATGATTACAACGGTACTGCAGAAGGTGTGCAAAAGCGTATTGAAGAAGCACAAACTGCGATGCTGAAAACAGTTATGCCTAAACTTGAATCAATCATCGAAGATCTACGTAAAGAAGGCAATTACGACGTGATTATTGAGAAAAAATATGTGATTTGGGCATCACCAACAGCGGATTTGACCAAGAAAATCACTGACCGTTTGAATGCGGCTAAATAATGAAAAGTTTTACGCTAGAGGACATTGCTCAGTACCTTAATCAACAGACTGTTGGTCAAGGCGGTGATCCTTTAGCGGTATCAGCAGTAGTCTCTGGTGATCCCAATCTTGTGATCACTGGACTTTCCTCGCTGACGAATGCTGGAGCCTCAAATTTAGGTTTTTTAGCGAATAGTCAATATCGAGGGCAGTTACAAACTACGAATGCAGGTGCGGTGTTGGTGACTAGTGCAGATCGAGATACATTTGCGCGCTCAGCGATTATTGTGCCTAATCCGTATTTGGCATTTGCTCAATTAACGCATTTGTTTGATCCATCAGTTGCAACAGAAAAGACAATCCATCCGACGGCTGTAATTTCCCCAACTGCAAGAATTGGTCGTAATGTGTCGATTGGTGCATTCGTTGTGATTGAGGATGATGTCCAGATTGGCGACGATACTGTACTGGTCTCATCAGTACATATTGGTCGTGGCGTGATGGTTGGTACATCTTGTTGGATTGGGCATGGCGTGACTATTCATCATGGATGCCAATTAGGACATCAAGTAAGAGTTCATGCCGGTGCGGTTATCGGTGCTGAAGGTTTTGGTTTTGCAACTGCTGAAGGCAGGTGGCATCGAATTGTCCAGTTAGGTCGCGTGATGATTGGTGACCGTGTGCGTATTGGCGCAAATACGACGATTGATCGTGGCGCGCTTGATGATACAACGATTGGCGATGGTGTCATTATTGATAACCTTGTTCAGATTGGTCATAACGTCAATATAGGTGCGCATACTGCAATTGCGGCAGGAACTGGTATTGCCGGTAGTGTGAAAATTGGATCGCATTGTGTTATTGGTGGTCTAGTTGGAATAGCGGGGCATCTTGAAATTACGGATCGTGTGCATATTACTGGCATGAGTATGATTACTGGAACGATCAAGGAGTCTGGAAGTTATTCATCAGGTTCTGCGTATGAAAAAACATCGACATGGCGTAAGAATGCCGTGCGAGTGAGACATCTTGGCGAGATGGCTGCACAAATCAAAGAGTTGCAAGTTACACTGAAACGTTTAGAATCACAACTTGGTAATCAATAGTTACATTTTGAGTTACTGACATACAGTAAATATGATAAGCCCATGAATATGAGCCATTTACTGAAAAAATTTACTTAGATCTCACTCATCTGATGTGATTTTGTTTTTACTCAAAACAATTTTATTGAGTCAACTTTCTATTCCTGACAGTGTTTAGACGTAGACAAAATAAAATGTGATGAAATGCATCAGATGCATAGACACAATACAGAAGTCTGTTTTTTATGAGCATATCTTTTCCAGTCGCAATACCGATGTATATTGAAACTATTCGAGAGTTTCTACCACAGCGTTATCCGTTTCTCATGGTTGACAGAGTGATTGCTGTAGAGCCTGGAAAGTCAATTACTGCGATTAAAAATGTGACCGTCAATGAAGAATTTTTTCAAGGTCACTTTCCTGAAATGCCGATTATGCCTGGTGTCTTAATGTTAGAGGCTATGGCGCAAGTTTCTGGAATTTTGGGGTTCATTACTGAGCAAAAACGTCCTGCAGATGGTTATATTTATTTATTTGCAGGAGTGGATAAATTACGTTTTAAACGTCGAGTTGTGCCTGGTGATACCTTGACAATTACGGCAGAAATTATTACGGCAAAACAAAAAATCTATAAGTTTGCTTGTCAGGTTCGTGTTGGTGATGAATTGGCGGCAAGCGCTGAGATCATGGTGATCGAGCAGAAAACGGAGGATGCGAAATGAGTTTTGCATCAGGTCATACCCCAGATGTATCTCCACGAACTCAGGTCATTGATGCAACGAGTCATCCTTTAATTCATCCAACAGCAATTATTGATCCCAGTGCTCAAATTGACCCATCTACCACAATCGGTCCTTATTCGATTGTTGGTCCTGATGTGATGATTGGTGCAGATAATCATATTGGACCGCATGTGGTGATCAGTCGTTGGACTCGAATCGGTGCACGAAATCGTATTTTTCAATTTGCGACCATTGGTGAAGATTGTCAGGATTTAAAATATCTTGGCGAAGAAACTTGGTTAGAAGTTGGCGATGATAATGTGATTCGTGAGTCGTGTACCTTTCATCGTGGGACGATTCAAGATGAAGGACTGACTAAAGTTGGTAATAACAATTTATTTATGGTCAATACCCATGTTGCACATGATTGTGTGATTGGCAGTGGCTGTGTATTTGCCAATAATGTAGGCATTGCTGGTCACGTCAAAATTGGGGATTCTGTGATTGTTGGTGGAAACTCTGGAATCCATCAGTTCTGTCGTTTAGATTCATATTCAATGGTGGGCGGTGCAAGTTTGATTGTGAAGGATGTGCCTGCATACGTGATGGCATCGGGTAATCCTTCTAAAGCGCATGGTATGAACTTTGAGGGGATGCGTCGTCGTGGATGGTCTTCTGAAACGATTACAGCGTTAAAACATGCATTTAAGATTGTTTATCGTCAGGGTTTAACCAAAGAACAGGCAATTGTGGCGTTAATCGAAGATATCTTGCCGCAGCATCCTGAGGTGCAATTGTTAATTGATTCTTTACAGCGCTCTGATCGAGGTATAACGCGCTAAGGTCACAAGAAGATATAAAAAAGCCCGTTTCATAGAATCGGGCTTTTTTGTTGGGAGTAAGGTTCCGAGTTACTGCAGCTGGATACTTCCATTCGCATTGACGACTACACGACTGTTACCACTTTCAATGGTCTGAGGTGCTGGTGCTGCATTGGCGGCATCAAATTTTGCTGCACGTAGCATCATCGGATAGGGACGAGGCATATCGCTGCTGCTATTGATGTTCATGTTGACCAGCTCATATTTATTTGCGCCCCAAGCTTGCTGAAGTTGAGTGGCACGCGCACGAAAGATGCCTGTAATTTCAGTCATTAGTTCATTTTCAACTTTAGTGCGTTGTTCATTTGATACCGAGAAGTTCACACCATCCAGCTGCATGTTGGTCTGTAGCTGAGCGATCAATTCACTGCCTGCTTTGAAATCAGATGTTTTTAGCTGGATTTCAGCGCGGCTACGCCAGTCTGTGAGCTTGTTTTTATCACCATAGATAGGGTAAGTATTTTGCGAGCCATTATTTACATGAACAGTCGGATAGGCTTTGGCAAGTTCCATTGCACGATTGATAATCTGTGCAGTTTGCTTTGCTAAAACAGTAGGGTTAGCGTCGTTCAACTCGGTATACAGTGTGGCTTGCATTTGATCATTTTGCACTTCTCGACTGGTTTCGGCTTGTAGTGAAATGATTCGATGTTCTGGGTTTTCTGCAAACGACGGAGCGGAGAATAATAAAGTCATCAACGCCAATGTGGCGATAGACATTTTATTTGGACGTAATTGTATTTTTCTGTTATTCAGAAATGCTGTATGTACTAACATATTCATTGCTCTTATATGAGACCTAAAAAAGCGATAGATAAACTAATTTAAGTATTATCATCACCGTTATCAGAGTCTTTCACTTTTTTAACAGTTTTCTTGTGTTTTTCTGTTGCTTCCACTTTGTGAGATTGTGTCTTATCTGCTTTTTCAGTTTTCTTGGTGTCTACTTTTTCAGGTTTTCTGGTATCGGTTTTTTCAGATTTGTCTGTTTCAGGCTTCTTGTCTACAGTCGCTGTAGCATGAGATTTGAGATAGTCTGTCGCAAATCCAGCTTCTTGTGTACCTGGGTAGTTCTTGACCAAGGTCTTCATGAGTGCAATGGCGGTGGCTTGGTGTTGATCGACATCAGCAAGGGTTGCTAAGCGATATGTTGCTGCTGCTGCTTTAGCGGATTTTGGATATTTGCTTGTGACGATCTTAAAGTTTGTTGTTGCGACAGCAAAGTTTGGTGGATTCACAGCGAGATTGAACTCACCCAGCCAATAATAAGCATTTGGCACATACTGACTTTGTGGATAATCATTAATAAATTTTTTCATCGGCGCAATGGCTTGAGCTGCACCGCCTGTTTTATAGGCTTCATACGCTGTAATATATGCAACTTTATCGGCTTCATCTGTCGTGGCTGTACCATTTCCGACAACTGGATTTTGCGATGTGGTATTCGGTGCTACGGTATTCTGAGTTTGTGAATTTGTTGGGTTGTCTGCTACAGCTGCTTGTCCTGTACCACCTTGTAGTTTTTTAACATCATCTTGTACTTGTCCAAGACGTTGGTCAAAGTCAACAAAATGATTTTTTGCATCCTTTTGGAGCTGATCAATATCGTTGTCGTGGCTTTCAACTTTTCCCCGCAGAATGCGAACATCTTCTTCGAGCTTCTGAATTTTTTGAGTGAGTAGCCAAAGTTGTGAGGCTTGGTTGCTGTCTGTGCTGACAACAGGTGCCGCTGGCTGTGAAAGTGGACGTGATTCAACAGGAATATTTGCATGAGCAGATAGGCTCGCCATGATTGCCAAACAAATGCTGCTTAACCCTATGCGTGATCCATGCACTGCTAATGATTGCAAGCGAGTGAATGGCTGCATCAGTTGTGTGGTTTTCTGTATTGTGTTCTGTATTGGGTTTTGCATAGTTAAAATTCAATCCAAGCAGGTGAGCACTCAAAGTATCATGCAATAAAACGATCTCAATAAAAAGCACCTTGCGTCTGTCAAGCGGTCAGGTGCTGGCTTTGGGAATATCATATCGTGGTCTGTTATTGCATGTCGTTATAAAAGTATTAATTTTTTTATAGTGGACAGCGTGTTGAATGGTTTGAGTTACGCCAGCACCATTTCTCCTTCGGTAGGCGTTGCAAAGGAGTGGGCAGGTAAGTTTGCTCGGTTTAGGGCTTTTGCAAGGTCTAATAAGGGTTGATTCATGGCTTCATCGGTTAACTGAAATGTACGATGATGAATGGCAAATGATTTGGTGGCCTTTAAGTCTTGATGCGCTTGTACAGCATCGGTTGGATTCATGTGCATTGCATGCATAACGGCACGTGGTTCATATGCGCCGATTGGCAAGAGTGCAAGACGAGGTGCGCCAAGTCGCTCTCGAATTTCTGCAAAATGATGTGCATAACCTGTATCACCAGCAAAAAATAGATGATCATCAGGTGTGAGAATGGATAGTCCACCCCACAGCGCCATATTGGTATCTTTGATACCGCGACCAGAAAAATGTTGTGCAGGCGTGAAGACGATTTTAAGTCGATCATCTTTATGAAAGTTGATTGACTCCCACCAATCCAATTCAATTACGCGCATGTGAGCATCAATATAGTGACCGTTTCCAAGACCTGAATAAATGGGCATGCGGTCACGGGCGTATAACCAACTTAGCGAAGCTTTGTCTAAGTGATCATAATGATTGTGGCTCAGTAAAATGGCATCGATCGTTGGTAAGTCTTCTAATGCAATACCCGCAGGACGCACGCGTTTTGGACCAGCAAAAGCGGCAGGACTTGCACGCATTGCCCAAACGGGGTCTGTCAGAAAGTTGTATGGTCCAATTTGAACTAAAACCGTTGCATGGCCCACAAACCAGATTTTCCAATCATTGATTGATGCATCAGGTCTTGCCTTAGGTAATGTGTCTACTGGGACATTATCTTCCCATGTTGGCCATTCGGCTTTGCGGCGGTTGATCAACCACTCTGCGACGGTCATGCCACGTTTAGGGATAGGCCATGGATGGCGATGTCGGTTTGATTTGTTGTGAGCGACAACTGAAGGTTTGAAGATAGGCGTTGATAGCGTTTCTTTTAAGCGAGTATCTGTCGCGAGGAAGGTTGTTTTTTGAGAGATATCGTTTTCTGTAGATGTCGTCGGTGTTTCAAATGTAAGGTTTGACAAGGCTGACTTTAGCATGAGGATTGATACTCAATGATGGGTGAGATAACGCGCTGAAATCTCATTTATAAGATGTCTGGATTTAACGATAGCGCATGTCATCACCATGCGAACTATGAAATTGCCTAACAATCCTGTGAATGTCTTGTGACGAAATACGATGTTCTGGTGACTTTTGCGTTTAGTAATTAATCAATGGGGGCTTCTATCCAGAATTAAAACTTAAATTCTGGAAAAATGTTAAAAATCTTCTTGTAAACAACAGTGGTTTCGCTATAATTGCTTGCTCAATGGTAGCCCTGCTGGTTACTTCGCAATGTCACGTCGTGAACCCCGCCAGGACCGGAAGGTAGCAACGGTAGCGATTGTGATATGTGCCGAAGCATTGCTAGTGGGGTTGCCACCAGATTATTTTTGTTATTAGAATAAATCCAAGCTGTTTCTTTTAAATGTTTATAGTTTTGTTATTTCAACTTTAAGAATCATAAATTTTAAGCACTATTGACATTAATGGTGTGCCGAAGATTTTACCTTTTATTATTATTAAATTCCGCAACAACTTCGTTGAGTGATGGATTCGATTTTGCGTGACCATTGATAAAAACGACAGGTAATGTACCTTCCATAATAGGCGCCACGCGTTGCATGGCTGAGTTATCTTGCGGATTGTTAACAATGAAGCTTACATTATGGATCCGCTCAACAGGAATTCCTTTTTGTGCAAGATCTTTAGCAAGTAAATCCGCTCTTTGTGAATCTTCGTGCGGACATTCTTCAGCCGCAACAACATAGACTGTCGTTGCGTTTTGCCCCTGAGCAGGTGGTAGTAAAACAAAACCATTTGTCGTTACTTCAGCATCATTATTTCTAGAAGTCACAGTACCACCATTAGAAGTAATTGCGGCACTGTACTGCGTTATAGGATGATGGTGGTGCCAGTAAGTATAAGCACCACCAAAAAATGCAACAATAATAAAAATCTTGGGGCTGTAGTAGAACAGGTTAAATTTCTGTCCAAATGAGTAGTGTTTTTAGCTGCTCTTTTGGACTCCCATAATTGAATCTAAACTCACATTCTTTAAGAAACAAGGGAAATGTTTTTCGATCAATTCCGTTGTATTT
>JASLHI010000004.1 GCA_030149815.1 Aquirhabdus sp. | reverse complement strand
TAAGCCTGTCGATACTGCAGATACAGAGCTATTGGTGTTGCTCAAACCAGTTGAAACACTGCTTAGCGCTGCAGATACGCTGCTTAAGTTCGTTGAAACAGCACTTAAGCTTGTAGACACCGCTGACACTGAACTATTGGTATTACTCAAGCCTGTTGAGACCGCAGATACAGAGCTATTGGTGTTACTAAGGCCAGTCGATACGTTGCTTAAGTTAGAGCTAACTGCAGAAACTGAAGTGTTCGTGTTGCTTAAGCCTGTCGATACTGCTGATACAGAGCTATTGGTATTGCTCAGACCTGTTGAAACTGTAGAAATCGAATTACCCAGTCCAGTAGCTACCGAATATAACTGTGAGCCATTAATAGCATCCGTAGAGCTAGATGTGATACGACCAGCTGCAACATTAGTTACTGTACGCTCTGAACCAACACCCCCAACACTTACAGTACTAGTAGGTGTAGTACCCGCAAAGCCGCTATAGGTCACACCATTTATAGAGCCACTAGAAGTTTGCACAACCGTAGCTGTGTTTGAACCAGACCCTAACGCCACATCACCCTTGTTAGCTGTCGCTGTAGCAGTATCACCAATTGCCACATTACCAACATTAGTCGCCGTACCCGCTGTAGAACTATTACCCAAAGCAACGGAGCCTTGACCCACTGCAGTGTTTGAATTACCAATTGCTACAGCACCATTCGCCATGTTGGCCGCTGTCGCTGAGGCCGTACCATCACTATTAGCAATATTGTTTGCACCGCCAGTAAACGCACCCGTTCCACTCGCATAGCTCGGATCACCAATTGATACCGCCCCATTACCATAAGCAGTATTATTTGCACCAATCGATACCGCCGCACCACCTGAAGCTTTTGCAGAATTACCAATTGCCACGGCGCTCGCTGCACCTGCTGTTGCTGCATTACCCATCGCAATTGAATTCGTTGAACTAGCTCCAGCAATATTCGCGCTCTGACCAATTGCAATACTACCAGTATTACCTGCGTTAAATGTGGTCGATTGCCCACCAATCGCAATGGAATTATCAGCTACACTAGCAGCACCAGTTGTCACTCCACCACCAAGAGCTACAGAATAATTACCAGTCGCCTTAGCACCATTACCAGTATAACTTCCTGTCGCTCCACCAGTTCCTATAGCAACAGCATTAGTCCCGACCGCCGTTGCAAAGTTACCTAATGCAGAAGATCCAGAACCAGATGCACTTGCAGAATTACCAAATGCACTAGCATTATTATTGCTCGCAGCCGCAAAGTTACCAAACGCGGCTGCAAAATTAGCCGATGCTTTAGCTGAATTACCCAGAGCCAAAGCATCAGAGCCCACAGACGATGCGTTATACCCAAGCGCTACAGCTGACAACCCGCCACCATTCGCGCTAGCATTCTGACCAATCGCAACATCAGCGCCATTCGCCGCACTAGACATACCACCCAATGCAATTGAACCAGTCCCAAGTGCCTGAGCACCTAATGTTGTCGCTGTATTCGCATTACCAGCCGTAGACAAACCACCTAACGCAACAGCACCAGCCGCTGCTTGTGTACCTGTACCAATTGCAACACCATTAGCAGCAGTACTTCCAACGTATGAATTTCGCCCAATTGCAATCGACTGAACCCCTAAAGCCTCTGCTGAGCTAGCACTCGTATTTGTACCAGCATTACTATTGCCTACATTGTTACCACCACCTATCGCAACAGAGGATGCTCCATTAGCAACGGTATCATTACCAATTGCTGTAGCGCCTACAGCCGCCGTAACATTGGCAATCGTCTGACCTGCAGCCAAATAACCCGTTGAACCAGCATGGGCCCCAGATCCCATTGCAATCGCACCACCAGCACCAGAATGTGCATCCTGACCAAAAGCTTGATCATTACCAACATCACCACCAGCACCAGCACCACTGACACCAGTAGTCGCATTACCACCTATCGCGATAGAGTTTGCAGAATACGCAGTTGTTGTATTATTACCTCCATTAACCGCTATCGCACCTACACCTGGAGCAGAAGCTGTACCACCACCAGTACCAGCTACCGCATAAGATGCATATGCTGCATTTCCATGCCAAAACACCACACTAACTGCGATAGCAATCAAAGAGCGCCTTACAGAACCGTATGTAGATTTTTGTTCTATGCCACCAGCCAAGCTGACCGCTTCAATTGATTCAATAGATGAACGATTATTCTTCCCGTGTGCTTTTGTAATCTCAGATACTGCAACCCAAGTATTGTGAGCCTTACTCCAAATAACGCGATAAACTTTATTCATTTACATAACCCCAAACATACAAAAAACTATGAATATCCCAAGAACAACAATCGCCAACGTAAGAATTAGTTCCACAATAAATTCCGTATAAATAAAAACTTAATAACAAAAAATGAAGGCATCCATATTTCAGGTCAAACCATTAATTTCTTTATTTTTTCCTAAAAAACTAATGGTTTGAACAAAAAAATAGACAAGCCAACCCACTTACAAGAAGCAGATCAAGACTCATCCATGAGTAAAACAAGAATTTTTTTCACCAAACTCCAAAGGGCTCTACGAGATGCAGATTTTGAAAACCACGAAACAACAAATATCAACCAATGTGGTAATACATGTAATTAATCCGTGATTACTCATAGCGAAATTGGAATAAAGTAAAATCGAATCGCAAAAACAATTTTAGCGATCAAATAAAATACACATCTTTGTGTAGAGGCAGTTTATGGTGCTTTTCTAGAGTACGTTAGGTGTGGTTAAGCCATACAACTGTCATTTTGGGACAAAATTAATTGGCAAATAAAAAAATATTTAAAGCATTGATTTAAAATTAATTGTTATAGTTTACAAACATTAACGACTCTAATGTCATAGCAAATAAATATAAAAAATATAAATAAAATAATTACTTAGGAAACTAAGAATATCATCAACAATCTACCATTTCTTATAACGGCTCTTTACTCTATAATTACTCCATAACGCGCGATAAAATCTCCTATCTATGCCGCCAGAAATGAAACTACGTCATCAGGACATAATATAAAAATGCGTAACTCATCTCGCGCGCGATCATCCATGACCAGAGTGCCATTCAGTAAATTTAGTTGTTTTATGCTTATTTTGTGTATGACAAAAGCACTTGCAGAGACCCAATCCTCCCTACCATTCGTAAAAAAAGACGAAGAAGTCAAACAAATCGTTTTAGGAATTATGAGCTATACTCGGTGGGTACCGCCACCTACACCCGTTCAACTCTGCATCGTTGGACCAACCAAGCATGCATCTCTACTTGAGCACCTAGATAGCAATGACACTCCCAATTCAGTCATCATAAAAAAACAAAATAACCTCACGAATACACTTGGCATGCAGTGTGATGTCATTTATTTTGGCGACATTCCACCTGCTGAGCAGCAAAAAATTATTGCAGCAAGGCAAAATCATCCCATACTGGTTTTGAGTGAAAATAATCCAAGCTGTGAACTCGGAAGTAGTTTTTGTTTAAATATAGAGGCATCACCCATTACATTTATTGTGAATTTAGACTCTCTTGCGCGTAGCGGAGTGCACGTTAATCCTAATGTTTTACTCTTAGGCAGTAAAAATAGGGTCGCGCAATGAAACAAAGTTTACTAAATGCATTAGGCTACGGAAAGCAACCTACTTTAAAACATATTTTTAGACGAACCCACTTCCTCGTTCTGATTATCTCATTAGTGATCTGTGGGTCTTCCCTGTCTATTTTATCTTTTTTTGCATTAGATACTTACGCTAAAAGAAACTTACAACTTATTGCCAGCACAATTAGTTATCGCGTCGAAGCAGGCGTCGTCTTTAATGACCAATCGGCCATACAAGACACCATTAATCAATTAGACTATCGAGATGATTTTTCGGAAATAAAAGTTACTAATTCAAAGAATAAAGTATTAGCTGAACTTCAACACACTACAAAAGGCTCTATTAGTAAAATAGAAAGTATTTTCAATGATTTAATCTTCATGCAGCCCGCTTCAGAGCCGATCATTCATGATGAGCAACGTATTGGAACCGTTTGGGTGACAGGTAATTCTGCGGTCATTGCTAAATTTTTAGGCCAAGTCTTAATAGGCTTACTCATCTGCCTCATCATCACCCTTTTGTCCGTTAGTTATTTTTCATACCGCACACATAAGCACATTGTACAATCGTTAGAAAAAATGACTACCGTCGCTCACTTAGTTAGAGAGCAAAGAGCCTTCAATTTACGGCTACCCCATACAAATATCCTAGAATTAAATGATTTAAGTCAAGACTTCAATATCTTGCTCGATGAAATCGAACTCTGGCATAATCATTTAAGACAAGAAAACGACACTTTAGCGTACAAAGCCCAACACGATAGTTTAACAGGACTACCCAATAGGGGTTTTTTTGAAGTTCGTTTAGACACTTTATTTAACCAATCAAAGAACACATCTTTGTTAGCATTGCTTTTTTTCGACAATGATCGATTCAAAGAAATCAACGATACTTACGGTCATGCCGCTGGCGATTACGTTCTAATCCAAACAGCGCTACGATTACAGTCACGTTTGCGTAAAAGAGATTTTTTGGCGCGTTTAGGTGGTGATGAGTTTGCAGCAATCCTGCCACAAATTTCTGATGCACAAGATGCAATTAGAATTTCTGAAGCAATACTAGCAATACTAGAAGAACCAATAGACCTACCTAGTGGTCACCGTATCTTAATAAATCTAAGTATCGGAATAGCACTTTCTTCAGACTGTGCAACCCCAAAACAACTGCTAGCCAAAGCTGATGCAGCCATGTATCAGGCCAAACGAACACCATCAAACAGTTGGTACCTTGCAAATTAATGCAATCAAATCCAACTAATATGAGATAACGATTAACGAATTATGCTTGGAGTGATGTTTTCATGAATTTAGTTAAGACCTGTGCTTTCATCTCTATGACACTCGTAATGACAGCATGTCAGAACTTGGATGGCTTAACAAAGAAACAAATTAACGTCTTAAAAAGCCAAGGATTTACTTTAGGTGATGATGGATGGTCACTTGGGTTATCTGAAAAACTTCTCTTCAATCTTAATGAATCCACAATTAAACCAGAAACCTATATTAAAATTACAGGAATTGGACAACAACTGAATCAAGTTCACATTACTCACTTACAGCTCAATGGTTATACCGACAATACTGGTACAGCCACTTACAACCATGACCTATCTCTCAAACGAGCACAAGCTGTTGCTGAACCATTAATTAAAGGCGGGATTCCAGCTAACAATATTAAAACCGCGGGATTAGGTGCATTGCATCCAATTGGGGATAATTCAACAACAGAAGGGCGTGGAGAAAATCGTCGTGTGGCGATTATCGTAACGCCCCAGTAACTTTTAATTGTAGTCAATCAAACTTAATAAACTAAATTAAACAAGCTCGGCTTCTCTTCAATAATCAGGGAAGTAGTCTAATATCCTTTGATCTTTTCAAATTTCGTTATCTTAATTACTAACAATCCATTTAAGCAACAGCTATATCTAAAAAGCCCCAAACAAGCAATCAAGAATGAATCTCACTTTCTAAATCTACTGATATTTATGAGAGTGATGTTACCTAAATATACAATGTATGGCAAAAGATGTCCCAAAATGACATTTTCATGGCGCAAAAACACCTAACATTGTGATTTGTTTCTCACTAAACTAAAGTTCTTGATAGGATGATCGAGATTCTCTGCTACTTAATCGTTTTTTTATTTTCTAGTCTTTTGAGTAAATTCTTAGGCACTAAAGGACATAAATCAGATTAATTTAGCAAATAGCAAGATATGCAAATGCTATGGTCAAATAATAGTAAGGATGCTACTCCGAACAAAGCCGATTGAAAGAGTTAGCAACAATTATGATAGAAGCACATCTCAGAACGCTACAAGCTAGCGTTCCTGTAACGAGCGCGCAAAACATTCTTAAAGTAGCGAAAATGCGAGGGATCACAGAAGAAGATTTACTGAATAATACTGATTTAACAAACAATGATTTACAGCAGAGTGATCATAGAATTGCAGTCTGGCAATATGCAAATATGATATGTAATCTAGTGACGCTCACGGCTGATCCAAGCACATCCATTGAAATTGGATTACTAACGCAATTAACTAAAGCTGGTGTTATTGGTTATGGCTTAATGAGCTGCTCCACTCTACTTGGTGCGCTGGAATTTGGCTGTCGTTTTTTTCCAATTCTGTGCCCTTTTTTTAAGCTTGAGCTTGATATTCAAAATGACATGGTAATCGTGACTGTTCACGATGTTCTCCCTGCACTACATGTTAGAAATTTTATTTTAGAGCATTTTCTAATTAGCGTATCAGAACTTTTTCGAGCCCTTCTATTGGGGCACAACTCCACAACCCAATACCAACACCTTCATCTATATCTAGACTACCCGGAACCCACCTATTTCTCTGCTTATAAAGCACGCCTACCTCATTTACACTTCAACCAAGCTGCTAATCAATTTCAGTTTTCTACAGTATTACTCAATCTGCCAATCCAAACAGCTAATATTGCAGTATTACAAATGATTATTGAGCATAGTGAATCAGAACTTGTTCGACTCGGTCTCACAAAAAGTTGGCTAGACCGCGTCCGTGCTCTACTGGTTTGTCGTAATGGGCAATATCCAGACTTACCAAGTATCGCAGCTAACCTACATGTATCCGAACGGACCCTTAAGCGCAAACTAGCTGAGCTAAATCTTAGTTATTCGTCTCTGCTAGATACCGTCCGACTTAGAGATGCTAGCCACTTTCTAGAAAAAACAGAATTAAGTATAGATGACATTGCATCACGACTTGGCTATCAAGATCCAGCTAACTTTAGTCGCGCATTTCGTCGGTGGTTAGGAATAACGCCAAGTCAATATCGCAAAGATGCTCACCTTTCTGGACATTTTGTACTACCAGAAACTGTTAAATCCTAGATTTTTCTCATAATAGTCCATATTGAAAATTTCACTTTATTGATTCAGGATTTATTATGTTTTTTTCTGAAAACTTCTCTCAATGCGAAAATGAAAGTTTACTAGAGTTCCTTGGCATTAGTATTAAACTGATTAACAATTCAGAAATTTGCTCTGAATTTGCGATTAAAGAACACCATATCGCGCCTAACGGATTCTTGCACATAGGAAGTATAATCACTCTTGCCGACGCCTCTTGTAGCCATGGATGTATTGCAAACTTACCTAGCAATGCCAAAGGTTTCAAAACAATAGAGCTTAAATCTAATCATCTAGATACAACTAACACTGGACACCTTTGTTGTGTCGCAACAGCAACTCATCTGGAACCAAATAAACAAGTTTGGAACGCTATTATTACTCATCGGGAATCTGGAAAAACTATTGCTATCTTTCAGTGTGTCCAAATGGTGCTCTACGACACACCAAACAATTAAATACAACAATATTAGTCGTATAAATTTAATTATACGTCCCTACCTTCACTAACTTACAATCCAAGTAGGCTATATGAATAATCGAAAGAGAAATTTTTCAGTATTAACGATAACCTGGAGTCTAACCCAACAACTCAAAGGTAACCCTATTAAGAGTCTATACTCAGGGAATGGAATTCGCTTACTTGAGAAACATAATAAAGATGTGCTTCGTTGGTGGTCCATTACCCTCACCATTACCTCTTCGGAGAAATATCAAAATGATAAAAATCAGCTTTTAAAACAAAATATTACCTTTCGTCCAGCAAATAAACTTAAGTTTCAAGATTTAATAAAAGCTGCTGCAGACTATGTCAATGATTTTTTTTCTGAAGAAGAAGTAAGTTTGTTTATTGATGTCATAGCATTAGCTGTAGTTTGTCGAACACAGCCGGTGACTTAAAGACCATAAGCCTAATAAAAATTTCAGCCAAAATACTTTCACCACAAACTCCTAATCGAACACAGGGAGTAATTCGAGAATTAGCTATATTTTTAATACTCTGATAAAGACCAATCAATCTGTTAAAGTGGCATACGCGCGCGCAAATCTCTTCCGTGGTTAAAACATACGTTCTATACGTACTTCCTCAAGAATCTGTTGATCTTGTTTTGATCGTAAATATGCCTATTGATTGTATTATAGTACGCCTGCCGAGTGATACTGAGATAACGACAGGATTCTATAATGCTAAAGCCTAACTTTTGCTTTTCCTTGATGCTGGTCGTTGTGGCTTTTTTACGATACTAACTCCGTGGTCTCGTTTAAACACATCGATAATGGTTTCAAAGAGTTTAGCTTTCGTTTGGCTTCGTAAAGCTGCTGTTCGAGTTCTTTGATTCGTTGCTCAAGGGTAAGGCATATCGGTTCTGACATGGCTTTTTCACCTTGATTAAAAGGACTTCCTTGACTCCAATCTAACCGACCATGCTTTCTAAGCCAAACTAAAACGGTAGCACCTCCTTGAATACCATAACGATCCTGTGCCTGTTTATAAGTCATTTCGCCTTTTTCGACTTGATCGACAACAGACAATTTAAAAGCGAGGCTGTAATCTCGTTGGGTACGCTTAGTGATTGGTTCCATTACACTCTCCAAAGTTTAGTTTAGAAAGTGTCAACCTTATTTAGGACAGGGGATCTTCTACAAAAAAATATCAACATTTTCTTTATTTAAAATAACGTTTCTAATATGCATATGTAATATGAATATAGGTCAATTAAATGTCATTTAAGGTCTAGTTATAAATCTACGAATGTTAAAATCTAAAATTATCTTTTGGGAGAGAAAATCTTCAAAAAAACTAACCGCCCAAATAGTCTCCCTAAATACGGTACAAATGCATATGGCCATACCAGTTTTTTTTGTAAAACTTCCCTGTATTTTTCCCTGTTAGTAGGGAATCTTGGGAAGATGATACAGAGACGAATTGGTTAGTGACCTCTTACACCGCCATCCTTATCAAAAGCCTCGTTGATTAAATGAGGCTTTTTTATTTCGTTGTTACACGAATCATTTGTTTTCCCATTAATCTTTATCTTTTTTTGTTTTTACTCTTGTCGTTGATCCATTAAAAAAATCAATTGCATGCTGACGTTTTGTCATCCCCATAAGTGCGGATCTGGGATTGATCTTAAAACGACGTGCAGTGCCACTCACCAAACTTTTCTGCAGATCATTCAATGGAAGAGAATCGCTGGGTTGCGCAAAATCAGAGGTGCTAATCGGAGAAATAATTGGTTTATCCAACCGAGGTTCTTTTCGATTCAGTACTTGAGCCAAGGTCGGTGCTTGCGCAATTCGATTACTTTTCAGCATATCTCTCGGTGCAATATCCAACCAATCCCTCAGCGTTGCGAGTATCGACGTATGATCATAAGGAACGGAGGTATCTGTCCTAAATACTGTGCCCGCCTCTATCCATGGTGATACCACCACCATCGGAACACGCACACCTAATCGATCAAACAAAAAGCCATGACTACGTGGACAAAACTTTGCGCGTAATCGTTGCACAAACTGCTCAATCCTGAGCCCTGGAGGCTTTATACCAGTCGGAGGCAACACATGATCGTAGCAGCCACCATGCTCATCATAAGTAATGATGAGCATCGTTTCATTCCATTTTGGAGAGCTGTGTACTGCTTTCCAGATCTGGTACAGGAAATTTTCACCCGCTAAGACATCATGTGGAGGATGTTGATCGGTTGGCTGGCACAAAAAACTAGGCTCAACAAATGAATACTGCGGCAAATTGCCACTTTTACAATCATCAAGAAATGTAGAAAATTGATGAAAATTTGAATCAAACCGATCATCCCATAGCTTCGGAAACATAATCCGCGTCAATGATGGTGTCACAATCGTTTCACTATAGACAGACCAACTTTTTTTAGTTGAATCGAGAACATTAAAAATTGTTTTCACGTCCCAATCCAAAGGATTGGGGATTGATCCATTATTTAAATTCCCATTTGATGTCCCAGCATGAACAAACGCACGATTCGGCCAAGTCTGGCTAGGTACCGAGCAAAACCAAGCATCAGATACAGCGTATTCTTTTGCAAGTGTGGTCAGTACAGGAAGCTGATGCAAACTATGGTATTGCATGATTTGTGCAGGATCTGCCGTAGCAGTCTCAGCATAATTCACAATAAATCCTTCCATCGGCCACTTGGGTTTTGTAACTACACCCTCTGGTCCATAGAGTTGGAAGGTGACATTCTCAAAGGTTTCTTCAGGATCTGGGCTAGGCGTTGTTGATGAAGAAGTGGGCGCTGTTGCGGTGATCTTTGAATACGGTGCACCATCAAAATAATCTCTATTTTCTGGATTGCATGCATCGCTATTGATGCCGTTATAACTTAAAGGACTACCTTGAGGTAATGAATACTTTGGCTGAACGCTAGAAAGATCACCAAGCATATTATCGAATGAACGATTCTCGAGCATCACGACAATAATATGATCAATTTGAGGAAGGATTTTAGGCATGGATTTCTTCTTCTAAGAGTTGTTGGTTTATTATTAATATAAAAATAGATCGGGAATGATATAAGAATCACCATACCGATAGACATCTTGTCTGTCGTCAATATACCAAAAAGGATTTCACATGCAAACAGATGAACAACAAATACGAGAGCTAGTCGCGACTTGGCAAAATGCCACTAGAATAGGGAATTATGCTCAGGTTCTAGATTTAATGACAGATGATGTTGTTTTTCTAGTACCAAATCAGCCACCAATGACGAAAGATGCTTTTACTGAAGCAATATCAAAACAACGTGCATTGAAAATTGATAGTACGAGCGAGATTCATGAAATCAAAATCTCCGGTGATTTGGCCTTTATGTGGTCATCAATGACCGTAATAGCAGCATTCCCTGATGACCACCCATCTGTAACCCGCTCAGGCAATACACTATCGATTTTCAAAAAAGAAAATGGGAGATGGTTATTAGCACGTGACGCAAATATGCTCACCGTTGCTCAGAATCGGGGTTAAACCCATGCAGTCTCACCATATTCCAATCATGCTCACCATCACACGAATGCTGTTAGCACCTGTGATGGTATGGCTTGCCATCTGTAATCCTCTCCCAATGCTATTCGGCATTTGCCTTGTCATTGCATTCTTATCGGATGTCTTTGACGGCATTATTGCTAGACGCCTAAATGTCGCTACGCCTAACCTTCGGCGACTCGATAGTATTACAGATTCAATATTTTATATCGCTGCGATGTTTGCTGCTTGGTGCTTACATCCTGAGATTATTAAAAGTCATCGCACAGCTCTTATTGCGCTCATCTCCATTGAAATTACTCGCTATATATTTGATCTCATTAAATACAGAAGAGAAACCAGCTACCACATGTGGTCATCCAAATTATGGGGGATTTTTCTATTTATTGGTTTTATTCAAATATTAGTCATGGGCAAAGACGGTGTCTGGGTGGAACTGGCGATTTATATGGGAATCTTGGCCGATATTGAAGGGTTGGTCATATCATTGATATTAAAAAATTGGAAAAATGATGTTCCAACATTTATACATGCACTCAAGTTACGTCCATAAATTTGCAAAAAGCCCCATGTTTGGGGCTTTTTATCAGGGTTAATTAGGTATCAATTAATAATCAGAAAAAGACAACTTCGCTTTCCACTCTTTCAATAATTCGACCGTATCATGATCATTGGGATGAAAGCTTGGACGGAAATAATCGAGGAAATGTGGGAGTGATTTTATAAATAAACCACGAGGACCGTAAAAAGTAGCAGCCGCATGTAACCAATATTTTGGAGACAATTTACGATCTTTTTTCAGTAAGCGAACGGTGAAATAAGTTTGCGCAGATAAAATTAATGATGTTGCCATCAAAATACCAACGATCCGCAGCACATATGCACCACCTTTGTCAGTGCCATACACTTGCTGATACACATCATAAGCAACAGCTTTGTGCTCAGTTTCTTCAATCGCATGCCATACCCACAATTTAAACATCAGTGGATCAGACTCCAACTCATGTAAAAATTTAGGATTTGATAATACTCGCTCAGCCAGCAACGCTGTGAAATGCTCTAACGCACATGTTGCAGCAAGATTAATCATTTCAATTGGTGCAAAGGGTTTTATTATAAATCTAGCTTTTAATATCGTGGCGGTCATCTGCTCCATCCACGCCATGTCATCAAACCCGAACTCACTGAATCTCATGTTCATCGCATGATGTTCTTTAGAATGCATGGCTTCTTGACCAATAAACGCACTGATCTGCGCCTGTAAATCAATATTATTCGCAATGTTAGGATGTTTACGGACCGCGCGAACGCTATCCACAAAAAAACGTTCACCAACAGGAAAGAACGCAGAAAGCGCCGTCATAAAATGAGTCAAACCCACGTCATTATTAAACCAATATCTCTTGATTTGTTCGAAATCAAAATCCATGCGACGGACTGGGAAACGATTAGCAGACAGATCTTGAATGACCGTCATAATGATTATCCTTAAAATGATGATGTATAAAAGATCGGAATTTGGATCCGCCTTGCATATCCAACTTGACGTTTTTTTAACTTGATGGGAGTATATTCTGAATATTTATTCAGATTCAATTCAGGTTTAATATGCGTAGAAATCCTCTGCAAAAACGTGCAAAAGACTCAGTTGGAGCGATCATCGAAGCAGGTTTCATTTCGCTAACAAAGCATGGATTAGCCAATACAACAACCGTACACATTGCTGATATTGCAGGAATTAGCCCAGGAACGCTCTATCAATATTTTGCCAACAAAGAAGCAGTTTATGCAGCAATGCAGCGCCACTTTGTTGATGATATTCTGACCACATTGGACGACATTATCCCTGAATTAGTTCAGATGGATATCAGAAATGCTGTGATGTTTTTATTGCATCGCCTCACCGCTACGCTCATGAGTAATAACGGACGTTATTTGAAATACGCGCAACAAACACTGCATACTTTCGATGAAAACATGTCTAATGGAGCACATGAGATTGAACGAAAACTACAAGGAATCATCATCCAATATGTCATGCATCATCCTGAATTAATGAAAGTTCGTAGCATTCCAACGCTGAATTATTTGGTAATTAATGGCGGGATCTTGATCATTATCCGATATCTTAGCGACTCCAAGCCTTCAATTAGCTTAGAACAACTCATCGAAGGATTTGGCAATATGGCGGTTCGATACATTAATGGTGAAATCAATAACGAGATTGAATTAGACAAATAGCATCATGATGATATTTGAAGGAGAATTTGATCTATAAAAAAACCTCACGAATTGTGAGGTTTTTACTCTAGGTAGATCTTATAAAGAAGACCTGATCTCAGATTATTTCGTTGCTGCTGGTGCCGCTGCCGCATTCACAGAAAGTAATTCGACTTCGAAGACGAGCGTTGAATTTGGACCTACTTTAGGACCCGCACCATTTTCGCCATAAGCTAATGCTGAAGGAATAAAGAGTTTATATTTTGCGCCCGGTGTCATTAACTGAATACCTTCAGCAAAACCAGGAATAACGCCAGTAACTGGGAATGTCGCAGGTTCATGGCGGGCATAAGAACTATCGAACTCAGAGCCATCAATCAATGTACCACGATAATTTACAGTCACGGTATCACTACTCGTTGGATGTGCGCCTGTTCCTTCTTTTTCTACGATATATTGCAAGCCACTTGCGGTGACTTTCACACCTGATTTTTTAGCATTATCCGCTAAGAAAGTTGCACCAGCTGCTTTATTTTTGGTCGCAGCTTGCTGTGCTTCAGCAGTTTGTTCTTGTGTCATCGCTTGCATCACTTTAGCAAAAATTGCATTTTTTGCAGCTTCATCCATTTTTTGTGGCTTGCTTGCAAATGCATCATCAATCCCTGCTTTTAGTGCATTCAGATCGATATGATTTTTGTTCTTTGCCATTTGCTCGCCCATCTTGGTACCGACTGCGTAGCTAAACTTGGCATTATCTGTATCTAATGAAACATCTTTTTGTCCATTACCACATGCAGCAAGGAGGATTGTGGCACTTAAAGTAGTTAGAACGAGTATTTTCTTTTGCATTACGGCTCTCATTGTTGAACTGAACACCAGACTGATAGACATGGCGACTTGATGATAAAAAAATCTAGTAAGGAAAATTTGCTCATAAATAGCATACGTTGTTCTGCGATGACAGAAGCAGCTCACCAACATCCGCCTAACATCCATCTTATTCATCAATCGCAAATACAAACGCGGCAACGCTATCCTGCGTGTGCACGATATAGTGTCTATGTGAAGCTTTCAAGTATTCTTATATTGCAGCGTGTGCCGATTACGTCAAGAAAATCTTGAATTGTATCGATGAGGTCATCTTTCATTTGAATGATTACTTATGAAGACTCTCTATCAAATTACCCAGATCATCAGTTGGCTGACGCCCTTTCTTCATCGCTGCGACAGCATTCTTCATATAACTAGCACGATTCAGATTTGCCTCTGTATCACAGCGAAGTGCTTTAGTTTTTAATTTGAGCTCAAGAACAGTGGTTGTAGAGATATCCTGCGTGTCTTCTGTTGCACCACAAACATGTCTTTTCGACATTGACCATGCCTGTTGGCTTTTGAGCCAACTACCCAGATTATTTTTAGAAATACTTTTCGATAAATGCACCCACTCCGCATCAACAGCGTGAAGTGAGGTTTGATGATTAATTTTAGCGTGTTGATAGGCTTCTTCTATCGGTTTTACATCGATCGAATTCGGCTGAGTTTGTACTAATGGTGGAGGAGCCGTTTTTGCAGGAATAGTCGGTTGAATGGCGCTCACAGCAGGTGAAGTCGAATGCATTGAGCCCATCACATTCATAAATCCATTTTTATTAAATAATAGATAAATAAAGCAAAAGAAACCCATTACCAACACAATACTCATCAAAGGCCATAATGACTTTAACGACTCAATATTCACGCGTGATGATTGTCGCATCGTTTGTTGAGGCTGGACATCCGAGGCTGGATGTTGAATCTCTTGATTCATAGCATTATGCAGTCGAGTCACATTTCTGACGATTGCGATCAGAAACCCCAAACACAATATGCCTATGACAAGCATTGGAATTGCTTTTGAGATAAAAATCACAAGCCCCGCTAATACTGACACCAGCAGGGCTACCAAAGGCTTCCTTAATTCCTGATCTAAAGTTTTTGCAGTGATGATAAATATAAATAAAAGCACCGCACATGCAATTGATGCTGCGAAATAATTAGAGCCACCCTGACCCACTGTCATGAACATAGAAGCATCCAAAGGATCGTATTATTTTGTATTCGTTATGGCTCAATATCAGCATATTAAGCATGTGAGTTTTCTAAAACTCTAATCAAAAGCGCCCTGAATCAGAGCGCTAGAATCATTCACAACAACCCAAGACAGGAATTATTGATGCGTTAACGGTCCAAAACAGCTGTCTGATGTTTCCTTATAACACATCATCATTTGATTGCTAGTTGGTAGAAAATACGTATAAATAACGGTATTTACCCCAGCTTTTCCTGGTTCACCACGGCAATCTTTTTTACCATTATCAGCAATGACTTTATTGGTAAAGCGATAAAAACCACCTAAGCTAGGTTTAGCCGTCACGTCAACCTCACTGACTCCATCTTCATCCCCGCTCGAGAATAACATCTGCCCATTTGCCTTAAAATTATAAGTCTCGGAACAATCAGAATTTGGAGTAATCCACTTCCATACACCCAAAATTGGATGATTTTCTGGCAATAATGTAGATGCTGCGAATGCGCTAAATGAACTACATAAGAGAAAGGCAGCAGTAAAATGAGCAATACGCAAAACAAAATTCCTTACCTAGACTGAATTGAATGAAGAATAACAAGATCCAGTATTAGGTGTTAGTATTTTTACGATTTTTAACCTTACGCTGCAATCTCAAAACTCATTATCACGCTGATGAAGATAGGTGCATTTTCTATGCGCTTTTTTGTGTCTTTAAATCATAAACAAAGTAGTATAAAGATCGAAGATCGGAACAACTGCGCTACTTAAACGGAATACAGTACACATAATGAACCCTAAAGAAACTGCATATCATTACGAAGATCTTTTACGATCAGGGCGCTGGTTTGGATCACTCCCCGATGCCTTGCGAAACTCCTTGCTCGATTCGGCGACTATAGTTCATCTCAGCGCGGGACAAATGTTGTTTTCTCAGGACGATCTCCTGCACGGCATTTATGCAGTTGTTTCTGGGGGAATTAGTATTGGTCGTCATCGTGAAGATGGCAAAGAAGCCTTACTGACTCTGATTGATCCACCAAACTGGTTTGGTGAGATTACCCTGTTCGATCGGATGAATCGAACACACCATGCATATGCTGTAAGTGACACTATTTTGGTACATATTGCGGGCAATACGCTTGATCAATTTTTGGAAAAAGAACCTCGCTATTGGCAAAATTTTGGACAACTCTTAACGGAAAAATTAAGAATACTCCTTGATCAAGCGGAAGATCTAGCGCTACGCACCACTGCACAGCGCTTGGCAAAACGACTGGTGTTATTTGCAGATAATTATGGGAACTGGAAAGACCGCAGTCGCCGCACGATCAATATCCCTCAAGAACAACTGGCCATGATGTTGTTTATTACACGACAGACTACGAATCAGATTCTAAAAGACCTTGAGCGGCAAGGACTAATCAAGCTGGTCTACGGCGCAATTGAAATTATTGATTTTGAAGGACTTGGTACATTTGCCGAAAATACAACCGAAACAAAATAAAGCAAATGTCAGCTATCTGACAAAGTGATCTCAGCAGTTGTTTTAAGATGATCTTATACGATGCAGCTTTATACTGCTCATGTTTAAAAACCAAAATATATTACAAGGAGTCAAACACATGTTTCCAGTTCAATTAAACGCCGAATGGAGCGAATTGATGAAACAGTATAAAGCTGACCATCAAGATCCACGTAATCAGTTCTGCCATAGCATTGGCATTCCCATGATTCTGGCATCGCTGCCTGTCGGAGCAACCATCATCGGCTTACCTATCGCAGTGCCGCTATTCACCGTTGGTTGGGGATTTCAGTTTGTTGGTCATTATTTTGAAGGCAAAAAACCTTCATTCACCGAAGATCGCCGCCAACTCGCGATTGGTGCATTGTGGTGGACACAGAAAGTAGGATTGAAACTGATCAAAACACAAGACACAAAAGAGACATAACAGAGATACATCTCCCTCATAATGATTGATCCATTCAAATGCAGAGTCACTCAATGACTCTGCTTTGCAGCTCTTTGTTTAAATAACACAATACAAATCACAATGACTGTAATTAATGCAGCCGATGCAGAATAACGACTCAGCTCTAAACCACCTTTACTGGTCGGCTTATCGAGAAAATCACCGACGACTGCACCCAATGGCCGAGTTAAGATAAATGCCGCCCAGAATAATCCAGTACGAGAAATCTTTGTTCGATAATATAAACCAGCAATGACTGCGAGCATCGTGCCAAAGATAATTGCGCCGCCTGTATAGCCAAACCCTGCAGTATCGGCTGTCCAATCCCCTAGCGCTGTGCCTAACGTCTGAGAAAACATGATCGTCACCCAATAAAAGGCTTCCGATTTTGGAGAGTTAACCGTATCAATCGACACCGATCCTAAGGTACGATGCCAAATCCATAAAGAACCCATCAGCAGCGTGATTAAAATCGTTGTGCCGCCTGCATAACCAATGCCCAGTGAGCGATCAACAAAATCGGCTAAGGTTGTTCCCACGGTTGTCGTTGCAACAATAGTGATCCAATAAGTCACTGGATGAAATTTCTTTGCAGATACTTGCGCAATCACAGCAACCATAAAAATGACTGCAAATATCCCAGTGCTGACCAGATAGCCGAGATTCATGGACATTGAGACGGCATCACCACCCGTTTCGCCGAGCGTTGTGGCAAGGATTTTGATGATCCAAAAGATCAGCGTGACCTCAGGTACTTTGCTCAATATCTGTTCAGCCTGATGATTCATACCCTACTCCAATGTTAACCGAACAGCTCATGCATAACTGTTGAAAGCCGCTGTGCATGACTTCAATTTATTTCGAACCTACCACTAACACTTCAAACTTACCGTTCACAACGGCAGGTAAATAAACAATATTACGGTCTAAATCCATCGCCAAAGTCTTAGCACCTTGAGCCGTTTGTAGCGTTTCAGCTGTTGAATAATGATCTGAATCCTGCTGATGAATCACAGAGAGTGTTCCGCCTGCTCCGCCATTCGATGAAAAAATATTGCCATGCTGATCATCATAAATGACTGCATCTGGGTGTTCACCAATCGCGGCATGAGCTACAGCCTGACCAGAGATCGCATCAGTGATGACCATGTTTTTATTTTGACAAACCGAAAATAAACGCTGATGTGTTGAATCGAATGACAAGCCCGAAGGTTCAACACAATCTTTTAAAGACCACGTTGTGATTAACTTATCAGTTGCCACATCAATCACACCAATCTTGGATTTATCCTCCAAGTTAAAGAAAATTTTGCCAGCGCCGTTGCTCACAGCAAACTCAGGACGACCTGTTGCTGCAAACGTCGACAAAATATTTAAACTCGCCGCATCAATCACGGTAATGTCAGCACTTTTGCCATTAAACACATAAACTTTCTTGGATACAGGCTCAAATAAAATCACGTCTGGGCCAATGCCTGGAATTTTAATCTCTTGCTGAACTTTCAAACTATCCAGATCAAATACAGTGACCGTATTTGACCTACCATTACTGATAAATCCACGCTTCAAATCTTGTGCAAAGACCACACCATGTGCGCCATGTGCAGGAATCTCGCCAATTACCTTGCCTGTCGTTAAATCTACAACGGAAACGCTCTCGCCTCTGGTCACAAACAAGTGATGACGAACCGTATCAATCGATACAAAATCCCATTTACTTTGGTCGCCAATCGTCCAATGTTGTAATACCTCAAACTTCTGCGCTTGAACTTCTTGAGTTTCTTGAGCAAAAGCTGGTGCTTGCATGGACATCGTGATAACCATTGCTGTCGCAACATGCAGCACTTTTTTTGGAAATGTCATGATTTTATTTTCCTTAAAAATAAGTAATAACTCCCCAGCTCACCAAAATGAACTGGAGAGCTAGAAACTTATTTAAGTTGTAATTTACAGGGAGCGAATTAGTTCTTCCTTAGTAAAGGTCTCTAGTCACGAAACCTTGACCAGAAAAACCTCTATTGAACTTGTCCAATATCACAGACTGATTTTTTTCCTTCAATATGACAAGTATTGACTTGTTTGCCATTTCGATCCCAGACCTTAACCAACCATTGATTGCTCGTCGTGCTTGTCGTATTGATGCGCTCCATCGTCATATAACCAAAGCCACTGACCCAAGAGCTAAAATGGTCTACAACAGCACCAACTGCGGGTGTTGCACCTTCTGGTAATGTTGCAGGCAAAGGGACTGTATCCTCTTCAGTTCCAGAAAACCCAGCCACAAACTGAGTGGGATGTGGTGAAGAAAAACTGACTTCTTGCCACAGATGAACATGACCAGAGAGCATTGCATTAACACGCGGCGGCAACATCAATGGATTGATCTTGGAGAGCACTGATTGCAGTCCTTCATTACCTGACAATAATTTGATATTGCCTTTTTTATCCTTTTTAGCTGCAAATCCCAAAATTGGATGATGATTCACACCGATGTTGTATGAGGCATTTTGCGATAGCACTTCAAGCTTTTGATACATATCGCGATATTTCACTTCACGAATATCACCTTCTGGAATCGGTTTACCAGCTGTATTCGCAGTATCCAGCATAATCAATTGTGCATCACCACCCAGTGGAACCGCATACGGATCAGTGTAATCACCCATGTTGTCATTCGCCGCGTCATTACAATCACGCCCAGCTACGAGTGGACTTGGGTCCATAAAGCGCCACCAGCCTTGACCTGCACGCGCACAAGACTCATGGTTACCACGTGCCATTGCCCACGGTGCGGCTTGCATCAGCACACGACCTGGTTTAAAGAAATCGGCATTCCACGCATCAAAACCATAACCCCATGGACTATCTTTGCAACCAGTATTACCTTCGGGACACCTATTTTCACGATAGAGTAAATCGCCAACGTGAATGACTAAATCAGGTTTCCACGCGGCGGCCTGCGCTGCCACTCGGGCAAAAGGATATTGCTCAGGATCATTACATGCTTGGAAAGCATGGTCTGACTTCTTCAAACGACATCCCGTATCACCGATGACTACAATTCGTTGTACATCATGCTTTGGCAAAGGCAAAGTTTGTCCTGCAATGCTTGCAGAATGAGTTTCAATCGGCAGTGTTTTTTCACAAGTGAGAACCTGAAATTCTGATGGTTTCGATTCACTAGGATCGGACATAGTTGATCGCTGTGGTATGGTTTCAGCTTTAGCACGAATATCCATTGCCATTTCTTTGCCATCCACAGTCAACATAGGACACGCTGCATGATGAGTCAGCGCACGAACAACTGGAATACCATTACTCCCTAGAACGACATAAGTAATTGGATAATGTTGTGATGTATCACTCGCCTGAAGATGATTTGGTGACATCGACGCACACCCAAACATCGTCAGTGGAATGAATACGATTGGAAACAACGCAAGTAATAAACTTGATTTTGCTTTCATAATTTGTCCTTTGACGATATGAAGGTGTCATACAACAATTAATATTTGACTCCTTCCCCTTCAAGGGGAAGGTCGGGATGGGGATGGTTTAGATAATACATTTCAGCTATTTCACAATACAAAGAAAACTACTGACACGTTAGATTTACCCATGTTTGATAATTACGTTCAGTGCCTTTCATTTCCGCTGGCGGTTCAGGAATCGCTGCATCGACGACAGCATGTCGCGCCGCATCATCAATCGCAGAAACGCCACTGCCACTCAATACACGAACATTACGCGGATCAGTATCTTTGAGACTAAATGCCACACGGACACGCCCAGTAAATTGCACATCATTTGGACAATGGGTTGCAGCTTGCACAGCCGCTAAAAGCTTAGCCGCATACGTATTTATCACATGTGGATCTACTTCGCTTTTCACCACGGGCTGAGGAACAGGTGGCGGAGCTGGCTCAGTGGCTGCTGTTGGCGTTGCAATAGGTGTCGGAGGCGTTTTTTCAATCGCAGGCTTAGGCAAAGGCGGCAATATTGGCTTCGGCTCAACCACTTTTTGCTTGACTGGCTTAGGCTCAACTTCTTTTTTTGGTTTAGGCGGTGTAGGCTTAGGTTTGGCAACTTCTTCGTGCTTGGGCTCAGGTGGTGCATCAGGCGTTAAAGTAATCACCTCTTGCGCGACAACGCCCTCGGTTTTGACATGCATCATGCCGTATCCCATCGCACCCAAAAACAATAATGCCTCAACCAGCACCGCCAGACCAAACGCCTGCAATGATCGATTTTGGATTGGATTTCTCAATTCCTTTCTAAATTCTACGGTCATGGCACGGTCTTCTGGCTATCTTGCTCATTAGTCATGCTGCGTGCAGATAATGCAACTTCAGTCGCTCCGCCTTTTTTAATCGCATCAATCACGCTCATCACAGTTTGTAGTGAAGCATTTTGATCACCAGCAATCGTCACGACAGTTTTTTTGCTATCGCGCTGACGCAGTAAATCAGTGAGCTGTTGCAATGTGACCACGTGGTTCTCGACCATAATCGTATGCTCTGGCGTGATCTCAACCAACAACTTAATCGGTGAGATCGTCACAGCAGTTGAACTGGTTGGCAACTTCGTCACATGACCTGAAGTCGGAATCATCTTCAAGACCATCATGGCAAAGAACACCAGCAAAAACAGCATAATGTCGATCATTGGAATGATCTCAATACGTGCCTTTTTGGCTTCAAGGTAACGCATATCAGATTCCTGCTCGTACATGTTGAGACGGGATCGCATGACTATGTCCAAGAGAACCTGAGTTGGCATGTCCTGAAGTCATATTTTTTGTCGTCGCCCACTGATGCTGTTCATGACGGTTGACCAGCATGATCTTGATCGTTTCGAGCTGATGCAAAACTTCACGGACGCGGGTATGCAAACCATTGAAAAATACCAAACCAATAATCGCAATCATCAAACCTGATGCAGTGGCAATCAAGGCTTCTGCAATTCCGCCAGTGACTTGTGCTGTATTATTTTGAATATCACCCATCACATTGAAGGCATTAAACATCCCAATAATCGTGCCGAACAATCCTAATAATGGCGCTAATGTAATGACCGTATCCAAAACCCACAATGAACGATCCAGCTTTGGCACTTGATGCATCAATGCCTCTTCCAAATGATCACCCAATACCGCAGAACTGGCATTTGCAGGTTCATGATCCAATACATCAATCAATTCGATATGTGGAAGATTTTTTTTCTTTTCCTTAAAAGCTTTCAGCTCACTCTGCCCTTGATTCTTTTTAAGCATATCAATGATTTGCTCGCCACCATGCAGCATAGAAGATAAATAACGAGTACGTTCAATGATAACAGTCAGAGCGATAAGCAATAAAATGACCATGACATACAACGTGCCGCCCGAATCATTTGCCAACTGAATTAAATGAGAAATATTCATAGGATCACTTTTTGTTTAATAACTTAATAAAAATGAACAAAGGGAATTGCATTTGAGCCACTCCCTTTGTGATGGATTAACTAACTCTTCTAGACATTAAAAAACTGCTTAGAAGTTTTGAGTAATAGTGAGATTAAAGCTACGTGGCGCGTTCAACTTCAGTTGGTCATTGCCTGATGGCGTGAATACTGATGCTGCTGTTGGACCATTTGCAGGGCTTACATCAACCACGTTCTGATTGCTGAACAAGTTATTGATCGCAAACTGGAACTTGGTGCTCATCGATGGTTTAGACGCCCACGGCATGGTGTAATTTACATAGACATTGGTCATGTTAAATGCTGATATTTTGACTGCATCTGGCACATTGCCATTTGCATCCCACTGTGAACCAATCCATTTGCTCAAGACACCGACATTCCAGCGATCTTTTGCATAGTTCAATCCAACAGCTTCGGTATTGGTTGGTGAATTTGCAGCAGTTTGACCTTTGATCGAACCACTGTTGTACTTGTTTGTACCGTAGGTTGCGTTCAGATAGAGACTAATACCACCGTCAAACAAGATATTACTTTCTGCTTCAATACCTTGAGCAATTGAAGTCCCTGCTGAATAGTAGTTTGTCTCACCTGTTGTTGGATCAACTGACGAGGTGTATGCATTATCAAAGTTGATGTGATAAGCATCGACATCAAATGTAAAACGATCAGATTTCCACACTGAACCAATTTGCGCAGTTCTACTCAAAGTTGGTTTTGGATTAGTCACCAATTGCGCACCATTGTTGACAGAGACGTCATAGACGCTAGACAACGGAATCACGTCGCCATAAGCATACTGTGCATAGATTGACCAATCTTTTTGCAGCATGTAATGCACATCAATTGATGGCTGCCAATCGCTATACGTTGCCGCAGAGTCAACCGCCACACCTGGTACAGATTGGCAAGTCGCAGGATTAAACATATTGCCAGCAGCAATCTTCACAGTTCGACCTGTTGCAGTACATTTCGCTGTCGTTGCTGGATAAGTCAGCTTACTAGGATTCTGAGTGAATGATTGATCATAGTGTGCATACTTCACACTTGGTGTGATTTGCAGCGCATCAGTCACATCGAATTGGTACTCTAGATACGGCTGTAAAGTCTTCGTAATAAACGCCTGATCAAACTTCGATGGATAGGTATCCACTTGTGTCACAGGATTAGATGGAACTTGATGACGATTGGTATCCGCTTGTTCAGCCCATAGACCTAAACGTAATGTACCCAATTTTGAATCTTGGCTAATGCGTAAAATATCACCAAAAGTATGATAAGCATTCAGCTTGTCAATCGCGCTGGTTGCACCGATCAAACTTGGATTGTTTGTCGCTGGGATAGAAGGCAAAGCACTGTCGTAGAACTGCTTATTGTGATAATCATAGTCATACAGTTTATTATCCAGCTTCCAACCGCTACCCAAATCAGAGACTAGACCTAAATATTCAAAATCTGTATGGACGCGATAGAAGTTGTAACCTTGATAATTCGGCTGTGTTGGATCATCAACCAGATAATAATTATCACCATATTGAGCAATCTGAGCACGTGTCGGTGAACCGTTTGCAGTGTTCGCCTTCACTTCTTCAGTAGTGCCAAACAGTGTCAACGTAGTTTTGTCCGTCAATGCGTACTGATATTTTACAGTCAGATTTTGACGCTGTTGATCATTCAGTCGTTGATAACCATCAGAGTTCATCTGGTTGGCATTGATCATCAGGTTAGATGAACCATCTGGTCCAAAATTACCAGTATCGACTTGTGCTGCAAATAGGCGAGTATCCCAAGTTCCATAAGACGCCGTAACACTACCACTTGGATTTGCAGTCATCGCTGGTGATAACAGATTAATCGAACCACCAAAGTTTGCAGGACCTATGGTTGATGCTGTACCTGGACTACGATCTACAACCGTACCACCAATAATCTGAGCTGGAAAAAATGCCCAAGAGTGATGCGTTGGTGAATTGGTATCCTGAAACGGGATACCATCATAAGTCATGCTGTAATTACCGTCAGAGAAACCACGAAAATAAGTACTAGATTGACCAAGACTTGGACCATTTGGACTGAAGCTGAATGTCCCCGGAGTCATCGCAATGACTTGGCTAAAATCAGCACTTGGCGTGAGCAAATTTTTAATAAATTTATCGCCCACATATGATTGAGCCGAGCTTGCTTGCAAAGAACCTTGCGACATTGCAGCTTGTGCTGCGGCTGGCAGATCTTTTAGAGGATCAACTTGCTTGAGACGCGATTGGGGTTGTTCTGGTGCCGCAGGTGCTGCTGTAGTGCGTGATGCACTCACCGTACCCAAATCAATCACATCATCAGCAAATGCACTGCCACTAATCGCCGCACTGACACAACATGCCAAAACGGATAATTTAAACCCTTGTGTCTTACCCCGATGTTCGTTCCGAACTTCTTTAAATGTATTTAAAGCACTCATTAATGTAACCTTCTGTCTGGAGGATGAAGATATCGCCTTGAAGACCGACAAACTACAGACAGAGGATTACAGTTTCATATAAATTCGATTACAATTCGGTTACACATCAAGAATAAAAATATTATTTATTAAATACTTAGTGAAAACTTAGGAAGTAGTTTACTAGATTAAAACTCTCCAATAAGCCTCTATATTTAAACACTTTCTGCTCGTAATGTGATCAATGTAATCTCAGAAGGAACACCTGTTCGTAAGGGCGGGCCCCAATAACCTGTGCCGCTATTGACATAAACCCACATCCCTTCATATCGATTCAGACCTTTATAGAATTTCTGAAAAAATCGAATCATGAGACTAAATGGAAAATACTGTCCTGCATGCGTATGTCCTGAGAGCTGTAAATGAAATCCAGCTTCATGCGCCATTTCATAACTTGCAGGTTGATGCGCTAAAAGAATTTGAGTTAATCCAGTAGGCGCGCCTTGCAATGCTTTCTTCGGATCTGAAGCATGTGCTCCGCCTCGGCCTCGGGTTGAATAATCGGTCACTCCAGCCACAATAATGGAGTCCTGATCACGTTGGATGACTTGATGTTCATTCACCAAGACCGTCGCCCCTAACTGCGTAAATTCAGCCATCCAAGCTGGCGCATTCCAATAATACTCATGATTACCTGTGACAAAAAACACCCCATGAGGTGCACTAAGCTCTGCTATCGGCGCTAAATCATGAATTAAATCCTCAACAGTTCCATCGACAAAATCTCCTGTCAGTGCAATCAAATCTGCATTCAGGGATTTGGCAATATCAACTACATTTTGCGTGTATTCGATTCCAATTGTGGGTCCAACATGTAAATCAGAAATCTGAACGATGGTGAAGCCATCAAAACTCTGCGGCAAATCTCGCAGTGGAATTTCAACTTTCCTCACCGCTGGGCCAGCATGTGCCTGTCGAATGCCAAAAATTGTCGTAATGACTGTCGCTGTACCCAATCCTAAAAGAACTCGACGATCAAAATCGATAGGATCAGACGGCATCGCAATCCACTTCCAGACCATGCTACCAATGTCCGTTAAGACGCAGTAAAACACCAAAACCGACATCACCCCAAATGCGGCATAAGACAACCAATCCAGAACAAACACGAGCAAAGTGGCGTCATATTCCTTTTTTAATCGCGGAAACAGAATGTGATCGCCAAAAGGACCTACGAGTTGCAATAAAAAGAATCCAAAAAACAATAAACAAATCATCACGACATGGTGTTCAGCCCAAGGCAAACGCGCAATGATCCGAGATGCTGCGTAACTATTAAGTAGTGCAAGCAAGCCAATTGCAATCAGGATTCTAACGAGCATCTTATTTCCTTTTATGTAGCGAATAGACTTTGAAAATCATTAAACCGCAGATACCAGAATATGAATTTTTTATTTTTTCATACACGCTAATATATTTTATTTGTACTGACTGGTATACACTTAATAAACGCAAGAGTTTTGTTTGTGAACAAAATGCGTACATTGTTATTTTGTTTTATTTTTTAAATTTGTGCGACATTAATCAAAATCTTGTTGGTGGCACTCGGATCAACAAGAATGAGAGATAGGCGTTCATTTACTACAATGTTCATGTCGTGATGACGATGCTAAAAAGATCGAATGGACACTCTCAAAATTCATGAATCTTTCACACGAATGAATGTCAAATCTTGCAACGAAACATTCGCCTGCATTTTTATGGCGCTATTCATGGCGTGCGACAAGGATAAGGAAAGCGTGTTAGCCAAACTTAGCAAATAAGATCTTTAAACAGATCAATATTTTTCCTAATTTTTTGACTAACCACAAGTTATTTTATTGAGGAACACATGGTGCAATTACATCAAGCCTCTATAGGCCAAGCAAGAAAAAAGCAGCCTTTGCACTCAATCATTTCGGCACATTTGCCCAAATTTTCGATGCAAACGAGCCTGTCAATTGCAATTAGCTTAGCGTTGGGCGGTTGCGTGGTAGGCCCAGATTTCAAATCTCCAGCCGCACCACAATTGTCCAATGATCGCTACACGGCAACAGCATTACCGACCACTACGGCAGAAACCAAAGATGCGGGTCATACTGGGATTGCTCAACATACCAATTATGGACAAGCACTTCCTCAACAATGGTGGACGTTATTCCATTCTGCACAGCTAGACCAACTGATTCGAAGCGCCCTAGATCACAATCCATCTTTAGCTGCTGCGGAAGCTTCGTTACGTCAGGCTCAAGAGAATTACAATGCTGAATCTGGTTCTTTGAAATATCCAACTGTTGCAGGACAACTTGGCGCGAATCGTGAACGTGCGCAACTTTATGGGACAACGCCAAGCACATTTAACTTATATAACGCATCGGTCAATGTGTCTTATAACTTAGATCTTTTTGGTGGTAATAAACGACAGCTCGAAGGCCTGATGGCTGGAGTTGATTATGAGCGTTTTAAAGTTGAAGCGGCTTATCAAACTTTAGTTGCTAATGTCGTCACCACGGCAATCACTGAAGCGGCACTCCGTGCACAACTTAAAGCAACACGCGAAGTCCTCAATTCACAGCAAAAGCAACTCGACGTCATCAATAAACAACTTGTATTAGGGGGTGTTGCTCGCTCAGTACAGCTCGTACAAAGTACGCAACTTGCACAAACACAAGCACTGATTGCACCGCTAGAAAAAGCATTGGAGCTGACTCGTAATCAACTCGCGGTCTATGTTGGCAAATTACCAAGCGAAGCGGGTCTTCCCGAATTTGACCTTAATTCATTAGAATTACCTCAAGAACTACCCGTTTCGTTGCCTTCATCGTTGGTCAGTCAACGACCTGATATCCGTGCAAGTGAAGCGCTCTTGCATCAAGCAAGTGCTCAAGTCGGCGTAGCGACGGCCAATTTGTATCCACAAATCAATCTGACAGGCAGCTATGGCGCAAGCCGTGTTCAAGCGGGTGGCATCAGCGCAAGCAGTACATTATGGAATATTGGTGCGGGTCTTACCCAACCGATTTTTAATGGTGGAGCTCTGACTGCTAAACGTCGCGCAGCAATCGCAGCGTATGACCAAGCAAATGCAAACTATCGTTCAACCGTCCTCACTGCATTCCAGAATGTTGCGGATAGTCTGCGAGCGATCGATGCTGATGCAGTAACGTTGCAAGCCCAAGCCAATGCAGAATCTCTCGCAAAAGAATCGCTGGATTTGACCACACAGCAATACAACATTGGTGCGATTAGCTATTTGACATTGTTGGATGCGGAGCGGACTTATCAGCAAGCACACATTAACTTGGTACAAGCGCAAGCCGCTCGTTTTACTGATACAGCAGCATTATTCCAAGCGCTAGGGGGTGGTTGGTGGAATCAATCACAGCCTAAGGAAATGCCGAGTAAAGATTAATTAATCGTAAGAAATACATTGAAGCAGGATTGATCAACTATGTTCATGCACTGCCTCATATCGAAACTGGATGTTTGAGAGAAAATTATGACTAAACGAATGCTAATTATGGTGGGTTGCATCGTCCTGCTCGTTATTTTGTTAGCAGGCGGTTTCGCACTGCATATCAAAAAAATGATGGCAAGCATGCCTAAACCAACTCCTTCTGTGGTCACTGCAATCACAGCGCAAAAAGCGACTTGGCAACCTCAGTTAAATTCAGTCGGCACTTTACTCGCTGTACATGGCGTAGATCTCAGCAGTGAGATTTCTGGTCTTGTCCGCGAAGTCAAGTTTAAGTCTGGAGATGACGTTGAAGCTGGCAGTGTCTTGGTTCAGTTGAATGCAGATTCAGACATTGCACAACTTAAAGCCTTGCAAACCGCAGTTGATCTTGCAGCAACTGTACTCAAACGTGATCAAGCACAGTTTGCGGTACAAGCGATCAGCCAAGCACAACTGGATAATGACAAAGCAGATCTAAAAAACAAAACTGCTTTGGTTGACCAGCAAGCAGCGATTGTCGCTAAAAAAACCATTCGTGCACCATTTTCAGGTCGTTTGGGCATTAGCGCTATTAATCCAGGTCAATATCTCAATCCTGGTGACAAAATCGTTACTTTGCAAGCGATTGATCCAATTCATATTGATTTCTACTTACCTCAGCGTCAACTGGGTCAAGTCGCAACTGGACAGACCGTCAACCTCACCAGTGATGCTTTCCCTAATAAAGTTTTCCACGGTACCGTGACAGCGATCAATCCAAAAATCGATCCAACCTCACGCAATGTGCAGGTGGAAGCTACGATTGCCAATCCTGGACGTCAACTTCTACCGGGGATGTTTGCCAATGTCAGCGTAGATGCTGGTCATGTCGAAAGCTATCTGACCTTACCACAAACAGTGATTACCTTTAATCCATATGGTTCAACAGTTTTTGTGATTCAACCTGCAAAAGCCAAGAAAGATGACAAAGGTAATATGCAACCTGCACAAGGCTTAGAAGCTCAGCAAGTATTGATCACGACAGGTGAAACCCGTGGTGATCAAGTGGCGATCTTGAGTGGTATTAAAGAAGGTCAGCAAATTATTACGAGTGGTCAGATTAAACTGAAAAATGGCTCACCTGTAGTTGTTGATAACTCAATACAACCAGCCAATGACTCAAATCCGACTCCACAAGAACATTGAGGTATCGCCATGAAATTTACCGATATCTTTATTCGACGACCCGTGCTTGCCGCGACGGTCAGTTTACTGATCCTTATTCTTGGACTTCGCTCACTGTTTAGTTTGCCGATTAACCAATATCCGCAAACACAAAACGCCACTGTGACGATCTCGACAACCTACTACGGTGCCGATGCGCAAACCGTAGCGGGCTTTATTACTCAACCTTTGGAAGCTGCGATTGCGCAAGCTCAAGGGATCGACTATTTGTCATCGTCCAGCAGTAACGGGGTTTCGGTCATTACCGCGACTTTGCGCCTGAACTACGATGCTAACCGCGCTTTGACTCAAATTAATACACAGATTAACTCAGTCAAAAATCAGTTGCCGCCACAAGCACAAACACCAGTATTGACTGTGCAAACTGGACAAACTGTCGATGCCATGTACATGGGTTTCTACAGTGATACGTTGCCAACGAACAATGTGACGGATTATCTAATTCGTGTTGTTAAGCCTAAACTGGACTCGATTCCAGGTGTGCAAACCGCAGAAATTCTGGGTGCGCGTCAGTTCGCACTGCGTGCTTGGCTCGATGTCAACAAAATGGCGGCTTATGGCATTACTGCTGCGGATGTAAATGCCGCATTAGCCACTAATAACTTGCTCGCACCGCTTGGTGTGACTAAAGGTCAAATGGTGACTGTGCCGCTAACTGCCAAAACTGACTTGCACAGCGTTGATGAGTTCAAACAACTCGTCGTCAAGCAAAACGGCGATGCGATCGTTCGTCTACAAGACGTTGCTAATGTCACGCTAGGCTCTGAAAACTATGACTTTAACGTCGCTTTCGGTGGCGTACGCTCAGTATTTATCGGGATCAAGATTGCGCCAGAAGCAAATATTTTGAGTGTGGCAAATACTGTTCGTGAAGCATTCCCAGAGATTCACTCACAATTGCCACAAGGTTTGACGGGTGAAATCGTCTACGACTCAACCGACTTCATTAACTCGTCAATTGATGAAGTGGTCAAAACACTGGTCGAAGCACTGGTGATTGTGACTGTGGTGATTTTCCTCTTTTTGGGAAGTTTCCGCGCCGTACTCGTCCCAGTCATTGCGATGCCGCTGTCCTTGATCGGTACATTCTTCGTCATGCTGATGCTAGGTTATTCCATCAACCTGCTCACCCTACTGGCGATGGTGCTGGCGATTGGTCTGGTGGTTGACGACGCCATTATCGTGGTGGAAAACGTCGACCGTCATATGCGCGCAGGCATGAAACCGATTGATGCTGCAATCGTTGCAGCACGTGAGTTGGGTGGTCCTATTCTCGCAATGACCGTGGTTCTGGTCGCTGTGTATGTGCCAATTGGCTTCCAAGGTGGACTGACTGGGGCGTTGTTTAGCGAATTTGCCTTCTCTCTTGCAGCCGCAGTCACAGTCTCTGGGATCGTTGCACTGACTTTGTCTCCTGTGATGTGTGGTCAATTCTTTGATCCACATCAGGATGAAGGAAAATTTGTTGTTGCGATTAACCGTGTATTTGACTCACTCCGTGATGGTTATCAACGACTGCTGGGTAGCATGCTCAAGACGTGGCCTGTCCTGATTGTCATGGGTGCGATCATGCTGGGTTTGTTGGTGGTGATGTTCACCATGTCACAACAAGAGTTAGCCCCAGAAGAAGATCAAGGTCTGGTGCTCTCGCAAGTGATGGGCTCGCCAACAGCGACTTCAGATCAAATGCAAACCTATGCAAATCAAGTCTTCAAAGTCTCTAAAGAGACGCCTGAATATTCTCAGATGTTCCAGATCACTGGCGTGCCTGTTGTCAGTCAAGGGATTGGCGGCGTACTACTGAAACCTTGGGAACAACGTACACGTAGCGCACATGATATTCAGCAAGACTTACAACAGCGTTGGAATAAGATTGCTGGTGCACGTGTTGCTGCGTTTCAATTCCCTCCTCTGCCAGGTTCTTCGGGATTACCGATTCAATTCGTCATCAATACGACTAATTCGTTTGATCAACTCAACTCGGTCACCCAGCAAGTTCTGGATAAAGTCAAAGCCTCAGGTAAATTTTACTTTGTGGATACTGACCTAAAAGTCGATGCTCCGCAGGCTAATCTAGTCGTTGATCGTAACAAGATCGCCGCACTGGGTATGACTCAACAAGATGTGGGAAATGCATTAAGCGCAGCATTGGGCGGTGGCTATGTCAATTATTTCTCAATTGATGGTCGCTCATACAAAGTGATGCCACAAGTCTTGCAAAAAGATCGTCTAAATCCAGATCAAATTCTTGACTACTACATCAAAACACCAAGCGGTAGTTTGATTCAGGTGCGTAACATTGCCTCACTGCAGCACGTAGTCGTACCAGAAGCAATTTCGCGCTTCCAGCAACAAAACTCAGCAACCATCATGGGTGTTGGTGCTGGCTCTCAAGGCGATCTGCTAAAAATGCTCCGCGAAACCGTCAAGCAAGTTGCTCCGACGGGTTACAACGTGGACTATGCAGGATCATCACGTCAGTTCATGCAAGAGTCAGGCGGTTTTGCTGCGACTTTTGCGTTTGCGATTGTGATTGTTTTCCTCGTATTGGCCGCCTTGTTCAATAGCTTCCGTGATCCTGTGATTATTTTGATGTCTGTACCACTCGCGTTATTTGGTGCGATGATCTTTATTTTCTGGGGCTTTACCTCGGTCAACATTTACACCAAGGTCGGTTTGTTTACCTTGGCAGGTTTGATCAGTAAACACGGGATTCTCATCGTCGAAGTCGCCAACCATGAACGATCTTTGGGCAAAACCAAACTCGAAGCCATTATGGCTGCAACTCACCAACGCTTGCGTCCGATTCTCATGACGACAGCGGCAATGGTGTTTGGGGTGATTCCACTGGTGCTTGCATCTGGTGCGGGTGCTGCAGGTCGCTTTGCGATGGGGCTAGTCATTTTTGCAGGTTTGTCGATTGGTAGTCTGTTTACACTATTTGTCGTCCCTGCAATGTACATGCTCTTGGCATCGAAACACTCTGCCATCCAACATGAAGAATCTGAGACGTTACCAACGCCTTCGGTTCACTAAAAGTTAGAAACTGCAATCTAAAAGCAAAAAGCGCCTTATGGAGAAATACCGTAAGGCGCTTTTTTATGGCACTTAATATTTAGGTGTCTTCCCCTACAATTGCCTGAGCCCCCGCCAAAATCATCCGAATCATGGTCATCAATTCAATCATCATTTTTTGTCGTTCAGCAGGAGGCTGATCCATGGCGACGGAAGCCATCGCAAAGACCAAGCGTGTAATCGCGCGTGCTGCTAAAGCCGGCTCATGTAAAGTTTCACCACGTAATGACGCCAGTCGCACTAAATCCTGTTGTAATTCATCTTCAAAAAAACACAGCTGCCGTTCTACCGCCTGCTTAAATGCCATCGAGCCAGCTCGACCTTCACGTAACAGGATTGGCAAAAAACCATCGCCATTACTCAATTGCTCCATAAAAACTTCAATTGAACTTTGTACCACACTGCGTTCAGTCGAAGCACGATGTCGTGCTTCACTCAATACCTTACGCAAAGAGGTTCCCGCCAGTTCAATCAAAGCAATCGCCAATTCATCAATATCCCGAAAATGACGATAAAAACTATTTGGTGCAATCCCTGCTTCACGTGCAATTTCACGCAAGCTTAATGTAGAAATACTACGATGAGGACCAATCAGTTGTAATGCTGCTGCAATCAACTCTTCACTGGAGATGACTGCTTTACGACCTTGAGGAACTCGTGGTGGATGAGCAGAAATATCTTCCACAACTTCAGTAGTTTGGTCTGTCAGTGGCGATGCAGGATTCAACATAAGTGGGTCAACTGTTAATCAATAAAGCATTTGTGATTATAGGGAATAATGTGACAAAGTGTAAAGATACTTTACACTTGTATAGACAAGTGTATAATTAAATCTAATCAAATTTAGCGTGCCTTGGAATACAACAATGACTTCAATTGTCCTGAAACAAGAATCACCATTGCAAATCGCTTTTCAATCGACTATCCAGTCTATTTTTTCGCCTGATGTTATAGATTTTTGGGCGCGTCATCTTCATCCAACATGGTCGTGGCAACGTCCTTTGGCTCGCATTATTGCGCGCAAGGTCGAAGGACAAGGCAGTATCACACTCACCTTAAAACCGAATCGCCATGCCAAGCCTTTTTTAGCAGGGCAACACCTTAACATTACAACCGAAATTAATGGCAGTCGCGTGACACGCAGCTATAGCCCGACGCTTTTGCCACAGCAAAAAGGTGTTTTTAATATCACTATTAAACGTATACATGGCGGGAAAGCCAGTACTTGGTTCACCGAATACGCCAAAGTCGGTCAGGTGGTTGAACTCGGTGAGCCTTTTGGCGAAATGACACTATCTCACAGTCATCAGAAGCACTTATTTTTAGCAGCAGGAAGCGGCATCACACCATTTATCAGCCTGATCCGTGAATGGGTAACGCAAGGTGCGCAAGGTCAAGCAACATTAATTTATTGGGCCAAAACCCAAGCTGAACTGTGTTTCGTAGATGAGTTTACTAAGCTAACCAATACTCACCCAAACCTCAAAGTTCACTATATTTTGACGCAAGAAAAATCAGAGAATCAGCAATTCAATGGTCGGATTAATTCTGAAATTTTGCAAACATTGATCTCTAATCTGAATGAACATGTGGTTTATTCTTGCGGTCCTGCCGATTTTGTCGAGCAAGCACGTCAGTTCACTCAGCACACTGCCCAAGAATTTCATGGTGAAACCTTTAGCATTCCCCAGCTTGATGCTGAAACAACCGAACACGTCGATATTCAACTAACCAAAAGCAATCGCAGCATCAGTGTTCCTGTAGGTCAATCCATTTTGACCGCGTTAGAAGCTCAAGGCATTAAACCCGCTTCAGGCTGCCGCATGGGGATTTGCAATACGTGTGTTTGTACTAAACAAACTGGAACGACTGAACATATCCTCACCAAAGACCGTGATACCGAAACAGGTTCTAGTGTCCGCATCTGTGTCAGTAGCGCACGTTCCAACTTAACGCTTGACCTATAAAAACGCCCTCTTTTCAAAAATTACATTGAGTAAACTCAACATGAACAGCCCATTAAGCCGTAGTCTAAGCAAAGAAGAACTGGATCAATTCGCTGCAGAAATTGATGCGGTACGTGCACGCGTCATCGCTGATCTCGGTGAAAAAGATGCCACCTATATCCGTAAGATTGTAAAATCTGTCCGCTATACCAATGCCATCGGGCGCGGGCTACTCATGGCAAGTTTCATCCCACCAGCATGGGTTGCAGGAACTACTTTATTGGGAATTTCCAAGATCCTAGAAAATATGGAACTCGGTCATAACGTTATGCACGGTCAATACGACTGGATGGGCGATCCAACACTGAGCGGAAAAACCTATGAATGGGACACGGTTGGCACGAGTGATAACTGGCGTAAAACCCATAATTTCATGCATCACACCTACACCAACATTAAAGGCGTCGATGATGACATTGGTTATGGCGTGTTGCGTCTGTTTCCAGAACAACGCTGGAAACCATTTTTCTTGGGTCAACCACTTTACGCGGTGATTTTTGCACTCCTCTTTCAATGGGGTGTGGCAATTCAAGAGTTACGCCTAGGGTTATTATTTAGTGGAAAAAAATCTATGGACGAGTTCAAAGTTGAATTTGAACCGACCAAAAAGAAAATCATCACACAACTGATGAAAGATTATGTTTTCTTCCCACTTTTGGCCGGCCCGATGTTCTTACCTGTTTTTGCAGGGAACTTTATAGCGAATGGGATGCGCAATATCTGGACGTTCTCGATTATCTTTTGTGGACACTTCACACAAGACGCGGAAATTTTCCCAAAAACTGTTTTGAAAGATGAAAGCCGTGGACATTGGTATATGCGCCAAATTCGTGGTTCGTCGAATCTGACTGGTGGGAAGCTATTCAACATCCTGTCAGGTAATTTGAGCCATCAGATTGAACATCACCTGTTCCCAGACATTCCTGCATGGCGCTATGAAGCGCTATCGGTTGAGATTAAGGATATTTGCAAGCGTTATGGTCAACACTACAACGAAGGCTCATTCATTAAACAATATGCACAAGTTGGCTGGCGTATTCTGCGTCATGCGTTGCCATCGAAGGCACCGCGTCAGATTGAGATGAAAGCTGCGGTGATCTAAGTAGGAAATAATTTGTTATAGAAATCTGAGGTAGGATGGGCTTAAGCCCATCTTTCTTCATTTGGCATCAATACCAACAATACCTTCACACCAATCTGGCGCATATAGCCCAGCTTATACATGTCTATGAAAGGTTGAATATTCACAACCTTGCACTTTCATCACGAATCCTATGTTCCCCAAATCGCCGCTGGCAGATTGTTAACTCTCTTTTTTGATTCGACTTGCGGATTGCGGCAGTTAGCTTATTTTCGGTCGTATAAATTTATATCTATTAGATTTTATTAATTTTGCGATGGTCTTAACCCCATCCTACGCGAGCTAGTGCTGACTGTTTTTTCTGTTTTAAAAAATTCCTGAGCCTATTGACAACGTTACAACCTGCTCGGCAGACTAGTGAAATACAAATTGAAAAGAATTGCAAAACAACAACATCGCTTCACCCATTAAAAAATTCTCCAAGAACAATTTAATGAATTCTTTCAAACGAAAATAATTTGAGGAGCAGTATTTATGCGCTTAATAAAATGGTTCATCGCAAGTCTGACGTTAATCGTCATTGGCTTAATTGTGTTTGTTCAACTCGAACCAGAAACTGCCACAAAATTTGCGGTGGACTCAGAACGCTCTCGTGCAGGTTTGACCAAACATTCCATTCAACTCGATGATGGGCTGACTTACGTTTACTTAGAAGGCGGAAGCGGCGAACCATTGTTGCTATTGCATGGCTTCAATGCAAATAAAGATAACTTTACTCGCCTCGCAGGCAAGTTGACCTCAAAATATCATGTCATCATTCCTGATCAAATTGGCTTCGGTGAGTCGAGCCACCCAGCCAATGCAGACTATCGTACGGATGCACAAGCACAGCATTTACATCAACTCTTGGCGAAACTGAATATCAAACAAATCCATCTTGGTGGCAGCTCTATGGGAGGTGCAATTGCTGTAGCCTATGCAGCGCGTTATGGTGCAGAAGTTGAAAGTGTTTGGTTGCTTGATCCAGGAGGTGTATCGAGTGCGCCAAAAATGCCAATGTTTGCCGAGTTTGATAAAACTGGAAAATTTGCACTGATTGCACGTAACTCCGAAGATTATGCAAACATATTCAAAGTGGCGATGAATAATCCACCTTATGTTCCGAAACCTATGCTAAATGTTTTCGCTAAAGAAAGTATTGCGAACGCTGATCTCGAATATCTAATCATCAAGCAATTATTGCCTGACTCAATTGAAGATCGCGCTAAACAAATTAAAGCGCCGACTCTCATTGTTTGGGGAGATAAAGATCAGGTTCTAAATGTCAAAGGTGCAGAAATTTTGCATCAATTGATTCCTCAATCTCAGGTTATCATCATGTCAAATGTTGGGCACTTACCGATGCTTGAAGACGTTGGGCAAACTGCAAAGGATTATTTAGCCTTTAGGGCGAGAATTGGGGAATAAATCAAAGTCAAAAGCAATTTCCTCCCAACCTCCCTTTCTCAAAGGGAGGAACTTTCTAATTTTTACAAAGTAGAAATGCTCTCTTCTTAGAAATCATGGATAGGCGTCAGCGCTTCACTCTGTCTCTAGCTTTAACCTCAATCCCTAAAACTCGGATCAATCTTATCCAACTTCCGCAACAACGCAGGCCATGCTAACGCACCGCCTGCCCCACGCGTCACCGCCGCAGCTTGTGCCATCGCACCATCAATAATCCGCTGATCAATCGGAATTAATTCGCCCCCACCCGCCTGCGCACGAACCTGAATCATGCACGCCGCTTCAAACAAATACATAAACAAAAACGCATCAGGGATCGTTTCTGCCAGTGTCAACAAACCATGATTACGCAGCATAAAGAAGTTCTTATCGCCCAGATCATTAACCAAGCGAGGCTTCTCATCATCACGTAGCGCAACACCTTCATAGTTGTGATACGCAAGCGACGCCAATACAAAAATCGACTGCTGAGATAAAGGTAATAAACCCTCCTTCTGCGCAGATACCGCTACGCCGTTGATGCTGTGTACATGCAAAACACACTTGGCATCTTCACGTGCCGCATGAATCGCACTATGAATCATAAAGCCCGCAGGATTGATGTCATACGGACTATCCATCACTTTCTCGCCCGCCAGATTCACCTTGACCAGACTTGATGCGGTAATCTCATCAAATAACATGCCATAAGGATTGATCAGGAAATGATGCTCAGGCCCCGGCACTCGTGCTGAGATATGCGTAAAAATTAAATCATCCCAATGAAAATGAGCCACTAAGCGATAACACGCCGCGAGATTCACCCGCGCTTCCCACTCTGCTTCATTGACTTGAGAACGCACTGTATTTTCAGTATTCATATTTAATATCCTTTGTTTTGAAACAATTTTTTTAATGTTTTGTGCCAACCAGTTTAACAAGTTCTATCAATCGGTTTGAGTAACCCCATTCATTGTCATACCACGCATAAATCTTGACGTGCGTCCCATTCACCACCATCGTCGACAATGCATCAATGATCGACGAGCGCGGATCACTGAGATAATCAACCGACACTAGCGGTCTTTCTTCATAACCTAGAATCCCCTGTAAAGCACCATTCGCTGCATCTTTTAACAATCGATTTACTTCCTCTACCGTAGTCTCCCGCTCGACCTCAAACACACAATCAGTAAGCGAAGCATTGGCGAGAGGCACACGCACAGAGTGACCATTCAGACGACCTTTGAGCTCAGGAAAAATCTCTGCGATAGCTTTGGCTGAACCCGTCGTACTTGGAATCAGACTGATACTCGCAGCGCGTGCAAGACGCAAATCATCATTCGCCTGATCAAGAAGACTTTGAGTATTGGTCACATCGTGAATGGTCGTCATGGAGCCATGACGAATTTTTAAATACTCATGAATGACTTTAACCACAGGCGCTAGGCAATTCGTGGTACATGATGCTGCGGTTAAAACACGGTGTTTTACTGGGTCAAATAAATGATCATTGACACCTATGACCACATTCAACACACCAGCATCTTGCACTGGCGCAGAGACAACCACACGTTTGACGCCTTGATCTAAATAATTCTGAACTGCGGCGGAATTTTTAATTCGACCACTGGTTTCAATCACGACATCACACGCAGACCAATCGGTTTCAGCAATCGCATGATGGTGTGTCACTTTAATCCATTGTTCGCCAATCACAATAAAGTCATCTTGGCTTCGCGCTTCATGTTTAAAGCGACCATGTACCGAATCAAAATTCAGCAAATGCGCATGCGTCGCAGTACTACCCGAAGGATCATTGATGTGTACAAACTCTAACTCAGGGCGATCCCATCCAGCACGTAACGCCAGACGTCCAATACGACCAAAGCCATTGATTCCTATTTTTATGGTCATGATCTCAGTCCTTTTTTGAAGCGCAACGATGTTTGTTCAAATCATTTTTAATGTTGCTCTTTCAATGATATTGAGCTCAACCAACTTGATTTGCCAATATAATGACGTTTATTTTTTGTGATTCAGCACATCATTGTTTCACTACAAAGACCATCTCAAATAATCATTTCAAATCACCACGCAACTCGGCAACTTGCTGTTGCAACTTCTCCATCGTGACTTCGGTTGGTGCAATAGGTGCGGCAATCACAAGATCAACACGATTCAAAATACCACGGCGAAAAGGTCGTATCATCGCAGTGCCGCCTTCAACTCGAGAAAAGAAACTGCCCCACAATCCACGTAATGCCATCGGAATCACAGGCACAGGTTCACGTTCTAAAATTTCTAACATCCCACTGCGGAAGGTATTGAAATCACCAGTTTTGGTCAGCGTACCCTCAGGGAAAATCATCACCAGATCACCATCACGTAGAGCTTGAGCTGCCGCATCAAATGCCTTTTGTTTCATCGTTGGATCTTCTTTGACAGAAGCAATCGGAATCGCCTTCATCGTGCGAAAGAATCCACCCAGCACTGGCGTCTTAAAAATCAGATGATCCATGATAAACCGTGGTGGGCGATGGATTTCAGTACCAATAATCAACGCATCGACATATGACACATGATTACAGATTAATAGCGCAGGACCCTTTTCAGGGATGTGCTGTAAGCCTTCTGAACGTATCCTGTAAATCGTATTGATCAGCAACCACAACACGAAACGCACCATAAACTGCGGAACGAGGGTAAAGATATAAATCGCCACTAGCGCATTCAGTATCGCAACAGCAAAGAAAAGCTCAAGAATCGTGAAATGGAGTTGATAAAGAACGATCGCAAATACCGCAGAGATCACGATAAAAATTGCGTTCATGATGTTGTTTGCTGCAATCACGCGCGCACGCTCAGTCGGTTTTGCATCGGTTTGCAACATGGCATAAAGTGGTACGATATAAAAACCACCAAACATGCCGATCAGCGTTAATGTGATTAGAATTTTCCAACTTTGCGGATCATGCAACAATTGCATCGCACCAAGCACTGTCCCAGTTACCACTGTCGGGGCTTTGATCCAAACTAACAACAAAGCAAACACGGTTAAACCAAAGGCTCCAAAAGGCACTAAACCAATCTCTACACGCCCACGCGACAGCCTTTCACACAACAATGAGCCCAAGCCAATGCCAACAGAAAACACGGCAAGCAGCAGTGTTGTCACGGTCTCATCGCCATGTAGGATTTGTTGGGTATATCCGGGAATCTGCGCCAGAATAATCGCACCATAAAACCAGAACCACGAGTTGCCTAAAATCGCCAGTCGCAAGTTACGCTGACCTTGCAGCATCCGCCAATTACGCGCGGTTTCGGTGAATAAATTCCAGTTGATTTTAAGGCTATCATCATCGGATGGCGAATGTGGAATTGAACGACTTAATCCATAACCAACAACTGCACAAGCTAGTGTTCCTAACGCCACAAACATTGCCCCATGCACATGATCTTCCATGAGGATACCGCCCAGCAATGTCCCACCGAGGATCGCCACATACATGCCTGTTTCAACCAGACCGTTACCACCAGTGAGTTCGGCATCATTCAGGTGTTGTGGCATAAAGCTATATTTGACAGGGCCAATCAGTGCTGCCTGACAACCTAAACCAAAGAGCATGGCAAACAATAACGGTAAACTATGCCAATAAAATCCAGCCGCACCTAATAACATCAACCCGATTTCAAGTAGCTTAATCTTTCGAATTAATCCAGATTTTTCAAATTTATCTGCTAATTGACCTGCTGTCGCAGATAACAAAATATACGGCGCAATAAAAACTGCACCTGCGAGATTAACCAAATCATTTGAGCCTAAACCGAGTAACTTCGCACCTTGGAATGCAACCAATATCGCTAAAGCATTTTTATAAATATTGTCATTGAACGCACCCAAAAACATCGTCCAGAAAAATGGCGCAAAGCGGCGTTGTTTAAGTAAAGTGAATTGATTCGGAGAGCTCATTGCATTCCTTGCAGGCGTAAATGATGGTTTTTATAAAAATAGAGTAGTATGACTGAATATTATTAACATTTTTGTAGAAAGAAAATACTTATATTTGTAGGATTGCTAGAAGCTGTTTAGGCTCCATTAAAATGCTATTTTAAGTCATATTTTCTGTGCACTTAGACTCCGCTCAGTAAACTGCATAGCTCGTTGAGCTTCGTTGAAACGTGCGGGAAATCGTTATGAAGTTTAATTTTAGAAAACATCGACAGATCCTAAAACGGCTATCAAACAAAAAAAACTGACAGGCATCTGTGGTTACCTGTCAGTTAAATTAAATTGTATCAGCTGCCTTTATTAGCGTCTAATGTCCCCCGCCCGCACCCGAGGCAAATGGTGGTTTGGTCATCCAGATCACACCGATCAAACAGATAAACAAGACAGAGCAAAGCCAGAAAATATCTCGCGTCGCCATCATCAAACTCTGCTGGGTAATCAGATTCTGCACTTGTGCGTAGGCTGCATCCGTGGACATACCAATCGATCTCAACTTATCCATGTATTCCATGAATTGCTGGTTTGTTGGTGAAATATATTCACCAAGACGAATCTGATGTTCCTCAGAACGATGCGATAAAACCATCACGACCAGCGCAGTACCAAAACTTCCCGAAATGGTACGGAAGAAGTTTGCAAGCCCTGACGCTGCAGCCATCCTATCTGGGGTAATCCCCGAAAGAATAATCGTATTAATCGGCACAAAGAAACACGCGATGGCAAAGCCCTGAATCATTCGTGGTGGAATCAAATGACTCAATGATGTATCCAAATTAAATTTGGAAAACCAATATGCCGTTCCACCAAAGATAATAAAAGACGCAGTCGCAACCATCCGCAAATCCAGACGATTAATGTTTTTCCCCACGACAGGCGAAAACAGCAACGCAAAGATTCCCACAGGTGCAGTCGCAATCCCTGCCCATGTTGGCGTGTAATTCATCACCGTCTGTAACCACAGAGGAAACATCACATTCAAACCAAAGAACGCCATAAAGCCGAACGACAACGCCAGAACACCATAGCGGAAATTGCGATGCTTCAAGAGTGTCAGATCGACAATCGGATGCTTATCCGTCAACTCCCACGCCACAAAGAACGCCAACGCAGTCATCGAGGTCACGCAAAGTGCCACGATGATATTGGAACTAAACCAATCCAGATCATTACCATTGTCGAGCATCAGTTGCAGGCTACCGACACCGAGGACGAGCAATACAATTCCAACCACATCAATCGGCAGTTTTTGGGTTGGTGTTTCTCTTTTTCTCAAGAAGGTATAGGTAATAAATGCTGCAAGCAAACCAATTGGCACATTGATATAGAAAATCCACGGCCAAGTGAGATTGTCGGTGATATAACCGCCGAGTAACGGCCCAAAAATCGGTGCAACCACAACGGTCATCGCCCAGATTGCCATTGCAACGCCACGACGGTGTGGCGGATAGTTCGCCAGCAACAAAGTCTGCGACAAAGGTACCATTGGTCCAGAAACCAAACCTTGCAAAAAACGAAAACTCACCAGCATCGGTAAACTATCGGCTAAACCGCACAATGCAGAAGTTAAGGTGAACAAAATAATCGAAATTAAAAAAACGCGAACTTGCCCAAAACGGTTGGCAATCCAGCCCGTCAGCGGCACAGCAATCGCCGCTGCCAGACCATAAGACGACACAACCCAAGTCCCCTGATTCGGGCTCGTTGCCAGATTTCCCGAAATCGTGGGGACGGACACATTGGCAATTGCCGTATCCAATACTTCCATAAAAGTTGCGACTGCCATAGCAATCGTGAGAATGATCAGCGACATTCCCTTGAAATACTGTGGCTCAGGCTGAGGTTGCGCTGCCGCCGCAGGGGCACTCATGGTGTATTCCCTGCATTTGCTGTGGTATCGCTGCCTGCTTCACGGGCAATGATACTGTCCGCTTTGGTTTCTGCATCTTTTAATTGCGCATCAAATACAGGCGTTGCCATCGGAGCATTAGCAATCGGAAGTGCGGTCAATGCAGAACCCTGACGATCATGCGTATCGATCTTAATCGCGGTAGACATGCCAATGCGTAAAGGATTTTTAGTCAGGTCATTGGCATCAATCGCAATGCGCACTGGAATACGCTGAACGACTTTGATCCAGTTCCCCACCGCATTTTGTGGCGGTAATAACGAGAATGCACCGCCTGTACCTGCCGCAATACCAACGACTTTGCCATGATACTCAACATGACTACCGTAAATATCTGCGGTTACAGTGGCAGGCTGACCAATACGAACATTCTGTAATTGCATTTCTTTCAGGTTGGCATCAACCCACAGCGCATTAAGTGGAACGATTGCCATGAGATTATTGCCAGGGGTCACACGCTGACCAATTTGCACTGAACGGCGAGCGACATAACCATCGATTGGCGATGGAATGACATTACGCTGCTGTGCAAGATAAGCCTGAGTAAACTCTGCACGCGCTTGTAGCACTGCTGGATGTTGGCGCAGCGTTGTTCCCTCAACCGAAGCCTGAGAAGATTCCAATTGTTTTTGCGCAACGGTCAACGCATCTTTTGCGGTCGCAACGGCTGCACGCGCATGAGCCAGATCTTCCGCAGTGATTGCATCCGAACCGACCAATTGCTGACGACGATTCAAATCATCAGTCGCACGATTCAATTCAGTTTGACGCTGAGCAACGACAGCACTGGCTTCATCGGTCGAACGATACTGCTGACGAATTTGACGTACAGTCTGTGCCAGTTTGGCTTCAGCATTTGCCAGCGCAACAGTACTGTCTGAACCTTCCAGAGTAATTAATGACTGCCCTGCTTTGACAGGCTGAGTATCATCCGCACCAAGCGCGACAACGGTTCCACTCACTTGCGAGTTGATATAGACCAGATTGCCATTCACATAGGCATCGTCTGTTTCTTCATGGAACTGAGCATATAGGAAGTAATACAGCGCGTATAAAACAGCGATCAGACTAAAAATCGTTGCCATAACCAAGAGAACGCGTTTACGTTTGCCGTTTGGCGCAGCAGGTGTAGTCGATGAATCGGTTGCAGCACTTGCAGTATTGATATTTTGTTGTTCAGCCATGATGTACTCCAGAATTTGGGTCTAGCTTTTGCTGATTGAGCTTTTGCTAATATAGTTGGCTTATTAAATGGATGAGTGACTTGGTTTGCTTGCCACTGTTGCGGAGTCCGATGACTGAGATTTCGCACCATCGTCATAGCCGCCACCAAGCGCCTTAATCAAATCAATATGTGCTTGTAGAGCACGCCCTTGTCGTGCGATTTCCTGATCCTGCAAATTGGCTTGTACGAGTCGTGCGCTGGATAAAGCACTGCCATCCTGCAAGCCAGCTTTGACTAGCTTTTGTGTATTTTCCAGCGCATGTTGACGCGCTTGAATCTGGCGTTGTAGTGGCTCAAGCTCATTATTTGCACCCTGTACACGCAGTTCTGCATCATTGATCTCCGTGACAGCGTTCTGCACGGACTGATTGTATTGTGCGACTGCAAGCGCAACTTCGGCACGATTACTATCGAGCCCAGCACGCAGACGACCTGAATCAAATAAAGGCAAATGGATCGCAGGCATAATGCCAGCTTGTTCACTGGTCGAAGAAAACAAACGTCCCATAGACAGACTCGACAGCCCCGCAGATGCCGATAAATTGATATCAGGATAAAACGCCGCCCGTGCTGACTCGACGTCCGTCAATGAAGCCTGCACACGATCACGCGCCGCTGCGGTATCAGCACGACGTGCAATGAGATCAAGTGATAAGTTGCTAGGTAACTCACCATTTAACTGCGGTAATGGCTGCGCTTGTAATGCCGGGAAATCAGAACCGCTCGCAACCAACGATTTAAGCTGGGAGAGCACTTGATCGCGTTGTGCTTTAAGCTGGACTAAGGTCTGTTCAGGCAATGCGGCATTAGCACGTAGCGGCGCAACATTATTCTCTGATGACAGACCCGCTTTCATGCGTTTGACTTCGATATCCAGCAAATGACGCTGCTCACTCGCAATTTGCTCTTGAATAGCTATGCGTTGATTGAGGACTTGCCATTGATAATAGCTACTGGCTACGCTGGTGGATAACGTTGCCGCAGCGCCAGCCGCATCCGCACGACCTGCCGTTTCCCGACCTAAAGCCGCTTGCAAAGCTTTACGGTTATGACCCCAGAAATCGAAGTCGTAGGAAAAATTCAGCGACAGCTCACCATCGTAATAGCTCTTACCACCAATCGGCGGTGGATAAAAGCTATTGGAACTGTATTTATTGCGACTCAATGAACCATTGGCATCCAACTTCATGCCACGATTTGCCGCCGCACTATCAGTGACAGCTTGCGCTTGCAACACACGCGCTTGGGCGACTTCAATGCTCGGTGAGTCCTGCAATGCTTGTGCAATCAACTGATTCAACTGCCCATCATGGAGATCTTGCCACCATGTTGCAGCGGGCCATTGACCTGTTGTAGGTGTCACAAAATCATTGTTCTGTACAGCACGCAACTTTGGTGCAGAATCAGCATGCGGCAATGACGCACAACCTGTCACGAGCATCACTGCGAGTGCGATCGGTGTCAGGAAAATATGTTGTGTGCGGAGCGGAGTATTCATGATGTCGCTACCTTTTTTATATCGCCAACATCGCAATATAGGAATAAAACAATATGGATGAAACGGTGATACTTTTGACTTAACGCCTCAAAATTTAGTTACTGAATCCCAACGCATACGTTAGGACACAGCGGACTTAGACATTCGACTCAATCGCATGGACAAGCTTTAATAATGATTTTTCGAGCGCTTCGCGTTCATCATCACTAAAAACACTAAAAATCTTACGATTCTTTTCACGCATCTTCGGTACAACATCTTTCAGCAGCTCCAGACCTTTTTCTGTCAATGACAAATCGATACGGCGGCGATCAACAGGACTCGTCACACGCTGTAAAAGCCCTTGAGCAACAAGGTCATCGCAGATCCGTGTCATATTCGCGCGGGTTTCTCCCGTGCATAACGACAGGTCAGATGGATTAGCCGTATGGTCGGTTGAGCTATTGATCATGGTCATGGCGATATACGCAGAAGCGGTCAGACCGAAGTCCTCCAGCCCTTTGTTTAATAACTCTTGCATGAGCCAAGCGTTATATTTAATCAACAGATTAATCTGTATCGTGCCAAGACCCTGAGGTTGACCCAACACCATCTGGTGGGATCGTTCAACCCGTTCACGGACTTCGCTGTATTTGAGACGTTTCGATTTATTCATTCAGAAATAGTACCAAATGTAACTATTAAGTCAAAAACTATTTTAGCTTTTGTCGGATTTCTGCGCGACTCTCCAGTCATTATTACTCATAAACAAAAGCCTCCCGCAGGAAGCTTATGATTTCATTTCTATCGCTTAAGCCTTACCCTTCTTCACATTCATGGTGATTTCAGCAGAAAAAACGATGTCATTATTGGTATCTGAAACCATGACGGGAACGATGATTTCACCTTCTTGACTCCAATCAATGTGCGACCCATCCGCCACGGCAATCAAATCCGTCTTTGCTTTTTTTAGATATTTCACGGTCATGCCTGATGGAATCCAGCGTGATCCCTTCGGAACAGACACATCGGTCATCAGCCCACCCGCCAGTTCAGCCATATTACACATCGCGATGGCATGGACGGTTTTTAAATGATTTTCCACGCTACGACGTTTGCGTAATTTGACGCGGACATATGCGGGTCTTACGTCCTCAATTAATGGATGAATACTGTTGAAATAAGGCGCTTTCAAACACACAGCACGTGTGAATAGTAATGTTCCACTTGGCAAGCCTTTTAGCTTATTAAACATATCAATAATTTGCATCGTACTCACCTAAATAGTCGATTTTATAAAACAGAATCATTACAATATTAGAATATTATTCTAGAATATAGTTCTAATGATGACCACTCAGTCAATTGAAAATCAACCTAACTCAAAAAAATTCAACTCAAGGCAACTCGATATCTTGCAAGCTGCACTGCATTGTTTTATTCACAATGGCATTGAAGCAACAACGATCGAGATGATTCGAGAGCAGTCTGGCGCAAGTGTCGGCAGTATTTACCATCATTTTGGCAATAAAGAAAAAATTGCAGCAGCACTCTATAAAGAAGGATTAAGGCAATTCAGCGCTCAACTTCAACAGTCCTTAAAAGAAGTCACGAGCATTGAAGCAGCTATTCGTTGCATCATTCAAACCAATGTAGATTGGATTGTTGCCAATCCCGATTGGGCGCGATTTGTCTTTCGGCATCGGCGCGTATTGAAAGACGCTGAACAAGAACTGCACTTTCGTGAAGAAACCGCATTCACTCATCATGCACTCTTCACACAATTAAAGGCGTTACCTGATTACAAGCGTCTACGTGTTTTGCCTGAGTCCATGTATTTATCCGTACTGATTGGACCAATACATACCTACGCTCGGCAATGGCTAGACGGTCTCACACCGTTAGCGCTCAATGAACTCACTGAAAACTTTATTCTCATCGCCGTTAAAAGCCTGCTGGATTAAACGCAGCTTCAAAAACCATTGCCGAAATGACAATGATTCATGTCAAAAATTAGCATTAATTCACGATTTCCGCATTTTTGGTCAAAAATGCAATGTACAAGTCATAAACTCTCCTGTACAAAACGCAAACGTTCGATCTATTTCTCGTATTCATATCACGAGCCCCCTTTTTGTATAAAGAGAATCATACAGATGAAGCCAGGACAACGCAGTCGTACAGCTGAAGGCGCCGCAGCCTTGCGCGCAAGTCATACGATCTATGCAGAAAATCCACTATTTTCTGACCCTTATGCCATTAAGCTCACCAGCTCAGGCTGGCGCAGAATTTTAAAAAGTAAAAAATGGCATCATTTTCTTTTGCCACGCGCATTTAGTCCTATTGGTTTACTGATTGGACAAGTGATTGGTCGCTCACGCTATGCTGAAGATAAACTTGCGGACGCGATCGCGCATGGAGTCCATCAATATGTGCTCGTTGGCGCAGGATTAGATTCATTTTCGTTACGTCAGAATCCAGACGACACATCTCTCAAAATCTTTGAAGTCGATCATCCTGATACACAGGATGCTAAAAAACAACATCTTGCACTCATGGGTAATATCCCAAGTAACGTTGAATTTGTTGCGATTAACTTTGAAAAAGAATCGCTGTTTGAAGCACTCGTTCGTAGTAGTTTTCAGCGAGATCAAGTCGCATTCTTTTCATGGTTGGGTACGACACATTATCTGCAGCCCGAAACCACATTAAATACATTACGTGCGATTGCTAAGGTTGCAGCTTCTGGTAGCGAAGTCGTCTTTGACTATTCAATTCCCTATCACCAACTTGCAGGTGCTGAGCGCTTAGGCAGCTTCGCGTTATCACGCTTTACGCGCTATATGAGCGAGCCGTTGATTGGTCAGTTTGTCCCTGAAGAACTACATACTGCACTGAATGAAATTGGTTTTGATGTCCTCGAAGACCTGTCGGGAGATGCTCAAAACGAACGTTATTTTGATCAGCGCAGTGATTATCTAACCACAACCTCTGCGACGCATTTGATTCATATCAAATTGCGTTAATTTGAATGGATGAGACATATAGGGCAGATTTCGACCTGCCCTTAATCTCAAAAATAAGCAACTAATCAAAAAAACGACTGGGTGACACACCAAACTGTCGCTTGAACATCGTCGCAAACGCGCTTGGACTGTTGTATCCCAGTTCAAGGGCAACACTCAGCACCTTCTCGCCTTGCGCCAATCTTTCCAGTGCGGTCAATAATCTCGCTTGCTGCCGCCATTGTCCAAAAGTCATGCCTGTTTCTTTTAAGAACAAGCGATGTATTGTTTTTGGCGTAATGTTTAATCGTTCTGCCCATCGTTCAACCGTCGTATTGTCTTCTGGATTCTGACTCAATGTCTGAGTGATTTGTACCAAGCGCGGATCTTGAGGATTCGGAAGTTGTAAGGAAAATGGCTGCACACTTTTAATCTCATCCAGCAACAACTGCATGAGATGCCCATCCCGTGTATCGGTATTATACGGATGCTCAATATCAATCGCGGCAAGCAGTAATTCACGTAATAACGCGGTCACACCGACGACACGACAGGACGTCAATAAATCAGGCGCTGCATCAGGTCGGATGTACGCAGTACGCATATGCACCTCACCAATCATTCGTACCCAATGCTCAACATGTGCAGGCATCCAGATTGCACGTGAGGGCGGTACAATCCACTGCCCTTGGTCTGTTCCAACGAGCATCACACCGTGTACCGCATAAATGAGCTGGGCATGCGGATGAGAATGTCGACCTGTGGTATGACTATGCGCATAATTCTTTGCCAATGCAGTAACTGGCATATCACGCTGATCAAACTGAGTATAGTGCAAGCATTCATGGCTTGTTTTTTGTCTCGGATGAGACATCGACTTACTCCATCATTGATGATTCTTTGTATAGATTTCCAACAAATACAAACAATGTCACTTTCGCAATATATATTGCCATATTCTCGCAGGAATGTCGTTTTATTACGGCGTATGATCTATCCATCAAATCAATGCTGTCTGCATTGATATTTTGTCATTCACTGACAGACGAGGTCATTATGGAATCAGTAGACACAGCACAAATCACTCCACCAGCGAATACCAAAAGCGAAACAACGCGCTTTCGTGTGCTCGGTGCGATTAGTTTTAGTCATTTTATTAATGACATGCTGCAATCTCTGCTGCTCGCCATTTATCCTATTCTTAAAGGTGGCTTCAATTTAAGTTTTGCCCAAATTGGTTTGGTGACCTTCACCTATCAAGTGACCGCATCTTTATTGCAGCCGATTGTCGGTTCATACACGGACAAACACCCAAAACCTTATTCATTGGTCTTTGGCATGACTTCAACCATGACAGGAATTCTGTTGCTGGCTTTTGCACAGAACTACACCATGCTGTTGATTGCAGCATTATTCATGGGTACAGGTTCATCGATTTTTCATCCTGAATCTTCACGCGTGGCACGTCTTGCTTCGGGCGGGAAACATGGTTTAGCGCAATCCATCTTTCAAGTGGGTGGTAATGTTGGTAGTGCAACAGGGCCTTTGCTTGCCGCTATTTTTATTGTTCCGCATGGGCAGAATAGTACGGCATGGTTTGCCCTTGCTGCGCTCACGGGCATTACTGTGCTTTGGAAAATCGGCGGTTGGTATAAAGATCAACAACGCATGATTGCCGCAAAACCTAAAGCTCCAGCACAGCCGAATGCATTATCCCAACGGCAAGTCACGATGGCGATGACGGTGCTGATGTTTTTGGTTTTTTCCAAATACTTTTATTTGACTAGTCTGACCAGCTATTACACGTTTTATTTGATGGATAAGTTTCACTTATCCATTCAGTCAGCGCAGGTGTATTTGTTCATTTTCTTGGGTGCAGTCGCTGCGGGAACCATCTTGGGTGGTCCAATTGGTGATCGCATCGGACGCAAGCAAGTCATCTGGTTTTCGATCTTAGGCATTGCACCATTTACGCTTGCACTGCCCTATGTTGATCTAATGTGGACCAGTATTTTGAGTGTGATTATTGGATTTACATTGGCATCGGCCTTCCCAGCGATTGTAGTTTTTGCTCAGGAAGTGATGCCCAATAAAGTTGGCATGGTGTCAGGCTTATTCTTTGGTTTTGCTTTCGGGATGGGCGGGATTGGTGCAGCAGTACTAGGTCAATTTGCAGACCTGTATGGGATTGGTTTTGTCTATCATGTCTGTGCATTTTTGCCGTTACTTGGATTGTTAGCAATATTCTTACCGAATATGCATCAGACCAAATTGAAAACTTAAATCATCTATAAAAAGTAGTCTGCTGCTCTTCATGAATAGCGGACTACTTCCATATTTCTCACATATTTAATTAAGCCTAGATCATGAGAACTTTGATAGAACATTAACAAGATTTAAAATTGTACCTACTAGTATGTATGCTAATATTTTTGAATGACAATCAAACCTGAAGATCATTCGGCGATGACTATGACTATTGCTTCTAAAGATACTGATTCACGCGAACGCTTAATTACCAGTACCCAACAATTACTCTGGGAACGTGGCTATATCGGCATGAGTCCAAGCGCGATCCAAAAGAAATCAGGCGTCGGTCAAGGCAGCATGTACCACCACTTCAAAGGTAAACCCGAGCTTGCTTTGGCAGCGATTATGCGTAGTGCCGCAGAAATGCAGGAAACAGCAGAATCACGGTTTTCGAGTCGAGGCACTGCGATTGAGCGAATTTCGGCTTTCTTACATTCAAAACGTGATCTGTTACGAGGTTGTCAGGCAGGTCGTCTGGTACAAGACCCTGATGTGATTGCAAGCCACGAATTACGCCAGCCTCTCACGGACTTGTTTGATTTTGTCAGACGACGCTTGATCGAGATTATTCAAGCTGGTGTAGATAGCGGAGAATTTGATGCCGCGCTAAGCCCTGAGAATACCGCAGAGATGATTGCAGCCTCAGTACAAGGCGGTTACGTCCTAGCTAGAGCCGCCAACTCAGTTGAACCCTTCAATCGGATGGTCGCCGCGGTGATCGATATGCTGCAAATGCGCACCAATATCGCAGCTCAACAGCACGAATCATGAACCACTCAAAAACCGTTATATTGAAGTCATCTTACTGAATTTAAGTAAATAATTACCCAAGTTTAGTTCTAAAAAATGTTCGTTTAAGAACATTTGGATTGTCTCAGATGGAGCTGAGTCGTAGCCAATTTTCCTGTTCCAATTTTACTGTTTTAGTCTGTTGATCAGATTCAGCGCTGTGCTGGGAGTTATCGTTTATGTTTGGAATTGTTCGCATCGCCTTGCATCGCCCTTACACCTTTGTGGTATTAGCGATCCTGTTACTGATTATTGGCCCGCTGGTTGCGCTTCGTACGCCAACTGATATTTTTCCAGATATCAAAATTCCTGTGATTGCAGTGGTTTGGAATTATACAGGTCTACCGCCAGATCAAATGAGCGGTCGGATTGTGCTGCCTTATCAACGTGTACTCACAACAACCGTGAATGATATTGAGCATATCGAAGCCAACTCCTACACAGGTGTTGGGATTGTGAAAATCTTTTTTCAGCCTAACGTCAATATCCAAACGGCTAACGCTCAAGTGACCGCAGTTTCACAAACCATCGTGAAACAAATGCCTGCGGGAACGACACCGCCACTCATTCTAAATTACAGCGCATCGACAGTACCAATTCTCCAACTCGCATTATCTGGTAAAGGACTGACTGAGCAGAATCTTGGTGATCTAGGACTGAATACTGTTCGCACCAAACTGGTGACTGTTGCAGGTGCTTCGATTCCGTATCCGTTCGGTGGTAAGACACGTCAAGTGCAAATCGATCTAGATACCAAAGCCATGCAAGCACGTGGCTTATCTGGACAAGATGTTGCGAATGCTCTAGCAGCGCAAAATTTAATCACGCCTGTTGGTACACAAAAAATCGATGATCTGGAATACTCAATTCAGCTCAACAACGCCCCTTCTGCACTTGAAGGACTCTCAAATCTACCGATTAAGAGTGTTAATGGCGCCATGGTGTATATGCGTGATGTTGCCAATGTTCGGGATGGCAACCCACCACAGACCAATATTGTTCACGTGGAAGGTAATCGCTCGGTTTTGATGTCTGTGCTGAAAAATGGTTCCGCTTCTACCTTAGCCGTAATTAATGGCGTGAAAGAACAAGTTCAAGCATTGAAAGCTGTTGTTCCAGAAAACCTCAAAATTTCTTTGATTGGCGACCAGTCTGTATTTGTCCGTAGTGCAATTAGTGGTGTTGTTTTTGAAGGTTTAACCGCCGCAATCTTAACCAGCCTAATGATTCTTTTATTCTTAGGCAGCTGGCGCTCGACCATCATTATCGCAACGTCAATTCCATTATCGATTCTTGGGGCCTTGATCGGACTCGCTGCTGTCGGTGAGACGCTGAATATTATGACTCTCGGTGGACTTGCGCTTGCCGTGGGGATTCTGGTCGATGATGCGACAGTGACCATCGAAAATATTAACTGGCACTTAGAACACGGCAAAGACACCGAAACTTCTATTCTTGATGGTGCAGCGCAGATCGTAACGCCTGCATTTGTCTCACTACTCTGTATCTGTATCGTGTTTGTGCCGATGTTCTTCTTGGATGGTGTCGCCCGCTTCCTGTTTGTGCCAATGGCAGAAGCCGTGATGTTTGCCATGATTTGGTCATTTATTTTGTCACGAACGCTCGTCCCAACGATGGCAAAGTACCTGCTAAAACCCCATGCACCACTGACAGATGGGCATGGTCATGATGCCCAACCACGTAGCAAAAACCCACTCATTCGTTTTCAACGTCGATTTGAAGCGCGTTTTGAAAGCATGCGAGAGATTTATCACGGTTTGCTGGTAATGGCGTTGGCACACTATCGTGTGTTTATCACGGGCTTTATGATCTTCGTGATTGCATCATTTTTGCTAGTGCCATTTCTTGGACGAAACTTCTTCCCTTCTGTGGATTCTGGGCAAATTCTAATTCATGCCCGCCTGCCTGTCGGCACACGTGTTGAACAAGGTGCAAATCAATTCGCCGATATTCAAGCCAAAATTCGTCAGATCATTCCTGCAAAGGAACTTGAGACGATGACCGACAACATTGGTTTCCCAGTTTCTGGGATCAATATGGTCTACAACAATACGGGGATTATTGGTTCATCTGATGGTGACATTCAGATTTCGTTATCAGAAAAGCATCACCCCACTGCGGCATACATCCAAAAGTTACGTGAAGAATTACCTCGACTCTTTCCAAATGTGACGTTCTCCTTTGTACCTGCGGACATCATTAGTCAGATTTTGAACTTTGGTGCTCCAGCACCGATCAATCTACAAATTCGTGGACCACATCTCGATGCTAATTTTGCGTATGCCAATAAATTATTGACCCAACTTCGTCATATTCCTGGCATTGCTGATGTGCGTATTCAACAATCTCCAAAGCTACCTACGTTGAACATCGATGTTGATCGTACCCGCGCACAGCAAGTTGGATTAACCGAAAAAGATGTCACCAACAGCTTAGTCGTTAGTCTTGCTGGCTCAGGTCAGGTTGCACCCACTTTCTGGCTAAACCCACAAAATGGTGTGCAATACCCGATTGTGATTCAAACTCCACAATATCAACTCGACTCATTGACGGATTTGAAAAATCTACCAATGACAGGGAGTACAGCAGGTGCAACATCACAGATTCTAGGTAGTGTCGCAAATGTTCAGCGGACAAGTGGTAACGCGGTTGTATCTCAGTATGACATTCAGCCTTTGGTGCAGATCTACGCCACAACACAAGGGAGAGATCTCGGTGCAGTCGCAGCCGACATTCAAAAAGTCATCGATGCGAGCAAAAAAGATCAACCCAAAGGTGCCAATGTCTATTTGCTGGGTCAAGTGCAAACCATGAATAGCGCATTCTCAGGTCTGTTGTTTGGTTTGCTCGGTGCAATTGTGCTGATTTATCTATTGATCGTGGTCAACTTCCAATCTTGGAGTGATCCCTTTGTGATTATCACGGCATTGCCTGCTGCGCTGGCGGGAATTGTCTGGATGCTATTCACCACACATACCACGCTGTCTGTACCCGCATTGACAGGCGCAATCATGTGCATGGGTGTCGCAACCGCCAATAGCGTCTTGGTCATTAGCTTTGCTCGTGAACGACTCGACGCACTTGGCGACCCTGTGAAAGCGGCATTAGAAGCAGGCTTTGTCCGCTTCCGTCCTGTCTTGATGACCGCCCTTGCCATGATGATTGGTATGGCACCCATGGCTTTAGGTCTAGGTGAAGGCGGTGAGCAAAATGCCCCACTTGGTCGCGCTGTCATTGGTGGCCTTCTCTTCGCCACCATCGCAACACTTATCTTTGTGCCTGTCGTGTTTAGTCTCGTCCACCGTAATCATGGAAAACATGGCAAAGGCACACCAACTATTCATGGACAAGCATCCGCCAACCCTGCACCCACTTTATCGACTGGAGAAAGCCATGTCTGAACATGCGTCCCAACAAACGATCAAAACGATTTCCCCACGTAAATTGAGCCTAGTGGGCATCATTATTGCGATTATCCTTGTACTGATTATTGCATTTGGGCTGATCTCGCGGGCTTCAAGCAACACAGCACTCAAAGATTGGACTGAAAAACAAACCATTCCGAGCGTCAATGTCGCCTTGCCGATCAATAGCCATGGCAAAGCAACATTGGATTTACCAGGCCAATTGCTCCCTTATAACCAAGCCCAGATCTATGCACGTGCTAGCGGTTATTTAAAAATCTGGAAAGCTGACATTGGTGATCATGTCAAAGCAGGTCAGGTACTTGCAGAGATTGATACACCTGATCTCGATGCACAACTTGCTCAGGCCAAAGCTGATGTCGCCAATGCACAAGCAGCCTATGTCCTTGCAAAAAATACAGCCACGCGTTGGAAATTATTGCCACCTGATGCAACATCTGCACAAGACATAGATGCAAAAAATAGTGCCGTCGTCGCCGATCTCGCCCTATTAAAATCTGCCGAGGCTAATGTTGATCATTTGCAAGCGTTGCAGCAATTCAAAAACATCACAGCACCGTTTGATGGGGTAATCACCGCCAGAAATACGGACATCGGTTCATTTATTAATGCCAGTGGTGCCAGTGGTGCAAATAGCGCGACAGGCTTACCGTTATTTGTCGTTTCCAGTATTAATAAATTACGGATTTCTGTGAATGTTCCACAAACAGAAAGCGCTGCAATTAAGCTGGGGACAGAGGCAACACTAACGACACCATCACTCGCAAATCAATCTTTCGTTGCCAAAGTCAGTGCCCTTTCGCATGCGATTGACGCCAGCACAGGGACAACCTTAATTCAATTTATCGTGGATAATCCCGATGGATTGTTACTGCCTGGTGGTTTTGTTAATGCCAGCATTGCCCAGCAAGGTGCTATGTCGACAGTATTGCAAATCCCTGCCAGTGCTTTGCTTTTTGACAAAAATGGATTACGTGTTGCTACGGTAGATTCCAATAACCACGTTATTTTTAAGACTGTGACGATTGCACGCGACGAAGGTAAAGTCATCAATATTGGCGCAGGCCTCACCAATACTGACCGTGTCATTACCAATCCACCTGATGGCTTAGTCGCTGGCGACTTAGTCAATATCGTTGCGACGCCGAAACAAAGCTAATCGCGACATCTCAATTCCTGTGTTGATTAACATGGGAATTGACATCTATAGCCTTTATCATCAGGGCTATGTATTTTTATTTCAGACCATTCATAATCAATAGAAAAAATCCAATGCTTATCTTAAAAGACTTCTCGATCTCAACATTAGTCGCAGGCTTCGTCACCGTCTTAGTAGGCTTTACGAGTTCAGGCGTCTTGATCTTTCAGGCGGCACAATCTCTCGGCGCATCGCCAGCAGAAATCGCTTCATGGATTTGGGCGCTTGGCCTAGGTATGGGCTTGACCACACTAGGGTTATCACTTTATTACCGCATGCCGATCGTCACCGCATGGTCTACCCCGGGAGCTGCGCTTTTGATTGGCAGTAGCACAGGCTTATCATTGGCTGAAGCTGTGGGTGGGTTTATGATTTCGGCTGGACTTATTACGCTAACAGGCTTCTCAGGGGTGTTTGAGCGTGCTATGCGCAAAATTCCAATCTCCCTCGCCTCTGCCATGCTTGCGGGCGTACTTCTCAAATTCGGTATGAATGTCTTTGTTGCCATGCAAACTCAACTGGCGATGATTTTAGGCATGTTCTTACTGTACTTAGTGATGAGGCGTCTTTCACCACGTTATGCCGTCATCGTCACACTGGCGTTTGGCATCGTTTACGCAGCGATCTCGCAGCAACTGACGTTTAATCTGATGCAATTTCAATTCGCCAAACCGATTTGGACCACACCAGTATTCAGTGCTGGTTCACTTGCGATTGCAATTCCATTATTTATCGTCACTATGGCATCACAAAATATTCCCGGAGTTTCAGTGCTCCGTGGTTCTGGCTACAACGTGCCACTCTCTCCTGTAATCGGTTGGATTGGTACGGCAAACGCTGTACTCGCGCCATTTGGCGGTTATGCCTTAAATTTGGCAGCCATCACTGCTGCCATTTGCACAGGTCGTGAAGCGCATGAAAATCCAAAAAAACGCTACACCGCCGCGATCTCCGCAGGAGTTTTTTATTGTCTAATCGGTATATTTGGCGCGACGATCACGTCATTATTTTTAGCATTTCCAAAAGAGCTCATACTGGCAATCGCAGGATTGGCTCTGTTTGGCACCATCGGGAATGGCTTAGCAACCGCCCTCTCTCAAGAATCAGAGCGTGAAGCGGCGTTGATTACCTTCCTAGTCACGGCTTCAAACATCACACTGTTTGGATTAGGTGCTGCATTTTGGGGATTGATAGCAGGACTATCAGCACTCGCCATCAGACATATTCGCAAAGCTTCAATTGTGTAGACTCATGATTGATATCGAATGACATCATGAATTCGACTCATCCGTTTCAATTGACATACATCATTCTTTTGGAACGGGTTTTATCAATGACACCCCTTTTTCACCAAAGCCTGATGCCTGAAAATGAGAAAGTAATGCTTCATACAACACCATGCATGCCGCCATTAACTCATCCACAGATTCTTTAAATCCACTGATTGCCCAGCGTGTCGATAAATGAGATACGTAACCCGTTAAACCTGTTGAAATTAAAGAAATCATGACCATATTTTCTTGGGCTTGTGGAATCATCAGGGTAATAAACGATTGAGTCATCAAATCAAAACGTTTCACCGCTTTATGAATACTCTTTCCGCCATTTTCATGAACCAAAATCGCATCAATAAACAAGATTCTCGTGACACGCTGATCATCACTTAAACGCTGAAAGAACGCCGTCAATCCTAACTGAACCATTTGTTTGGGATCAGGTGCACCCTGCATCACCGCAGTCATAATATGCTGTTGTAAATCTTCGACTAAACGCATGTAGATCGCATCAAACAACGCACCGCTGTTTTTAAAAGATTCATAGAAATAACGCTCAGTCAGCTTCGCTTCAACACACACATCACGCACAGTGACTGAAAAAAAGCCTAAAGTGCCATAAGCCTGCAAGCCAGCTTCCATCAACCGCTCGCGACGCTCTGCCTGACGCACCTCCAAGCTCATTCCTTTGAAACTACGACGCTTAACGCCAGAAGGCTTCGTATCAGTTGACATTTCTTGCGCGGTCAAATCATTATCCTCAATGATTTCACTTTCAGGTACTACACTTTCCGCTTCACTTCCCATAGTCCAACCCTTCATCTTTATCAACAAAATACACTATCGTTGTTGTCAAATATTATCTATGCTTAAGTCATTGTATCACGCAACAATTATCACTAGAGCGTGTAGATGTGCGGTCTTTGTGATGAAAAGTCGTGTCGGTAATCTGAATTTCCAAAAAACGAAATTTGAGCATAAATGCCAATATGAGCTAGATATTAATATTGACAATGAACATTGTCAAAACTATAGTACCGACTGAGCTACTCTCCTATAAGTCTCCCACAAGATGTTCCTCGAGGAATTAACAATGAAAGTTTTGAAAGGCAAAGTTGCTGCAATCACAGGTGCGGGTTCAGGTATTGGTCAACAATTGGCAGTTCTATTGGCTAAAGAAGGCTGCAACCTAGCACTTTCTGACGTCAATGAAAAAGGTCTTGCCGCAACTGTTGAATTGGTCAAAGCATCTAAAGTTAAAGTCACTACCCAAAAAGTCGATGTTTCCAAACTCGAACAAGTTGCAGCGTGGGCAAAAGACGCTGAAAAAGAACATGGCAAAGTTAACATCATCATCAACAACGCGGGTGTTGCGATGGGTAGCACCGTTGAAGGCATGAGCTACGCTGATCTCGAGTGGATGATGGGCATCAACTTCTGGGGTGTGGTTTACGGCACCAAAGAATTCTTGCCACTCCTTAAGAAAAGTGGTGAAGGACATATTGTCAATATTTCCAGCCTCTTCGGTCTGACGTCACAACCGACTCAAAGCGCATATAACGCCAGTAAATTTGCGGTTCGCGGCTTCACTGAATCACTCCGCCAAGAACTCGATATGCAAAAATGTGGCGTGAGCTCAACTTGTGTTCACCCAGGCGGCATCCGCACCAACATCGCGAAAGCTGCACGTATGAGCGACAGCGTCAGTTCACTCGGTATGAGTGCAGAAAAAAGCATTGCTGAATTCGATAAATTACTCCGCACGCCACCAGAAGAAGCTGCGCGTCAAATCATTGACGCGATTCGCCATGACCAGCGCCGCCTCCTGATCGGTAACGATGCTAAAGTACTCGACGCCATCCAACGCGTTCTACCACAAGGCTATCAAAAGATTTTTGGTACTGTCACCAAAATGCAAAGCCGCGCAATTGCTAAGAAGCAAGCGAAGAAACTTGCAAGCAAGTCATAATTCTGGACGTCCAAACGCAAAAAAGCCGAACATCTCTGTTCGGCTTTTTTACATTCTAATCGTTTAAGTGTAGTGGCTGTTTAATAGCAATCACCCCAACAAAGATCCTCGGCTGCCTGACGGCAGAATTAGAATAGACGAGTCGGCTCAATTACTCGCCGCGAAGGTTAGGGGGTTTGAGGCGTGAAGTCAACATCAAAAGCAAACCCTCCCTAACGCTCCTTTTCTTAAGGAGGAAATAGTTCCTCACTTTTAGAAAGGTAGGTTAGGAGGGATTTGCTTTTGATTTTCTAGAAATCAAAGTTCACTGAGCCTGTCGAAGTGCACATCTCAAACTTCAGTGAAATGCGCCGCACATTTCGACAAGCTCAATGAGCTATTCGGAAACTTCCCTCTGCGCCATCGCTCGCCTCAACACCCCCGGCAACAACACAAAATAAAGCACTGCAAAAATCGTCAACATCACAAACAAACCCGTCGCCGAATAACGCTGATACAACCACGCCGCAAGCTCCAACTCTAGCGCATAACCCGCCATCAACAACATCCCCACCGCCGCACCCATCACACCTGCGCCATGTGGCGCCGACGTCATCACAAAACGATACATCACCGCAAACGCCAACCCTTGAGCAAAGGCAAAACAACTCATACCCAAAATAATAAACAGCGCCATATGCTGAGGGAAATACAACACGGGCAGCATCAACAACAATCCCAATATCGTAATCGCAGGCGAGAACTTCATTGGACGATCGAGTGGCCATTTATCCGTGACTTTCATCAGCAAGATATTGCCAATGATCAACGCACCAATCACAGGAAGCTGACACAAGCCATACGCCATCGGCGTCATCCCTGAATCTTTAATCAAAATCACAGGCGATAAGCCAATCCACACAATCAGCGGTACACCAAACAACGACATACACAATGCCGCTTTCACAAAAGGTGCTTCTTGGAACAACGTAAGATAATCGTCTAAAACCGCCCTGAGCGATAAAGATGGCTTCGGTTCAGTTTTATTCACAACCAAAGTTTCAGGCATATTGAAATACAAACCCGCCACGCTGAGTACCGCAACCACAGCAATCAAAACAAAGCTCACCTGCCAAGGCCAAACCGACACCACAGCCGCACCTAAAACTGGGCCAACCAATGGCGCAAGTAAGGCAACATTCGCCATCATTGCCATGACTTTGATCGCGGCTTTTTCTTCAAACGCCTCTTGGATAGCGGCATAACCAACCGCCAAGATATAGCAAAGCCCTATCCCCTGCACAATACGCATTAGCATGAAGGTTTCGATATTCCATGAAAATAAAATCAAGAGCAGTGACACAGCAAACATCAACGCGCCAAACAGCATCACAGGTCGTCTACCCAAGCGATCGGACAATGGTCCAAGCAACCACGTCACCAACGTTCCACCAATCAAGTAAGCCGTCAGCGAACGCGCTACCCATTCCGTACCGACATGAAAATCGGTAATTACCGCGATCATGCCAGGCTGAATCATGTCATTAGCGATATAAACACAGAACTCAAAGAGAACCACCGCGAGCGGAAACATCAGCGTTTTGCGGTTTAGCACAGTTATTTTATTCATTGAACTTAAAAACTTAGAAAGCGATTAAGTGCACATTATAGAGGGTTCACGTTTCAGAAATTGTACTATTCAGTATCGAACAATAAATAATTAGAGCAATTACTCTAATTTAATATAGAATCAGAAATCAGCTCTGAAATTTAGGCAGGTGCATCATGTTAAAAATGAAAAGTGAATGCGAAAAATGCAGTGCAAAAACACCACTTGATGGCATCGCCTACATCTGCTCGTTTGAATGTAATTTCTGTGAAGCCTGCACAACCGCAATGAATGGCATTTGCCCAAACTGTTCAGGTGAGTTGCTACGTAGACCTAAACGAGCAAAGAAACCAACTGATGTTGCAGTCAATCTCGTGAAGAAAAAAGTTCAGGGCGTGTTTTCGGCATTGTCGAAGAAATGACACCTCTCACTCATGAATGTAATTGATACACGGCCTTAAACTCCGGCGGCATCCGCTGTGGTCGTCCTGTCGCAATCGAAATACACACCCAATGCGTATGCGCCTCAAACGCTACTTTCTGATCTGAAACACGCGTAAAGCGGTAATAACGATGCATATTTAGTGCATCAATATGATCTAACCACGTTTCAAATTGCACTGTCTCACCTTCAAATAGCGCCCCCAGATAAGTCATCCGATGCTCACGCGCAACCATCGCCGAACCAATTCGCTGAAAATCCTCCACGCCTAAACCCAAATGCTCCGAATGCGCCCAAGCCAAATTTTCCATCAGTCGTAGGTAAACCGTATTATTCATATGTCCTAAACCATCAATGTCACTGTCTTGGACGACATAAGTGGTTTTGAAATAAATTGATGAAGGCTCACCTAAATGGTCGTGTTTACTCATTGTCTCTCGATCTCAAAATTTGAAAAAATGATATCTAATGATGCTCTAGAGAATAGCGTTTTTAGTAAGTTCTTAAAATTTAATTTTATAAAACTGCTAATTTAGTTTAATCTAGGCGTTCAGATTATAAATAAATTTCAAGAGGGTATATGTCAAATAATATTGTTATTGCCCTACGACTTCCTGATGTTAAGCCGACTGATTTATCTGTAAGTGAAGTATCTGAGTTGCTTAAGTACTTATCTTCATTACTAAAGAATTCAGAAGCCAAATTTAAGTATATCCAAGATGGTTCTTCGTATTTTGGAAACACTATAAGCGCTGCATACCTTGCAGATGTTAAGGAGAGTATTTTACTTTCTGAAGGCGGTGAACTAGACCGATATATTAGTAAACATTTAAATTGGGGCGATGCTGTAATTGGCTTTCATGATGCTAATGCCGACCCTAGAACTATGACAGTGATCCGCGCTATTTCTCCTATTGATAAACCTAATAAATTTAAACAGACTGATACTTTACGAGGGACAGTTAAAAAACTTATTGAAGGTAAAGATAATACAGATCACATCGGAATTGCTTTTTTGAATGGCACTACACTCAGTGCAAAAGCAACCGAATCCGTAGCATCCGCATTAAAAGATTACTTTAGAACAGAGACTATAATCGAATTCACAGGCGAAGCGACCTACTCACACTCTTCCGACTTTGAATTAACCCTCGAAGATTTTAAAATACTTAGCTTCAAAGCCTTAGATAATGATTCGCTAGACCAATGGATTGATGATTTTGTTGGATTTGGTCACAGTGGATGGCAAGATCTCGATAGTCCATTAGAGACATTAAAAAAAGAACGCTTATCATGATTATAGCTTTAGACAATAATATCCTTGTTTCTTTATTTTCTGATGCAAAACTCGTTTATGGTCTTAAGAAGTTTTCTTCAGAAAACTCCGTCCGTCAAACAATTTTACCAACACCTGCTTTATGTGAATTTCTTGCCCATGACAGGATAGAGAGAATTTCGTTTATTAACAAAACGAAGAGGAATGTAACATTCCAGTCATTTGATGAAAAAGCAGCATACCAAACAGCATTGCTGGCAGAAAAATACAATGAGGATAAACTTTCAATCAACAAACAAAAAGTTAAAGTTGATTTGCAAATTTTAGGGATTGCACTCGCAAATCAGGCAAAATATTTGCTGACTGGCGACAATGACTTCAGCAGTTATGTAAATAAACTCAACTTAAATATCAAAATACTAAGAATATCAGATTTCTATATTGAGCAAGAATTATTCGACAATGAATAAGATTTAACTGCCATATGCTACAACTAGCTTTATCATAGATACCAGAATAAAAAAAGCGAACCTCTCGGCTCGCTTTTTTTGAAACTCAGACTCTAAGAATTACTTCTTGTCATCTTTCACTTCGGTGAATTCAGCATCAACTACGCCATCATCATGCGCTTGTTGTGCTGGCGCTTCGCCACCTTGAGCTTGTTGTGCTGCTTCAGTTTCCTGATAAACACGTTGCATCAAAGGCATAGATACCGCAGACAATGCTTCGATCTTCGCTTTGATTGCATCGACATCACTTTCTTTAGTTGTTGCTTCAAGCTCATCAATCGCTGCATCGATTGCTTTCTTCTCTTCCTCAGTCGCTTTGTCACCCAAATCTTTCACCGCTTTTTGAGTGCCGTGAACCAATTGGTCAGCTTCGTTACGTGCTGCAGCGAGATCAACAAATTTCTTGTCTTCTTCTGCATTCGCTTCTGCATCACGAATCATTTGTTGGATTTCTTCATCCGACAAACCTGAGTTCGCTTTGATTTGGATACTTTGCGCTTTGCCAGTACCTTTATCTTTTGCAGACACGTTCAAAATACCGTTCGCGTCGATGTCAAAAGTCACTTCAATTTGTGGCATGCCGCGTGGTGCTGGCGGAATGTCAGTCAAGTCAAAACGACCGAGTGATTTGTTCTGCGCAGCCATTTTACGTTCACCTTGATAAACTTGAATGGTTACAGCAGGTTGGTTGTCATCCGCAGTCGAGAACACTTGTGATTTCTTCGTTGGAATCATCGTGTTCTTTTCGATGATTGGAGTCAAAACACCACCCATTGTTTCGATACCGAGAGTCAATGGTGTGACGTCGAGGAGCAGTACGTCTTTTTTGTCACCTGACAGAACCGCACCTTGAATCGCCGCGCCAATCGCAACCGCTTCATCTGGGTTCACGTCTTTACGTGGCTCTTTGCCGAAGAACTCTTTGACCTTGTCCATGACTTTAGGCATACGAGTTTGACCACCAACCAAGATCACGTCAGCGATGTCGCTTGCGTTCAAGCCAGCATCTTTCAATGCAATCTTACATGGCTCGATGGTACGCGCAATCAGGTCTTCAACCAAACCTTCCAATTTTGCACGGGTAATGGTCACAACCAAATGCTTAGGACCAGTCGCATCAGCAGTGATGTAAGGCAAGTTCACTTCTGTGCTTTGTGCAGAAGACAATTCGATCTTCGCTTTTTCAGCCGCTTCTTTCAGACGTTGTAATGCGAGTGGATCGTTTTTCAGATTCACGCCTTGTTCTGCTTTGAAGGTTTCAACCAAGAAATCGATCAGACGTAAGTCAAAGTCTTCACCACCCAAGAATGTGTCACCGTTGGTTGCCAATACTTCGAACTGTTGGTCACCGTCTACATCAGCAATCTCAATGATTGATACGTCGAATGTACCACCACCCAAGTCATACACAGCGATTTTACGGTCGCCTTCTTTCTTGTCCATACCGAACGCAAGCGCCGCAGCAGTTGGTTCGTTGATGATACGTTTTACGTCCAAACCTGCGATGAGACCAGCGTCCTTAGTCGCTTGACGTTGCGCGTCATTGAAGTATGCAGGGACAGTAATAACCGCTTCGGTCACTGGCTCGCCCAAGTATTCTTCAGCAGTTTTCTTCATCTTTTTCAAGATTTCAGCAGAAACCTGTTGTGCTGCCAATTTTTTGCCATTGACATCAACCCATGCGTCGCCGTTTTCAGCTTGCACGATTTTGTAAGGCACCATACCGATGTCTTTTTGTACGACGTCATCGCTATAACGACGACCGATCAAACGTTTGATCGCAAACAATGTATTTTTTGGATTAGTGACCGCTTGGCGTTTCGCGCTTTGACCAACCAAAATTTCAGAATCTTTATACGCAACGATCGACGGCGTAGTACGCGCACCTTCAACGTTATCAATAACCTTAACTTTGTCGCCTTCCATTACAGCGACACATGAGTTGGTTGTACCTAAGTCAATACCAATAATTCTACCCACGTTATAACTCCTTCTCTAAGGTGCTTGAAGCGATAGTTGAATGTGGGGCTTAACCTGCATTCACAAAATCCAACTTCAAAGCACGTTCATTTAACAATGATGTGTTTAGCAGTAATGCTGCATGTGCTATTCAATATGCGACTGATGTATAAATTTTCAAGGTGTAACAAAAAATATTCTTAAAAAAACGTCTATATTAAATAGGTTAGTTAATACATTTGAGCAGCGATTTCGTATGAACCAGCCACTCAAATGAACTTTAAATCTTATTGTTCAACACTTATTGCCCAACGGTAACCATCGCAGGACGTAACAAACGACCTGACAAGCTGTAGCCTTTTTGCAGAACATTAGCGACTTGACCTTCTGGGGTATTTGGATCAATACCGACCGCTTGATGTTGTTCAGCATCAAACGCTTGGCCCGCAGGATCGATCACGCGAATGTGATGCTTTTCCAGTGCGGTCAATAACGCTTTATGCGTCAATTGCACACCATCCAGCAGACCTTGATTACTGTCCGCTGGTGCAGCCGCAATCGCGCGTTCTAAATTATCAACCACATCCAATAAGCTGCCCGCAAATTTTTCCAAGGCAAATTTTTTGGCATTATCTGTTTCACGTTCGACACGTTTTTGGAAGTTATACATATCCGCATTAGCACGTGCCTGAATATCTTTGACTTGTGCTTCGAGTTCAGCAATTCGCGCTTGCTCTGGAGAAACTTGAGTTTCAACAGCACCTTCTGCGCTTACATTTTCTGCTGACGCAGCATTCACTTCGACATTGTTTTCGGATAAATCATTCACTTCTGACTGAGACATAACAGACCTCTTAAATAAATAACAACAATAATAAAAGCAGCGAAACAGTGCAGTCCGCACTCGGTGATATAAAATCATGAGAAGTGAATTGGGTTTGATCGTCATAATTCAAGGCAAATAAGCACAATTTGCCTACTCTAATCTTCGATCATGACGAATACCATCTGATCAGAAAAGAATATCCTGACAATGTTAATTGTCACAAATACATGCTTTAATAGCGCCAAATTTAATTTTAAGTGAGGACACGTTGTGGCAGAACTCGTCAAAAATTTGACTGCACGTATTGAAAAACTTCAAGGCTCAGCCGCACGATTAACCATGCGGATTCCGCCATTTGGTCAACGTATCCTCGCTAAAGCACTCGGTTTTGATGATCAATTCTCGGCACTTGACTCGCATTTACAAGTTTTAATCGCTGTACGCAGCCACATGAATGGTGGTGGTTTAATTGGCGCAAATCCAGAAAAAAGCCGCCGACATTTCCGTAAAGAAATGTCATCTATCATGGATAAACCGACCACTGTCGAACGTGTCAGTGATTTAGAAATTCCAGCTCGCTCAGGCAATCTCGCCGTTCGTCACTATATTCCACGTGTCTACGGTCAAAATACTAAACCACTGCCTTTACTCGTATTTTTTCATGGCGGCGGCTTTGTAGTGGGTGACTTGGATACTCATGATGAGCCATGCCGCTTGCTCTGCCAACACGCACAAGTTCAAGTTCTCAGTGTTGCATATCGACTTGCACCAGAACATCCAGCGCCTGCAGCACCCAATGACTGCCTTGATGCGTTGAAATGGGCGCACAAAAACGCAAAACAACTCGGCATCGACCCAACCAAAATCGCTGTCGGCGGTGACAGCGCAGGTGGTAACTTATCCGCGGTTGTCAGCCAACTGGCGGCGGGAAAAACCTATGCTCCAGCAGCACAACTGCTGATCTATCCAGTCGTTGATATGGATGGCGTGTATCCATCACATGGTGCGTATGGAAAAGGTCTATTCCTCGATCAAACAGACATGGACAATGCAAAAATTTCTTACTTAGGTAGCACTAAGTTGAAGCGGACAGATCCTCGTGTATCGCCTTTATTTGGTCAATTAGAAGGATTAGCGCCCGCACTGCTGGTCACCGCTGAACTCGATACTCTGCGTGACGAAGGTGAACTCTACGCGGTTAAATTACGCGAAGCAGGTACACATTGCGATGCCTATCGTGTAGAGGGTCAAGGACATGGTTTTATAAATATCACGCCAATCAATCGCGCTGCGCATGACGCAACAGTTAAGATTGCGCATGACTTTAAAGCCTTGCTCGATAGCTTGGATTAATGGCGTGAATCAGTCCGATCAAAGCGGCTTAGAGTATCTGTGCAATGCTCATAACCCCTCAACCTTGAGGAGCCGCTTTTGATCGATCGCTTCAACAGTCTAAAAGCTCGCATTGAAAAACTAAAAGGCACTGCTTTGCGGTTATCGATGCGAATACCACCGAAAGGTCAGCGCGCTATCGCTCGCTCATTAGGCTTTAATCACGACAAATTCCCAGATCTCGATCCTCATGTGCAAATGCTGATCTCGGTGCGAAAATTTATCAGCGCAGCAAATGGATCCAATCCAACACCCGAAACCAGCCGTATTCATTTTCGTAGAGACATGGCTTCGATTGCCAAACCCATTTCAGTCGCTACAGTAAAGGATTGGACAATACCCAGTCGCTCGGGCCGCTTGGCTGTTCGTCATTACACACCGATGCTGCATCACTCAGCAAAAAAGAGTCGAAAGCCTTTGCCTCTTTTGGTTTATTTTCATGGTGGTAGTTTTATCGTTGGTGATATCGATACCCATGACGATCCTTGCCGTCTCTTCTGCCAACATGGGCAAATGCAGGTCTTGAGCGTCACGTATCGCTTAATGCCCGATCATCCTTCGCCAGCCGCAATTGAAGATTGTGTTGATACACTTCAATGGGCATATGCTCATGCAACACGCTTAGGTGCGAACCCGAGCAAAATCGCTGTAGGTGGAGATAGTGCTGGTGGAAATCTTGCAGCGGTCATCAGTCAACTTGCCACTGGTACAGACCATGCGCCTGCTGCACAGCTTTTAATTTATCCATCTGTCAACTTGATCAATGATTACCCGTCACACCACGCTTTTGGTGAGGGCTTATTTCTCTCTCGCGTGGATGTGGAATTGGCTAAGGAAATGCATTTAACCCATAGCATATTGCCGCTATCAGACCCGCGCGTTTCACCGATGTTTGGTAATTTAGCAAAACTACCTCCTGCGTTGATCGTCACGGCTGCATTCGATAGTTTGCGTGATGAAGCAGAAATCTACGCCCTCAAAATGCGTGAAGCAGGCTCACATTGCGTTGCTTATCGTGTAGAAGGTCAAGGACATGGCTTTGTGAGTATGGCAATGATTAACAAAGCTGCGTATGAAGCGACGATTGGAATTGCGAGGGATTTTAGGGAATTGTTGGATGGGTTGACCCCCTAAATAAATAATTTTTGGTGGACTATATGAACTCCAACATATCAATTCAACTAGCTTGAGTAGTCATTAATTTCCAATTGTTGCTTATTTTTATTCAACCGCTTTATTTCTTCGACTGTAATTCTATTTGACAAAAAAAGACTAGCAACAAAATCGACCCAATCACGTTGGTAAACATAATCATTATGCGCTTCATCATAATGGCAATAATTAACATTCGTTTCGAATGGATCTTCAGCATTAGATGCAGGACGAATTTTAAAAATACGCCATAGGGCAGTATGAATCATCGTACTAAAATCAATATGCGGAAGTATCCTTTTGATTTCTTCAACCACTTTACCAGGCTTAAGACGATCTGTATTAGCACCTTCAACTTTAACTTTTTTATCTTTTACAAGAGCAATGATCTGATTATACGCTTGTTTGTCATCCTCACTTAACTCATCCCACCTTACAAACTCGACAGCCGCATCTGTGCGATTAGTATTTGATATTTTTGGTATTTGCAACAATTTAATACTAAATTCCTGAGCATTAAAGATTGATTCACTAAGTGATCTTCTGTACGTCGCAATATAATTAAGTATGTCTGCCGTATCATTCGAAAGAATAGATTTACTTGATTTACTTTGTCCATTCGTACGAAGTTGTGAAAACTGCAAACTATAAACCAGTGCCTCATTAATAGAATAACCCTTACCAAAAAACTTAATTAGCTGATTTTCAAAATTAAAGAGCAGTGATTGGCACTCTCCAAATATTGAAACATCGACCTCACGCGCATCAAGATGACGATGCTCGATTTTATTTCTCATTTTAATAAAAAATTCTAAGTTTTTGCGTACTGGTTCGGACAAATCACTAAACTGTTTAATACATTCAGAAATTTCCCATGCTTTCTTTTCACCATCAATCATTTGATAGCGACTATTTTTCTTATAATAATAACGATCTCCAATTGTATTATTAAAATGTGCGTGAAATAACCTAGTCCATGCCATTATCATTAAAGCAATGTATGCCTGTGATCTAAATGTAGTCCTAGGTTTATTGTAAACCTCAACAGCAAGCAAAGCAGAATCTATTGCAGACTCCAATATGGATTTTGTTTTTCCTTTGCGTAGTGATACCACTATAACTCCTTATTATATTAGTGTAATTACTTAAAGGCTAAATCAGCCTCTTAAAATTTTCCCAGTCCCCACATCTCGAATCACACTCGGCTGCGTTGCTCCACCCGTCGCACCCTCGAAAACAAAAACTTGATCTGCAAAATAAGAACGAACCATCGCAGCATCAATTGCCGAAGGCTCACCGCTCGGATTTGCACTGGTTGACACAATCGGTTTACCAAAAGCACGACATAACGCCTGAGTTTGCTGATGCTTGGTCACACGCACCGCCACTTGTGAATGCTCACCAGAAATCCATGTCGGAATATCGGCAGTTAACGGCACAAGCCATGTGGTCGCAGGTGCTGATTCATCCGACCAACTGGCGATGACCTTTTGTCGTTGCTCAGATGAGAGTTGCTCAATAAAAGGTTCAACTTGCTCAATATCCGCCGCAATTAAAATGACACCCTTCTCAACAGGTCGCTGCTTCAAATGCAATATTTGCAAAACAGCCTGCTCATTCCACGGATCACACCCCAATCCCCAAACGGCTTCCGTTGGATAGGCGATCACCTCACCATTTTTAAGTGCCGCAACCGCTAATGCCAATTGGTCTTGAGACTGCTCATAAAAATCCGTCATACCCGACACCGTTGATAAAGACCATTCACTTGTGTCACTAACCCTGACAATTCAAGCTCCATCAAGAGTCCAGACAACGTCGCCACATCCATCCCACTACTATCGACCAATGTATCCACGCTTTGCCCAGTCCAATCCAAATGCGCCATCAATGGCTGTAAATGAGGCTCTATTGGCGTAGCAGAAGATGCAGGCAACTCACTATCACGCTCACTCACAGCAAACTCACTCGCAAGCAATGGATTACGTGACAGATTCAAATCTTCTAAAATATCTTGAACACTGGTCACCAAACGCGCGCCTTCACGAATGAGCTGATGACATCCAGCCACTTGTTCATTGGCAATATGCCCAGGAATCACCAAAACATCTCGACCTTGTTCAGCCGCTAATCTCGCCGTGATCAATGAGCCACTTTTTAGCGCAGCCTCAACCACAAGCACACCGACAGACATACCACTGACAATTCGATTACGTCTTGGAAAATGATGTGCCAGCGGTTCAGTTTTCGGTAAAAATTCCGTCAGAACCAGACCACCTTCGGCAACGATTTGATCATAAAGTGGCTGATGTACCGATGGATAACACACATCAATGCCAGTACCCAACACCGCAATCGTTCGTCCACCACCCGCCGCAAGCGCGCCACGATGACAATCTGCATCAATCCCTTGCGCGAGTCCACTGGTAATCCAAATACCCGACTGCGCCAGCTCTTTTGAGAACTCGAAAGCTATTTTACGTGCGCTAGGCGAAGGCTTACGCGTACCCACCATTGCCAATTGCGGCTGATGGAGGCATTGTACGTTGCCACGATAAAATAAAAATGGTGGGGAATCCGTCGTTTTACTCAGTAAGGTGGGATATTCAGGCATCTGCTCAAAGAACACATTAAAACTACCGCTTTCTAGTGCAGATAACGTCTGCTCAAAATGCCGATAAACATCGCCGCGCTCATGCCAACTTTTAAGGCGTTTAATATGACTCGCATGGAGTGCAAGTGACTTCCAATCATCTGGAGATGCGTTAATTGCGTGCTTAGCATGGCCAAAATGACTCATTAAACCACGCCATGTCACAATAGAATGATTGACCAAATGCCACAAGGCCAGCTCATTGAGCCAACCTTGTGGGTTTGCTTCGAGGAAAGATGACTTTGTGGCAGGATTTACTGAATCACTAAAATCAAAACTCTCAGTAAATAGCGCTAACGTCATCTCATCATCATCTTAAACAAAACTTATTAGTCACTTGAACCAGCTGGTGGGCGTAACTCGTCACCTACTTTGATCGAACCATGTGCTTCAAGAACAAGCGCATAACTCATTTTTTTGAATGAACGGAAGACCATCGCAAGACCACTACGCTCACTTGGTAATCGAACTTGCTTGCCATCATGGCTATCAACCACTAATGCACCACGACGATAGACCGCAAATACCTGACCAGGTTTTACACCATCACGTTCACCGCGATTGATGGCAATTGTGCTATTCGTTGATGCTTGATCAATACCATCCATGACTCGAAGTAAACGACCAGGGGCAACATTGTCTGCATTGGTTGGATAGAAAATACCTGGATTCTGGACAACTTCTTCAGGCATCACCTTATCGTCTGCACGGACTTCTTGCTGGACATTTTCGGTCAACTCAACTGTAGAGACATCATTATCTACACCAGTCGCAGTACCCCGCGCTACAAGACGAGCTTCTGTACCGAGAATTTCTTTAGTTTCTGGATCGATAAATGGCGCACCAGCACGATAGACGCCGTAACTATCGCCCGCAACTAAACGTCCACCACGAACATATACTGGCTCACCAGCCGCAGCAACAACATGACGCTCTGTGGTTGCAAGGACATAAGGTGCTTTCTTCAAGGTGTCTTCTGACACCACAGTGCCATCGACCAGCCAAGATTTAATATCGTTTAAAGGAATGGCTGGAACCGCAGCGTTGAGTGCCTCGACATGAATTTGTGGAGATAGACGAACGACATTGTTATCCAAGCTATCTGCTGAAGCATCCATACGACGGGCTACACCCACGCAACCATCACCTTGATCGACACCGACCACAGTACGACCTTTGATACTACACAAAATCAAACGATCACCAGGATAGATCCAGTGTGGATTTTTAACTTGAGGATTCACCGCCCAGATTTCTTTCCAGCGCCAAGCATCTTTAAGATATTTACCTGAAATATCCCAAAGCGTATCGCCTTTTTTGACAATATAAGTATCAGGAGCATCAGCGCGAACGGCTGGTGGAGGATTATTGGCTGCAGATGCAAGGATAGGCATCCCTAAACCAATAGTCATGGCCAACATAAGTGTGGTCATTCGATTTTTTTTATTCATGGTCTGCTCGCTTGGAGGCGTCAATTGGTCTGAAACGGATGAAGAATTCTGTAATTGGTGCTGCATGCATTTAGACATAGACACGCTCATTATCATTTCCCTAATATAATGGATCACACGTTCAGGCTATACTGCCTGTCTGTCCCCTGATGACATTTACAATAAGCGTTTATTGACTTTAAGTCTAGTATTCACGCCATCTTAATTGCATTTGAACGTATGTGTTCCAAGATTAACCTACTCAATCAGGAATATAAAGCAACATATTCATATTCAGAGGCAAATATTTCATATCGTACAGCGTTTCATCACTGTGTTATACACGGTAAAATAGATCTTCATTAATCAAATCTTGATGATTAATGCAACACAAGGAATATCATCACATCATGGCACTACTTCCCATTTTAAGCTTTCCTGACCCTAGACTCAGGACGCGTGCAAAGCCAATTGATAAAGTCACTGACGATATCCGCACTCTTGCAAATGACATGCTAGAAACCATGTATGCAGCCCCAGGCGTCGGTTTAGCTGCAAGTCAGGTTGATCGGCATATCGAACTGATTGTCATGGATATTTCTGAGGATAAAAGTCAGCCGATGATTTTTATTAATCCTAAAGTCACACCACTCAGCGCAGAAACGATTCCTTATGAAGAAGGATGTTTATCTGTCCCTGAAATATACGATAAAGTCGAACGACCAGCACGAGTACGAATTGACGCATTAAATCTTTCAGGTGAATCTATTAGTATTGAAGCGGATGGTTTATTCGCCGTATGTATTCAGCATGAGATGGATCATTTAAATGGCAAACTCTTTGTTGATTATTTATCACCACTAAAACGTCAGCGTATCAAAGACAAATTGGTTAAACGCGAACGAGAAAAAGTCCGCGTCCGCTAATGGTTGAATAGATGAGCTAAACGATAAAACGTTTAAGCCACGTTTCTAAGCATCATTGCCATTTTATTGATGAATGTTTTTTGGTTAAATACATTATATCTTTTTAACTAAGCTACCTAACCAAGATTTAACCAAGCTACCTAGCCTCAGTTTACAAGGATGATTTGCAATGTTGATTGATCCAACCACCGCCGATAGCCACATTTCCGAGCAACTCATCAAGAATGCTCAAAAACGTGATGCCTATATTAAAAGTCGCTTACGTCAAATTCGTGCATGGAATATGACAGGCTGGTTATTGTGGGTTTTATTGGCGATTTTATGCTATTGGCTCTATCAACAGAAACCTTTGTATCTCAATCCAAATATGCTGGCGGGTCAAATCGAGATTGGCAAAATGCCAACTAACCAGCTCGTTCAGCTTGCAGCATTGGGAAGTCTGATGTTTTGGGGATTTATCGCACTCTTGGTTGGATTTATTTTTCAGATTTATACCGCAATGTATAGCGAACGAAAACTCATTCGCCTGATTGAAAATATCCACCGCGAGGATCTGGCTCGACATCAACCGCCATCAATCGAAATAGAAGATGCCGAGCAGACGTCCAAAGAATGATTTTTTCATGAATGAAGCGGTAACGACTTCATCATATACTGAGATCATTGCAATCCATTTTTTCGTATAATTCACTATTGAGCTGTCATTATTATGTCTTTAGATCACTTATTACAAAATAATCGCGCTTGGGCTGCTGAAACTGCTAAACGTGATCCCGAGTTTTTTAGCCGTTTAGTCGGTCAACAAGCTCCAAAGTACCTATGGATTGGATGTTCTGATAGCCGTGTACCCGCAACCGAACTCGTCGATCTTGCGCCAGGTGAAATGTTTGTGCATCGCAATGTTGCAAATCAAGTGATTTGCACCGATTTTAACTGCCTGTCGGTGCTGCAATTCGCTGTAGATGTGTTGAAAGTTGAACATATCATTGTGGTTGGTCACTATGGTTGTGGTGGTATTCAAGCTGCACTGCACAATCGCCGACTTGGGTTAATTGATAATTGGCTACAGCATATTCAAGACACTGCGCGTAAATATGCCGATGTACTCGCTGATTTGCCGAGTGATGCTGCACGCGAGGCGCGGCTATGCGAACTGAACGTCCGTGAACAAGTGTTGAATATCGGACAAACGACCATCGTCGAAGACGCTTGGGCTCGAGGTCAGTCTTTACAAGTTCATGGCTGGGTATATAGTCTCGAAAACGGCCTACTCAAGGATCTAAAACTCTCTCTCACTCAACCTGAGCAACTTGAAGCGGCAAATTTAGAAGCACGTTTACTTGCTGCACCAGATTGATTATTGATTAAAGTGTTTAGTAAATTCGTAGATCGCAGCTCAACAACACCGATCTACGATAACAATGTAAATAATTTTTTAATTTGTCGTTTTTTTATCAATTTGACATACAGAGATGCTTGAATCTCATCGTCTATGGCTATATCTTTGGCGGTCTTAGAAAGACCTGCTAAACGATGTCATTTATAGAATGACTAACGTCATGCAAAAGTGGTGTTACTGAGCCATCCTCAGAACAATTTTTCGATTTTATTCATTGAGTTAAACCACCATGAACCTGAATAACTATTGCTCCCCAGCAGAGTGGACAAAAATTCAAGAGTTTTCCCAAGGTAAAGAAACGCCGTTTCTGGTGGTTGACTTGGAAATCATCCGTCAAAAATACAAAGAACTGACCACATGCTTCCCAAATGCCAAAGTGCATTATGCGTTGAAAGCAAACCCAGGTGCGCCCGTGGTCAAATTGCTCAACGAACTCGGTTCAAGCTTCGATATCGCATCGATCTTCGAATTGAATCGCGTCCTCGAATGTGGCGTGACGCCTGACCGCATTTCTTACGGTAATACCATCAAGAAAGCGGCACATGTGAAATATGCCTATGAAAAAGGCGTGCGTTTGTTCGTGACCGATTCAAAAAATGACCTGCAAAGCATTGCTGAAAATGCACCAGGCTCTAAAGTATTCGTCCGTATCTTGGTCGAAGGCGGTGAAACTGCTGAATGGCCTTTGTCACGTAAGTTTGGTTGCCATCCAGATATGGCTCTGGATCTATTAGTACAAGCCAAGCTTCTCGGCTTGATTCCTTACGGTATTTCTTTCCATGTGGGTAGCCAGCAGAAAGACATCGCAGTTTGGGATGCAGCTCTCTCTAAAGTCAAATACATGTTTGACTGGATGAAATACGAAGAAAACGTCACGTTGAAAATGATCAACATGGGCGGTGGTTTCCCAGCGAACTATATCTCTGAAGTGAATCCAATCCAAACTTATGCGGAAGAAATCGCGCGTTATTTGCATGATGACCACGGTGATGACGTTCCAGAAATCATTCTCGAGCCAGGTCGCTCACTCGTTGGCGAATCAGGTGTACTCGTATCAGAAGTCGTTTTGATTTCACGCAAATCACGTACTGACTTGAAACGTTGGGTGTATTTGGATGTTGGTTTATTCCAAGGTCTGATTGAAACATTAGGTGAGTCGATCAAATATCCAATCTATACCCCAAAAATGGATGATAAAGAAAAAGAAGGCGGTGTAGTACTCGCAGGTCCAACCTGTGACTCAACCGACATCATGTATGAAAACGTCGATTATCAATTACCACTCAATCTGGCTGTTGGAGACAAAATCTACTGGATGACCACAGGTGCATACACCAACTCTTACTCATCGGTAGAGTTCAATGGTTTCCCACCACTAGCAACTTACTACTTAGACTAATTAATCTTAGACTCAAAAAAAGGACATGCTTAGCGTGTCCTTTTTTTATGCAAACTTCCACGATTCTGGCATTAAACTTTGTTATGCTCAGAACTAAGCCCGATCCAGAATTTTGAAACGGATATTTGCATGAAAACAATCTTAATCGCCAATCAGAAAGGTGGCTGTGGTAAAACCATGACGGCCATTACACTCGCCGCGGCCCTCGCCCAACGTGGTGAAAAAGTCGCACTCGCAGATGCGGATCCACAAAAATCCTCCCTACAATGGTTAAAGCGCCGTCCAGAAAGCGCACACCCAATCATCAGCCTAGATTGGCGCAATGACAAAAGCATCGGAGATGTCCCAAAAAAAACTGAATGGTTAATCATTGATGCACCAGGGGCATTGGACAGTGATCATGCAGAACAACTAATTGCAGAAAGTCATGCGATCATTACCCCAATTCAGCCGTCGTTTTTTGATATTGATAGTACACAACGTTTTTTGAAAAATATTGACGATATCAAACGTGTACGCAAAGGCAAGGTACATGTCCATTTACTGGCAAATCGCGTCCGCGCGCAGTCGGCAACCAACAAGCAACTACAAGAGTTCTTCACTCATCTGGGGCATCAGCCGATTGCATGGATTACTGAACGCAGCGCCTATCCACAGCTCGCCACACAAGGCTTAAGTGTGTTTGATCATACTCAAAAACTGTATCAACCCATTCAAGCACAATGGGAACCTGTACTCACGACAATCACACAGACGTATGCTTAAGTTTTATGGATGAATAAAGATACGCAAACGTATCATTTTTCGGCATAATTAATAACTATACAACTGTACTTCTATGGATAAACAAAAATGACAAGCTCCACTGATAACGTAACAGAATTTGACTACATCGTGATCGGCGGCGGATCAGCTGGCAGTGTACTCGCAGGTCGCCTCACGGAAGATCCAAATGTATCCCTATGCCTTCTTGAAGCTGGCGGTGGCGGAGATAGCTGGATGGTCAATATTCCCGTTGGAGCTGTACTCATCATTCCATCCAAATTGAATAACTGGGCGCTTGAAACTGTTCCTCAAGCAGGACTCAATGGACGTAAAGGCTACCAGCCTCGCGGTAAATGTTTAGGCGGTTCATCAGCAATCAATGCCATGGCGTATATTCGCGGCAATCGCAAAGACTATGATGATTGGGCCGCGCTCGGCAATACAGGTTGGTCTTACAACGAAGTTCTTCCCTATTTCAAAAAATCAGAAAATAACGAACGTATTCACGACGAATATCACGGTCAAGGCGGCCCATTAAACGTCAGTGATTTGCAATCCGACAACCCGCTGCAAAACACCTATCTTGCTGCTGCCAATGAAGTGGGCTATCCGATTAATAATGACTTCAACGGTGCAACCCAAGAAGGTTTAGGCACATATCAAGTGACGCAAAAGAATGGCGCGCGCTGGAGTGCTGCTAAAGGTTATTTATTCCCACACATGGGTAAACGTGCCAATCTACATGTTGAAATCAATGCACTGGCACAACGTATCATCATCGAAAATGGTCGCGCGGTTGGCGTAGAATTCAAACAAAATGGTGTGAGAAAAACGATACTCGCACGCCGTGAAGTACTTGTTTCTGCTGGCGCATTCCAATCACCTCAACTCCTCATGGTTTCTGGTATTGGCGATCGTCAGGAGCTGGAAAAACACGGTATTCAAGTGACACAACACCTCCCTGGTGTTGGTAAAAATTTACATGACCATCCTGATTTTGTTTTTGGCTACAAATCCCAAAACACCAGAGATACCTTCGGTATCTCAATCAGTGGCTCAGTGAACATGCTCGGTCAAATCCAAAAATACCGCCAGACTCATCATGGTATGGTCGCCAGTAACTTTGCGGAATGCGGCGGTTTTCTAAAAACCAAACCTGAACTCGAAATTCCGAATGTGCAATTGCATTTCGTTGTTGCACTCGTGGATAACCATGCACGCACCATGCACATGGGGCATGGAATTTCCTGCCACGTTTGTTTGCTAAATCCACGCAGCCGCGGCACAGTGCAACTGAGTGGTTCAACAATGGATGACAAGCTACTTATTGATCCAAATTTCTTCGGTGATCCTGCAGATATTGAAGATATGGTTGCAGGCTTCAAGATGACCAAGAAACTGATGGATGCGGAAGCATTTAAGGATGTCATTAGCAAAGACCTATTTACGTCAAACATTCAAAATGATGATGACATTCGCGCAATCCTACGCCAACGCACCGACACGGTTTATCACCCTGTTGGTAGCTGTAAGATGGGTGTAGATGATATGGCTGTCGTTGACCCAACGCTTAAAGTCTATGGCGTTCAGGGCTTACGCGTTGTCGATGCGTCAATCATGCCAGCCGTGGTGAATGGCAATACCAATGCACCAACCGTAATGATTGCGGAAAAGGCAGCGGATATGATTAAAGCAGGGCTTTAAGTCATTCTAAGGAGAATCCATGATGGATCTCAGAACACATTGGGATGAAATTAAACGCGCCGTAGAACGTGGGCAAAAATCCGCAATACACTGTGCGATTGCATCTGTTGATCAAGATGGGTGTCCTAATGTGACACCTGTCGGCACGGTCTTTTTACGAGATGATCAGACAGGTTTTTATTTTGATCAGTACACCAACGCGCTCGCAAAAAATCTTGCAACAAACCCCAACATTTGTCTAATGACCGTGAATACCAAACCATCATTCTGGTTTAAATCGTTGTTGAAAGGGCAATTCAGCTCGCCACCTGGAGTGCGACTTTATGGTACGGTCAGCGCGTTGCGCCCAGCAACTCCCGAGGAATTAGCTCAAATTGAAAAGCGCGTTCGCCCTACCCGCTGGATGAGAGGTAGTCAGCTACTTTGGTCTGACTTCACTCATGTTCGTGATATCAAATTTACATCATTCAGACCTATAAGCTACCCTGTGATGATGGAAGGTTTGTGGGAAAAATCTAATTAAATACTGATATGAATAATAAAAATAGGAATATCATAGATCAGGTTATTAAAAATACAAAAAGAAAACCCACCTTACGGTGGGTTTTCTTTAGAAATACTACTCTTACGCTTCTGACTCTACTTTTTCTGCTAATTGCTGATCAACCACACCATATTTAGCAAATAATCGAGCACGTGCTTTTGGATAGACGTTCGCTTTATTCAAATCACCTTTATAGTTATCCACCACGCGTTGATCCATGAGCTTATACCACCAGCGAGGAATAATCGCGGGCAATAGCAATGAGGCATAACCTGCTGGCAATTGCGGAACATCTTCAAAATGACGTAATGCTTGAAAGGCACGCGTCGGATATGCATGGTGATCCGAATGACGTTGCAATTGGTATAGGAATAAATTAGTGACCATGCTGTTATTATTCCAGCTGTGTTCAGGCATGGTACGTTCATATTTGCCATTGTCCAGCTTTTGACGCTTCAAACCATAATGTTCGAGGTAGTTGATCACTTCAAACAAGGTAAAGCCATACACAGCTTGCGTTGCCATAAAGGGAATCACACGACGACCAAAAACGGCAATCATCGTTGCATGGAATGCACCAGCCATAGCCCATCCCTGCAAAAGCTCATTGTCAAGTGACCACCACCCTTTACCACGGCGTTTGAGACGTGCTGTCTCAATCTCAATAGCGGATTTAAAACTACCCACCACAGTGCGTGGCCAGAATTGCCAAAAGCTTTCACCCATTTGTGAAGATGCTGGATCTTCAGGTGTAGCGACACGTTTGTGATGGCCGTAAGGATGTTCGATACGGAAATGAACATAACCCGTTGGCAACAATGCCATATGGGATAAATAGTGATAGACCTTTTCTGGTTTATGGCTTAATTCATGCGCAGTATTGAGCGCGATACCATTCACCGCACCCACCGACATACCCAGCACAATCTGATCAATCAATGGCGTTCCTTTACGACTAGCAGCGTAAGCACCCACAATCGTTGTCAGATATTGCAACGGAATATACGCTTTGACAATGCGCATATAGTATGGATCGTTCTCTAGCTGCTTAATCGCTTCTTCTGGATGATTTTCTGCATCAGCGCCCACCATCTTATCAATCAATGGAATTACGCCATGCAACATAATTGGACCTAGCGCAGCCATAACGCGTAGTTTTTTGGGGGCTATGGCGTATCCTGTCGCTGCGGCTAACCCAATTAAGGGTAATGCTGGACTCAGCAGCCACAAATAACGTTTTGGATCTTTATGCTTAGGTGCATGTTCAGACTGCTGCTTCAACAGCTCGATTGGGGTATTGGCATTCATGAGGCTTTGCTCTTTACTTTGTCATCTATAGTCTTACGCTATGATTCTATAAAACGCCATTCTCAACCAGACTGAATCGTCCAAAAAACTTGTGTTAAACGCCTAAAGTCTTCGTGACGCACTTAAAATTTGTTATTTTTCAATCGCTATTTCAAGATTCGCACAAGCAACCTGACTAAACCATGAACTGACAATAATAAAGCGCTTTAGAATCATACTGATGACCATAGTTTACAAAAGCAATAATGTGCTTAAATTTAATTCCTCAATTTTCCTAACACTTCAATCAGTTGCCCCACATCATCATCCGAATGTGCCGCGCTGAGAGTCACTCGAAGTCGACTGGTTCCAACAGGAACAGTTGGCGGACGAATCGCGACTGCAAGAATTCCCTGCTCTTCCAATTTCTGGGATAAAGCCAATGCCTGCTCTGCCGAACCCACGATAATCGGTTGAATTGCGGTTTGGCTCTCAGTTAGTTGCCAATCCTGTTCTTGTAATGCCAGACGTAATCGCACCACATGCGCAGCTAAACGCTCTCGCCGCCAAGTTTCAATCTCGATGACATCCAGTGCAGCAAGCGTTGCCGCAGCCAAAATAGGTGGCGTCGCCGTGGTAAAACAAAACGTCCGCGCTCGACTCTGCAGGAACTCAATTAACTCATCTGAACCCGCAACAAACGCACCAAACGTTCCAACAGCTTTGCCTAAAGTCGCCATATATACATCGACTTGGGGTAATGGTTCAGCGCGGATACCAAAACCATGCGCATCATCAATCATCAGCGCAGCTTGGTATTTTTCAGCAAGTAAACATAACTTCGGCAGATTAGCTTCCGTACCGTCCATGCTAAATACCTGATCCGTTGCAATTAGCTTTAACTCCGATTGATCTATTTCAAGCCAACGCTCCAATGCTTCTAAATCCTGATGCGGATAACGCCGATGAATCGCGCCAGAAAGCCTTGCTCCGTCTATCAGTGACGCATGATTGAGTTTATCTTGGTAAATCGTACTTTTCGGCGTCAGTAAGGCATCTAGTACACCCATATTCGCCATATAACCTGTCGAAAATATCAATGCTCGCGGATAACCGCTGACTTGCGCCAATCGATGTTCCAGACGTTCGTGCAACTCAGTATGTCCCGTAATCAAATGCGCAGCGCCAGCACCAACGCCATGCTGATTCAATGTTTCAACAACAGCATCTCGCAGTGCGTAGTGACCAGCCAAGCCCAGATAATCATTACTGGAAAAATTCAAATATTCTTTCCCATCACGCCAGATCTTCGGTGTCACTCCATGTGACAACGCGCGTGGAGTCCGCTTCAATGATTGTTCAGTCAAAGAAGCAAGCTGTGCGGCAAGGTTGAAGGCTTCGAGGGTCATTTTTACTTCCTGACAAGATTAACTTGCTACTTTCTTTGCACTTAAACCATCAAAATGGAACGTTAATGGCTAATGGAATGAACTAGCAATTTAGCTGAAACCCAAATAAAAAGCCCCCTGAATACAGGAGGCTTTTTGCAAATTTGCGTTAACGATTAGGCACTCATCGCATCTTTTGCGGTGAGCTTTACATCGACACGCGGTGCTTCACGCTGTAAACCTAATGTTTCAAACAAACGATCGTCGCGTGATGAATCTGCATTTGGTGTAGTCAACAGTTTTTCACCATAAAAGAGTGAATTTGCACCCGCCAAAAATGCCATTGCTTGTTCCGCATCCGTCAGCCCTTCACGACCTGCAGACAAACGTACATAACTGCGCGGCATAATGATACGTGCAACGGCAATGGTTCTAATCCATTCTAATACTGGAAGCTGCGGCGTATCGCCCAGCGGTGTGCCCTCAACAGCGACCAAGAGATTGAGAGGCACTGATTCTGGATGAATCGGCAACGTCGCTAACTCATGCAACAATCCAACGCGATCATTCCGAGACTCACCCAAACCAACGATCCCGCCACTACAGACTTTCATACCTGACGCACGAACATGTGCCAGCGTATCCAAACGATCATCAAAAGTACGTGTACGAATAATGTGTGAATAATGCTCGCGAGAAGTATCAAGATTATGGTTATAGTAATCCAATCCAGCCTCAGCAAGACGCTCAGCTTGATTTGAAGTCAACATACCCAACGTCATACAGGTTTCTAAACCCATAGACTTCACTTCTTTCACCAAATCCAGCACGTAAGGCATATCGCGTTCATGCGGATTACGCCATGCAGCGCCCATACAGAAACGCGATGCACCAGAATCACGCGCAGCTTTTGCAGCTTCGATGACTTTTTCAAGCGCAATTTTCTTTTCTGGAGTGAGTGTGGTCTGATGATGTGCAGACTGTGAGCAATAACCACAATCTTCAGGGCAATTTCCCGTTTTGATTGAGAGCAACGTGCTAACTTGAATCGTATTGGCATCAAAGTTCTGACGGTGAACTGTCTGTGCCTGAAACATCAGATCATTAAACGGCAAATCAAATAATGACGCGATTTCTTCACGTGTCCAATCATTACGGAGCATAATATATTCCTAATTAAAACGACAAAACCCCAAAGCCAGAATTAGCAAATGATGAGATTAAGTATGACGACGCGGACGAATGCGTGAGTGCAATTTCTGCACATGTTGTATAACAGGTTTCGCTTTTTCCAAAACTGGTTTTGGAACTTTAGGCACGATCATTTTTGAAGCCTGATTGAACCACATCAACAAGCTAAAATCGCCTTCCATTTGTACAGAACCATCTTGCATTCCAACCATAAATGCAGCAGGTTTCCCTTGGGTTAAAATCTTAATCGCCTGATTACCATCACGAAAGCGCAAAGTAAAATCTGATTTTGGAGCATGGCCGCTCGCCATCGTCACTTGACCATTGGCAATAGTAAAATTACGAGCAATACCATCTCTAGACTCAATCTGCATCACAAAATTTCGATCAACTAAAAGTGCTTGAAATGGCTTGTTTGTACGCGCCAACTGCATCATTCGCAGACCAATTCCAGCCAATAACAAATCAAATGGATGTGTAGATAAATTTAGTAAAGGAAGTTGAACAACAGGAATAGCCATAGATAAAGCTCACATAATCGGCACGAACCGCAAAGTTAGTCTTGAAGAAATTGGAAATATAATACTCGCACACCCACCACAAAACTAGACTTTACAGCGTTTAGACTCTAATCACTAATGAATGTAAGGTCATTGGCATAAATACTCAAAAACTGCACCTAACCTATCGATGTAATCAAATCGTCACAATATTCGTTGTAATATTATTGTCATGATTTTAACTGGATATTCAAAAGACGCTATTTTTCTATTTAGACAGTTAATTACTTAGAACGATATCGTCACGAACTCTATCAAACACGCCAAAACTTTCAAGGCGTTACACCTATGTAGGTAGAACCATGACAGACCGTATTTTAATTGTAGATGATGAAGCGCCGATTCGTGAGATGATTCATACCGCGCTAGACCTTGCGGGCTTTGACTGTATCGAAGCTGAAGATGCGCGCACAGCCCATGCTTTAATCGTCGATCAGCGCCCAGCCCTCATTTTACTTGATTGGATGATGCCTGGAAACATGAGTGGCATCGAACTGTGTCGTCGACTCAAAAAAGACGAATCCCTTTCTGAAATCCCCGTCATCATGCTCACTGCACGCGGTGAAGAAGATAATAAAGTCCTCGGTCTCGATGCAGGCGCAGACGACTATATGACCAAACCTTTTTCGACACGCGAACTCGTTTCTCGTATTAAAGCAGTTCTACGCCGTGCCAGCGCATTAAACGCTGAACGCGCAATTAACGCTGATGGATTAACACTGGATCCAGTCAGCCAACGCATCAGCGTAGGCGCACAAACCGTTGAAATGGGTCCAACTGAATACCGCCTACTCGCATTCTTCATGACTCATCCTGAACGAGCTTACACACGCACCCAAATGCTTGATCAAGTTTGGGGTGGTAATGTCTATGTTGAAGACCGCACAATTGACGTTCATATTCGACGTTTACGTAAAGTACTTGAGCCACATGGATTTGATCGCTTTATTCAAACTGTTCGCGGCACGGGATATCGTTTTTCGACGAGAATTGACAGCCAGCCTGCATAAAGTCAACAAACCTAAAAAAATAAATATAAACAAGATGTAAGCAGATAGGCTAAACTGTAAAAATGAGCAAACCCACGACATCGCTACTCAACTTCATCTACCAAGACTCTTTACGACTCTTGGGCGTGATGTTGTTCTGCCCACTGATCGGCTTATATTTTGGGAAGCCTTGGTTCGCGATGCTGCTTGGGCTGTTTTTATTCTTAATTTTTCAACTCTATTCGCTCTATCGACTATTTCGCTGGGTTGAAATCGCCCCTGACCAAGAGCCGCCAGAACTCAGTGGCGTATGGGGTGCTTTGATTTACAATATCAGACGCATTCAAATCAGCGAAGATCGCTCGCGTAAAACATTATTAGGCGTAATTAGCCGAGCTCAAGACTCCGTCGCCGCACTGGAAGAAGCGATTGTACTAATCGATGAAAACTCACTCATCGAGTGGTGGAATCCCGCAGCAGAAAAACTACTCGGCTTAAAATCAGGAGATCAAGGGCGGAATATTATGTTCTTCTGCCGTGCTCCTGCGTTTGTAGAATATTACCAAAAAGGTAATTATAGCCAAGAAGTTAAACTCGCCTCATGGATCAGCAGTGGTCACTATTTACAATGCAAAATCACACGATTTGGCAAAAATGACAGACTACTCGTCGCGTACGATGTCACGCGGTTGCACAATCTCGAAATGATGCGTAAAGACTTCGTTGACAATGTATCACATGAATTACGAACACCGTTGACCGTGTTGTCAGGTTACTTAGAAACATTCATTGATCAAGATGATCTCAATCCACGCTGGCGACGTGGTTTTGAACAAATGCGCCAACAAACCACTCGCATGACCAATATCGTTAACGACTTACTTTTGCTATCACGGCTGGAAAACAATAGCGCAGCTACACATCATAAAATCATTGATATGCCACATTTGCTCCACAAGATATTTGACGATGCTCAAGCATACAATGCGGAATTCAGACATGAATTGCATCTCGAAATGGAAAGCTACCGCAATCTTCGCGGTGGCGAACAAGAATTAACCAGCGCGTTCACCAATCTGATCACCAATGCAATCAAATACACGCCAAAAGAAGGTGTTATTACGGTACGTTGGTTTGATGATGGCGAAATGAGTTGTTTTTCAGTATCAGATAACGGAATCGGGATTGAACCACACCACTTACCACGCCTGACAGAACGCTTCTATCGAATCGACAGTGATCGTAGCCGCGAAACAGGCGGCACAGGCTTAGGACTCGCCATAGTGAAACACGTCATGCTGCAACACGATGGCGTTTTAGAAATTACTTCTGTTCGTGAAAAAGGCTCGACATTTCTTTGTCGATTTCCAAAAGAACGGCTAATCGAATAACCGCCGCCTCCTCGTATTATTTTATTGATTCTGGGTACTTATCATTCCACATTCCATAAATAGCATCCATGAACTCTGGAGCAAATTGCTCAACATTAAAGACAGGTGTATTTCTCACCTTCTCACGCATCCCCTGACGAAGAGCAGACAAAGCTTGTTTAGAGGATTCATCTGCATTTGCCCACGCTATTGCCTCTTGAATATACTCTTGTTCACTATAAACCACCCAACCTTTCAATCCTGCATTCGTCAGAAGTGCCTCACCTTGACGGCTCAACATGCCTGGTAATGAAAGTGAAAGTGTCGGAACCCCCATCCACAAAGCCTCTGCAGTTGTTGTACCTCCAGGGAAATGGAATGTATCTAAAATAATATCTACTTCTGCATAAGACGCTAAATATTGTTGACGAGAAGTCTTTCCGAACAAATCAATTCGTTTAAGATCAAAACCATAATCTTCCAAGAGCAAAATAAATGTACTCTTTGTTTTAGGATCATCTAAATCAGGCATTTGAATACGAATTCGAGCGTCTGGGCTGGCCTTCATAATATATGCCCAACATCCGATAACAATAGGATTCAATTTATTTAATCGTTGATAGCACCCAAAAACAACGGATTTTCGATTTAAACAAGGAAGTGGGCTCACTTCTGGAGCATCATCTGGAATCGAGAAACAATACCGCAAATGCGGAAGTTTCCAAACTTTCTCTATAAAATGACCCTCTTCAGAAGAAGGAACAGTAATAGGATCAGCCAATACATAATCTATACCAGATAATCCAGTTGATCCCCAATACCCTAGCCAACTAACTTGTAAAGGTGCAATCTTTCTAGCAAATAATGGCAGTCGATTGTGCTCTGTATGTCCAGATAAATCAATCAAAACATCAATACAATCAAGTTTGATTTGCTCTTCTAAATCATTATCACTCCAACGATCAACGTAATGCCATGAATCAAATACCTGTTTCATTCGCACAGTATATTCATCTTGTTTACTGTAATTATAATAGGCAAATAATTCTAATTGGTCTGAAAGCTTTGGGTCACTTTTAAGCTGTTTAAATGGGCCCTCAAGAAAAAAACTAATTGGATGATTACGGAAGTCACCTGAAATGAAACCAATTCTTATAGGTCTTGATCGTAAACTATTTGACCGTTGGGTCAGCATTACGGCACTAGCCTTAGACTCATAATGCTCCCTATACAGCTTTAAAATCTGCTGTTGACGGCTTTCGTTAAACGGATACATAAATAGATTCAAATCAATCAAACGCGCAAATGCCTCTGCAACATGATCTGGGCTATTATTTAATGAGATAACTTGCTGATATAATTCAAAAGCATCATCCAAATCATTTCTTTTTATAGCCGCCATGGCTAAGTTCATAATAGCATCTTCAGGCTTTATTCGGCATTTTACGTCCCACATATCGTACATTGCCTTGACGAATTCATGAGCAAATTGTTCAGCATTAAAAATAGGACTTAGCTTAACTTTCTCACGCATATTTTTGCGTAAACTTTCCAATCTATTACGCTGTATGATATCTGCATTTGCCCAATCAATTGCTTTCTGGACATATTCATCTTCGCTATATGCAACCCAGTCAGATAATTCAGCATTAATCATCAATGCCTCACCCTGACGACCTAACATACTGGGTACGGCAAACGTAATCGTTGGAACGCCCATCCAAAGAGCTTCTGCTGTGGTTGTTCCACCAGGATATGGGAATGTATCTAAAAGAATATCAACTTCAGCATAAGAGGCTAAATACAGTTGACGCGACATAGGTCCAATTAAGTCTATGCGACGAATATCTAATCCAGTATTTTTGAGACTCGTGATAAATTGTTTTTTGACATCTACTTTGTCTAAGTCTTTTGATTGAATGCGCAGTCTTGCAGAAGGAGACGCAGATAGAATTCGCGCCCAACATTTTAAAACACTTTCATTAATTTTATGCAGCATCTGGTAACACCCAAATGTTACATTCTGGCTTTGTAGACAAGGAGACGAGCTAACCTCTGGAGCACTCTCTGGAATAGAAAAACAATAGCGCAAATGCGGTAAATGCCAGACTTTCTCAGCAAACCACTTTTCCTCATCTGCTGGAACACTGATAGCATCCGCAAGTACATAATCTATTGCAGATAGCCCTGTTGATCTCCAATATCCAAGCCAACTAATTTGAAGTGGTGCTACTTTTCTAGCGAACACAGGCAAACGGTGACCACGAGTATGACCAGATAAATCAATCAAAATATCAATATGATCTCGTTTGATTTGTGATACTAAATGCTCATCACTCCACTCATTTACTCGATACCAAGCATCGAAATATTCACTAATCCTATAAGTTAATTCATCTTGAATATGGGAGTTATAATAAGCCACAAACTCTAGACGGTCAGACAGATCTGAATTCCGCTTAATCTGTTCTAAAGTACTTTCTAAAAAATAGCCAACTGGATGATAACGTAAGTCACCAGAAATAAAACCTATGCGTAATGGGCTATGTTGTTTTATTTGCTCCAACTCAATCTTTTCAGGCAAAAGATTCTCAACAGACTGGCTGTAAAGTCTAAGATTTGCCATCTGTCGAGGTAAGTTTAATGGATATTGGGTATCTTGAAGTGCCAACATATTTCCGAAAGCACCTTCCACATTTCCAGCATTAAGCTTAATAACATCTATATAAGCCTGATAAGCCTCCTCAAAACGACCCACTGCCTCAAAAGCTAACGCCAAATTAAACTGAGCACTAGATGATTGGGATTCGTATGACATCGCTTTCTTATAGCTTTCAATCGCCTGCTCCATATGACCACTTTTATAAAAAAAGTAGCCTAACTGAAAAAAACTCTGATAACAGGGATTCAACCAAGCTTCCAGCTGCAAATCAGCATGCGCAGCAATTGGCTTCTGTGGCATCATAGCTGGAGCTGACTCTGCAGCAACTTCCTGTTGAATCGGATACCGCATCCAAGCAGCTTTCTTAGTTTGTTTAGAATATTTAGAACGAGCCATACGTTATGTACACAAAAATTTTAAGTTTTAGACAGAATATTGACTCTACCATACTGATGCCACCTTCACCAGACCATGAGATTTGATAGATTTAATTCACCTACAACATTCTTCTGCTTAAGCTAAAATTCACTCAAAATCCGCTTTCAACACCACACGGTAACGAGCCTTACCGCTTTTTAGATGCGCAATAGCTTCATTAATCTGAGACATTGGATATTCTTCAACTTGTGGTGCAATACCATGACGAGCCGCAAAATCCAACATTGTACGCAGAGCCCATGGTGAACCCGTCGGCGAACCTGACACACTCTTCGCCCCACCGATCAAACTAAATGCAGGCACTGGAATAGGCTCTAATACGGCGCCAACCACATGGAGCTTACCTTCAGGCGCTAATGCCGATAAATAGCTATTCCACTCCAAAGAAACATTCACTGTGCTGACAATTAAATCTAAAGTGCCGCGAATTGAAGCTAACTCTTTTTTATCACGACTTGAAATGACATGATGTGCGCCCATTGCCTTAATTTCATCAATCTTATCGGGATTTGAACTGAACGCAGTCACTTCGCAGCCCCACGCCTTAAACAACTTGATCGCCATATGACCTAAACCGCCGATCCCAACAACACCAACTTTATGAATTGGCAGAGTGTTATGTTGTAGCAATGGCGCGAAAACAGTAATTCCACCACACAGCATCGGACCAGTTTTAGCTGGATCTAGGTTTGCAGGAACAGGAATCGCCCACTGCCAACTCGCTCGAACAGTTTCAGCAAAGCCGCCATGATGTTTGATAATGGTCGCCGTACTATGAGCACAGAGATTTTGTTTACCATTAATACACGGGTTACAATGCTGACAACTATCCGCAGTCCATCCAATCCCGACAGTTTGTCCAATACGTAATCCACGTGCTTCAGATCCTAAAGCAGTGATTTTGCCAATAATCTCATGTCCACCGACCACAGGATAAATCGTACTTCCCCATTCGTTATCAATGACAGAAAGATCAGAATGGCAAATTCCACAGTATTCAACTTTGACCTCAACTTCATGAGCTTGGAGTTCTCCTGCCTCATATTGATAAGGTTCTAACTGCTGATTAGGCGCGTGGGCAGCATAAGCACGTACGGTTGACATAATTCTCTTCTCTCTGATCGAATCAATATTAACTAAGAATTTAAAACAGATACTTTTGTATTTTGAATGTCGCTCATGACTACCATAGCCTAAATTCTTTCTTCTAGCATCTGGATTATGTTTAATTTTAACAACACAACGCCCACGACCATTTCAGCATAATTCCAAATAAAAAAGCACTGTAAAAACAGTGCTCTCTTTTCAAACCTTTTTATTCGCGCAAATTAAGCATAAGACACATCAATCTGCCCGTCTGCTACAACCTTAGAAGCCACTTTGCGCGCCCTCATCCTCGCTGGTTTTTCCTTCAATGTGATTGAACGTTTAGATGATGAGTTGAACCAAAATTTTTGCAGAGCTCTTGCAGTCACTGCAGGCATCTCGACCATGGGTAAATGACCCGCACCACGCAAAATCTTAACTTCAGCATGCGGAATAAGCTGTTTAAAAACATCCGCACATGTGGGATGTAAAATCCGATCATTCTCCCCCCACATCACCAGTGTAGGCTGTTTAATCATTTCAAAACGATCAAACATATCAGAGGGCGCATCTTTAATGAGTTGATGAGACAAGTACATATTAATGTGCTGTCTTGACACCAACTCCTGATACATCAACGGTGCTAAAAATGCAGTTAATGCCCAACGGCGATAAGAGGTGACCGTACTCATCATATGCACGACATCTGTCAATCGCTCTGCGACTAATTGGTTGCGACCTTGCTGCAGTTCACGTTCAAAATACGTCAACTGATCGCCAAATACACCTAAAGCATTCATCAGGGTCAAACTTCTGACTTGATCAGGTTGTTGTATTGCAAATAATGCTGCAATACCGCCACCCATTGAGCTGCCAACGACATGAAAATCTTCAGGTAAATAGCGTTTTGCCCAAATATCTAAACGAGAAATTTGATCTTCGATACGATAAGACTCTGCAAAATCAAAAGTACTTTCGCCCCAACCTGGCAAATCTGGCACAAATAAGCGATAACGCTTCGCCAAGAAGGGAAGCAACATAATCCAATTTTCTTTATTAGATGCAAAGCCATGTATCAGTAATAACGGTTCACCATGCGGATTTCCACCCTCAAGCCACACCATTTTTTGCGACTTGATATACGTGCTGCGACGTTGCATGCCTGTCGCTATCCCATGAACGCGGTGCAATAATGCGAGAGTAAACTTTGATGGTTTCCAATTCTTGAGTAGCTTCTCATTTGGCACATAATCAGAATTAGCCATACCATGGCTCATGACATCAATATATGACTTTACGCTACTAGACATTCGGACTTCTCCTCAATGCGTACACATCGTGCACGATGGAATCAACAATTAAGACTTCTCAAACAAAACGATAACTGATTATTAAAAATACGCCTCACACCGACTATAACTGGCAAAAACAATACTTCCCTTAGCATTTAGTTACAAATAAGGACATATCAACGAACATATCGGCAAATTCTGTCAGACAATCACGACAATATAGCGAAGTCCGAAGCCTATTGGTCTCAGAAATAAAAATAAGGATCACATCCTTTATTGGTAAAAAATTTGTGATAAAACAATTTAATTAAACTGTAAAATAATGAAATGCTGACCTTTTATCTATCTTATTATTTATTCTGCAAAGAATAGATTTAAATAAAATTAAATATTTTAAATCATATATTTATAAATTATCGGATTACACAAACTGTTATTGAAAATTCATCAGGTTTCAGTGCACCATTAGCAATGATATTTTTTCATCCATCACACTCTCAAAAAAGACACGATCATGACGACAGAAACTTCAAATACCGAAACTACAAACGCCAATGCTGGCATTGCGATTTATCCATCTAATGCTGAGTCTATTGGTAACACCCCGCTGATTCGCATCAACAAACTAGGACCTGCTGGCGTCACAATTTTAGTAAAGACTGAAAGTCGCAACCCTGCGGGATCGGTAAAATGCCGTATTGGTGCAAGCCTCATTGCTGATGCAGAAGCACGTGGCGTACTTAAACAAGGCGTGACCATCATTGAGCCTACCAGCGGAAATACAGGCATTGCCTTGGCATTTGTTGCTGCTGCAAAAGGTTACAAAATCATTCTGACCATGCCTTCCAGCATGAGTTTGGAACGCCGTAAAGTGTTGAAAGCGCTTGGTGCTGAGCTGGTACTCACTGATCCAGCACTCGGAATGAAAGGCGCGATTGCTGAAGCACAGCGGATCAAAGATAGTGATCCTGAACATTACTTTTTACCACAACAATTTGAAAATCCAGCCAATCCAAAAATTCACCGTGAAACCACAGGCCCTGAAATTTGGAATGCGACGGGTGGTAATATTGACGCGCTGGTCGCAGGAGTTGGTACTGGTGGCACAATCAGCGGTATTTCCCAGTACTTTGAACAAATCAAAGGAAAAGCATTACATAGCGTCGCAGTAGAGCCAACAGAATCGCCACTCATTACCCAAACGCGAAATGGCGAAGAACTCAAACCTGCACCACATAAAATTCAAGGGATCGGTGCAAATTTTGTTCCTAAGAATCTAGACTTATCAATCGTTGATGAAGTGCAAACTATCAATGGCGATGAGGCGATTGCATGGTCACGCCGACTCGCTACAGAAGAAGGGATTTTATCGGGAATTTCATCAGGTGCTGCGATTGCTGCGGCAGTAAAAGTCGCTTCGCGTCCAGAATGGCAAGGTAAAACCATCGTCGTAATTCTACCCGACTCAGGCGAACGCTATTTATCATCGGTGTTGTTCGCTGGCTTATTTGATGAAGAGTAGATAAAAACAGTCACTGAGCGGAGTCGAAGTGTTTTTTAAATATCACGTATTTCGACTCCGCTCAACGCGCTCTAGGTCTTTTCAAGTTTAAATGCAATATTTGCAATAGCACTATAGTGAAAAGTCCATTAACTACTGGCATACTCAAATTCTCTTTTCATATCGACATTTCAAAAATAATGCATCCTCTTTCTACTGCCATTTATGCAATGCTTGCAGCCAGCGTTATCCCATTATTAACCTCTGGACTAGCAAAGATCGTTGGGCGTTTTCGCATCAAAGACAACCAAAATCCACGTGCTTTTCAGCAACAACTCACAGGTGCTGCTGCACGAATCCACGCTGCACACTTGAATAGTTACGAGACGCTACCCGTCTTTCTTGCAGCCGTACTCACCGCAGAATATATGGTTGTTCCACAACCTCTGGTGAATTACTTTGCATGGGCTTATGTCTTTTTACGCGTCATGTACATTGCGGCATATGCACTAAATCTGGCGACCTTTCGTTCGATCATTTGGACGATGGCTTTCTTCTGCCCGATGTACTTATTTTATATGGCGGCACACTTATAAAGACCGACTATCTCAAACTGTAATCGACTGTCGCACTTTGACTTTATGATGCGATGAAATATTTAACGTATTCCACACACGCAAATTAAAACAAAGTGACGTTTTACCGCTATAATGTCGCGTGCAAATTTTCCATTAATTTCTGACTAAAAGAGTGTATGTGATGAGCTATAACAGCATTCCACCGGGCAAAGATGCGCCCCATGACATTTACGTTGTCATCGAAATCCCAGCAAACAACGATCCAATCAAATACGAAATCGACAAAGATTCTGACGCATTGTTCGTAGACCGTTTCATGGGTACACCAATGTTCTATCCAGCGAACTATGGTTATATTCCAAACACTCTGTCAGAAGACGGTGATCCGCTAGACGTATTGGTTGTTACACCATACCCAGTGGTTGCTGGTTCAGTGATCCGTGCACGTGTTGTTGGTAAACTCGACATGGAAGATGATGGCGGTATCGACGCTAAACTCATCGCTGTACCACATGACAAATTGACACCGCTCTACAAGCACGTTCAAGAATACACAGATTTACCAGAACTTCTGATCAAGCAAATCGAACATTTCTTCACACGCTACAAAGATCTTGAGCCAGGCAAATGGGTCAAAATCAGCGGCTGGCAAGGTGCTGAAGTTGCTCGTCAAGAAATCGTTAAATCAATCGCTGCAGCTAAGAAATAATCTGACCTGCTGATTGATTGACATTAGAATGCCCCAAATTTGGGGCATTTTTTATTGATGCGAAATGACATTGAGTTTCTCAATGCATCAACAAATTCCACATCGGCTTATTCTTGATAATCGAGACCATCATCTCCATTAAAGAGTTTAAATCATATCTATTTTCTCGAGCCCAACATGACTGAAGCAGCAAACAACATCAATCCGAGCACCCGCGATACACGGCAACGGTTCTTTATTGATAACAGTCCTGTCCGTGGAGATGTCGTACATATTCATCAGGCACTACAAACCATTCTCAAACAACGCAACTACCCTCATGCGATTGCCTTAATGCTTGGTGAGATGCTGGCTGCGGCAGCACTCTTAGCGACCACGCTTAAATTCAAAGGTCGTTTGAGTTTACAAGCCCAAGGCAGTGGCGACTTGAAATGGGTCATGGCTGAATGTACCGATCAGGGTGAATTACGTGGTCTAGCGGAATGGAATGAGCAGACTGATTTTAGCCAACTAAAAACCAGTGCTGATGCCTTAGACGCGCTCACGGATGCGGTACTGTTCATCAATATCGAGCACCAGCACGGCGAACGTTATCAAGGAATCGTCCCTCTTGAAGAACCAACGATTGCGGGATGTTTAAGTCAGTATTACGTTCTTTCGGCACAGATTCCAACACAGCTCACATTGGCGTGTGATCTGGAATCGGCGGCTGGATTATTGGTTCAACTACTCCCGCGCAATACTGAGGAAGAGCAAGATCACGTCGATGACGACTTATGGCCTCGCCTCACGATGCTGACTCAGACGCTTGGTTCCGACGAACTCATTGAGCTACCCGCACGTGAAATCCTGCACCGCTTATATCACGAAGAAGAGGTACGCTTGCCTGACGCAGAACCTTTGCAATTTGGCTGCACTTGTTCACGAGAACGCTGCGTTGAAGCCCTCAAGCAAGTGGGGCAAGATGCTGTCACTGAAATTTTGGCAACGGATGATGAAATTAAAATGGATTGCCAATTCTGTAATACCGCATATCGCTTTAGCCCAGTGCAAGCGATGGCACTTTTTGGTTTAAAAGTCAGTTAATTTCTCTTTTTATCGCCGTCTAATTTTCTTCTAATCACCAGCATGTGGTTAGAAGAAAATTCAATCTTCTCATCAATTTCTCTGTCATCGTTCTGTCATCTTATCGCAGCATAGTCTCGCCTAAATACTCTGCAGGTTTCTAGCCGAGTTTTCTATCTAAGCTTGCATAAAATGCTGGATGTACAATAAATATGTTTGAAATTGCTGAATTCTCTCGTCTTGAGATGATCCGCTCACATCCATTAGTCCGCTCACGCGTCTTGGCAGAAATCGATGGATTTTCGATTTGGGAATTGTCGATAGGTTCTGAAGAAGTAAATGTACCTACGCTTGGACTATATGCAGGAATTCATGGCAATGAACGTATTGGCTCTCAAGTTCTTTTAGCATGGCTAGAACACACTTTAAGCTGTCTTGCTTGGGATAGTTCATTACAACAACGACTCAAAACCATGCGAATTGTTTCGATTCCGCTGATCAACGTGACGGGATTGCATTTAGGTACACGTGCGACATCTAAAGGCATCGACCTCATGCGCAATGCGCCTGTAGATGCCATCGGGCCACACATTTGGCCACTCGCAGGACAAAAAATAAGTCGTCATCTGCCGTGGTATCGTGGTCAAGGACTGGCACCAGAAAGCCAAGCGTTGATTGACAGTGTCGTGCAATCTCACAAAAACGCCAGCTTTATGATGGCCATGGATTTACATTCGGGTTTTGGACAATACGATAGTTTGTGGTTTCCTTATGCAGCGCATCGCATGCCACCACCACACCTCGCCGAAGCTGTCGCACTATGTGACTTGTTTAATCAAAATTATCCACTGCATGATTTTTATCACATTGAACCGCAAAGTATGCACTACACCACACACGGTGATTTGTGGGACTATCTCTACGATAATGCCAATAGCGCAGGCAAACCATTATTCCTACCCTATACGCTAGAGATGGGATCATGGCTCTGGCTGCGAAAAAATCCACGTCAGTTCTTCCAGCGTTTTGGACTCTTTCATCCAATGTTGCCACACCGCTTACGCCGAGTTCTGCGTCAGCATTGGACCATTCTAGATTTTCTCATGCGAGCAACAGGTGATTACGAACAATGGTTACCTGATGAGTTATCACGCCTGAGTCTGCATCAGGTGGGAATAGAACGCTGGTATCGCCGCCTATAATCGTTCATAACACGATCAATTAGTAATGATTTGTAACATTTTCATCATAAAAACACGGACACGGCTATTATTTGTTCACAAGCATCCCGAATCAGGCCATGGAGGCCGAACTCAAAAATGCCTTATGTCAATCAAACAAAGTTCCCAAAACGATATTTAACCTTAAAGCGAGAAAATCATATGAAAACATTATTTGCATCTGCAACGCTTGTCATTGGTTTAATGGCTTCCGCTGGTGCTTTCGCAAAAGCAAACGAAATGGCTGCGCCAGCTGGGACTCCAGCAGGTACAACGGGCGTGTGTAATGACGGTTCTTTAAATACCACACCAACAAAGACTGGTGCATGCCAAGGACATAAAGGGATCAAAGCTTGGTATACCGCAAGTGCAGCAGCAGCTACACCTGCGCCAACTACGGCTACGCCTCCTACAACGACACCTGCCGCCGCTCCTGCAAAAAAAGGACTGATGTCGATTTTTAGCAAAAAAACTACAGCCCCAGCAGCCGCGGGAACTACAGCGACAGCAGCAACGGCAACTCCAGCAGCAACCGCCAAAACAACAACGAGTGCAACAACACCAGCAGCTGGTGGCGGCGCAGGTCAGGTTTGGGTCAATACTGCGTCAAAGGTTTATCATTGCTCTGGTTCAAAATACTACGGCAAAACCAAAGCAGGTCAATACATGACTGAAGCAGCTGCAAAAGCAGCAGGTGACCGTCCAGATCATGGCAAAGCATGTTCATAAATCATAATGCCTTTGATTAATATACTTTAGCTGAAGGCTGTCATCATAAAATACGCCGATACCCATACTTGGATCGGCGTATTTTTTTGCTTTATTTTTATATCAAACGCCTTTCACAAAGTCAGAACACAGACTAAGATCAGTTGAATCAACACATTCACGTACTTCTAACAAATGGATAAAAGAAATGAGTACTCACCAGCACCTCATCGAAGTCGATGTCGCCACACTACGTCCGACCCAAGTCACTGTTGGTATCGCTGAAGTCGCAAAAAAACGTGCAGAATGGCATGCCTTAGGCAAAAAAGACCGCAATAAACGCCTAAAACAACAATGGTTTCCTAGCGTATTGGGGCCAAAAGGTCGCTACTACATTACGGATCACCATCATCTCGGACTTGCGCTTCTAGAAGAAGGCATTGAATCCGCATGGGTCACGGTACAACGTGATTATTCGTGGTTAGATCCTGATCGATTCTGGCGTGTGATGGACTTCCATCAACTGACTCATCCTTATGATGAGAATGGCAATCGCCTTGATTACTCAGCAATTCCAAAAGAGATCACACAGCTACGCAATGACCCATACCGTAGTCTCGCTGGGTTTGTTCGCGTCGCAGGTGGGTATGCCAAAGATTCAGCTCCTTTTACTGAGTTCCTCTGGGCTGACTTTTTTAGACCTCAAATCGGTGTCGAGCTAATTAATCAATCTCCTAAACAAGCTGTAGAACAAGCTGTTGGTTTGGCTCGTGGAAGTGAAGCGCGCTATTTGCCGGGATGGACAGGAGTCCCCCTTTCACCACCCGCAAAAGGCTAATACACCATGAATGAATCCACCAATACCCCGACTAACAATCCGCAGGGACAAAAAACATTTGGTCTTGTCGATGTCATTGCAGGGCTATCTATTGCAGGGTTGTTACTTCCAGAGGCCGTTGCTTACTCTGGAATTGCGGGATTACCGCCGCAAGCAGGGGTTATTGGCTTATTGATTGGCTTATTGTGCTATGGACTCATTGGTACCAGTCGTTTTGCGATTGTCTCCGCGACATCATCATCAGCCGCGGTACTTTATTCCGCAATCTATAGCATGTCAGACATCGACCCGACTCATCGACTCTTGCTTGCCAGTGGACTTATTGTTCTCACAGGCGGCTTCTTTGTTTTAGCATCGATGGCCAAACTTGGCGAAATCTCTAACTTTATTGCCAAACCTGTGCTACGCGGCTTTGCTGTTGGACTTGCCATCACCATTGTGATCAAGCAATTTCCCAATATTGTTAATGTGAAACCAACGCATTCTGATATTTTTCGTTATATCAACGATCTAGCGCTTGGCTTGCCCCACTGGAATCTCACTGGATTAGTGATCGCAGCTGTTGCATTGGTTTTACTGAAAATATTTGCGCATTGGAAAACCATTCCTGGTGCACTATTGGTCATTGCAGGAGGCATTGCGTTAGATGTTTCTGGTTTTACCGTAGCTCACGGCGTTGCGGCGGTTGATAAGATCAATCTGGCTTTAGAATGGCCCACTCTTCCAAATTTGAGCCGCCTTGAATGGCTACGCCTCGGTGAACTAGCCATCGCATTGCTCATGATTTTATACGCAGAATCTTATGGAGCGATTCGAACATTTGCGGTCAAGCACGGCGATAATTCCGCACCCAACCGAGACTTAATGGCTCTCGGTGTATCAAATATTCTCTCTGGTTTCTTTCATGGCATGCCTGTTGGCGCAGGTTATTCTGCAACCTCCGCCAATGAATCCGCTGGGGCACAAAGCCGCTGGTCTGGCTGGGTTGCTGCGCTGGTCGTGCTTGCCCTTGTTCTTACATTATTACCTTGGATTGAACATACGCCTGAACCCATTCTAGCCGCGATCGTTATTCATGCGGTCAGTCATAGCATTACTTGGGATGCGTTTCGTCCGTATTTCTTATGGAAACGGGATCGTATAATTGTCGTCTCAGCAGTATTGGCTGTCCTCATTCTAGGCGTGCTTGATGGCTTACTGACAGCAATAGGCATCAGCCTGATCATGATGTTACGCACGATGTCTGATGTACGCGTGGCATGGTTAGGTGAGTTAGATAATACTCATGATTATGTGGATATTCTCAGGCATCCCAATGCGATTACAGTTCCAAATCTACTGATTGCTCGTCCAGAATCTGCATTATTTTTTGCAAATGCTGAACGGATTTTCTCCATCATTCAACACAAGATCAATCACTTACCCAACACCAAAATTATCATTATCAGTTTTGAAGAATCAGACAGTCTAGATAGTACCAGCCTAGAAACATTGGAAACTTTTGTACAAACCATGCAAAAACGCAACATTAAGGTGATTTTAGCGCGTGTCAAAGATCCACTACGCGATATCTTTCAGATCGCAAACTTCCCAGAACTTCCACCATCCTGCTACGGTGGTTACAGCGTAGATGACGCGGTCAAAGAAGCAAAACAAGTGGTAAACACAGGTAATCCTTAAAATAGAATGATGTATTAACCTCTAGATAAAGTGGTGGTTAATACATCAAATTAAAAACAGATATTTTTTTAGTAATATGTAGACAATTACCGGTCTAATCCAGCCATTTTTCTGTACAACCCCAACGCCGATTGACAACCCCTCAACTTGTTCGTAATTTTCCGCTAGGCGCCAAAACCATTTCACTTTTAAGTCGTCAACATACTCAAAACTAGAATTGCGAGCCGCAGAATACGCTCGATAAATCGCCCAGCACGGAGTGTTTATTGATGAACGTCGGCATTGATAGTAAGTGTATTCCACTTGCTCATATTCAGACTTATTTTGATCTTCGCAAAGGCATTCTTCATGATGTAAATTGGCTCGAGAAACGTACTAAACTACAGATGAATAACCCTCATGAAATCCTTGAAGTGATTGTCGGGATTAACCCCGACGACTTTTATCGAAATGCGGGAATTGATTACCGAGGCGATATCTCAGCAATTTTTATTAGCCCTCGTCAATGTCTCATGCTAATTGATCAGGCGATGAAGGCTCTCGATATGCCTTTTTTAGGGTTGGCGATGGGCAACCTGATGACCATTTCTCATCATGGCATGGCTGGTGTTGCTGCCGTTACTCAACCTACACTATTTAACTGCCTCGAATGTATCAGTCGATTTTGCTCAGAACTATTTCCACCACTTGAAATGTATGTGCAACAAGACGGTGATGAAGGCATGTTTATCATGACAGAAAATATCAGTCTATCTCCTTACGCTCACTTCTTTTTTGAACTCAACATGGTTAGTTTTTATAATATTTTTAATTACTTGGTTGGAGACAAACATAAATTATATGGTGTAGATTTTAGCTATCCTGAACCTGCTTGGGGTCATATCTATCGTCGCTATTTTCATTGCCCTGTGCGCTTCAACCAGCCGCTCACCAGACTCTATGGTTCTATTGCCCTCGCCGATTATGAATTACCACTGGCAAATCGCCTGTTGGCTATGTCCGCAGAAAAAGTGCTCTTCGAAAATATCCCTACACGCGCCGCACGAATGCTGCCACTACGCTTACGGCGTCTACTCATGCGCTACTACGGTGCTTTCCCTTCGCTAGATACGGCGGCGAGCGACCTCGGTATGAGTGCTCGCACACTCAGCCGAAAACTGGCTGAAGATGGCACAACTTACCAGAAAGAACTCGACGATCTGCGCGAGAAACTCGCCAAAGAATACTTTTTCCGTGGTGGTGACTCGGTCACTCAAGTTGCACTGATGTTGGGCTATAACGATATTTCTAATTTCAGCAAAGCCTTTAAACGTTGGACGGGACTGACTCCAACCGAATTTATGGAAACTAATCCACTTTAAACATCTCATCGAAAAAATGCGATGACGCCAACAATGGCTGAATCGCACCACAGATTGTCCACCGTTTACCTTTATAAAAAAGACAGACTAAATAGACTTGCTTCCTGCGACAGGTCGCTTTTTCGGCGACGCGCACGTGCTCGGGATGGATCACGATACCGCCCTAGCAAAACTCATGGAGCATAATAATGAAAGGCTTTGGAACCGCAGCGCGTCTGCTGCTCGGCAAAAAAACAATAGGATATCGATCCGATAACACATCCCAGCATACTCATCTACTGAAAAAGTCTGGTCTGGGTTTAATCATGGCAGCGATGGTATTACCAATGCTATCTGGCGCGGCAGTCGTTGGGCCATCTGACTCATCGTTCTATACCGCACCGACCACAACAGGTAATGCAGGCGATCTGATTTCATATCGCACAGCCACCGTCAATCTCGGTACTGGTGCAGCAGCGACTCAAGCATGGAACGTCATGTATCGCTCCACCGATGCACTCGGCGCAGCAAATGTGGTTTCTGGTACTGTCATCGTACCAACCGCCGCATGGACAGGCTCAGGCGCTCGCCCAGTGATTGACTATGCCGTTGGGACACACGGTTTAGCAGAAGACTGCGCGCCATCACGCCAGATGGCTCAAGGCACTGACTATGAAAACGCCAATATTGCGGCTGCAATTGCCGCTGGCTATGCCGTTCTGGTCAGTGATAACCCTGGCTATACCAATGGCAGCACGCCCACTTATCTTGCAGGGATAGCACAAGGTCATGCGATTCTCGACATCGCTAAAGCAGCAACACAAATTCCAAATGCGGGTATCAGTAGCTCTGCAAAGACAGCCATTTGGGGATATTCACAGGGCGGACAAACAGCATCATGGGCTGGCGAAATGCAAAGCAGCTATGCGCCAAACCTGAATCTCGTCGGGATCGCAGCTGGTGGCATTCCAGGGAATTTCGTTGCAACAGCAAATTACTTAAATGGCAGCACAGGTTCATCCTTCATGCTGGCTGGTGTCATCGGTTTAGCAACTCAATATCCAACACAAATTCCACTGAACAGCCTCACGAATGCAGCGGGTCAAGCGGCCATTACTCAGGCTAAAACACAATGTGTATTCCAATCTTTGTTCCCGTATATGAACAAAAATATTTCTCAATACACTGCCAACAATCAAACACTGGCTCAACTGATTGCGATTCCGAGCATTGGTCAAACGCTAAATGCACAAAATCTCGGCACAGGAAAACCATCTGTCCCGCTTTACCAATATCATGGTCAAGCTGATGAGTTCATTCCTCTCGATCAATCGATTGCACTGAAAAAAACTTACTGTAGCAAGTTCAGTAATGTGACTTTTGCAGTGTATCCAGGTGAGCATATTGCGACTCAGTTCCAAGCAGCCCCTTACGTACTGTCATGGTTGGGTGATCGCTTCAATAGCAAAGCTACTTTCGGTAATTGTATTGAATTAGCCGCAACACCAACTTCTACGGCAAATCCAGGTGGCGGTAACTTTGTTGTTTCGCTCAACAACTGGGGACTCAGTGCGACTATTGGCCTGAAAACGTTGGCACAAAACGTCGTATTACCAAGCAGCTCAACGCTGACAGCAACTACAGATATGACTGCACAAACCATCAGTGGTAACTTGTCGGTACCAAACTTCCAAACCAACCTGAACATTGGCTTACCTGTGACCGTAGCACTCTCAGTCACTCCAGTAGGACCAATTTCAGGAACAGCGAGCATAGATACAACTGGACAATTGCATGTTCATGGCAATGCATTGGTTAACATCAATGTCGTCTCAGCAGGTGAAGGTTCATTGCAAATTCCATTTGGTTGCCAACTTTCTTCACCAGCGAGTTTCCCTATCAACTTTGACGGCCCAATTTCATCATTGGGTAATGGCAAGCTGACTTTCACAGGGACAACGACTTTTGCACCAATGACAGGTTGTGGCGTATGGAATGGTTTGTTCACGACACTGATGTCTGGCGCAGGTCAAACCTATACCTTCACAGCAACACCACCTGCACCTGTAGCGTGGTAATACAAAACCTGTAAAAGCAATTTAGGACTAGAGCGATCCTCACGTTAAGGTGTGGATCGTTCTCTATTTAAATCCAAGACCGAGGCTAAATATGTCAAACACAGAACTCGAACCGACAACGCCTAAATCCATTGCGCTTTGGCTGATTTTATTGGTGATTGTCGTCGCTACAGCAAGCGCAATCTGGTTTTTAAAACCTCAACCCACAAATACCGTCGCAGCAGCAATACCAACTACGACACCAGCCACACCAACAGCCCTGTCAGCGACACAAGTCAATAATATTGTATCCCAACAGACGTCTGCTATTTCTGCCGCAGCACACGAGACTCATAGCCAACCTATTGTTGGAAAAATCGATCAACGTCCAGACTTTATCTCTGAAGTAGAATGGAAAACGCTTCAAATCATCGCAAAAAAAGCACCTAACCCCGATCAGGAACTCACTCGTCTAGTTAGTAATATGCGCTTTAACAAACAATTAGAAATATGGCAGTCACTGGTCAAAACAGGCGCAACAACTGATCGTACTCAGCGCGATACATTAGCTACGCAATTACTGAACGATATTCCTATGGCAGTGACCAATTTAGCGATTGATCAGGTAGAAGCACAAAAGATACAACGAGCCATATTGACTGATCTGGAACCCGACCCCACGATTCGCCAGCAACGCATTGCACAAGAAGCCGAACGGATTGGTGTGAAGTTTGATATGCAGGAATCGCAATAATTGCGATTTCTGTATCGATACCAATAACTTGTGAAACAAATTAACGAACAAAGGTTTTCCAGCTCACATCACCCAAGACAGTTTCTAGCGTCATCTCTAATTGATCACTAGACTTCAATGGGCCAACGCCTGCAGGCGTTCCCGTCATCACTACATCACCTTTTTCTAAGGTAAATGTTTCACTGATATGTGCAATCAAACCAACGATATCAAACAGCATCTTCTCAGTTTCACCGACTTGGCGGGTTTCACCGTTGACCTTGAAGGTATAGCGCGCATTCTTGTAATCCGTGATCACATCAGGCGCAAGCCAGTCGCCAAGTACACACGAACCATCAAATGCCTTCGAACGTTCCCACGGATAACCTTGATCTTTTAGACTATTTTGTAGATCACGCAAGGTTAAATCTAAACCCAGTGTCACCCCTGAAATCGCCGCGCGCGCTTCAAGTTCACTCGCATTCTTCAATGTATGTCCGATTTGGATAGAGAGTTCGCATTCAAAGTGGCATGAACCTAGATTGCTATTCCAAGTAATACCGTCGTTTAAGCCAATCAAGCTGCTTGGTGGTTTGATGAACAGAATTGGGGTATCTGGTATTGCACTGCCGAGTTCACGAGCATGATCGGCGTAGTTACGACCGACGCAGACGATTTTGGAGGGTTTGGTCATGGCGTTTTCGTCTATCAAATCAAAGATGACATATCTTGCCATATCTCGATGATTACTCAAGACGACTCATGCAAATGATGATACTTTAATTCAGAGTTTTAACATTTCCTCATATCTTCTTTTGCAAGATTTCTGATAAAACATTCTCCGACTCATGCATAGAATAAGGAAGCTCATATGTCATTAACGCTATACACCAATCCACAGTCTCGCGGACAAATTGCACGATGGATGCTAGAAGAAGTTGGAGAGACTTATATCACTGTGACCTTGGACTACGGCACAACGATGAAAGCGCCCGAATACTTAGCCATCAATCCTATGGGCAAAGTGCCAGCAATTGTTCACGATGGCAAAGTCGTCACAGAAACAGCCGCAATTTGTGCTTATTTAGCCGATGCCTTTCCTCAAAAGAACCTAGCCCCAGCACTCAATGATCGTGCGGATTATTATCGCTGGTTATTTTTCACCGCTGGCCCTGTAGAAGCTGCGGTGACTAATCGTAATTTAGGTGTTACGCCGACCGCTCAACAGCAAGGTTTTGTCGGCTATGGTGATTATGATCGTGTCATTAACGTGCTTGAGCAGGCGCTGACAGACAAAGCGTTCATTGCGGGAGATCAATTTACGGCGGCGGACGTATATGTGGGTTCGCAGTTATATTGGGGGACAACGTTTAAAACGATTCCGATGCGTCCTTCTTTTGAAGTGTATTTGAATAATTTGTATGAACGTCCAGCGTTTCAGAAAGTGATGAAAGGTTGAATCCACATCGTGGGTTAGCCATATTAACAACCCGATTTAATGAGTTGCTGGCGTACTATTAATTCCATAAATATCTGGTACTGGCTCAAATTTGAGCCAGTCTTTTTTCATCCAACGTTCAATAAGTTCTTTTCCGAGGATATGTAGCAAATTAGCGAGCATCGAAAAACGCGAAGAGTCATTATGATAGAGTACTGTAACATTCATAAACTCACTATTATGTTCAACATTAGTATTATAAGAGAAGATTTCTTTAATATACTCTTCATCAGAAACATCTAAAGAATGCCCCCAAATAATAACTTCAACTTTCTCATCAAATCCTCCAGCATGATTATATTGAAATAATAACTCTTGTAAGCTCTCATTCTCATTGAAAAACTGATAATCCGTATTATTGAATAATTTTTGATGATACTTAACAAATCCATAAGCCTTATACAACTTCAAAACTTCTGTAGGTAACTCACTGATTCCTAGAACAAGCTTTTTATTGGCACTCCCTGCTTGTCCATGTAGAAAATCGATTGGAGTATTTGCACTGTGAGGATAAAAATTTAAAAATGTTGACGTATAGTTAAAAGAGTAAACTAGGTCTAAGTTATCAAAAACCTTATCGAATTTAGAAAAGCTGACTTTAAATTTAGAAACCACTCCACTCAAATACAAGTCAAATATTTCTATAAAAATATCTAAACTAGATTTTAGATCTATTAAAATTTTATCAAACTTAAGCTCTTTGTATGTATTATCTAGATATATGTCTCTAATACCATAACCAGGCTTATAAACCATTGTTACAACTGTAATTATATTAAAACTCAATAAATGATCAATATCCATTTTATCTAAATAAATACCTGAACGAGCTAAAGATTTCACAACAAATGGATCAAAATTAGAACCCTTCTCTTCTTTTTTCTCATAAAAAGTCTGATAAAAGTTACTAACGACCTCCAAAGCCTCCAAAATCTTAGTTTCAAAATCAATCCAAGTCTCAATCTCAGCTAAATGATGCTTGAAATATGCATACCAAATATTTTCTCTTAATTTTTCTTTTATTCCGAGAATAAGTTCACGGTCAAATCTGATTTCATCGATTGCATACAACTCTCTGGTTCGATCAAAAAACCATGACTCATTTATAGATAAATCACCAAATAAATCATTGAAATTAATTTCCTCTTTATCATCAGGAAGTTTTTCAATTGCCTGCAATACACTAATAAACTGAGAGTATTTAGTCGGCAAATAATGCGCTAAATCAAATCCATTTCCGATCACAAGAATTTTCATGTTTTTATTGTTCGTCCTAAATTCAGAAAATAAAAAGGCGTAGATTAACTACGCCTATATCATTAACTCTAATCAAAAAATCTTCCCAGGATTCATAATTCCATTCGGATCAAAGACTTTCTTAATTTCACGTAAATATTCAATTTCTACTGCATCACGAGTATAGGTCAAATAATCACGCTTGGTCATACCCACACCATGTTCCGCAGAGATTGAACCGTCATATTTCTGCACAGTTTCAAACACGGATTTATTGACCACTTTACACTTCTCAAAGAACTCATCTTTGGTCAGATTCGCTGGCTTCAGAATATTCAAATGCAAATTGCCATCGCCAATATGACCAAACCAGCAAATTTCAAAGTCTGGGTAAGATTCATTCACAATCGCATCAATATCCGCAATAAACGCAGGCACATGAGTGATTAATACGGAAATATCATTCTTGTACGGTGTAAAAGGTGCAATGGTTTCACTGATGTCTTCACGCAAACGCCATAACGTCGCAGCTTGCGTTTGATTCTGGCTCATCACGCCATCAATCACCCAACCCTGCTCCATACAATGCTCAAACGTCGCCATCGCATCATCGACAATTGCTTCAAAACGACCTTCAAACTCAAGCAAAACATAGAACGGACATTCAGATTCAAATGGACGTGGAATGCCTGTATGCGCGATGACTTTTTGCATCGCCAATTCGCCAAAGAATTCAAACGCCGTCAAATCAATCCGATTTTGGAAGGCTTGCAGAATATGCATCACTGCGGCAAATTCAGGTACACCGAGCACCAATACGCGTAAATCTTGTGGTTGACGCTCCAGTTTAATGTCGACTTCGGTCACAATACCGAGCGTACCTTCTGCACCAATCATCAGATGACGCAAGTCATAACCAGTCGCGTTTTTAATCATGCCTTTGTTTAGACGCAGAATATCGCCTTTACCTGTGACGACAGTCATGCCGAGTACCCATTGACGAGTCATGCCGTATTTGATGACCTTAATGCCGCCTGCATTAGTACCAATATTTCCGCCGATCTGACTTGAGCCAGCAGAAGCAAAGTCCACTGGGTAATACAACCCTTGTTCTTCGGCAAACTGTTGCAGTTGCTCAGTCACCATGCCTGCTTGAATCCGCACCATGCGATCCGCAGGCAAGAAATCAATCACTTTATTCATACGATCAAGGCTGACCACGATTTCGCCATTGGCAGCAACTGCACCCGCAGACAAACCAGTACGACCACCACTAGGTGTAATCGCAACGCCAAACTCATTGGCAAGTTTCACAATCGCTTGCACTTCAGCGGTATTGGCTGGAAACACCACGACTGATGGATTTGGCTCAAAATGTTTGGTCCAGTCCTTACCCCATGTTTTCAAGGTATCGGTATCCAGATGCACACGATTTTCACCGACGGCTTGCTGTAATCCAGCGATCAGCGCGGCTGGTAATTGCGGTGTCACAATATCAGAAGAAGCTATATTCATATCTTGGAAAACCTATAACAGGGGTAACGCAATAGAAGGTCGTAATATGTTACCATAGCCGCCTATTTTTTTGCTTTGCAGCTTTTGCGTTAATTTTGAG
>JASLHI010000050.1 GCA_030149815.1 Aquirhabdus sp. | reverse complement strand
TTCAAAGCAGTTTGGCATAGGTAAAAACCACATCAACGGCGTTGAAAACTTCTGGAATCAGGCAAAAAGAGTATTGAGAAAATACAACGGAATTGATCGAAAAACATTTCCCTTGTTTCTTAAAGAATGTGAGTTTAGATTTAATTATGGGAGTCCAAAAGAGCAGCTAAAAACACTACTCATTTGGACAGAAATTTAACCTGTTCTACTACAGCCCCTTATAAATTATTAGCATCCTAAGTGATGCATCATGCTACCACTAACCGTAGAAAATTAAATCCTGAACAAATCAAATAATTGCTTGATGAGGAAGGATTCTCATGTCGGTAAAAGAAAGATATCTACTCAAGATCACTGTTTTTGTGAATTTACTCAAAATTCAGCGCAATAGCACACTTTTTATTACATGGTACGTTGGTATCCCTGTCATTAAGAATTATAAGCATAGAAACGTTGTGCTGGTGTTCAACTTATCTTTATGATTGTTCTAACTGTTTTAATCCTGTCCATGCTGAACGGCTGAATTTCATAACTAGAATTGCTGAGTTGCTTTTTTGAATGGATGTGGTAATTAAGGCGACCTGACTTCGTACTGCGCGAGTAGTTTGGAATCTACTTGACCACATGTACTCAGCGGTAGGTAATTCATAAGATTTTCCATCATCTCCATGAATTTTCCTTGAAAAACCAGACTGTTCCATTTTATGGTTTAAAATTTCGTAGTCATTTGGAGCTGCATCTGGAAGTTCTATACGAATAATAAACGTAGCCATTTCGGATCCTTTTTTTTGTTAAAACTTAAATGAAGTAGGATTTAGGATATCCAGTTGCCATTTAATTTTGATTAAAAAATTTTCATTTTTGGAAAAAAGTGAACAGCCAAAAAATAATTTTTATTATCTACCCAAATTTGAAAATTTGATCAAAAAAATACCTGTCATTTTTTACACTTGTGGAAGAATACTAGAAAAATACAATAGTTTCTATATATTTGTTTTTATAAACAATATTTTATTTAAAATACAAAGATCTTTGACTTCACTAAGCTCCTTGGCTCAAAGCTAATGTTTTTTGTTGGTGATAGCGGCATACCTAGAACCATTGCAAATCGCATATATTTATAAGTACGTAATAGATATACTCTCCGTATTATGAAATTCTTATGATTGCTTAGGATAACCTTCTTTCCATTTTAATCCTGAAGTTTTGGGTAATTGAGCACTACACAGATTCTATAATAATGTAATAAGGAATGAAGATGGAACTTTACGAGGGCATGATTAGCTCTTGGGATTGGGATATTACGCATCGTAAATTATACTCAACCAGCTTATGGCAGATTTTGGGCTATCACGATAATACGATCAATCAGGCCGATACTAATATGTCGCGCCTCGCTCAGCTTATACATCCTGAAGATTATCCAATTGTACGCAATGCGGTGATTGCTCATTTAAAAGATCACACGGATCATTATGAAGCTGAATTTAGAATACAGCATAAAGATGGCTATTGGATTTGGATGCAAGATATTGCTCAGGTGATCGTACGCAATCAAGATAAAGGTATTGCAGCACGGATGGTGGGAGTCCGACGTAATATCAATTCAATTAAAGCTGCTGCTGAAAGAAAAATGCTTTCGAACATGCTATTTCAGCATGTGTCGCAAGGTGTTTTTATTTTAGATCATCAATTTCAGATACAAAATATCAATCCTTACTTTGAAAAAGTATCAGGTTTCTCAAAAGAGGAATTAATTGGTACTCGGTTTATGAGTCAAGGCCGTCACTATAGTCCGACTGTGGTACAAGCAGCGCAAAATGTAACGCAGACTTTAGAAATGGTCGGAGTGTACGAGGGTGAGTTTTGGACACAGCGTAAAAACGGTGAGGAGTATCCTGCTTGGTTACATATCAACACGGTATACGATAATCAACAACGCAAAACTCATTATATTGGAATCATTGGTGATCTCACTGAACGTCGCAGAAACGAGCAACGGTTATCTTATTTAGCTAACTATGATTCGCTGACTGATTTGCCTAATCGCACTTATTTCAAAGAGTATCTACATCAGTTTATTTTGCAAGGGATAGAAAAACAGTCACCTTTTGCAGTGTTATTGGTGAACTTAGATCGATTTCGGTTACTGAATAATTTGCTTGGCACAAAGGATGCTGATCAACTCCTCAAGCAGGTGGCGGCACGATTTGTTAGCATTGAAATCCGAACTGGATTTATTGCGCATTTAGGTAGTGATGATTTTGGAATTGTGCTCGAATATCCAGAAAATGATCCACAAAAACTAAAAGAATACAGTCAGAAACTACAACAGTTGTTTGATATACCATTTGGTATCAATACCCAAGAAGTGATCGTTACCATATCTATTGGTATTGCACTTTTTCCTCAACATGCTCAACAAGTTGATACTCTATTTTATTATGCTGAGAATGCATTACAAGAAGCTAAACGCTTGGGTGGTAATACGATTATTTTTGCTGCAACTCAGCAAGAAATTCAACCGTTTGCACGAATCTCGTTAGAGAATTCTTTGCGCAAAGCTTTATCTCCTCCACAGTTTGAGGTTTATTATCAGGCAAAGATTCATGCATATAATAAACAGATAGTCGGGTTTGAAGCATTAGTACGTTGGAATCATCCTGAAAGGGGACTAATTTCACCGATAGAGTTTATTGGGTTAGCAGAAGAAATAGGTGTGATTGGACAACTTGGTGAATTTGTGTTGGATCGGGCTTGTGCACAGATTAAAGCTTGGGCTGACATGGGATATGATCATCTAAAAGTGTCTGTTAATGTCTCAGCATTACAATTACAACGAGGTAACTTTCTAGCAACATTAGATCGTATTTTGACTAAATACCAAATTGCGCCTACAAGTTTAGAGTTGGAAATTACCGAAAGCTTGCTCATGGATGAGCAAGAGAAAGTACGAAATATTTTACAAGAGATACGGAGTCGTCAAGTCACTATTGCATTAGATGATTTTGGTACGGGTTATTCCTCTTTGTCTTATCTCGGTTTATACCCAATTGATGTGATCAAAATAGATCGATCGTTTATTATGCAAATGATGAACAGCCCTCAGCAAAAAGCAATTGTACTCGCGATTCTAGCGATGAGTAATGCGTTGAATATGGAGGTTGTGGCTGAAGGCGTTGAAACTAGAGAGCAGGCACGTTATTTGTGTGATGAAGGGTGTGATGTATTGCAAGGCTATTTGGTCAGTAAACCAAAGCCTGCAAGTGAAGCCACTTTGTTATTACGAGACGGATTTTCTCAATTCGATTTTTAAAATAATATAAGTATAAATTTTTGATTTATAAAGTATTTGTTTTTTTTGTGGAGATTATCATGACTGACAACCAATATTTATAAACTCAAATTTGGTGATATAAAATCTGAAATTTTTATTTTAATTAAGATCTTTATTTATTAGTTATAAAAAAAACCTGCAAGTGTTTTTGCAGGTTTTTTATTTCGGTTTTAACAGTTGCCTTTCTTTGCTTGTCCTGGAGGACAGAATCCACCACCATGTCCTCCGCCGTTGTCGCCATTGTATCCACCTGGAACAATAACATCACCAAACGGCGTATAAACAGAGCATCCGCTAATCCAAGCGAATGTACTCAAGATCACAGTCATTTTTAATAGCTTCATTTCATTATCCTAGGTTATGAAGGTTAGAATCCAAAGTTGATAGTAGTTACATTACTCGCCGAAATATTAACATTGTTAGATAGAGTTGCACTGGCGTTACTTGTCGCTTTAACTGTATAGACTCCAGCAGCAGAACTATCACCTGTTAGACCAATTGGCAATGTTGGTGAGTAAGTGCCAACCAGTGGTGCTGCAGTTACAAGATTAAGGCTATAGGCACCTGTATCTAGATTTGCATTGGTCATGGCTATGTTGTAGGTTCCGCCATTGGTGCTTTGTTGAGCATTGACTGAAGCTTGTGCACTAGCTGGAGTAGCAACCCCTGTCACGAAATTCATACTTGAATTGCCAAGTAGGAATGGCGCATTCTGAGTTGATAGTGATGTGGTGTTACTTGCAAGTACAGGAATATCACGAATAATGCCCGTGGCATGGTTCGGCTGAACGATGACGACATCATAGCGTCCATTTGTGAGAGTTTGTACGATAGGGGTGAGAATAAAATGACCTGTACTATCGGCTACGGTTCCTTTAACGACGACACCATTTTGTTCAGCGTATACAGTTGCACCAGCTTCAGTCGATGGGTCTACATAACCAGCAATACTACCGCTAACGATTGTTTGAGTCGCAGTTACTGTTGGCTTCAGTGTATAACTGCCATTGCCTTGTTGAGCAATTGAATGACAGGCATCAAAATCGACGATTAAATCAACCAATGTATCCGGTATTACGTCAAAGGAGCCTACAACTTTATAGCCGCTTTGAGTCGAGCTTGGCGTCGCCAACGGTTGTTCTACGCCGCCAGTTGGTACTACAGAGTTATTTAGTGTCGTGCCTTGATTTGCGGTCAAGATAAGGCGAATTTGTGCGTAGTGACCAGCAGGCAGTGGTGCCTGACCAATATTGTAAAGCACACCATTTGTTAGAGAAAGTAAATCAATTTTTGTTGGTCTACTGAGGGCGATATCCGTCCATCCACTGTCATTCGGGCCAGCATTTGCATTTGAATTTACTCGTATGCGATCAACGGTGACAAACACATGATCAAAGCCACAGGATGGGGCATCGGTCATGGAAACATTTACAGAACCATTAGTGACGGATGATGAGCCGCCACCACATGCAGATAAGAGAATGGGAGTCATCATTGCTATGGCAAGCATGGTGTAGTTCAATGTTTTCATGGTGCTATCCTCGTAAAAGAAAGTCGACTTAATCGCTGTTTTGCACTCATACATATGAAATCGCTCTTAGTCGGAAACGCAATTAAATATTTCAAATGATTTTAATATGCTTCGGTAACCAGTATTGGTAAGAATCTTTGAGAGTACTTGGAGGTATTGTGTGATCATTGTGTGGATAGTTATGTGGTTTTGTTGAATTGGGTTGTGGAAATTAACGGGCAATTTTTTAAAATTGGTATGTCGAGTTATCAAGTTATGGGTGATTTATTTCTTTATGGCACAGTAATTCTGTGATCGTAAAAATGAATTTCAGCCTTGTTATCTTTAGCTCGATACCCAATTAAGATAAGATTGATTCAACAAATATTTTTGGTGACTAATTCGTTGGTTTTAATCCATCATTTAGGAAACCAAGTTTCTGCTTTGGAGCTTCCATGACCGCTGTATTGCCCACGACATCATTAACTGAGAGCACGGCTCTTGCATTTGAGACTTTTGAACTTTTACGTCGTGAGCCAATTGAATCCTTATCCGCAGAATTGCAGGAATATCGTCACAAAGTGACTGGCGCGCTGCATTATCATCTTGCTGCCGATAATGATGAAAATGTTTTTATGGTGGCGTTTCGTACCCAGCCGATGGATTCCAGTGGTGTTGCACATGTGTTAGAACATACAGCACTTTGTGGCTCCAAACGTTTTCCTGTGCGTGATCCATTTTTTTCGATGATTCGTCGTTCGCTGAATACTTTCATGAACGCATTTACCTCGGCAGATTGGACAGCATATCCATTTGCGTCACAAAATGAAGCTGATTTTTTTAACTTATTGTCGGTTTATTTGGATGCTGCTTTTTATGCCAATATTGATCCTCTAGATTTTGCACAAGAAGGGATTCGTATTGAGTTAGAAGATGGTAAGCCTGTGTATAAAGGGATTGTATTTAATGAAATGAAAGGCGCGATGAGTTCGCCAGTCGATCAGCTTTATCATCAATTAGCGCATGCGCTCTATCCAACAACGACTTATCATTATAATTCTGGTGGTGATCCAGCCGATATTCCGCAGTTAACCCATCAGAAACTCGTCGATTTTTATCGTTCACATTACCATCCAAGTAATGCAGTGTTCATGACGTATGGCAACCTTGCGCCAGCGGTTTTACAGCAAAAATTTGAAGAGCAGGCACTGTCTACATTTAGTCAGGGTGAGCGTTTAGAATCTGTGCCAGAACAGCGTTACACTGAGCCACAACGTGTAGAGGCAAATTATGCTGTTGATTTGGCTGAAGGCGAAACATTAGAAAATCGTACTCATTTGGTCATGGCTTGGTTATTACCTAAAGCTACTGACATCAAGGCACGTTTTGCATTACGTTTAGTTGAAGGGGTGTTGCTAGAAGATTCTGCTTCGCCGTTACGTCAATACATTGAAACTTGTGGTTTAGGTGAGTCTCCATCACCACTTTTGGGGTTAGATGACAGTAATTTTGAAATGAGTTTCTTATGTGGCTTGCAAGGTTCAAATCCACAACAAGCGGATGCGTTTGAACAAGGTGTGTTGAATGTTCTGGAAAAAGTGGCAAATGGTGATATTCAAACTGAACAAGTAGAGGCGGTGTTACATCAGATGGAACTACAGCAACGTGAAATCGGTGGTGGTAGTTATCCATACGGTTTGCAATTACTATTGAATGGATTGGGTAGTGCGATTCACGGCGGCGATCCTTTGCCAGTATGGCAAATTGAACCCTTGTTGGCGGAGTTACGTGAGAATCTAAAAGATAAGAATTACTTGCCAAATCTGGTCAAGCAACATCTATTGGATAATCCGCACCGTGTGCGTTTAGTGCTGAATCCAGACAGTGAGAAAACTGCACGCGATCAAGCACGTGAGCAAGCTGTCCTTGATAAAATTGAGGCAGGGTTAACTGATGCTGATCGTGCAAAGTTAGATAATGATGCAGCGGCTTTGGCAGCACGACAGGAAAAGGTTGATGATTTATCTATTCTCCCGAAAGTAGGCTTGGCGGATATTCCTGTCGATTTAAAAATCCAAACAGGCGCAACCAAGTCGCTAAAATTAAGTGAACAGTCTGCGCCACTTCATAGTTACGCATCAGGCACAAATGGTTTGTATTACAACCAAGTTCTGATTGAAGTGCCGCAAGCACTGTTGAATACAAAACTTTTGTCACTGTACGTGTCGTTGGTGGGTTCTGTCGGTGCAGGTGATTTGGATTATCTTGAATTACAGCAACAGCAAACTGCGGTCAGTGGTGGTGTAAGTCTAAGCTCAAGTTTGCGAACGTCAATTAACGATCAAGGTAAAATCAGTGCATATCTAGTGCTTTCAACGAAAGCATTAACGCATAAATTAGAAGCGATTCAATTATTGCGTGATGCATTTATTTCATTGCGCTTGGATGAGTCAGATCGGATTATTGAGTTATTACAACAACGTAAATCACGTTGGCAGTCACGCTTAAGTGGTTCTGGTCATGCGTACGCCATGCAGATTGCGTCACGTTCGTATAGTGCGCTTGCACAACATGAATATGAACATACAGGTTTGCCTGCATTACTTTGGTTGCGCGATTTGTTGACTAATATTGAGCAAGATGTGTCGGTGAAAACTCAATTACTCAATGATTTATCTGCATTGCATCAGCAAATCATTGCTTTGCCTCGTCAGTTCCTATTGGTTGCGGAAGAAAGCCAACTCACAAGACTTGGTGATGAGATTGAGAGAGTTTGGACGATTAGCCCATCTCAAGTTCAACCAATTATTCAACAAAATCAGGTGCCGCAACAATCGGAAAGCACTCAAGATACTGCTTGGTTAATTCAAACGAATGTTCAGTTCTGTGCTGCTGCATATCCTGCACCAGTGGTTGATCATCCAGATACTGCAGCAATGATGGTGCTTGGTCCTTATCTACGTAATGGCTTTTTGCATCGTGCATTGCGTGAGCAGGGTGGTGCGTATGGTGGTGGTGCTGGCTATGATGGTAATGCTTGTGCGTTCCGTTTCCATAGTTATCGTGATCCGCGTTTGGCTGAAACCTTTGCTGACTTCCAAGCGAGTATTGATTGGTTAATCAATACGCCACAAGAAGCTTATCAATTGGAAGAAGCAATTTTGGGTCTGATTGGTGCAATGGACAAACCAAGTTCACCTGCAGGTGAAGCGATGGGCGCGTGTCATTCGCAATTGCATGGTCGCACACCTGAGCAACGCCGAGCTTTACGCAAATTATTGCTTGAGGTTACGATTGATGATTTGCAGCGCGTGGCAAAAACATACTTAAAACCTGAACAGCGGCAACGTTCTGTCGTCGCACCTTATGGTAAAGAAGATGAGTTGGTCACGTTAGGATTCTTGATTGAACGTGTTTAATGTAGTTTTTTAGTGAAACACAAAAAGCCTTTCTTGTGATGAGAAAGGCTTTTTTATGGTGGTTTACATCGTTTGGCAATGATTTTAATTTCATACATTAAAGTTGCACGACTTGGGAGCAGTTTATGTTATGTTTCTTATCACATGCTTAATAACTTGATTGATAAGCTGATATGCATTTAATGGATTCTGAATCATCAAATTCACTAATAAAAGAAGAACAATCTACATCGGATATTAATGATCTGAAAGTAGCACATTTGGTTTGCTGCGAAGAATGTGATGTTGTTTATAAACGTATCGCTTTAAAAAAAGGGGCGAAGGCGTATTGCATTCGATGCGGTGCAGTTCTTTATAAAAATGGTCGATCAATCCAGCAGTTATTACCTTTGGTGATTGCTAGTCTAATTGTCTTTATCATCAGTAATATATTTCCAATCGTAAAGATTGATTTAAAAGGAAACTTCTCAGAAACAACATTGCTTGGCGCAGTAATGGCAATGTTCCATGCAGATCGTGGATTTGTTGCGGTTTTGGTTTTATTCACGACATTTGCTTTTCCATTATGCGAAATGTTGCTGCTCATTTATGTTTTATTTCCAACGACGATTTGGAATAAGCAGCCGATAGGAATGGCTTTTGCACTACGAATTATTAGAGTTTTTCGTATTTGGGGCATGATTGAAGTGTTTCTCATTGGAGTCTTGGTGACTTTAGTGAAGCTAGCGGTGATGGTGGTGATTATTCCTGGTACTGCATTATGGTCGTTTGCAGTATTAACCGTACTACTTGTCTTAGTGATGTCGGTCAGTGTTACTGAAATTTGGGATCAGGTCGAAAATTGTGAACAAATTTCTTAAAAAGAAAGATGGTAATAAACCAAATGATCATCAAGCTCAGCATGCTGAAATAGATGAGGTATACCTCAATCTATCAACTGCAAAAGATTTATCACTGATCGTTTGTCATAGTTGTGGACAGCTTAATCCACTGACACTCAATCATCAGCCATGTATGCGCTGTCATGCCATATTGCATCAGCGGAAACCTGCGAGCCTAGATCGGACTTGGGCGCTGATGCTGTCAGCCATGATTATGTATATTCCTGCGAATCTGTTACCCATGACCATCACAGATTCATTGTTTGGTGAGCAGAAAGATACGATCATGAGTGGGGTGATCTACTTTTGGAAGAATAGTGATTATCTGGTTGCGTTTGTTATTTTTACCGCCAGTATTTTTATTCCAATGTTAAAGTTAATGATCCTGATTTTTTTATTGCTTGCTGTACATCGGCAAGAGTTGAATAAAAGAAGATGGAGGCCAGAGCAATGTGCAACGCTATATCGACTGGTTGAGTTTATTGGTCGTTGGTCAATGATCGATGTGTTTGTTGTGTCTTTATTGACGGCATTGATTCAAATGCAATCATTAGCATCAATTGCAGCTGGACCGGGTGCGGTTGCATTTGGTGCAGTTGTAGTCTTAACAATGTTGGCTTCATTAAGTTTTGATCCGCGAATTATTTGGGATAATTACTGTCTCGGATACCAGAAACATGATCACCAAGACCATAAGATTCAAGAGCATAAATCAGATCCTCAATTTACAGCGCTTATGCCAGACCCAAATGACAGAAAAGGCTAATATTTAAAAATGACTGATCAACAGCAACCTCATCATGATTCTGATCAAACTGAGAAACTATCTTCAGAAAATTTTCCTTCAGAAAAGGTTTTGGCTGAACCTCGTACGGTACAACCAAAACGCCTGCGTTTCTCATTAGTATGGATTATCCCTCTAATTGCTTTAGCGATTGGGTTGTCTTTAGTGGTCAAAGTGATTACGGACACAGGACCTACAATTAACGTGTCATTTCGTACTGCTGATGGCTTACAGGCAGGCAAAACAACTGTGCGTTATAAAGAGGTTGATATTGGTCTGGTGAAGAATATTGGACTTTCTGATGATCACTCTCATGTGATTGTGACAATTGAATTGAGTAAGGCTGCAGCGAATTTTGCTGTTGATGATGCACGGTTTTGGGTTGTGCGTCCTCGGATTGGGACTGGAGGAGTATCTGGGATCAGTACCTTATTATCAGGTGCATATATTGGCGTAGATGGTGGTAAGTCAAAGACTAAGCGTGAGGATTTTACGGGTCTAGAATCTCCTCCTGCGATTGCGGCCGATGTGCCAGGTAAAACTTACACATTACAATCAAGTGATTTGGGTTCACTCGATATTGGTTCGCCCATTTATTATCGTCGTATCAATGTCGGTCAAGTCAGCGGTTATAAGCTCGCTGATGATGGTAAAAGTGTTCAATTACAGATCTTTATCCAAGCACCCTATGATCGTTATGTGACCACAGATACTCGTTTCTGGCATGCCAGCGGCTTAGATGTTTCATTGAATGCATCAGGATTTAAGGTGAATACTCAGTCACTTGCGAGTATTGTCTCTGGCGGGATTGCTTTTGGCTTTCCTGAGAACTCTGATGCCGAAGTGGCTGCAAGTAATGCATCGTTCACCTTAGCGCAAACTCAAGAAGATGCACTAAAAGAGTCAGATGGCAAGCCGATTCGTTTTATGATGTATTTTGATCAATCTTTGCGTGGGCTTAGTAGAGGTTCCGTGATTGATTTCCGAGGAATTGAGCTGGGTTATGTTCAATCAATCAATGTAGAGTTTGATTCAGCGTATAGACAATTAAGGATGCCTGTAGTCGCCGTAGTTTATCCATCGCGTCTATCACATGGTCGTGAGTTTGATCCTAACCAAAAAATATTGGCCGAGTTTATTCAACGTGGTTTACGTGCTCAAATGCGTACAGGAAATATTCTCACAGGACAAAATTATATTGCGCTTGATTTCTTCCCGAAAGCAAAACCTGCAGAATTGAAATTTGATAAAGGCATGGTTGAAATTCCAACAACACCAACGGAGTTGAGTAACCTACAAGCACAAGTCACTCAGATTGCAGATAAGTTGACGAAGTTCCCGTTGGATGAAATTGGTCAGGACTTGAGAAAGACCATGGCAAATATGAATACAACGATTGATTCAACCAATAAACTTGTTCAGCAAATGGATGGCAAAGTTGCACCAGCAATGCAGGCAACTTTGGATGATGCACGTAAAACCATGCAATCAACACAAACAATTCTGGCAAGTGATGCGCCACTGCAGCAGGATGTTCGTCGTGCAATGCAACAAATGACACGTGCTGCGGCATCATTACAACTGATGTCAGACTATATCGAACAGCATCCAGAATCGCTGATACGTGGTAAAGCGCCGAGCCTAAACAAGGATAAAAATCAGGATAAAAGCAAACCATGAGCAAAATGATTAAAATATTTAGACCGTTTATATCCAGTGTGAGTATTAGTTCGGCTGTATTGGTTAGCGCATGTAGTTCTTCACCAACACCGAATTACTATACGCTGACTACAATGATCAAGCCCGTACAGACTAATGCAGTTCGAGTCATCGAGGTGCTCCCTGTTGGGTTACCTGATCGTTTGGATCGTACACAGCTTGTTTTACAAACCACTAATGGTCGATCGCAAATGCTTGATCAGCAACGCTGGACTTCAACCTTAAGTTCAGAGCTACAGGATGCGTTGGCGGCGGGATTGTTACAGCGATTAGGTGCGGTTGATCGTTATGCCAGTGGTTCTGCGACATCGCTGCCTGTCTATCGTATTGCGGCGAATTTTTCTAATTTTGATGCGCTTCAAGATCCGTCAAAGAATACTGTTGACAGTATCCATGTTGCAGCAACTTGGACCGTGAGTCGAATCGAAGATTCTGTCAATTTAACGCCCAATGTACCTCCAAGTAAGGCACATTCTATCACATGTCGCATGATGTTTAGTTTGCCAGCGAATGCCGATTCAACCAGTGAAGTTGATGCAGTTGTGAATGCTTCTCGGCAATCGCTAGATAAAGTGACGAATGCAATTGCAGAGTCGGTTGTGACTTTGGAGGGTGGAGCGAAGCCTGTGGAAGCGGTGTGTGGTTGATTAATGCAACCTTACGAAAACTCCAAAATGATTGCGTATAGCAACTTACTCGCTGAAAGTTTTTTGCGACTTACTGGACAGCCTTTAATATCGTCTGGTTTGAACTTCGCTCAAAGATTATATGAAGCGCCATTTGCTCTAGTCTCACATGGTATGGAAGCTGATCCTATTTTTCGATATGCAAATCAAACAGCTCAGACTTTATGGCAAATGGATTGGGATGAGTTTATTGCATTGCCATCACGTCTTTCTGCGGAGCAAATGTTGCAAGAGGAGCGAGATCGACTTTTGCAAGAAGCGCAAAGTAAAGGTTATATCGACACCTATGAAGGTATTCGCATTGCTAAAAATGGCTGCCGCTTCAAAATTCAAAATACTGTATTGTGGAATGTGATTGATGCACATGGCGTACAGCATGGGCAAGCGTGTGTTATTCGGCGATGGGATTTTTTATAGGAAATAAAAAAGGCACCTCATCATATCGATGAAGTGCCTCGTTTGGATTTTTAGAAAAACAGATTTATGTTGTTACAACCAAATTCGCATACAAATCATATTCATCTGCGTCAGTGATTGTTACCTCAACTTTATCACCAGATTTCAAACGTGCTAGATCAGCAGCAGTTAAATCTTCGATATACACATGACCGTCAATCTCAGGCGCATCTGCATAAGAACGTGTAATTGCTACAGAATGCTCTAGATCAAACTCATCAATCAACACAGTGAATGTGCGACCGATACGTGCTTGGAGTTTCTTCGCAGAGATTTCTTGCTGAGTTTGCATGAAGCGTTCATAACGCTCTTGCTGAATTTCAGGTGCGACATGATCTGGTAGGTCATTTGCTACCGCACCATCAACAGGCGAGTAGGTGAAACAACCCACACGATCAAGCTGTGCTTCTTGCAGCCAGTCGAGTAAATATTGGAAATCTTCTTCGGTTTCACCAGGGAAGCCGACAACAAACGTTGAGCGAATCACGATATCTGGGCATTTTGCACGCCATGCTGCAAGACGTTCTAAGGTATTTTCGCTATGCGCAGGACGCTTCATGAGTTGCAAAATACGTGGGCTGGCATGTTGGAATGGAATGTCCAAATAAGGCAGAATTTTACCTTCGGCCATCAAATCAATCACTGCATCGACATGCGGATACGGATATACATAATGTAGACGTACCCAAACACCGAGTTGACCTAATGCTGCGCACAGATCGATAAATTTGCTTTTTAGCGGTTGGCCATTCCAGAAATCAAGTTTGTATTTCAGGTCAACGCCGTAAGCCGAAGTATCTTGAGAAATGACAAGAACTTCTTGAACGCCAGCTTTCACAAGATTTTGTGCTTCTTCCATCACACTGCTAATTGGGCGAGAAACAAGGTCGCCGCGTAGTGATGGAATAATGCAGAAGGTACAACGATGATTACACCCTTCAGAAATTTTTAAATAAGCATAATGTTTTGGTGTTAAGCGAATGCCTTGCGGTGGAACGAGATCTTGGTATGGATTGTGTTCAGGCGGTGCTGGTACGTATTCATGTACAGCGTTCATGACGTCTTGGTAAGCCTGAGGGCCTGTGACTTTAAGAACACTAGGGTGCATTGAACGAATTTTTGCTTCATCTTTACCTAGACATCCAGTCACAATGACTTTGCCATTTTCACTGATGGCTTCGCCAATCGCATCAAGCGATTCTTGTACAGCAGATTCGATAAATCCACAGGTATTGACCACAACTAAATCTGCGCCAGCGTAATCTGCAGCAACTTCATAGCCTTCAACCCGTAACTGCGTGAGAATTCTTTCAGAATCAACAAGCGCTTTTGGGCAACCAAGGGAAACAAAACCAACTTTTGGCGAACTCATACGGCATTTCAACTTAAACAAACATTAGACCTGCGTATTGTATGCGCTTTGCGCGATAGACGTAAGCTTTAAGTGAATTATTCAAAAAAGAAGCGATGAAAGTCTAAATTTATCACAAACAATGCATTATTTTGGTGCTATATTTGACTGACTAATTGCATTGTTTTGGTGCGATTAAGTTGAGTTTTTGAATAAAAATAGTTGGACTTGTCGGAAGAGTGCATTTCTTGTTCAAGTTTTATATTGATCTGAATCGATAATTTTTAAAAAAGTGATTTATATCACTTGATGACTTAACAAAAGGTATGTTCTTGATCTTTTTAACAGCTTTATTAAAAGTTGGCTTATGTTTTGCAGAGCATAGATGAAACCTTAACTGACTTTAATATACTCAGATTAGGATATTGAAAATTCAGTATTTTATGAGAGCTTAATTGTTTATATCGTTTTTGATTGAAGCAGTCATTTATTACTGTTTTTCTGTATTTAAGTTTTGCACGATGGAGTGTTATGAATCTCGAGCAATATCAACGCATCACGGATCATATGCTGACCGCAATTATATTAGTGCGCTCAGATTTGAGTATTGAGTATCTCAATCCTGCGTGTGAGGCGTTAATTGAACTCAGTCAATTCAGAGCACTGAAACAGCCGCTGCTCTCTATTTTGATCGATCAAGATCCACAATTTGATGCACCTGTGGCGTTGTCTCGATTACTTGCTAATGGTCAACCCTATACGCGCCGAGAAGCTGTGCTAAAAATAGGCTTGCGTGACAAAGTTGTGGACTATACGGCGTCTCTCATTATGGATAATGATGCGCCTGATGATATTTCGCATCATCGTATTTTATTTGAAATTCAACCTATGGATCGACTGTTGCGGATTAGTCGTGAAGAACATCTGAATCAACAACATTCGATTGCACGGCAACTCGTGCGTGGTGTTGCGCATGAAATTAAGAATCCTCTCGGTGGAATTCGTGGTGCGACGCAATTATTGGCGCGGACATTACCTCAAGGCAGCGCTGAATATACTGATGTGATTATCAGCGAGGTCGATCGTTTACGACATTTGGCAGATACGATGCTGGGTTCTAGGAAACCCCCTGCGTTTGCTTTGGTGAATATTCATGAACCACTTGAGCGCGTACGATCATTGATTCTCAATCAATTTATGAGTCAATTTTCCTCACCATCCGAAGACCAATTTGATGTTGTGCGTGACTATGACTTGTCACTTCCAGAGATTAGAGCAGATAAAAATCAATTGATCCAAGTTATGCTAAATATTGCAGTAAACGCCCTGCAAGCTATGACTGAAAATGCTCACAAGATGCAAGGACGTATTCCGACGTTGACTTTTAGAACGCGTATTTTACGGATGTTTACCATCAACAATACGCTTCATCGCAGCGTCATACAGGTTGATATTGAGGACAATGGTCCTGGTATTCCTGAAGAGTTAGTCGAGTCTATTTTTTATCCAATGGTCACAGGACGTGCCAACGGAACTGGACTTGGTTTGAGTATTGCACACGATATTGTCCATCTGCACAACGGCATGATTGAATGCCATTCTGTGGCTGGAAAAACAATTTTTAGTTTATTTTTACCTTGGGAGTAAGTTATGTCGAACGAGACCATTTGGATCATCGACGATGACCGTGCCATCCGCTGGGTACTGGAAAAAACATTCAAAGAAGAAGGGTTTAATGTCGTCAGCTTTGAAGAAAGCCAAAGTGCATTAACACGATTGGAAGACGAGCAGCCTCATGTTATTTTGACGGACATTCGTATGCCCGGCATGGATGGGTTGACTTTCTTATCCCGAGTTAAAGAGGCCTATGCTGATTTACCTGTCATTATCATGACGGCACACTCCGATTTGGAGTCTGCGGTATCTAGTTATCAAACAGGTGCTTTCGAGTATTTACCCAAGCCATTTGATATTGATGAAGCGTTGGCGCTGGTGCAGCGTGCGATTCAACATACCGCACAAATTACTGCAAGCAGTAATGAAGATATGGCGCCGACTAAGCCGATTCGTTCTGTTGAGATTATCGGTGAATCACCAGCGATGCAGGAAGTGTTTCGTGCAATTGGTCGCTTGGCTCAGTCACATATTACCGTGCTCATTAATGGTGAGTCGGGTACGGGTAAAGAGCTGGTTGCACATGCATTACATCGCCATTCGCCACGTGCCAAAAAGCCTTTTATTGCACTAAATATGGCAGCAATTCCTAAAGATCTGATTGAAACTGAATTGTTCGGTCATGAGAAAGGTGCTTTTACAGGTGCAAATACTCAGCGCCAAGGTCGCTTTGAACAAACAAATGGCGGGACGTTATTTCTCGATGAAATTGGTGATATGCCGTTTGAGACCCAAACACGATTACTTCGTGTTTTAGCTGAAGGCGAGTTTTATCGCGTAGGCGGACATATGCCTGTGCATGTCGATGTCCGTATCATTGCAGCGACCCATCAAGACTTAGAAAAATTAGTCCTTGAAGGCAAATTCCGCGAGGATCTGTACCATCGTCTGAATGTGATTCGTATTCATATTCCACGCTTAAGAGATCGTAGCGAAGACATTCCGATGTTGGCTGCACATTTTCTGGAACGAGCAGGACATGAACTGTCTGTTGAACCTAAGAAATTGCGTAGTGAAACAGCGGCTTTTCTACAGCAATTACCGTGGCCAGGTAATGTGCGTCAATTAGAAAACACATGTCGTTGGCTAACTGTAATGGCAAGTAGTCGTGAAGTTTTGTTAACTGATCTACCGCCAGAGCTTCGTTTGCCTGCTCATGGACAAGCGTCAGTCGCTGCAAAAACTGACAACTTTGCAACTGCTCAGCTTCCTGTGCAGTTATCAAGTGTGTCATCAGAATGGGATGTGGCGCTCGGATTATGGGCAAAACAGCATTTAATGAACGGCGAACAGCAAATTCTAAATACGGCAACACCCATGTTCGAACGTGTCATGATTCTTGCCGCGTTAGAACATAGTCAAGGTAAGAAACGCTTGGCTTCTGAATTATTAGGGTGGGGGCGCAATACCTTGACGCGTAAGCTAAAAGAACTTGGAATTTCTAGTGCTGATGATGATGAAGATGCTGCTTAATATCTAAGTTCTAAGTTAGTTGACGAATATAACCTCACAATTCTAGGGTTGTGAGGTTTATTTTTTAGTCAAAAAAATTAAAGATTATTGGAACTTATCTGGGTGACGTTTCTTAATTTCTTCCATTTTTGTTTTCCAATCTGTGCGCTGGGGAACTCCCGCACAACTTGTAGATAACCACTGACTTTTAATGTCGATGTGAATCTTTCCATTATTGGGTTGCGTAATATCAATTGTACCCACCATTTTTTCAGGGGTAATCGCTTCGACAGTTGAGACGGCTATGGATTCATGTGGTGGTGGGCAACTACTTTGCGTGGTCATTTTATTTGACGATATTGAAGTAATTTTGTTCGTACAATTGAGGATTTGTCCTGATTCAAGCATTTTGTTTTGATTTAAATCATCTTGCGTAATACAAACTTTTGTGACGTGAGGTGCTTGGTTGGCTTTAATTTTCGCTTCAATTTGAGCTCGCATTTGAGGAGGTATTTTTGCCAGAGAATCTACAGGAATGCTAGATTGATTTAATGTGCTGCTTGTTGTTGTTTCCCATGCGCCCAATTTAATATTTAACGTAGATGCTAGGCTGATTGTAGGCATGATAATTGTGGCTAATAATAATGATGCTTTCAGCTTTTTCACGATTTGTACTCCTTAATTCTTGGATTCATCATTAAACTGATTTTTGTATGATGATCAATTAATGGAGTGTTGCATATATTTTGTTCGATAGGCAATGATGAGCAAATGACAGGAAACAAAAAAGCCCTAAAGCGAATGGCTAAAGGGCTTCTCATATCTATCGTAAGCGATAGTTAACTCAAATTAGTGGTGGGGGCGAAGAGACTCGAACTCTTACACCTTGCGGCGCCAGAACCTAAATCTGGTGCGTCTACCAATTTCGCCACGCCCCCAACGGCGCGTATCATACCAAGTTCATAATCAACAAGATAGTACTAACAACAGTCTTTTATCCATTTTAGAGTGAGTAAGGTTAAGGATTAATCACTTAGAGTTTCTGATTCAGAAGATGGAGATCTTGCAATCGATAATTTGCCATCAGCAAGCCTGTAATGCTGTCCTTTTTGATCAAGCTGATCGTATAAGTGAATTGTGATGGGGTGCTTTCGTGCAAAGTCACCATATGGATGACCGACAGGAAATGGGTGCGCCAAATGATCTCGAACACGTTTTAATATCCAAGGATGTGCTTCAATGACTAAATTAAGTTCATTCGCTTTACGACCGTAGTGCTCTTTCCACAGTCCTAACTCATAAATCATTCGACGAAATTGTTCAGAAAACTCTTCGAAATCGTCTGCACTAAAGCGAACAGTTCTTGATATTTTTTTAAAGAAATACTGACCTGATTGCATATCAGTAGTGATGAAATAATGCTTATCTGACGATTCTTTTGTAGGAACCACGACGAACCCCTAGTGTTTATAAAATAATCATTAGCTGTTGCGTCGTAGTTTTTACATGTTGACTAGTATTAATCTACGCGTAACAACTCATTCAAACCTGTTTTTGAGCGTGTTTGTGCATCCACTTTCTTAACAATTACAGCTGCATAAAGGCTATATTTACCGTCCGCTGACGGTAAGTTACCAGATACAACAACTGATCCAGCAGGTACGCGACCATAGGTTACTTCACCAGTTTCACGGTCATAAATTTTGGTTGACTGGCCAATGTATACGCCCATTGAAATCACTGAGCCTTCTTCAACGATTACGCCTTCAACGATTTCAGAGCGTGCACCGATGAAGCAGTTGTCTTCAATAATTGTTGGATTCGCTTGTAATGGCTCAAGTACACCGCCAATACCAACACCACCAGACAAATGTACGTTTTTACCAATTTGAGCACATGAACCCACAGTTGCCCAAGTATCAACCATCGAACCTTCATCCACATACGCGCCAATGTTGACGTATGATGGCATTAAGATCACGTTGCGAGCAATAAAGCTGCCTTTACGTGCGGTTGCTGGAGGTACGACACGGATTCCTGCTGCTTGGAATTGTGCCTCATTCCAGTCCGCGAACTTTGTAGGAACTTTGTCGAAAAATTGTAAGGAATCTCCACCACTTAACGGCACATTGTCATTTAAACGGAATGACAACAAAACGGCTTTTTTAAGCCATTGGTTGACTTGCCATGCGCCACCAATTTTTTCTGCAACGCGCAGTGAACCGTTATCTAAACCTGCCAATGCTTCTGCAACAGCATCACGCACGTCTTGTGGTGCATTAGTTGGTGAAAATTTTAGACGATCTTCAAAAGCTTGTTCAATAATATTAGCAAGTTGAGTCATGGGAGTTTCCATTTATTTTAAGGTAAAAAGAGAGATTATCTTTTGCGATGGGATTTGCGTCATTGTAGACGCAAGAAGATAAAAGCATGAGCGAATTGTAACGTAAATCTAGACGTGATGGCGAGTTGAGATACTGCTCACGTCTAGGTTTTTAGGATTTAATTCAGAGTTAAGCTGTAACAAGCACATTCAAATAGGGTGATTGAATATGCTTTGTATGATTAATCAGACTCATAATCTGCGCAAACGGTTAAGTCTTTTGATGCTTCAACTTTTGATAAGCGAATTGCAATCGTGATTATTGATGCAACCAATAAGTTGATCAGCAAAGCGTACAGTGCCGAATAGCCAGGGATGCTGTAGCCTAGGATTGTTAATGTGAAGATCGGTTTGAATTGCACGGAATATGCCATCCAACTCCCGACAACCATGCCGACCAACCAGCCAATCAGGAGTGCACGATGATCGAACCAACGTGTATAAAGCCCAATAAAAACGGCTGGCAAGACTTGAATAATCCAAACTCCACCGAGCAATTGCAGGTTAATCGCGTATTGTGTTGGGATAAATAACACGAAAAGCAACGCACCAAATTTCACGGCTAGAGAGATATTTTTAGCAATGAAAGTTTCTTGCTTGGGTGTCATTGATTGGTTAATAAATTCTCTATGAATATTGCGGGTATATAGATTTGCTGCTGCGATGGACATGATCGCTGCAGGAACGAGTGCGCCAATGCCAATCGCCGCAAAGGCGACACCGACAAACCATGATGGAAAACTATGAATGAACAAGGCAGGGATGGCGAAGTTATTACCATATTGCGCAAAGCCTTGAGCGAATTCAGGCATATTTTTCACGCCAGATGCGATTGCCATATAGCCGAGAAGCGCAATCAACCCTAATAAAACCGAGTAAGCAGGCAATAACATCATGTTTTTGCGCAGAGTATTCGCACTGCTGGATGACAGTGATGCTGTCATCGAGTGTGGATAGAGAAACAATGCTAAAGCTGAACCTACAGCCAACGTAAAATAAGCACTGAATTGATTAAGGCTGGTATCTGTAGGTGCTTTGAGTAGTATTTTTTCCGCTGGAACTGCATCGAAAATCTTGCCAAAGCCACCGAGTTGCATCGGAATAATAATACAAGCCGCAATAATAGTGATGTAAATCAGTAAGTCTTTCACGATTGCAATCATCGCAGGAGCACGTAAACCACTAGTATAGGTGTAAGCTGCCAAAATAATAAACGCGACAATGAGTGGTAATTCGCCTAAAGCACCAGACGTATCGATGCCTAAACCGCCGATTACCACTTCAATACCTACAAGTTGCAATGCAACATAAGGCATTGTTGCCAGAATGCCTGTGACCGCAATCGCCAGTGCCAATAATGGGCTGTTATAGCGCGCACGAATAAAGTCAGCAGGTGTAACAAAACCATGTTTACGCGATACTGACCAGAGTCGTGGCAAGATCATAAATGCGAGTGGATAAATCAAAATTGTGTAGGGAATTCCAAAGAAACCAAATGCACCCATGCCGAACAGCAATGCTGGAACGGCGATAAAGGTATATGCCGTATATAAATCACCGCCAAGCAAAAACCATGTAATCCATGTGCCGAAGCGGCGACCAGCTAGTCCCCATTCATCCAGTGAGTGTAGGTCGGCTTGTTTCCAACGCGAGGCGTAAAATCCGAGAATCGTGACAAAGAAAAATAATGAAACAAAAACAATCGTTGCAGTCATATCCAACTTCATGATTTATTACCTTCCTCATTGTTTTTATTGGATACTTTTTTTTCAACGCTGGCGTGAGCTTTGTAATACACGACGCCAATCGTTGCTGCGGCGACAAAAACGAGGACTAATTGATACCAATAAAAGAAAGGAAAACCCAATAAACGAGGTTCAATATGGTTATACGAAGGAACCCATAACGCGAGTACCCAAGGAAATGTCAGTAGCCAATACCAACGTTTGGCTTTGTTTTTTGAGGAGTTGTCCATGTTCTAAAAATCGAAAAAAAGGTTATGCGGATATTAGAGGATTTTTAGGGCTTATGCGACCGAGTGCTTTAGAAGATTTAAAGCACTCAATTTGATTATTTCTAACCTACAACTTTTGCACTTCTACGCACTGGCGGCACAGGCTCACCACGATATTGACGATCTGCAAAATAACTTGAACGAACCATCGGTGCAGCCCAAATATTTCTAAAACCTAATGCTTGTCCATGAGCGGTATAACGCTCAAATTCATCTGGATGGACGAAACGCTCAACAGGCGCATGGCTTTTTGAGGGCTGTAAATATTGACCAATGGTAATGTAATCTACATCGTGCGCACGTAAATCATCCAATAGCGTCAACACTTCCTCTTCCGTTTCACCTAGTCCAACCATCAAGCCACATTTAGTCGGAATATCTGGGCAGACTTCTTTGAATTTTTTTAATAGATTCAATGAGTGTTGATAATCTGAACCCGGACGCATAGCTTTATACAGGCGAGGTACGGTTTCAATATTATGGTTAAACACATCTGGAGGACATTCCGCCATGATGCGTAGTGCAATATCCATACGACCACGGAAGTCAGGAACTAGAATTTCAAGCAAGGTGTCTGGACTGGTTTTACGCGTTTCAGTAATACAATCCACAAAATGCTGTGCGCCACCATCCAGTAAATCATCACGATCAACGGAGGTAATTACGGCATATTTCAGACCTAAACCAGAAATCGTTTCCGCCATGTGACGTGGTTCTTCTGGATCGAGTGCATTTGGACGACCATGTGCCACATCACAAAACGGACAGCGACGCGTACAAATATCACCCATAATCATAAAGGTCGCAGTACCACCACCAAAGCATTCCGCGAGATTCGGGCAAGCGGCTTCTTCACACACGGTATGCAGCTTTTGCGCACGTAAAGTATCTTTAATGCGTTGTACTTCGGCGGGTGCAGTCATTTTTACCCGAATCCAGTCAGGTTTCTTCGGGATATCGACCGTCGGAATAATTTTGACTGGAATGCGTGCCATTTTTTCTGCGCCGCGCAGTTTTTCGCCTTGAACGGCTTTTTGTGGTGTAGTGCGAACTGGATCGGTGGTCATGGCGTTTGTAGCAAGCGGGGATGTAGACATTAAAAGGCTTTGCCTCTGCTCATCAAGCAAAATTAGGTATGCGTCAATTATAAGATAGATGAGCAGAATATGGCGTGTGATCGTGCGATTTTATTCTGATAATGATCATAAAAAATCGTGATGTGAGTATGTCACAGTTTTTGTTTAATTTTCATAAATCCCATGAATTTTCCGAGTAATATAGATCACATCAACAAAGTCGATTTTTGATTTTAGTTTATTTGCTCATTAGATCAGCCATGAGAGCCGTTATGCCACGCAAAAGTAAAGCCTTAGAAGATAAATCCCAATATAAATTTGATGCGGTTGTCCTCGGTGCGGGACCTGCAGGTGAAGCGGCGGCAATGAAATTGTCAAAAGGCGGGCGTCGAGTCGCAATGGTTGATCAACGCCCAGTTGTCGGTGGTAACTGTGCGCATGTGGGTACGATTCCAAGTAAGACTTTACGTCAAACTGTTTTTAATATTATGCGTTATCAACGTGATCCACTGTTTCAAAAAGTCGGTGAGTGGAAGCATGTGCCACTCAGCAAGATTTTGGGCAATGCCCGCAAGGTGATTGATCAACAAGTGGAAACGCATACACGTTTCTATGAACGTAATTTAATTGAAGTATTTCATGGTCATGCAACACTGAATGATATGCATTCACTCACTGTTAATTTGGCGGATGGTGGTCGCGAGGTACTTACTTTTGATCAGTTGATGATCGCCACAGGCAGCCGTCCTTACCAGCCAAAGGATCTTGATTTTACTCATCCTCGCGTATTTGATAGCGACAAAATCTTAACTTTGGATTATCCAATTCAAAAAATCATTATTTATGGCGCAGGCGTGATTGGCTGTGAATATGCTTCGATCTTTATAGGATTGGGTTATAAAGTTGAACTGATTAATACTCAGGCGCAATTACTCAGTTATTTGGATGATGAGATTGCTGATGCACTTTCTTATTATCTGCGCGAATTGGGTGTTTTGATTCGTCATAATGAAATGATTGATCATCTTGAAACTACTGATGATTATGTGATTTTGAATTTGCAAAGCGGCAAGAAAATCAAAGCTGATGCGATTCTTTGGTGTAATGGTCGCTCAGGAAATACTGATAATTTAGGTTTAGAAAAAATCGGTTTAACTACCAATAGTCGTGGTCAGTTATCTGTGAATGATCATTATCAGACCGAAGTGCCGCATGTGCATGCGGCGGGTGATGTAATTGGTTGGCCGTCACTGGCTTCGGCGGCTTATGATCAGGGACGCTGTGCGGGTGCGCACATGATTGGCGAACAAAATGTCCCACCTGTTACTAACGTGCCAACAGGGATTTATACGATTCCAGAAATCTCTTCGATTGGTAAAACCGAACAGCAATTGACCGAAGAAAAAGTACCTTACGAAGTTGGACAAGCGTCATTTAAACATCTGGCTCGCGCGCAAATTACGGGCGATACGGTGGGTGTTTTGAAAATTTTATTCCACCGTGAAACTTTGGAGATTTTAGGGATCCATTGTTTTGGTAATAATGCTGCGGAGATTGTGCATATTGGTCAAGCGGTGATGTTGAACCATACTAATAATAGTTTGCATTATTTTACCCAGACGACTTTTAATTATCCGACGATGGCTGAGGCATATCGGGTTGCGGCTTTGAATGGGATGAATCGGTTGTTCTAATAGATTCAGTGTTATTTTGAATAGCACTGAATATTATAAAAATAATTTATTCTATTTTGAGGTCTATACATATGTATTATGAAGTGCTAGTTAATGGAATTGTACTTGCGGCAGTAGGTCATCCTAATATTAAGAGCATGAATCTTTCAGTTGGTGTTTATGATGATGGCAATCGCCCAGCCGTATTTGCCAATGCAGTTTGTTCGGAAGATGGCGAGCTTTGGTTATACGATTGGTTTCATGGAGGTCATTTAGTGTCAGTAAGTGATACCGTAACATTCAGACAAAGTGAGCAAGCAACTTCGATAGAACCACTTCATAAATACAAAATGCGCAAAGAGGATTCTGGGTGTTAATAAAGTTCACTGAGCTTGTCGAAGTGGACGGGCGAAACACAAAGTCATTTTTTCTAACACCGCGCATTTCGACAGGCTCAATGAGCTATTTCTGATGAGTATAATTACTTCCTATACTCAACCAAAGCTCCTTGAATCGCATCCGAAACTTGTTGCCTTAATTCAATTTTCACGTCTTCAAACTGATCTTTAGCAATATGCTTCGTTTCAATGCGCGGGCAAAAAATATAATCCAAAGCCTGTCTACGCGGAATAAAGGGTAGTCCGAGAAAACCTGTAGCGAAGGGGACAAAGGCTTCGCCATTTCGCATGCGTTTCATGAGTCCAACACGTTTGAAACCTTTACCTAATAATGACTTTCTGAAATCGTTTGAGTCGTATTTCAGATCAAGCATTTCTTCGCCACCAACTGCTGCGAATGGAATAATGTCGTAGCCGTGTTCGAGTGCAAGTTCAATAAAACCGAAGCGATTTTTCCAAATCAGTTGGTAGGCTTCGCCCTTATTCTTCATCACCTCACGGCCGCCACCGGGATAAATCAGAATGTGTTCACGTTGCAACATGAGTTGATGAATCGCACAGCGCGTTCCTTCAAAGGCACCGTAGCGTTTGACGAGACTTCTCCAAACTGGAACGCGAAAGTGAACACGGTCGCCGACACCACGTAGAAAAATATTTTTTTGAGTGTAGAGACCGAAAATCAGCGGTGGAACATCATGACCCATTAAGGTGTGATTGCCGACATAAAGGGCAGGACGGTTTTGGTCAACATTTTCAAGACCATGAAAAGTTGCTGGAAACCAAAAATTGAGAGCTTTGGATTGCTGTTTGATTTTTTCAACAGACGGAGGGATGAAGTTTGTCAAATCTTGAGATTCATCAATCATCATATCCCTCACTATCTATTATTAATCTGACTCTCTATTTTATTGAGTCACAACAATCGAGTCAGCGGCTTGTTTTGCCAAAACACGTGCAGTATCGGTATCTTTTGCACGGACAGTTGCCACGCCCATACGACGGCGCATGAAACCTTCAGGCTTGCCAAAAATACGCAAATCACTGCCAGCAACAGCAAGTGCTTTTTCAAGACCAGTAAATTTTAGATTTGTCGCATCTTGTCCAGCATAAATCACCGCACTTGCAGCCGTGCTATGACGTGAAGTATCGACAGGTAAACCTAAGATTGCACGTGCATGAAGTTCAAATTCACTTTGGAATTGGCTAGCAATTGTCACCAATCCAGTATCGTGCGGACGTGGGGAAACTTCGCTAAACCAAACTTGATCGCCACGCACAAACAGCTCCACACCAAACACGCCACAGCCACCTAATGCAGTTGCGACAAGATCAGAAATCCGTTTGGCTTCTGCGAGTGCTTTTTCAGTCATTGGTTGCGGCTGCCAGCTTTCGACATAATCGCCTGCATCTTGGCGGTGACCAATCGCGTCGCAGAAATGAGTTTCGATTGCGCCAGTTTCAGGATTCTTTGCACGAACGGTGAGTAATGTGATTTCAAAATCAAACTGAATTTGACCTTCGACAATCACTTTGCCTGATTTCACGCGTCCGCCTTGCATTGCATATTCCCATGCGGCTTCAACTTGATCGAAGCTGGTAATGCGTGACTGACCTTTACCACTTGAAGACATGACTGGTTTGATAAAACATGGATAGCCAATATTGTCACAAGCAGCTTTAAAGCTTTCTAAACTGTCTGCAAAACGATATGGTGAAGTCGCTAAGCCCAATGTTTCTGCTGCAAGTTTACGAATGCCTTCGCGGTTCATTGTCAGATTAGCTGCTTTAGCCGATGGGATAACAATAGCCGTACCAGCCGCTTCGATTTCTAATAACACTTCAGTCGCAATCGCTTCAATTTCAGGCACGATCAAATTTGGTTTTACTTGTTCGATCAGTGCTTTGAGTGCTGTTGCATCAGTCATCGTGAGAACATGAGAAAAATGCGCGACTTGCATTGCTGGAGCATCCGCATAGCGATCTGCTGCATGCACCTCAACGCCTAGACGCTGCAATGAAATGGCAACTTCTTTGCCAAGTTCACCTGAACCTAAAAGCAGTACGCGAAAAGCAGTGGATTGCAGCGGAGTTCCGACAGTAACAGACATGGCAAATCTCATAATAAGGTCTAAATCTGGGCGCTAGGATAGCAGATTATGCATTTTTACGGCATGGCCTTGGTTGAACAATTTAGTCGTGATTTGATTTGGATTGATGTCAAACAGATTCGATTGCTTTGATTTTATTGTTTAATGATCTGCTATATTTTGCTGATTAAATAAATGTTGAGATTTCATCATGATTGCCGAACATGATCTTGAATTGCTTAAGCGTTCATGGCGACGATCATTTGCTTCATATTCATCAAATCAACCTGCTAAAAATCATTTGCAGAGTGACGTACTTTTCGAAAAATTACTCGAATCTTATTCGGAGCCGTTGCGTCATTATCATACGCTACAGCATTTAATTGAATGTATTCATAATTTTAGATCAGACTCACTCGCCAAAAGCGATTGAAGTGGCTTTATGGTTCCATGATGCGATTTACGATGTAAAAGGTTATGACAATGAAGCGTTAAGCGCACAATGGGCGAAAGAAAGTTTAGTCGCAGTGGGTGCGCCAACAGACGAAATAGAACAGATTTTTAATCTAATCATGGTGACGCAACACACACATGTTCCTGAAAACTTAGATGAGCAAACACTTGTAGATATTGATCTTTCTATTTTGGGAGAGCGCATTGAACGATACGATGAATATGATATCCAAGTTAGAAAAGAATACTCATGGGTTCCAAATGAGGTTTATCGTGTCAAGCGAAGCGAAGTATTAGAAATGTTTTTGGATCGTCCTTTCATTTATAACACTGCTTATTTTCAACAATACTTTGAACTTCAGGCACGCGAGAATCTAAAGCGTTCAATTGCAAAACTAAAGCAATCGCATGAGTTGTAGAGTTGATTATTCACATTTTCACACATGACTTACACGTGTAAAACGCTGCAAAAGTTCGTAAATATCAGTATAATTCACCTTTATTTTTTCGCGCATCAAATCAGGATTGACCCTCTATCATGACAAGTAGCTATGTTCAAAAAGGCAAACTCGAAGTTGCCCAAGAGCTGTATGACTTTATCGAACAAGACGCACTACCAAATACTGGCGTGACCAGTGAAAATTTTTGGTCAGGTCTTGAAGGCATCGTCGCGGATTTGACACCAAAAAATAAAGCATTATTGGCTAAACGTGATGATCTGCAAGCTCAGATCGATGCATATTATGCAAATGGCGGTGCAACGAAACCTTTCGCAGAATACAAACAATTCCTGCAAGATATTGGCTACCTCGTACCAGTTGGCGAAGATTTCACTGTAAATCCACAAAACATCGATGCTGAAATCGCAACGATGGCAGGTCCACAATTGGTTGTGCCAGTTAAAAATGCACGTTATGCATTGAACGCAGCAAACTCACGTTGGGGCAGTTTGTACGATGCGCTCTATGGTACTGATGCAATTCCATCTGACAACGGCGCAGAAAAAGGCAAAGGCTATAACAAAGTTCGTGGCGACTTGGTTATTGCATTCGCACGTGACTTTTTGAACAAAGCTGCACCACTTGCAACTGGCAGTCATGTTGATGCGGTTAAATACGCATTGGTTAATGGCGCACTGCAAGTGACTTTGAAAGACGGCTCAACCACAGGCTTAAAAGATCCAGCTAAATATGTTGGTTTTGCAGGTGATGTTGCTGCACCAACAAGCATTGTTTTGAAAAACAATGGTCTGCATATCGAAATCCAAATCGATGCAAACAGCCCAGTGGGTCAAACCGATCCAGCAGGCATCAAAGATGTCGTGCTCGAAGCAGCATTAACCACGATTCAAGATTGTGAAGACTCTGTTGCTGCTGTTGATGCAGAAGACAAAGTTGAAGTGTACAAAAACTGGCTTGGTCTGATGAAAGGTGACTTGGCGGATACCTTTGAAAAAAATGGCAAGCCATACACTCGTGCAATGAATGGCGACAAAACATTCAAAGATCCAAGCGGTAAAGAATACAGCTTGCATGGTCGTTCATTATTGTTGAACCGTAACGTTGGTCATTTGATGACGAATCCAATGGCACGTTATGCGGGTGAAGATGTATTTGAAGGCATCTTGGATGGTGCGATTACCAGCCTCATTGCAATTCATGATTTGAAAGGCAACGGCAAACTTAAAAACTCACGCACTGGTTCGATCTATATCGTGAAACCAAAAATGCATGGCCCAGAAGAAGTTGCATTCACCGTTGAGTTGTTTGAACGTGTTGAAAAGTTACTCGGTCTTGCACCATTGACGCTGAAAGTTGGCATCATGGACGAAGAGCGTCGTACTTCTGTGAACTTGAAAGAAGCAATTCGTATTGCTAAAGATCGTGTGATGTTCATTAACACAGGCTTCATGGATCGTACTGGCGACGAAATCCACACTTCAATGCTTGCTGGTCCAATGATTCGTAAGAACAGCATGAAAGCATCGAAATGGATCGCAGCTTACGAAAACCAAAACGTTGATGTTGGTTTGGCAAATGGCTTGTCAGGCAAAGCACAGATTGGTAAAGGTATGTGGGCAATGCCAGACATGATGGCTGAAATGATCAAGCAAAAAGTTGCGCATCCAAAATCTGGTGCAAACACTGCTTGGGTTCCATCACCAACTGGCGCGGCATTGCATGCGTTGCATTATCATGAAGTAGATGTATTCGCGACGCAAAAAGAATTGCTCAAGCGTGTTCCAGCAAATGTGGATGACATTTTGACGATTCCAGTTGCAGAAGACACAAACTGGTCAAGCGACGAGATCAAACAAGAACTCGATAATAACTGCCAAGGTATCTTGGGTTATGTCGTTCGTTGGGTTGATCAAGGTGTAGGTTGTTCAAAAGTACCTGATTTGCATGACATTGGTTTGATGGAAGATCGTGCAACACTGCGTATCTCTAGCCAACACGTTGCGAACTGGTTGAAACATGGCATTATCACCGAAGCACAAGTGGATGAATCACTACAGCGTATGGCTGCAGTTGTTGATCAACAAAATGCAAACGATCCACTTTACCAAAAAATGGCGGGTAACTTTGACACGTCAATCGCATACCAAGCAGCACGCGAATTGATCATCGAAGGTGGTGTGCAACCAAACGGTTATACAGAACCAGTTCTGCATCGTAGCCGTTTGGCTGAAAAAGCGCGTCAAGCTAAAGCTAAAGCTAAAGCTAAAGCGTAATCCTCGATCATATGAAAAATCCCACTCCAATGAGTGGGATTTTTTTGATTCATTAATATTCTGGACATAACAAACAGGACTGCTTAGATCCTGTTTTTATTCATGATTCTAAAATTTTTTAGAATTTATGATTGAGCTGAACTGCAATTAAGCTACCAGTATTCTGGAAGTCAGCACTATATGTACCTTTTGTCGCATCAGCCAAATTAATATGAGCATTTGCTTCATGTAGATAGTTGTACGCAACGTCTACATTTGTACTGTCGGTAAATTTATAGTTGGCACCAACAGCGTAGATGGTACGGTTTGCGATCGGTAAACGTACAGTGCGATATTCTGTCTGAACTGGTGAAGTGTCATAAGCAAAACCAGCACGTAAAATTAATTTATTACATGCTTGCCAATCAGCACCGATGCTATACATGTTCACATCTTTAAAGTTCAGTGTCTCTGCTGCACTTGTTGCATTGAGTTGTGCAGCGATTCCTGACAAATAAGCGCCTGGAAGTGGAACAGATGTTGTTACACCTGATGCACTAAAGTTATTCGATGGATTAATCGTTCCAATCGTACTCCACATCGTGCGAGTAATACCTGCTTTCAAATTCACTGTAGGAACTATTTTATAAGTTGCAGCAAGTTCTACGCTATCAGGTGTTGTAATTTTTAAGCTACCACGACCTGTTGCATCAAATGTAAACGGAGTTCCTGTAATTGGTGCATCATTAACGTCAACATTACCAGTAAGTTTATAGGTTACTTTTGAATGGTAAGTTAAGCCAACATTCATCTGCTCGATTGGGGAGTATAAGAAACCAACATTATAGCCAAACGCATTTCTGGCTCCCCCTAATTCTTCGGTCGCACCAGGAAATGCAGAGCTTAGGCCAGATGTGAGATAACCGTTAAAATGGTTTACATCAAGACCGACACCAGCAGAGAAATTAGGTAGGAATGCATACGATACAGTAGGTTGTAATGTTACAGCTGTGACAGTACTTTTGTCGCCAAACGCTCGACCTTGGAAAGTGCTTTCATAATTTGTTTTTAGACCATCTGGTGCGAACAGGCCGATACCCACAGACATGTTGTCAAAGATCACATGTGGGTAAGTTAGGAATGCCGAACCGAGTAGAATCCGCGGAACCATATCGCCTTTATTCGTGTTATTGGGAGCTGCGGCTGTGCCACTTGGGTTTTTTATATCAGTATAAGCAAGGATGAGTGTGTTGTTTAGAGTGATATTTCCACCATCTAAACGTGACATACCAGCAGGGTTGACCGCGACAACTGAAGCATTATTTGCTGTTGCAGCACCACCAGCATAGGCTGTACCCATTGTGCTGATATCAGGTTCATATAGCGAAAACCCTGTTGCCATAACCTGTGTTGAACCTGCGGCGAAAATCACACCAACAGACGCGGCAAGCAAAGAAGTTGAGAAGCGCATAGTTAATATCCTTTTTACCGTTATAAGAAAAATAGGCGCGGTGCGCATCATGCGACTTAACCGACTGTACGATTTGAACTTAGCATACTCTAAAAAAAATCAACAGCAGTTCATTAAAAGCTGTACAAAAATATAGATAAACACACTACATTACTCGACAATTCTTCCATTAAATCAATTGAAAATAATCTGCTCATGCAATTTATATAATATGTTATTGATTTGAAACAATGATAAAAGAGATCAATAAACTTACTAAATCAGAATGATATCTGATTCTTGGATGATGACTTTAATTTTATCCATTTGAAATTGTTGTCATATTTTTGTTTTGTATTTGTTTGTTGTAGAAAGAATACTTTAATCACGCTATTCGAATATTCTAATCATATTGTGAAGTGATTTTCTGTTGTTTAAGATCTCAGATTGATTGGATTAAACTAAAAAAGGATTTACGTATGGCTCTTGAAAAACTTCCACGTGATAAAGCCGATGATTACAGCCGAGAAATTGCGGCTGCACGACGACTTGTTGTTGAAAAAAATAGTGGGCATTCACTCTTTCATACGGGGCAGTTTTCTATTCCGCCAGAAGTATTACCTGGAAATATTGAAGGATTTAGCGGTATTGTTCAGGTGCCAATGGGGTTTGCTGGTCCTTTATTGGTCAATGGAGAGCATGCGCAAGGTGAATTCTATGTGCCAATGGCAACCACAGAAGGTACTTTGGTGGCCAGTTATAATCGTGGCATGAGTTTGACGCGAGCCGCAGGTGGAATTACGACGACTGTAGTTGATGATGCCATGCAGCGGGCGCCTATTTTTGTATTTGAAAATGCACGCGCCGCGCGTGAGTTTGGCCGTTGGGTTGATAATAATTTTGACCAAATAAAATCTGCTGCTGAGTCAACAACACAAAGCGGAAAGTTAAGAGATATAGAGCAATATTCTGCCAGTAAAATGCGTTGGTTGCGTTTTAATATGACCACGGGTGATGCCGCAGGTCAAAATATGGTTTCTAAGGCAACGCATAAAGCTTGTCAGTGGATTCTTGAACAAAAACCAGCAGGGTTAGAACATTTTAGTCTGGCTGCGAACTTTGATACTGATAAAAAACATTCCTTGTTAAATAGTCTGCATAGCCGAGGAAAGCGAGTTGTTGCCGAGGTGACAATTCCTGGCGAGTTATTATCTTCCATCATGCATACTAGTGGAAAAGCGCTGATGAAGCAGCGGAACTTATCAAATTTAGGTGCATTTATGGTTGGAGCGGCGAGTAATGGCGCTCACTTTGCAAATGGTATTGCGGCTATATTTATGGCGTGTGGGCAAGATGTTGCAAACGTTGCAGAATCAAGTGCAGGTTTTCTATATAGCGAACTCTTAGACAATGGTGATTATTATTTTTCAGTGACAATTCCTTCTCTTATTGTTGCAACCTATGGCGGTGGTACAGGATTGCCTACTCAGCGCGAATGTCTGCAAATCATGGATTGTTATGGTAAAGATAAAGCATTAAAACTGGCAGAGATCGTTGCTGCAACGGTTTTATGTGGGGAATTATCATTGTCGTCTGCAATCGTTTCCGATCAATGGGTTTCGAGTCACGATACTTATGGTCGAAATCGACCCTAATTAAATGGCAGCTATGTTTTTGAAATTATTTTAACTTGTGTAATTGACCTAAATTGGTCAAAAACAATAAATTGAGCCACTGGTAATTCGATGAGGAGATGCCTAAACTTAAACATCTCATGTTTATGGATAGGCTTAATCCGTCTATTCTCATTTCCTGAGAAATTTGTTGATTGTAGAAACATATCGCTCCTGATCTATAGATCACAATATCATTAATTTTAAAAAATTTAATAGAGTGTTTAACCATGAAAGCGAAAGCGTTTCCTCATTTGCTTCAACCACTTGATCTGGGATTTACGCAACTTAGAAACCGTGTTGTGATGGGATCAATGCATACTGGTCTTGAGGATCGTTTTTATCAATATCCAAAATTAGCAGCTTATTTTGGTGAACGTGCAAAAGGCGGAGTTGGCTTAATTATTACTGGCGGAATTTCACCAAATCGCCAAGGCTGGCTTTTACCATTTGGTGGAACGATGAATTCACCAACAGATGCGCTTAATCACCGTTTGGTGACTCATGCTGTCCACAAGCACGGCGGAAAAATTCTGATGCAAATTTTGCATGCAGGACGTTATGGCTATCAACCGTTTGTGGTGTCATCTAGCCCGATCAAATCGCCGATTTCTATGTTTAAACCGCGCGAGATGAGTGAGAGCAATATTCTGTCAACTATCGATGATTATGCGCACTGTGCCAAATTGGCAAAGCTGGCAGGTTATGATGGTGTGGAAATCATGGGCTCTGAAGGATATTTACTCAATCAATTTCTGAGTCGCCATGTCAATCAACGTACTGATCGTTGGGGCGGCGATATTGTTAATCGCATGCGTTTAGCGGTTGAGATTGTGAAGGCAATTCGTGCCAAAGTGGGCGAAAAATTTATTATTTGCTTTCGTTTATCGCTCATGGATTTTGTTCATGATGGTAATACGATGGATGAAGTGGTCCAAGTTGCTCAGGCACTCGAAAGAGCTGGAATTACGTTATTGAATACGGGGATTGGTTGGCATGAAGCTCGTGTTCCAACAATTGTCACCTCAGTTCCGCGTGCAGCATTTGTTGATGTAACCGCTCATGTCCGCGAACATGTTGGTGTACCTGTAATTGCATCAAATCGTATCAATATGCCTGATGTTGCAGAAGATATTTTGGCAAGTGGTAAGGCTGATTTGGTACAAATGGCACGTCCATTTTTGGCTGATCCAGAGTGGGTTAATAAAGCAGCAAGTAATCGTGTTGATGAAATTAATACCTGTATTGCCTGTAATCAAGCGTGTTTAGATCATTCTTTTTCCAATAAGCGCGCATCGTGTTTAGTGAATCCACAAGCATGTCATGAAACTGAATTGGTTTATATTAAGACTAAACGACCACGACGTATTGCTGTTGTCGGCGGTGGTGTAGCGGGCATGTCAGCAGCAACAGTTGCGGCTAGCCGAGGTCATGCAGTGACATTATTTGAAGCGCAATCTGATATTGGTGGACAATTTAATTTAGCTAAAGTTGTACCAGGTAAAGAAGAGTTCCACGAAACGATTCGCTATTATAAGAAAATGCTGGTTAAGACTGGCGTTGAAGTTCGTTTGAATACAAAGATCAATCACGAACAATTAGAGCGTGAAGGGTACGATGACATCATCATTGCAACTGGCGTAGTACCACGTCCATTGAAAATCAACGGCAGTGATTTACCGAGTGTGCTCAGTTATGCTGAAGTATTGCGAGGTGCGCCAGTTGGTCAACGTGTTGCTGTGATTGGGGCGGGTGGTATTGGATTTGATGTGAGTGAATTTTTGCTTCGTCATCCTGATGTACCACAGCCACAGCCTTTGGCAGATTGGCAGAATGAATGGGGTGTTGATTCTGATCCTGCTTATATCAGTGAGGGTGGTTTGGCTCGTCCAAAATTACACCCACCTTATCGTCAGATATATTTATTACAGCGTAAAACAACTAGTGTTGGTGCAGGTTTAGGTAAAACCTCAGGCTGGGTACATCGTGCTGCGGTTAAAAAAGGTGGTGTGCGTGCAATGCGAGGAGTTAGCTATGATCACGTCACCAATGAGGGATTGTGGATCACGATAGATGGTCAGCAGCAATTACTTCGTGTAGATACAATTGTTGTTTGTGCGGGCCAAGAATCTGTGCGAGATCTTTTTCCAGCAGAAGGTGTTGTCACTGGTGCTAAATATCACATTATTGGTGGTGCAAAATTAGCTGCCGAACTCGATGCGAAACGTGCAATTCGAGATGGGGCAGAGCTTGCTGCAGTGTTGTAATTTCACTTAATACTCTCAGAATAAAAAAACGCCACAGCAATGTGGCGTTTTTTTATGTCTAAAAATAATTAGGACTAAGAAGTTTATCCAAAGTTTTTTCAATAAAAGAATAATTATCTATCTCATTGATCCTGTCGAAACTTGTGAAAAATAATCCAGAAAGTCTTGTTGATTTAACTCGAATTGCACTTATTTGCACCTAGCACCAATATTTATTAAAAAAATATTAGTGCAAAACCATACTATTTTTATAATAAATATATATGTTTAAATATTAATCTATTTTGATTTTATTTTAATTAAGTTTATGAAAATACTTAGTTAAATAAAGTTACATGTAATTTTATTATTTTGATTAAACTTCGTTTCTTGTAACGTTTTTTGGGTTTAGATACATGAAACATTGTGTTTTTGGCTGTCTTTTTGTTGCATGAAACTAAATTTTGATTTATAAATATCATCCAAGGATTAGAAAGAGCAGTGCGTCATGCGCATGAGTGTTGCGGAACGAGTACAAAAACATAGAGAGGCGCTGAGAGCGTCAGGGCTTAGACCTGTGCAAATTTGGGTTGCTGATACCAGACAAAAAGGTTTTGCTGAAGAATGTCGTCGTCAATCGCTATCCATACAAGGGGCTGCACTTGAGCGTGAAGTTGCTGGCTGGTTGGATGTGTTTGGGGATCAGGAGGGATGGCATTGACCGAAAGATCTTTAGAGTCGACTTATGCACGCGGTAATATTGTGACCGTTGCTGTACAGGGTGACTATCGAGTACGACGTCCTGCAATGATAGTGCAGTCAAATCTTTTTTCAGTACATCCTTCAGTTGTTGTTCTGCCGATTACGGATGAATTGATAGAGGCGCCTTTATTTCGCATTGCTGTAGAGCATAATGAAGCGAATGGATTGCTTCAGCCATCACAAATTATGGTTGATAAGCCGCAAACGCTGCAAAAAGAAAAAATAGGCGAAGTGGTTGGTCAATTGGATACTGATACATTACAAGCTGTTGATCGTGCATTATTGGTATTTTTGGGTTTTGCATAAACAAAGAATTATTACAAAAAAACCGCATTAAATGCGGTTTTTTTGTGAGGGTAAGAAGGTTATTTTCCTTCAATGTTGCCTGCGTGTAGACCACACTCTTTTTTAGTAGCCTCTTCCCACCACCAACGACCTTCACGCTCATGTTGGTTGGGTAGTACTGGACGTGTACATGGTTCACAACCAATAGATGTAAAGCCGCGTTCATGCAGTGGGTTGTATGGAATTTCCATCATACGGATGTAGTTCCAAACATCAGCACTTGTCCAGTTTGCAAGCGGGTTGTATTTAATGAGTGATTTTCCTGGACCGCTAAAACCAGCGTCAGGTTGAATCACAGGGACTTCTGAACGTGTATTTGGGCTTTGATCTTTACGCTGACCAGTGATCCAACCATCCAAAGTCGCTAGTTTTTTACGAAGAGGTTGAATTTTGCGAACACCACAGCATTCTTTGTGATCATCGACGTAGAAGCTAAATAAACCTTTTGCGTTCACCATAGCTTGAACTGGTTCAGGTTCTGGCATGCAGATTTCTAAAGTAATCCCGTAATGTTTGCGTACAGTTTCGAGGTATTGGTAGGTTTCGATATGTAAACGACCAGTATCAAGGCTGAATACACGGAATGGCTTGCCTGAGCGATGTGCCATATCGATTAAAACAACATCTTCTGCACCGCTAAAAGAAATTGCAATTTCGCCCTCTTGGCTTAATGCAAGTTCGATAATTTTCTGTGGAGATTGTTGGCTGAATTCTTGAGCAAGTGCGCTGACTTGGTCGATGGTTGGAATGACTGTACTCACGTGTAAGCTCCTAGCGACGGCTGGTATATGGGTTGAGTAATTCAATTCATTCGTTGTACGAATGCATGCGCGTTATGTCTAATATTTTTGTGGATTGCACAAAAATAACAGCTAAGCATGTATTACTGACAGGGGTAATATTCTACCTAAAGATTACAAAGACTGACAGTAATATTGCGAGGATTAGCTTTGTGTTCTCAGTCTTTCTATGGACGAAATTGCAAATCCGCGTTAGAGTGCGTGCCATATTTATTCGTTGCTTTTTTGGCTGTTTTTAATTTATAGATGGGTGTAGGAGTGCAGTATGGAACTGGTTTGTTTGGATTTGGAAGGTGTACTGGTTCCAGAAATTTGGATTAATTTTGCAAAGAAAGTAGGCATTAAAGAGCTTGAAGCGACAACGCGTGATATTCCTGATTATGATGTGTTGATGACCCAGCGCTTACGCATTTTGCGTGAACATAATTTAGGATTGCCTGATATTCAAGCAGTCATTGCTGAGATGGGACCATTTGAAGGTGCGCGTGAGTTTGTCGAATGGGTGCGTACACATTTTCAACTCATCATTTTATCCGATACTTTTTATGAGTTTGCCCATCCACTTATGCGTCAATTAGGCTGGCCAACTATTTTCTGTCACAAGTTAGAGTCTGATGCAAATGGTATGATTACCAACTACAAATTGCGTCAACCAGATCAAAAACGTCAAGCTGTTAAATCCCTACATGCTTTAAATTTCCGCGTGATTGCAGCGGGAGACTCCTATAACGATACGACAATGTTGGGTGAAGCGGATCATGGATTCTTGTTTGATGCGCCAGCTAATGTCATTGCAGAGTTTCCGCAGTTTGAAGCCTTGCATGGTTATGAAGCATTGAAGCAGAAAATTCGTGAAGTTTCTCAACGCGATATTCCAAACTAAGTGAATCGCTTACTTTTTAATAAGTTGAAAAATAGCCAACGACCAAAAAGTTGGCTATTTTTTATAAGCTTTAAGTAACTTAATCTACATTCTTTTTTCAAAAAAAATCTGCACAATTTATTCATAATGCTTCTAAAAATTAACAACAAACACATGTTTATAAAGAGCGTTCAAGTCAATAATTTAATTGCTTCTGGAATATATTAATACGAGGATATTTATATGCCTAGTTTAAAAATTGTACTCATTTCGCTCGGTACTTTGGCCTTGACTGCTTGTGTGGTTGCACCATACCCAGCAGCAAGATATCAGGCTTATGCACCAGGTGCCGTATACGGTGGTGATGATACTATTGTTGATGTTGCACCACCTGCACCTTATGTAGAAGTTCCTCCACCTTTACCTTATCTGGGTGCAGTATGGATTGGAGGGTATTGGGGTTGGTCAGGTGGTAGGCATACTTGGATTGGTGGGCATTATGAACATGGTCGTCCAGGCTTTATTTACCATCAAGCAGGTTGGAATCGCGATGGCGGCGGTCGCTATCATTTCCATCGTGGTGGTTGGGGGCATTAATTGATAGCGCAACTTAGATACATAAAAACGGCTACTAGATAATCTGGTAGCCGTTTTTTGCTTCTAAATTCTTACGCTTGATTTGTGCTATATGATTCGAGCTGTGCTAAGATTGATAACTTTTGAAATTTCTGGCTTTGGCTTGTTTATGTTTAGTTTACACCCAAAACTCGCGCAGGATACGTTCCTTGTTGGCGACTTCCCATTATCTACCTGCCGTCTGATGAATGACATGCAGTATCCGTGGCTTATCTTGGTTCCACGTGTATCTCAAGCTACTGAGCTTTATGAGTTATCGCCTCAAGATCAAGCACAATTTTTACGTGAATCTAGCTGGCTATCAAGTCAACTATCTCGTATTTTTCGTGCTGATAAGATGAATGTTGCTGCACTTGGAAATCAAGTTTCTCAATTGCATTTTCATCATATTGTTCGCTACCAAAATGATCTAACTTGGCCTAATCCAGTGTGGGGTAATCGTCCAGTTGATTACACTGTTGAGGCATTGCAACGTATGCGCCAAACACTAATGCTTGGATTGCGTGGCCAAAGTGAAATGCCATTTGATTGGAAGATGGATTGATTTACCGCCTGACAGACGGTTGTTTTAAGTCGATATGAATTGACTAGAGTTGAATTGAGTCATGATAGATTTGCTTAGTTCAACTCTAGTTGTAAATAAAATGGAACTTATACAATAATAAACAGCACAAAGTAAAAGCTAAAGGAAGATGGCTTTATGGTAACAAGACTAAAAGGCGAGTAAAAATATGGCGTATGCGGCCTCTATCGGATTTGTACAATGGTTTGGTCAGCAGCGTCGTACAGCGGCGTATATTGTATTTATTATCATTTTTTTAATTAGCTTATACGATCACCATAATACTTTTCGATATAGCAATAAAAGCATTTTCTTCATGTCTTTAATGCTTTCTATGCCATATCTACAGTTTAGATTAGCTGAATATTTGCAACGAAAATTTAATCAGCGAAATAATGGTGCTGTTGATCCAGATATTTTGATTCCCAGTGATATTCGAAATATGCAGATCATTTGGTCTGTCGTATTTATTGATGCGGTCTGTACAGGCGTAGCAATTAGTTTTCTGCAATATGCTCTCACACCATCTCTAATCTTTGTCATGATGCTCGTATTTAGGCTGGTTGAGTTTAGAAATTTATTTTTCCTTGTGATTAACCTGTTTGTTTGTATCCTTACAGCTTATATTTCCTCTGATTTACTTGATATTAATATTCATCAGATCTTATTTCAGAATGACTCATTGCCTCAATCATCTGGATTGGTGCAGGTTACCAGTATTGTTGGCTTTACTTTATATATCTCAATGTCACTTAATTTTGCAGAAAGGCAAGTGGATATTTTGAAGCAAAATGTGTTGGATATAGAAGAAAAGAATAATCGTAATATTAAAATGGCCAATAAGTTGGCTCGTTATGTGCCCAGTCAAGTTTGGCAAGCAATTGCAAATAATTCTCTTGAGACAAGTTTAGATAATAAAAGAAAAAAATTAACTATCTTTTTTTCAGATATAGAAGGTTTCACCCAATTATCAGAAAATTTATCACCTGATGATTTGGCACATTTACTCAATACTTACTTTGAAAAAATGTCCAACATTGCCAAAAAATATGGCGGCACAATTGATAAATTTGTGGGCGATGCACTCGTTATTTTCTTTGGTGATCCAACAACCAAAGGCTCTCATTTGGATGCTTTAGCGTGTATTGATATGGCTGTTGCGATGCAAATAGAAATGAAACGGTTACGACAAAAATATCACGAATCTGAGTTTGGAAAACTACACGTCAGAATGGGCATTGCTACAGGATATTGTCATGTTGGGAATTTTGGTAGTGCATCGAGGATGAGCTATACTATCATTGGTCGTGAAGCTAATCTTGCTGCACGTTTACAAGCTGCGGCAAATAGAGATGAAATATTAATAAATGAAGAAACATTTAATCAGGTTAAGAGTCAGATTAATTGTGCCGAAAGTGGTGAGCTAAGTTTAAAAGGAATCGCTGAGCCGATTAAAACATGGCTTGTTAAAGGTCGTTATGAAAACGTCCCTGCACATCAAAAACGATGGAGTGAGTACGAGTTTGATGGGTTTAACTTACAACTCGATCTAGATATGGTGAAATCGTACGATAAAGAAAAAATTACACGTACATTGAAGCAAGTTGCTGAAAATATTGAAAAAGCACACCAAATTTAATCGTGTGCTTTAACCCGTCAATGAATTAGTGTTTTTCAGAAGCATGATTAATTGTATAGCGAGGAATTTCGATCACTAAGTCTTTGTCAGCCACTTTCATTTGGCATGACAAACGTGAATCGGGTTCTAATCCCCATGCACGATCCAACAAGTCTGCTTCAACATCATCCATTTCTTCTAATGAATTAAACCCTTCACGAACAACCACATGGCAGGTCGTACATGCTGCAGACATATCGCAGGCATGTTCAATTTTAATGCCATTGTCTAATAGCTGTTGGCACAAGTTTTTTTCTTTATCAGCTTCAAATTCAGCACCTTGTGGACAAAATTGAGCATGTGGCATTACGGTAATACGGGTCATTTATAAACTTCCAATTTACAATTTGGTTTTCATCAAAGATCGATAAGATTAACGCCAATCTGTTAATAATGTGCCTTTTAAGGCTTTGCTCACACTACGATTCATTCGTATTGCGGCGAATGCATCACTATGAGTTTTTAATTGAGCAGTAGCAGCTTGAATTTCAGTCAGTTGATTTGTGTTTAACGCATCTTTTAACTGGTCAATTGCTACATGTAACTTTTCATTTTCTTCAGCAGTCAAAAGATCTTTGTCTTGAATAATCGCTTGTTCAAGTGCAAGTAATTCACGTTCGACTTCAACTTTTGCTTCAAGTAGGTTTCGTAAGTCTTTATCTTCTTGAGCATTTTTGAAACTTTCAGTTAAGAAACGTTCTGCATCGATATGTGATAAACCATAGGACGGCTTAATAGCAATTTCACTTTGAATCCCTGTGGTTGTTTCACGTGCTGATACTGAGAGTAATCCGTCAGCATCGATTTGAAAACTGACCATAATCCGCGCTGCGCCAGCCATCATTGGCGGAATACCACGTAATTCAAAGCGCCCAAGTGAGCGATTATGTTCAACAGTTTCGCGTTCACCTTGTAATACGTGAATCAGCATCGCGGTCTGACCGTCTTTGTAGGTCGTGAACTCTTGCTGGCGCACAATCGGAATCGGTGAGTTACGTGGAATTAAGCGTTCAACCAAGCCGCCCATAGTTTCCAAACCCAGTGAAAGCGGGGTGACATCAAGTAATAACGCACCGTCTTTTCCATTGCCAACCAGTTGATCCGCAGAGATTGCAGCGCCTAATGCAACGACTTGATCGGGATTCAGTGTGCAAAGTGGGGTGCGGTTGAACAAGGCTTCGACATTGCGCTGGATTGCTGGAATACGTGTAGAACCACCTACCAAAACAACTGCATCAACGTCTTCGACTTTACGTTTGGCATCGCGAAGGACACGTTTACAAACTGCTAAAGTTCTATCAATCAATGGTCTAATAAGTTCTTCAAAAATTGTTACAGTTAACGTTAATGCTTTTTCATTGATTGTTACGGTAACGTTTTCCTGGGTACTCAATGCTTCTTTAGCTTGTTTGGCTGCTTGAAGTAATGCTTGTTGTTCAGCGGGAGTTGGATTTTCTTGTCCTGTTTGTTCAATCAGCCAGCCGACAATCAAACGATCAATATCATCGCCGCCAAGCGCTGTATGTCCGCCTGTTGCAAGGACTTCATAAACACCTTTACTTAGGCGTAGCAAGGAAATATCGAACGTACCACCACCAAAATCATAAATCACTTGGATGCGTTCATCATCATCATCATCATCTGCACGGCTTGGATCAATATGATCTAAGCCATAGGCGATTGCTGCTGCGGTAGGCTCATTTAACAGGCGTAACACGTTAATTCCTGCATGTTGAGCTGCTTCGCGTGTGGCTTGGCGTTGTGCTTCGTCAAAATAGGCAGGAACCGTAATGACAGCACCAATTAACTCACCACCAAGGGCTTTTTCAGCGCGAATGCGCAGGGTTTTCAGAATATCAGCAGAAACTTCAATCGGAGTTTTACGACCTTGTGCGGTCATAAACGCAGGCATTTCGTCTGCTTGACCAACTAATTCATAAGGATGATAAAACTTGATATCGTTTTTTGATCGCCCCATAAATCTTTTGACAGAGATCAAAGTGTTGGTAGGGTCTGCAACAGCAACATCCAATGCTTTGTGTCCAACCGTTGTATATGATGTCAGATTTTCTTCATTGCCAATCACTTGATAGTGAACGACAGAAGGTAAGAGTAGCGCACCATTTTCGTCGGCAAGGATCGTAGGACGACCTGAACGAATGGTTGCAACCAAAGAATGGGTTGTTCCAAGGTCGATGCCAACCGCAAGTCGATGTTGATGCGGGGCCGTGGTTTGACCAGGTTCTGCGATTTGGAGCAAAGCCATTGCGCGATTAAATCCTACAAAATATGGGTTAAAGGAGCGAGTAATTTGTGAAGACTTATGCGAATCTCATCAAAAGTCTTCTAGATCATCAAATTGGTCTTCAGCGGAATCAATATCATTCAGAATTTTCTGCATAAAAGCGAGTTTACGGCAGGTATCTCGTGCTTCTGCCCAATCTTCATCCGCATAATCAATTCTAAATTCATTGGATAATGCTTGAATCCATTGATTAATTTCAGTACGAAGGCTTTCGATGTCTTCAGGTGAATCCACCTCATCCAGCTGCTCACGTACTTCAAGGGCATTTTGCAAGAAATCAATATCGCCAATCGATTGTTCTAAAGCAATCGCCTGTTTCTTGAGTTCTAGTAAGTATGCAGCGCGTTTTGCTGCGATACACAGCGTGTCATAGGCTTCATTGACTTTTGCTGATTGCTGGAGCTGGGCGAGGGCTTGATCTGTGCTGGACTGTGCTTGTAGCTGATCAGGATGATATTGGCGTTGTAGTGCGCGATAACGCGTTGTCAATTGACCTAAATCAACATCAAATGAAGGGTCGAGATCGAATAATTCAAAAAAATTCAAAACACATTCCTGCTCTAAGCGCAATTAGCTATTCAACACGGTACAACGCGATTAAACGGTGAATGATTCGCCACAACCACATTCACCCTTTTTGTTTGGATTATCAAATCGGAAACCTTCGTTCAAGCCCTCTTTGACATAGTCCATTTCTAGACCATCAAGATAAACCATGCTTTTTGGGTCGATAAAAACATTCACGCCATGTGCGACAAACTTTTGATCATGTGGATCAACTTGATCTACAAACTCAAGGACATAAGCAAGACCAGAGCAGCCAGATGTTTTTACGCCAACACGAATACCTTCACCTTTGCCGCGATGAGTCAAATAATCACGCACATGTGTCGCTGCGCGTTCACTTAAGCTAATGCCAGCGTTTGCTGTTGCTTCTGTCATTGGATTGCTCCTGCTGTTTTTAAACAGCCACTCAAAAATCAATTTGTCAGGAATATTTAACTAAAAAGGTAAGTTAAATATTCTGTTTTTATCTGCCAGCTTAAAAAATCAAGCAGTTTCTTTTGCTTGTTTCTTGCTGCGATAGTCTTCGATTGCAGCTTTGATCGCATCTTCAGCCAAAACTGAGCAATGGATTTTCACTGGTGGTAATGCTAACTCTTCAGCAATTGCTGAGTTTTTGATTTGACTGGCTTCGTCGAGGTTTTTACCTTTCAGCCATTCAGTCACCAATGAGCTTGAAGCAATCGCAGAACCGCAACCATAGGTTTTGAAGCGTGCATCTTCGATGATGCCTGCATCGTTGACTTGGATTTGCAGACGCATGACATCACCACATGCTGGTGCGCCAACCATGCCAGTTCCGACATCGGCAGAGTTTTTGTCGAGCACGCCAACATTGCGTGGATTTTCATAATGGTCGATGACCTTGTCGCTATATGCCATGATACGTCTCCTGCTTTTCCCTGCTGGGAAATAAGTAGCGTCTATCTAAATAGATGGGGATCATTACTGATGATTTCAGCGCCGATCTCCGCTTAATTTGTATTACATTTGAGTACATGAATTGTGTTACATGTACTCAATATTTCGTTAAAGATTAGTGTGCTGCCCATTCAACAGTAGATAAATCGATACCTTCTTGATGCATATCCCACAGTGGAGAAAGTGCACGTAATTTTTCTACTGCAAACTTTGCAAAATCAAGAACTTGATCAACTTCTTCTTTAGTCGTGAAACGTCCCATGCTGAAACGAATCGAGCTATGTGCCATTTCATCAGACAAGCCGAGTGCGCGTAGAACATATGACGGCTCAAGCGTTGCAGAAGTACATGCTGAACCGCTAGAAACAGCCAGATCTTTGAGTGCCATCATCAGTGATTCGCCTTCAACAAAGTTGAAGCTGACATTCAAGTTGTTTGCTACACGCTGAGTTGCATCGCCATTCAGATAGACTTCTTCAAGCGTATGTAAGCCTTCCCATAATTGATCACGTAGCACTTTTAAGCGTGCTTGTTCAGCAACCATTTCTTTGCCAGCGATTTCAAATGCTTCGCCCATACCGACGATTTGGTGAGTAGGGAGTGTGCCTGAGCGCATACCGCGCTCATGACCGCCACCGTGCATTTGTGCTTGCAAACGGACGCGAGGAGAGCGACGAACGAACAGTGCGCCAATACCTTTTGGGCCGTAAGTTTTATGCGCTGAGAAACTCATTAAATCAATTTTCATCGTTGATAAATCGATTTCCACTTTGCCAGTCGCTTGTGCAGCATCAACATGGAAATAAATACCGCGTGCGCGGGTCAATTCACCAATCGCAACAACATCAGTAATCGTCCCAAGTTCGTTGTTGACCATCATCAATGAAACTAGAATCGTGTCATCACGAAACGCCGCAGCAACCGCTTCAGGATGAATCAAACCTGTGCCTGGCTCTGGATCAAGGTAAGTGACTTCATAACCTTCGTCTTCAAGTTGACGGCAAGGATCGAGAACGGCTTTATGCTCAATCTTGCTGGTGATGATATGCTTGCCTTTTTTGGCATAGAAATGTGCAACGCCTTTGATTGCCAAGTTGTTTGATTCTGTTGCACCAGAAGTCCAAACGATTTCGCGTGGGTCAGCATGGACGAGGTTTGCGACTTGTTCACGTGCATGTTCCACCGCTTCTTCAGCTTGCCAGCCGTAGCCGTGTGAGCGTGAAGCAGGATTGCCGAAATCGCCATCCAACGTCAAAAACTGCATCATTCGCGCAGCAACACGCGGATCAACAGGAGTTGTTGCAGCATAATCGAGATAAATTGGACGTTTCATATCAAGCACTCATTCAAGCAAATCATTTAAAAACAACATTTTTTCAAGCAACATTACATTTAAAACTTTTGCAACTTACGACATTGATACTGCCGGCTGTGGCCTTGATTGCGGCAATAAATCAGCAATCACATGCGTATCACTGGCGGAAGCACCAGATTTGGCGACCAAATCCGCAATCGTGACGCCAGAAAGATAACTTTCAATTTGAGAAGACAAATCATGCCAGAGGTCATGGGTTAGGCATTTCGCGCCCTTACGGCAATTACCTTGACCTTCGCACATCGTTGCATCTACGGATTCATTGACCGCTTCAATAATGTCAAGGATGGCAATTTCGTGACTTGGTTTGGCTAGACGATAACCACCCATCGCACCACGACTACTGGAAACCAGACCGCGACGTTTTAACTTGCTAAATAATTGTTCTAAATAAGCAATAGAAATCGACTGACGCTCTGCAATTTCAGTAAGCGTAATCGGCTGTTCATCAAGAGATGCTTGAAGTGCCAAGTCGAGTAGGGCGGTCACGGCATAGCGACCGCGCGTAGTTAAGCGCATGGGCTGGTTCCGTTCCCAGAAGAAGATTAAATGGATTGAACGTATTTTAAGAATTCCGACTAAATTAGTCAAGATTAAATGAATTGAAATATAGTGAATTTTATTGATGAAGCTTATTATTTTTATGTGTTGCGAGAAAATAGTGTGATTGCCTCCATCAAAAAGAATAGAGGCGATGTGCTGATGGTAGTTATTGGGGTATTTTGCTTGTATCCATGAAAAGCACATTCCAGCGATGACCATCTGGATCGCAAAGTCCGCAACCATACATAAATCCATTTGAATCTCGCGGCTCAGCAAATACAGTTCCACCTGCTGATTTCGCTCGATTAGCAAGGTCGTCGACTTGATTTCGACTAGTGGCACCTAGAGAAAATAACACTTCCGTTCCCTGGCTCGTGTCTGAGATTGTATTTCCAGTAAAGCTAGAAAAAACATCTTGAGTGAATAACATGAGAACAATCTTTTTCTCACCAATTAGGAAGCTTGCGGATTTATCCGTATTTCCTTGACCTTGATTGCGTGCAAAGCCAATTGCAGTAAAAAATGCAATCGACTTTTCTAGATCTTGTACGGGTAGATTTAGCCAAATATCTTGTGTCATCACTATGTCTCTTGAGTTAATTTTAATGAATTTTATAACTAGACCTTTGTTTGTAAGCTGGAGGTCTGGTTTTGAAAATTATCAATGAGCAACAATAATCATCCATGTCACAGCAAAGCGATCCGCCACAATGCCAAATTTTGGTGAAAAGAAAGTTTTTGTGAGAGGCATTAAAACCTGCCCACCGTCGAGTAGGCGAGCAAACGTAGAATCTGCTTCTGCTTCATTGGCAACGGTGAGAGTGAGTGAGATTCCTTGAAAATTTGCATGCCCAGCACAGCGTCCATCAGAGGCTAAAATGGATGTTTCCCCAATACGAAACTCCATGTGCATGATCTTATTTTCTGACTCTGGTGACACCGTGCTGACTTCGGGTGGCTCTGGATTGTCTTTGAAACGCAGAAGCATGACAACCTCTGCACCGAGTGCTTTTTTATAAAACTCGAAAGCTTCTTCGCAGCGACCTTCAAAGGATAAATAGGGTTGTATTTTCATTACCGTCTCCACTTAGCATCATGATTAATTAAGTTTTTATCTTATTTACTGCGAGAAAAGAGTGTTAAATCTCACTGAGAAGTGAACAGTGTTCATAATCTATATTAAATAATGGACACTGTCTACAATTGAGGTAATATGATCGTGTTTTATTATGTACAATAGTTGAAATGCAGCTTTAATATCGGGATCTGAGTAATCAAAAAATGAATGCCAAGACAAACAAGACACCCATTACACGCAGTACTTATCGTCATGGTGATTTGCAACGTGCTTTATTAGAAGCAGGAATTATGCTGGCGCGCGATGGTGGGCCTGATGCGATTATTCTCAGAGAAGTGACTCGGCGAGTTGGTGTAGCACCAAACGCAGCCTATCGATATTTCGCAAGCAGACTAGAATTGCTACAAGCAGTTCGTGCTTATGCTTTATCTTCCATGGCAACTTTCATGGAAAATGAATTGGCAAAACTGCGTGATGAATCTAATGTAATTCATTTTGCACGAGCAAGTCTTCGGGCAGTTGGAACTGGCTATTTAAAGTTTGCACAAGCTGAACCCGGTTTATTTCGTACTGCATTTTCAGTCAGTGATGAAGTTGAAGGAGACACTGATTCTGCCAAAGCTGGCAAAAGTGGGCTCAATCCATTTCAATTATTAGGTGCTGCGCTTGATAAGCTTGTTGATGCGAGTTTACTAACGGCTGAAAATCGCCAATCGGCTGAATATTTTGCATGGTCCACTGTACATGGCATGGCGATATTGAGTATTGATGGACCTCTAAGTCATTTGAACCGTAAACAATTTGATACACTGAGTCAGCGTTTATTGGATATGGTTGAAAAAGGATTAGTAGCACCTTAAAACATTGAGTCATTGGCTGTAGCGATAGAAGCGATATTTTCTATATTGCTCTTCTGGAAAAACAAATAACAGATTGAGATCTAGCATGAAATTAGAAACAACCTCAGTGAGTACAGACACCAATTGTCAGCAGACTACACCACTTTTTGAAGGTCGTAAGCTGGATTGGATTCTATTTGTACTGGCGATTATTTCTCTTGGATTACTGTTATGGCAGAACTTTTTTCATGTCAGCCGTGAAGAGTTATTGATTATTCGATTAACTGATTATTCAGTCTGCGCAATTTTTGCGATCGAATTTTTTTTACGCTGGTATGAAAATGGCTGGACGATTCGATATTTAGGACGTAATTGGTATGCGGTGCTTGGGATGATTCCAATTTCTGCATCGATTATGCATCCGCATCCTTGGTTGCGTGCGCTTTTGATTCTTGCGCGTTTTGGACGTGCAATTGATCGGGTTCTTGGTGAGGGTTTTACATTTCGTCTGGTGGATCGTGTTCAAAGTAAAGTTGTGAATGCGGTCAGTGGGGTCGTCACAATAGCAATGCTCGATCGTGTTGCGGATGTTCTTGCAAAAGGAACTTATACTGAGAATATTGCAAAAGCACTGGCGAAAGATGAAGGCATACTGCGACAAATGGTGTTGGAAAAACTGAAATCTGATCCACAGACAGGTCGTTTATCATGGCTACCTTATCATGATGAAATTGCAGAAAATGTGATTAGTACCGTATTGAGAGTCGCTGAAAGTATCTTGAATGATCCACGCACTGATGAACTCGTCGCGGATATGCTGCGTGTCAATCTAGATCAATTACGTTCTGCGATTAAGGAACAAGAAGATTCAAAGTAAGCTTTTTCTATCTCTAATATTCGATTAAAACAACTTTAAACGAAATGCTTTGGCTTCAATTTTTTAAGAGCCTGATCTGATTTTTCTTCCCAATATCGCAGTTGTTCTTGCCATATTGAACTTAGTGGCGCAAGTTCTTGAGATTGTTCAATATCGTTTAACCATACAAAATAGTCATGCCAAGTACCTAATAAGTCTTGGAGTTTTTTTAGCGGCTGTATTTGCTGTGTTGCGCGTTTTGGCAGAAGTGTTTGATATATTTCGATGTGATAGCGTAAGTGTTTAATTAAAATCCGTAATTGATGCTTGTCTGGAACATTGTCTTGTATTAATTCAAATAGTTTATGGCTTTGTTTTTGCCAATGCTGTGCAATATGGTGTTCCAGCTTTTGTGCCAAATTTGGTGAAATGGATTTTTTCCAGCTTAAAGACAAATGATTTAACGATTGAGTGATCGATGATAATTCTAAATTTTGAGTAATATTTAAGAAACTGATTCGCAGTTTTTCTTCATAAATCATTGCAATTTCAGTTTTTTGCTGATTTTTAAGTTCTAAAATTAATACCTCTATATCTCGAAGACGATTCGTTTCTGTGAGGATCTTTTTTGCACGTTGATCTAAAACAATGACTTCATCAAGTTGAGAACGTAATGGACGCAACAAGCTTCGAAGCTGTCGTAGACAAATTCTTAAACTGTGCAACGCTTCTGGATTTTGTTGAAGCGTCCATTCATGTTGATGAATAGTAATTTGCTTTTGTAGCTGCTCTAAAGCATCTGTCAAAAGCTTAACCAGTTTAGGCATCGCATGACCTTATGGTATTTAGTTATTCACCCAAATAATGTCTACTAGTCTCCAAGATTGGGTCTATGAAAATTTTGTAACTAGAAAAATTACTCCTGTAAATACTTCAATAGCTGCAAGAAAAAGAATTAGGTTTATCTTTAGCTTATATGAAGTAATCATCAGGTGTGCCCTCAAGTTAAAGTATCAAACATTAAAAAAAATTAATATTTGAGTAAGAGGCGCGCATTCTAGTTGATATTGAGCTAAAAATAGAACGTTTTCACAAAAAATTAATATTTAGATAACAAATTGTAGCAACGACATGTTTTCATGACATTGCCAATCATTCATTACATCATCAAAAATATAAAATCATATGATTAGAGGATTTCCTCGATCAATAATGGCTTTGCAATCAATACCGCGTGGCAAAGTCCCGTAATTACGATCACCATGTGCACTGAGCCGAGATTGAATAAAACCATCAGCAACAGCATCGTTGCCAGCTTGAATCAGTAAGCTGGATTGCATAGTAAGTGCCATTTGCTCCACGATATGTCGAGCACGATATTCCATGTCACTCAAATCTTTAAGTTCATGATGCAGTTTATTTACTGCTTGATCGAGTTCAGCACTTGCACCTCGTGTCTTTGACAACTCCGCAAACCATGCTTGAACGGCTGCTGGTGTTTTGGCCATCGCACGCAGCATATCGAGCGCTTGCACATTGCCAGAACCTTCCCAAATGGCATTGATTGGCGCATCGCGGTAGAGGCGAGCCATCATAAAATCATCCATCACACCGTTGCCGCCAATACATTCCATTGCTTCATATGCATGATTCGGATTGCGCTTGGTAATCCAGTATTTCCCAGCAGGAAGTCCTAAACGGAGAAGGAGTTTTTCTTGTTCATCTTGAGGAGTATCCAATGCGCGTGCCATTCGCATCGACATGGCAATCGCCCCTTCGACTTCAAGTTGTAAGTCTGCCAATACATTTTGCATTGCTGGTTTGTTGATTAATTTGTCACCAAATGCGCTACGGTTGGCTGCATGATGAATCGCTTGTGCCACACCTTGCCGCATACTTGCGGTAGAGCCAACCATACAATCAAAACGTGTCATTCCCACCATTTCAAGAATAGTAGGGACTCCGCGACCTTCATTACCCAGCATCCATCCTAATGCACCGCGCAGTTCAATTTCTGACGAAGCATTTGATACATTTCCCATTTTGTTTTTTAGACGTTGGACTTGTATGGGATTCTTTGTGCCATCAGGTTTCCAGCGCGGAACAAGAAAGCAGGAAAGGCCACCAGTAGTTTGTGCTAAGACTAAGAAAGCATCGCACATCGGTGCAGAAGTAAACCATTTATGTCCAATCAGCTCGTATGCTTCGCCAGAACCTTCTTTGCCTAAAGGATAAGCACGCGTTGTATTGGCGCGTACATCAGAACCACCTTGTTTTTCAGTCATTCCCATGCCAATAGTGACTGCTTGTTTTTCCATGTGCGTGACATTACGTGGGTCGTAGCTGTTGGCAAGAATCTTAGGTAACCACTCGGCAGCGATGGAAGGTGTTGTTTGAATCGCTGGAACGGATGCAAAGGTCATGGTCAGCGGGCAAATATGTCCTGCATCAATTTGACTTTGTAAAATCATGAGCGCTGCGCGGGCAACATGAGCGCCTGATTGTGGATTCGTCCAAGGCGAGGAGTGAATACCTGCTTCTAGTGCCATCGCCATCATTTTGTGATAGCCATCATGATATTTTACTAAATCAATACGATTGCCCAGTCGATCGTGGCTATGGAACTGCGGCTTAAATTCATTGGCTTGATAGCCCCAATCAATCGATTCTGCGCGTCCAGTCACTGCTCCATACGCGGTCAGTTGTGGAATTGCCCACGAAGCACCTTCGCGAATCACGGCATCTTTCAGCGCGGTATCACCGTCGAAAACGTTATAATCCAATAGCGGCGGCGTTTGATTAAATACTTCATGTGTATTTGCCATTGTGTCTGGTTGAAGATTTGACTGTGGCTGATTCATGTCGTCCTCGATATTCAAACTTTAGATCATTATTACATATTTTTTGTATAAATTTTTTATTTGTAATATTACGTGAATTATCAATAATAATGCATCAATTATCAATAATAAAATATAATGCGCCTGCAAAAAAAATTGTGGACTGAGCCGTACAATGAAAATTACCCCGCGACAGCTGATCTTAGATCTTTTATTGGTAGGAAATGGCATACCGATATCTGCCAAAGAAGCAGTCGCTGCATGTGATGTGTTTGACTTGGCTGAGGTCAGTGCTCGAGTTGCCTTGACACGTTTATTGGCAGATGGTTTAACCAAAAGTGTGAGCCGAGGGCTCTACCAATTGGGGCCAAACGCGGTTGAAGTTGCCGCCGAAGTTGGAACTTGGCGTAATACAAGTCAGCGAATTAAAGAATGGCATGGTGACTATATTACGATACACACCAGTAGTTTGGGTCGCACAGACCGATCCGCACTTAGTCGTCGTGAACGTGCATTTAAGTTATTGGGATTTAAAGAATTAGAGAAAGGTTTGCACATTCGTCCAAATAATCTTGCAACAAATCCTGAAGTAATTCGCAACCGTTTAAGATCTCTTGGACTTGAGTCTGAAGCGATTATTTGTATTTCAAGCGATTTTGATGATGCTGTTGAGCGCCATATAAAATCCTTGTGGGATAGCAATGCGTTAATTGATAGCTATAAAAAAACAACTCATCAAATTCAAGAGTGGGTTAAACACTCAGATCAACTTCCGTTAAAAATTGCAGCTCAAGAATCGCTATTGCTGGGTCGGGCCGCAATTCAACAAGTTGTTTTTGATCCAATGTTGCCGTCGCAAATGTTTGATGTTGCCCAGCGAGAAGAATTCATTAACACTGTGATTATGTATGATCAAGTCGGTGATGAAATTTGGCGAAGATTATGGCGTAATGGTTTTAGAATTGATGGTTTACGATGAGTTTAGAGTCAGCTTAATTAAGAATAGAGTAGAGCGGTTTTATCTAATCTGTTTATAAGTAAAGCAAGCCTATACTTCAGCTAATACAATCGTTGTTATTGGTTAGGTGAAGGCTAATGCTCAGTTCTATAAAAAATTATACTTTCGAAAAAATTAAAAAAATTTCAGATCTGATTCATCATAATTTTCTTATTCTTTTGGTATTGATATATTTTTTTGCTGCAATTTTTCCAGATCTAGGCGTACAGCTTCAGCATACCCAGCTTGGAACCTTTACTTTGTCAGGTGTGACAATTCAAGCTTCTCTGTCGATGTTATTTTTGACCAGCTTGCTCTTTAATGCTGGAATAGGTGTCAATACAGACGAATTCAAATATTTATCTAGATCTCCATGGGTTTTGATCAGTGGATTAGTCGTCAACACCTTGGTTCCTATTGTATTTTTATTCTTATTATCCTTGTTGTTTAGCCATCATTTTAATCATGGATTGCAAATCATTCTGGTCAGTATGGCTTTAATTGCAGCTATGCCAATTGCGGGTTCATCAACGGCTTGGACACAAAATTCAAATGGGGATATGGCACTCGCATTAGGTCTGGTCTTGTTATCAACGATTTTTAGCCCATTCATCTCACCATTGATTTTTGAGATCGGTGAGCAAATGACTTCTGGCGATTTTGCACATGCGTTGGATTCAATGGAAGGACTGAGTACTGGGTTATTTCTGATGTTCTGTGTGCTTATTCCTTCAATTCTAGGAATGATTATACGATATACAATTGGTTTTATTTATATAGAAAAAATAAAACCTATATTGAAGCTTTCAAATTCAGTTATTTTACTCATATTGAATTACGCGAACGCATCGGTTTCATTACCGCAAGTTATTGCTCAGCCTGATTGGGGCTTTTTGGTTCTAACGTTCGCTATTGTCATCGCGATGAGTGCTATTTCTTTTGGTTCAGGCTGGTATCTTGCAAAACTCTTTAAAGTGAATCGCGCACAACGCTTGTCTTTGATGTTTGGTCTTGGTATGACCAATAATGGAACAGGATTAGTTCTAGCAGCATTGACCTTGGCAAATTATCCGCAAGTCTTGTTTCCTATAATAATCTATAACTTGGTTCAGCATTTGGCTGCAGGATTGGTTGATCGATTTAACTCTACGCCACCACCAACTGCGGGTGTCGCTCATGAAATGTCTTTAATTAATAAAGAGTTGAGTGCATCACAATGGCAGAATCAACAAATTTAACCGCTCGTAAATTGAAAAAGTACAGATACCATCATTACTCATGAACCGTCATGATTGCTCGGCAACACTTCTATTTTTTTTGTTAACAGAATGATGGCTATCAAACCATCATTTTCTGTTTTATTTTAGCGAGCAATCGCATGTCCAGCGACAAAAACGATTTTAAATTCGTTCAAACCCTAAACCAGCATAGCGTGTTAGACGTTCAATGAAGCGATCATCAAACATGGTCGCAGGCGTCCAGAAGCCGCCACTTCGTCCAGTTTTAACTCCATCCTTAACATGATCGACAGCCAGACTGATCGCAGCTTGTCCCAGCATTTTGCCAGTTGAGCCATAACCTGGATCGCGATCTCCAGTCACTTTGACTCGTAGAGTTTGACCTGCATCACTACGACCAACGAAGCGTAAATCGAAGCGACCTGCGACTTGTGCTTCAGGGCTTGGACCTTCACCCGGCTTTGGCAGCATATAGCGTTCCATCAGGTAACGGGTTAGTTTGATGGCACTACCCGCCATAAAAGCTCCTAAACCAGTCACTATACCGATGGCAGTCAACTGACCTTTGAATCCAGAACCAGTCAGTGTGGCTTCGTCATAGGTAAATTGAGCACCATAAGCATTGCCAGAGAGCGCATTAGAGCGATGTACTATACGTTCATTGACTGCTGCCATAATAAATGGCGCAATCCATGCGTCAAAGTCAGCATCAAATTCAGCTGATTTGACATAGTGCTGGCGTGCAGTGAGACCATGATTTGGTGGACATAATGAATATGGGTTTAGAAACTCTTTGCGCAGCACAGGGTCTGCCATAGCTTCCTCAATAGCATTCATCATGCTGGCGATTGTGCCACCTGACGCGCCGCCTTTGAGTGTCTTAACTCGCATCTTGACATGAGTAGCGGGTACATTCCATTCTTGTTGAGCTTGTTTTTGCAGGAAATATACGCCCATATCGGAAGGCACTGAGTCGAAGCCGCAACAATGTACGATCCGTGCGCCAGACTGTTGAGCGGTAGACTCGTATTTATCAACCATCTTTCTAATCCACTGCGCCTCGCCAGTGAGATCACAATAATCCGTGCCGCTTTCTACGCATGCTTTGATCAGTGGTTCGCCGTACAAGGCATAAGGGCCGACAGTAGATACAACAACTTTGGTCTGAGCACATAACGCTTTCAGCTCAGTTTCATTCGCTGCATCCGCAATGATTATAGGCAAAGATGCACCTGCTGCGCCTAATGATTGTTTGACTTCATTGAGTTTTGCTTCAGATCGACCCGCAATTGCCCAACTGATTGATTCTGTTTGATCGGATAAATATTCAGTGAGGTAACGCGTTAAAATTTGACCTACAAAGCTAGTCGCACCGAATACAACGAGATCATAGATAGGAGTTGGATTGCTCATATTTTATTCCTTATTGTGAAGCATGATTGAATGTATTGAGTGGTTGAGGCAGATTAAGTACCAGTTGAGCATCTTTAACTACATCCAGACGTAAGATGGTAGACGCACCTAATTCATCCAGTAATTTGCTTAATGGACCGCCATGACGCTTGAGTTTAACTTTTCTCGGCATCAAGCGTTGACCAAATTCAAGCGTATTAGATTGAACTTTGGTTTGTTGCCAAACACCATCCACTTGATGGATCATGGTTTTGGTTTCCATATGAGATTCAGATTTCACTTTGCGTAAATGAGGACAAGGTGCATCGATGCTCAAGTCCGTATTTCCTTGTGTATCCACAATACGTGCAGAGACGTCAGAATTGATATTGACCTTAATCTCTGTCAACCATTTAGGCAACTGGTAACCGTGTACGCCCCGTACTCGTGCAATTTCTGTTGAAACGGGTAATCCTAATACATGAGCGAAGAAGCTACGCTGACGTATGCTATCTAACAGCTCTAATGCATGTGATCCCTGTGAATTAGGTCGACGGATCACGACAGCAATTGAAACCTCATCATAAGGATCATTGTCACAAACTGCATAAGAAAAGAACGTCAGCGCGACCAGCCCATAACCTGGAAAGGCTTGTAACGGCTCAAGTGGAGTAGGGAGTTTAGTGCGTAGCTTGGATAAAGGGGCGAGCATGAGAAGCTGAATGCTGTTGGTACGATAGTAGAAATTGGGTGCCCAGATTGATCCGACTCGAGATTCAACCAATTGCTTAGGAATTTTTCTGAAGAAATTAATATTTCCAACAGCAGGATCTTGCGCCACTTCATCTAGATTAGGATTCATCCTGAAGCGGTCATAGTAACCTCCTGCGGGTACTTTGACTTTTTGATCTCCAAATTCAACATCGATAAATTGCTGGGTTTTGATATTCATTTTCGCCGACCTTTCTCGTGAACTTACTACTTCGACAATGCTGTGACATGTCATTTCATAGCTTGGAGAAAATACTATAAGTTTAAAGTTAACTTTAATGTCAAGCTGTAAATTGAATATTTGTGAGATGTATTTTTACTAAGATTGAACTTCAATTTCCCTGTTCTCGGAGCCATAAAGTCCTTGTTCACGTAAGCGATCTAGCAACCATTCTTGTTTATCAGCACATGGCACAGCACCAGATTCGACACCTGCAATCACAAGGAGCAACTGTGCTCGGTTGTATTCAAGGCGTTTTTGTAGCGCTTCAATTTCTGCAACTTTGCGCTTTAATCCAATCAGAAGTTCATCATGTTCCCAATTATTTGGAGAGGTTGGCAACAAATGGCGAATTTCATCAAGCGCAAATCCTGCTTTCTGGGCTTGAGTAATGATTTCTAAAGTCCAAACTGCCTCTTGAGGATATTCACGATAGCCATTCGCTTTGCGTTCTACAGCATGTATGAGTCCACTGGCTTCATAAAAACGAATGCGTGAAGCTGTCAGTCCTGTTTGTTTTGCAAGCTCGCCAATTTTCATGTCCCACCTCAAAAAAGCATTCATCTTAAAATCTACTTTAATCCCAGATGAGAAGCGTGGTCAAATAGGAAAGGGGACGTATTAAATTAACTCATTAATATCAATGAATAAAAATATTAATTAGCGTTTGAATTTATGTTAAAGGCGACTAAATTGTACAAATAAGAACTCAGTTCACAAAATTTTTAATCTAATTTAAAAAATAGTATTGACATTAAAGTTAGCTTTAACGTTAAAGTTGTATCACGATTAAATGAGGTGTCATCTTATGAACGTATTTGACAAGTTAATGCTTCCTAATGGTTCTAGTATCCCAAACCGTATCGCCAAAGCTGCGATGGAAGAAAACATGGCGGATTTAGATCAATCACCGTCAGAGAAACTGATGCGTCTTTACCAAGCGTGGGCAGAAGGTGGTGCAGGTTTGATCATTACGGGCAATGTCATGATTGATCGTCGTGCCATGACGGGTCCAGGAGGTGTGGTACTCGAAAATGATCGGCACCTGGATAAATTTAAACAATGGGCGAAAATTTCTAAATCCAAAGGGGCTCAGGTTTGGTTGCAAATTAACCACCCAGGGCGCCAAATGATGGCTAATCTTGGACAAAAAACTTGGGCTCCATCAGCAATCGCATTAGATTTGGGCAATATGTCTAAGCATTTCAATACGCCGTATGCAATGACAACAGACATGATTCATGGTGTCATTCAACGCTTTGCACGTACATCACAACTTGCGGAACAGGCTGGTTTTACAGGTGTCGAAATCCATGCAGCTCATGGCTATTTGTTAAGTCAGTTCTTATCACCGCTAACGAATCATAGAACAGACGAGTGGGGCGGCTCGCTCGAAAATCGTGCACGTTTGCTTTTGGACATTATAAAAGCAGTTCGTGCTGTGGTGTCACCTCAATTTGCAGTCGCAGTTAAGCTGAATTCTGCGGATTTTCAACGTGGTGGCTTTAGTGCAGATGATGCCAAGCAAGTTGTTTTGATGCTGAATGAGTTAGCAGTTGATTTGGTTGAACTGTCTGGAGGAAGTTATGAAGCACCTGCCATGCAGGGAGAAGCCCGTGATGGTCGGACACTTGCTCGTGAAGCCTATTTTGTTGATTTTGCACGTGATATTCGGAAAGTCGCCAAGATGCCTGTCATGGTGACTGGTGGTATTCGTCGTCGTCCAGTCGCTGAACAAGTCGTTCAAAGTGGAGTGGACATGGTTGGAATCGGTACGGCACTGGCGATAGATCCGTATTTACCACGCGATTGGCAACTCGGCAAAGACAACGCGCCACAATTGCCACCCATTACATGGAAAAACAAGCCATTAGTATCTTTGGCGAATATGGCAACAGTCAAGTTCCAACTCGGAAAATTAAGCCGAGGTCGCGCGCCTAATCCTAAAGTATCACCAGTATGGGCCTTGATTCTGCAATTGGCTGCAACCGCGCATCGTACTCGTCAATACCTGCGCATGATGGCACAACGAACAGGTGCATAAAGTATTTATTTACAGATATATGTAATAAAGAGGAATTCAGAATGTTGAATAATCGATATTTATCGAATTATTTGTTGTATGGATTGATAGCAATATTCACGGTGATTTTAACTGGTGGATATGCACAAGCATCTGATCAAGCTGATCATTTACAGACATTAAATGGTCGTAAAATTCTGGTTGTCATGACCAATCATTCCGCATATCCAACTCGTAAAGACAAAACGGGTCTGTGGTTTACGGAGTTGACGCATTTCTATGATGTTGTTGATGCAGCTGGATTTCAGATGGATTTTGTCAGTCCAGAGGGTGGTGAAATTCCATTGGATGAACGGAGTATGAAGTCTTTTTACTTGGATGATTCAGCTCATGCGCATCTGGCTGATCCAGTATTTATGACACGTCTTAAAATGACTAAATCCGCTAATGCAATTGACCCAACGCAATATCAAGCGATTTATTACACAGGTGGTCATGGCACAATGTGGGATTTTCCAAATAATAAATCTCTACAAAACATCAGCGAAACGATTTACCAGCAAGGGGGTATTGTGACTGCAGTTTGTCATGGCGTCGCTGGTTTATTGCCATTGCAAGATAATAATGGCAAGCCACTGATTGCTGGGAAATCAGTTACAGGATTCTCTAATACAGAGGAAATTCTGTCTGGCATTAAATCGCAAGTTCCTTTTTCTTTGCAAGATCAGCTTGTGAGTCACAATGCTCACTATACAAAAGCATTTTTCCCATTTACTTCTTATGTTGTGACAGATGGTCGAATTATCACAGGACAGAATCCACAATCAAGTGGTGCTGTGGCTGAAGCACTGGTTAAACTTTTGAAAGCAAGATAACCTACCAATTTCAAGCATTGAAAATGCCCAATAAGGGCGTTTTCTAAAGAGTTTAGAAGCTGTTTAATTAAAGATTCATCCTCATGATGTTAAAGTATAAAAATTGATTATTCATATTAAAAATGGAGAGTTTTTGTGATAGACCATACTGGTGTGGCAGTGAGTGACTTTGCCAAAAGTAAGCAGTTTTATAATTTAGCATTGGCTGCAATTGGTTATGCGCCATTAGCTGAATTTCCAGCTTCAGTGACTGGACATGGTGATGTCGTTGGCTATGGCGAAAATCAGAAACCTGATTTCTGGATTCATAGCGGCATAGCCAATAAGCCACCAATTCATGTTGCATTTCGTGTCAATTCACGTGAAGTTGTTGATGCATTTTATGAAGCTGCAATTGCTGCTGGCGGAACTGATAATGGTAAGCCAGGCTTGCGTCCGCATTATCATCCTAATTATTACGGTGCGTTCGTACGTGATCCAGATGGTCATAATATTGAAGCAGTATTTCATGGGTAGCGTTTGAAACTATGCTGATGTACGCAAATTGATTGGAAAGGTGTTAGTAGGTAAAAGTTGGCTTGCGTGCGTGTACGTGAGTCAATTCTGCGTTTTTATAGTAATGATTGGGGCATGAGTGGGATTCCCACATTAGCGCAGTATTTATGTCGTATAATGTATATTATGTTAAACCACATCTATAAGCACGTATGCTTCATGGATTAATCATCCAGCAGCTCTTAAGCTTTGAAAAGTCTATAATTATATATCCTAGCTTAGACTTAACCAATTTATTCGAATATCCTCTTAATCTCTACATGCAAGTAAGATTTATAGTTTGGTATATTTAATATTCTTTTACCAATCTTATCTATAAAGGAATTGAAGCGTGCCAGTGAATGCAACATCACTCAGTAGTTGGGTCAAAGCCATCAAGAAAACTCTAGATGATTCGGGCTATGACGGACTGGCACTTCTGCAATCGACAGGGATTGATCTATCTATATTAGATAATCCTGATGGACGCTATTCCGTTGAGCAGACAGCACGACTCTGGCAATCGGCTGTTGAAGCCACGGGAGATGAAAATTTTGGTTTAAAAGTTGCCAGTCAGGTCAACCAATCGACCTTCCATGCATTGGGACCAACTTTAGCAGTGAGTGCAACACTTCGTGAAACATTTGAACGGATTGTGCGTTATTTTCGTTTGGTCAGTGATGCGGCAGAACTTGATTTCTATCGGCAAGATGGCGAATATCATTTCATCATGCATGTCTCCGTTGGCCCTGTTCAGCCAGCTGTCGAAGCAGTGGATGCGTTCATGAGTCTTTTGATTCGTAGTTGTCGCTCACTGGCGGGACGGAACTTCACTCCCCTGCAAATTGACATGCAAAGACCTGAACCATTAAACCGTGCTGAATTTGATATGCTATTGCGCGCTCCTCTGACATTTGGAGCCCAAGAAAACCGAATGATCTTTGCGTCATCCGATATGGATCGACAACTGGAAGGTGCCAATCCAGGATTGGCCTATTTTTTCGATGAAATCGCCCTTAAATATCTTGCTCGTTTTGATCATAAGAACACACTCGCTCGCGTCAAAGCAGTCCTGATTGAACAGCTTTCTCATGGTGAACCAAGTCAGGAGGATGTTGCCAGTGCTTTGGGCATGAGCCCACGTAGTTTGCAACGAAAATTGGCCGATGAGCTGACAACGTATTCTGAAATACTAGACAATACCCGCCATGAGCTGGCGTTGTCCTATCTGAAAATACCAGGTTATACGGTAGCAGAAATCACCTATTTACTCGGTTTTGCAGACACCAGTAGCTTTAGTCGTGCGTTTCGTCGTTGGACTGATATGCCCCCTGTTCACTATCAGCGTGATCATAAAAATCATTGACTGGCGCACAGAGATAAGAGTCTGTCGCCTGAGGTCATGCAAACAATCCTTGAGAATCTTAAAGTGAATTCATCACAATATGTCTCAGGAGTGATTCCGCATGCAACCAGATTCAATGATACTTTCGGCAAAAACAGATGCTGAAAAAACCAAATATATACAAACCATTGTACTCGCCAAAGGACAAGACCTACGGCTGCGCTATCCAATCCTAATGCATCAAGATGCCATAGGTGCTGCTATTCTTGCATTTGCACTCATAGGCATGATCGGCAGCGGCGTCCTTTACCTGAACGGATTAATTTCGATGTGGCTGACCATTCCATTGATTGCGTTCTTTGCGTCAATTACCCATGAATTGGAGCATGACCTGATCCATTGGATGTATTTTCGCAAACAACCTTGGGCACATCACATCATGATGGCGTTAGTCTGGCTGGCGCGACCCAGTACGATCAATCCATGGCTCCGCCGCGAACTACATTTTAATCATCATAAACACTCTGGCACGGCACGTGATATTGAAGAACGCGCATTGACCAATGGCGAGGTTTGGAGTTTGCGTCGCCTGTTGATGATTGGGGACGGTATGTTTGCAGTAGTTGTGCGAGTGATCAGTCTACCTGATACCGAGCAGCGCAATCGTTTATTGAAGCGCGCTATGATCTCTTATTTTCCATTGGGCTGGATAAACTGGGCTACTTGGCATATTTTTGTATTGTTTCATTTAACAAATGGCATAACGGCATTGTTGGGAACGAGTATCGGTTGGCCTCATGGTGTCATTAATATCATGCATTATGTCGATTTGCTTACCATACTGTGGGTAGCACCTAACGTACTGCGTAGTTTTTGCCTGCACTTCATTACGAGTAATATGCATTACTACGGGGATGTAGAAGATGGAAATGTTATGCAGCAGACTCAGGTACTGAATGTCTGGTGGTTAGCGCCATTCCAACTATTTTGCTTTAACTTCGGTTCAACTCATGGTATTCACCATTTTGTAATCAAAGAGCCGTTTTATATCCGCCAGTTAGGTGCGACAGCCGCACATCAAGCAATGCGTGATATGGGTGTTCGATTCAATGACCTTGGAACATTCCGCAGAGCTAATCGTTGGAGTGAACAGCCGCAATAATAGTCAGTTCCTAATCTACACCGCATCCGCCATCGCATCGACAATCAGTTCAGTTAAGGGCTGTTTTGCGGCCTCCCCAATCAACCCCAACTTGGCAAAGAGTATTTGATCTTTGCCCTGTCCTGCGTTCGGTGTGGTTAATAATTTATCCCCAGAAAAAATGGAATTGGCGCCTGCCATAAACGCCATTCCCTGCTCTGCATCAGCTAACGACTCTCTACCCGCAGAAAGGCGAATATAACTAGAGGGCATGAGCAGACGGGCTACGGCAATCGTACGAATCCATTCAAGAATATCCAGACGTTCGGTATCGCCAAGTGGCGTGCCCTTCACGGGAACTAGCAAATTAATCGGTACGGACTCTGGATGTATTGGTAACGTTGCCAGTTCTTGCAAAAAACTGATCCGATCCTGCCGACTTTCTCCCAGACCGACAATACCACCACTACACACTTTCATCCCAGAATTGCGTACATGTTCAAGCGTCAATAATCGGTCATCATAAGTACGGGTTGTAATCACATTTGGATAGTAGTCTCGGGATGTATCCAGATTATGGTTATAATAATCCAGACCTGCATCAGCCAAACGATCTGCCTGACTTTGATTCAACATGCCCAAAGTCATACAGGTTTCCATGCCCAGTGCTTTAACTTCGCGAATGAGTTCAAGTACATACGGCATATCACGCTCATGGGGATTTCGCCACGCCGCGCCCATACAAAAACGAGTAGACCCTGCGGCTTGAGCTGCGCGAGCCTCTTGCACGGCTTTTTCGATGGCAATTTTCTTTTCTGCGACTAAACCAGAATCATAATGAGCCGACTGCGAACAATATTGACAGTCCTCTGGACATTTGCCCGTTTTAATCGAGAGCAGTGTACTGACCTGTATCTGATTGGCGGTAAAGTGTTGTCGATGCACCTGTTGCGCTTCAAAAACAAGATCCATCAATGGACGCTCAAATAACATCTCTACTTCTGCGAAGGTCCAATCATTTTTGATGTGTTTCATCATTCATTGCTCAACTTCAAATCATTCCGACTCATCTATACATTTTTTAATGCACAAAACTTCGCATCTATTCCACTTTTACTCCACTTTATCTTCAACACGAGTCATGCGGGGAATATGAGGTAAATGTTCAATCGCCTCCTCGATTTCAACGGGCGCACCATGCACTAGCCGATCAATATGTTGCTTGACCGCCTGAAATTCAGGACTGAACATTTGTTCGGGATGACGAGGCCGTGGGACTGGAACTTCAATGATTTCCACAACCTCTCCAGGATTTGCTTTGAGTACAACGATACGATCCGCCAGCAGAATCGCTTCATCCATATCATGCGTTACAAAAATCACTGTAATATCAATATTTTTCCAGATATCAAGCAAATGTTGCTGCATCTTTTGGCGGGTATGCGGATCTAGCGCACCAAACGGCTCATCCATCAGTAGCAAGCGTGGTTCATTGACCAGCGCACGGGCAATTGCAACACGCTGTTTCATTCCGCCAGACAACTGATCTGGATATGCATCGGCATACTGCTCAAGTCCAATCAGATCAAGCCACTGACTGGCACGTTGCTCTGCAACCACGCTGCCAGAACCGTTCATTTGAGGACCAAACATTACGTTTTCTTTGACCGTCCGCCATGGAAACAAGGTATATCCCTGAAACACCATGCCACGATTGCGACACGGTCCTTCTATCGGCTCGCCATCAACCAGTGCTACGCCCTGATCATAGGATTCCAGTCCAGCAATGATGCGGCTAAAGGTTGACTTGCCACAGCCTGAAGGCCCAATCACACAAACAAATTCGCGCCGATGAATATTAAATGTAATGTCTTTTAACGCCAACTTGGTCTGCCCTTCCTGATCACGAAAGGACTTGGATAAATGCTCAATACGCAAGACCACTGGACGCTGATAAATTTGATCAAACCGTGATCTGACTTCTGGAACAGATTGATAATAATTCAATGATTGTAAAGTCATTTTTTTGCTCCACGATCCCAACGGAATAAACGCTTACCTAGCCATGCCAGACACATATCTGATCCCAGACCAATGATGCCAATCAAGAGAATCGCAGCGTAAACATTATCAAAATTCTGGTAACGCGCCTGTTGGGTAATAAACCAAGTGATCCCCGAGCTCGTCCCGATCAATTCTGCCACGATCAAATAAGTCCATGCCCAGCCCAGAAGCACGCGCTGATCGCGATAGACATCTGGCAAAATCCCAGGAATCACCACATGACGCAAGATTTGCCAGCGACTTGCACCTAGCGTGTAAGCCGCCTCAAGCAAAGCAAAATCAATCTTGCGCGTGGTATTGGCAATGATCAGAATCTGCTGAAATAGCGTCCCGATGACGATAATAGAGATCTTTGGTGCGTCATAAATTCCCAAAATCGCCACTGCCAATGCACCAAATGAAGGGGCTGGCAAATAACGAAAGAACTCAACAAATGGTTCGACCAGTTTCGACATCACAGGAGAAAAACCGCACAAGATAGCCAGCGGAACCCCAATGATCGACGAAATCATAAATGCCCAGAATACCAGTTTGATACTATGCCAAAGACTCTGGTGTAACCACGGATCACCAGGTTGAGCAGGCGCAGTGGTAAACGCAGTCACCAAGGCTTTGGCAACCTCATGCGGAGCAGGTAGATAAACGGGATTAACAGGCGTTCCTTGTGGAATAGCTAAATTAGCCTTCTGCATACGCCGCACTTCGTTGTCAAAAACATCCCGTTCAATTCGGGTGTTCGGCTCAAAATACACCACACCGCCAGCATTCGAGATCATCACCTGTGAGTGCCATATCCATGGGATATAACTGACTGCACACCAGACCAGCAGCGGCAGAATGAACGAGGCTATACCCCAGAATAATGTTTGTTTTGGACTCAGGGTCCGCGTAATCTTGACCATAAACGGGAACTCAATCCATCGGTATATCAACTGGATAGAATGAGCGCCCAATCTGACGCTCATTACGGAATAGAACAATCAACCCGCGTGTATTGACCATTCTGATCTGAAGAATCAATTGCCCTGTACGAGTTGAGGATCAATCAGACTGTCAATATTTGGCGCTTTGTCTTTGCTATAAATACTGTTATCCAGATTGAACTGATTTACATAAGAGGTTGAACCATATAGCGATTCAAAGCCATCTTTCTTGACCATGATGTTTTTGTTATGGGCGATATCAAGCAGATGTGTACCTTTGAGATAAGTGATGTACACCGCTGGATCTACACCAGAACGGGCAGCCATAATCTTGACCGCGTCCGCTTGAGTTGCAGGATCATTGATATATGCCACCAGCTTATCCCAGACTTTGGAGAGCTTGATCCAGTCATCCCGATGCTGAGACAAGCTGCTTGGAGAAACAGACAGTACGTCATAGATCAACCCAGGCTGATCAGCCGAGGTAAAGATCGCTTTAGAACCTGTCACGGCTTTCAACGCTTGTCCTGCCACAGGTTGCCAGAGTGCAACAGCATCCACTTTACCCGATGCCAGAACCTGAGGTAATCCGTTAGTCGGTGAATTTAAAAGTTGAATCGAATTCGCTGGAATTTTATTTTCTTTCAATGCCGTTGCTAACAGTAAGTGATCAACCAGCCCCTTCTCCACCGCGACTGTTTTGCCTTTCAGATCAGCCAGTTTGTTAATTCCTGGTTTGGCAACAATCATGTCATTCCCGCTGGAATAATCCGTCGCAAACACCATGATGCCGCGACTGCCCGCAGAGGCATTGACCAGATCATCCCCATTGGTGACCAAAACTGCGTCGAGTTTACCTGCTGCAAACGCAGATAATGAGGCTGAATAATCAAACCATTGAAACTGGACGTTCAAACCCGCATCCTTGAGCCATCCTTTTTCAATCGCGACCTGCCAAGCCACAAAGCCAGGCCAGTCACTGTAACCAATCACCAGCGGTGCACTGGATGTGGTGCTGGCGGGGGCTGATGCAGCAGCGGAGGCATTTTCCGTAGCATCTGGTTTCTTGCTGCATCCACTCAACATCATGCTCAACGACAACGCCGTGACGGTCATGACATGCATCAAAGGTTTCACCAGTTGTTTTGCATGATTCTCTACAACTACATTTTTTGCGACGATCATTGCATTTCTCCTTCTTCAGATAATCAGTATTACTTTTTTATAAATTAGTAATACTGATTATTAAGCAAACTACATGCCATTCATCTCACACTAACTGAAATCACAGTTTTCCACTGAAATTAACAGCTAAACGACATTTTATCGGGGAATATTCAAAAATATTAAACAATCTGGGATGATCTTGAGCAGTCAATGCACTATTACTGCGCGCTTGCAGCTTTCTCTGCCATATAAGCGCGCCAGCCGCCATAGTGAGTAATATCTGTCGCACCTTGCAGTGCAATCGGTTCAGCAATAAATCCCGCTTCCCACCGACCATCGCTGAGTTTCACTTTGCCAATGCCCAGCGGTTCAGGAATCAAACGGACAAAATCGCCAAATGCAGCGATATCCAACCGCCAGACTTCCACAGGAATCGCCGCACCATTCTCCTTGACCCTCACCATCGCTGGGCGATAAGGCGGTCCACCAGCTATGGCATACAGGAGATATTCAGATGCCGAAGTCGTCGCCTCAATCAATATCCCGCCGCGCTGTAACAACTGAGGATTCAGTGGCATACCAGACAAATGTGCTCCACACACCACAACATCTACAAAATGATCAGACATGCTTATTCCTCTTTTTTAGGGGATTACTCAAAATCGGCTGCAACCTTTGTCCAAGTTCGAGTAAAGTTAAATCCTGCAAAGTTTGTGCAAAAAAGGTCACTCCGAATGGCAGACCGTCTGCACGATCCCCAGCAGGGATTGACAGTGCGCTATAATCGAGCAAATTCATGAAATTAGTGTAATAACCAAGCTGGGTATTACGAGTCATCGGTTCCGCCAACATCTCAGCAATGGTAAAAATAGTTCCTGTCGTCGGCGTCATGATGACATCCACCATTGACCAGACTTGATCTGCTGTCCTCTTATAGTCAGCAAGCTGATAAAATGCGGTAAAACAATCTTCAGCACTGTAATGGGTCGCATCGCGCGTGATGACTTCAATCACAGGCAAGACTGCGTCTGGCTGGCTCAACAAATCCTTCACGACATGGTAGCGTTCCGCAACCCATGGCCCGCTATACAACAGATTGGCAGCAGCCAGAAACGGTGAGAAATCTATCTCGACCATCTTATAGCCGTGCTTACTTAGGCTCTCAACGGCCTGCTGATACAGCGCGGCATAAGCTTCATCACCAAAGAAATTCAATTGAGCAGCCTTAGGAATACCAATACGCTGTACACCTTGAACTGGAAATAAAGACTTATCCCGACTGAAAATATCCAATGCATCATAGCCCTGCGTCACCGTAAGCACTTCCGCAGCATCCTCGGAATCCTGTGCAAAAATTGATACACAGTCCAGCGTGCGACAAGCAGGGACAACGCCGTGTGTTGATAACAATCCACACGATGGCTTGAGTCCTGTAATACGATTAAATGCAGCAGGAACACGTCCTGAACCTGCGGTGTCTGTTCCTAGAGCAAACGACGCCCAGCCTAATGCCACCGCCACCGCTGACCCAGAACTGGAACCGCCAGCGATATAGTCAGGATGATTACTATTTGTCACGATGCCATAAGGGGAGCGCGTGCCATTTAAGCCCGTGGCAAACTGATCAAGATTGGTCTTGCCGATGGGTATCGCCCCTGCATCAATCAATCGCTGGACAACTGTGGCTGATTGCGATGGCGTATAAGCAAATGCTGGACATGCCGCGGTTGTCGGGATACCCGCCAGATCAATATTGTCTTTGATCGCAAAAGGAATACCGTACAACGGTAGAGACTCGAGTGAACTCTTATCAAAGCTATCAAGATCAAGCGCATAAGCACGTAGCTGTTCTGGCGACAATTGCGTAATCCAGACATGTGGATGCACCGCCGCCTCCTCACTGTTGTAGAGACGACCAATCAGATACTCGATAAAATCGCTGACCGTCATGCCCTGACGATAGGCTTTACGCAAGGTGGAGATGTTCAGATTGGGCAACGCGGATGGATCAATACGACATTTTGACATCATCATACCTCCTCATCCGACCTGCTCAGACATCACCAGCAGTGCCTGTCCAGCACTGACTTGATGACCTGCACTCGCCAATACCCGATCAACGATGCCGCCAGTACGGGCTGTGACTGGGAACTCGATCTTCATCGACTCAATGATGGCGAGTACATCCCCTGCCTGTACGGCATCACCAGCATTTACCTCAAACTTCCAGATGCTGCCAGGGATATGTGATTCGACCAGATATTGTCCATCATCCAGTATCACGGCATCGGCTACGGTCTGGGTATCATTGTCGCTCACATATTCAGCCTGACCTGCAACCCGCCAGCGTTCCCGCTCGGCCTCAAAAGCCTGTTGTTGCAGTGTCTTAAAGTCAGCAATACTGCCCGCCTGATCAGCCAGAAAACGATTGTAATCACGTAAACTGAGTTCACCTTCTTCAATCCGTACACGATAACGACCCGCTGCAAACTCCTGCCGCATTTGCAAGAGTTCTGTCTCAGACACCTCAAAGAAACGAATTTGGTCAAAGAAGCGTAATAGCCACGGTTTGCCCGCCTCAAACTCTGGCGTTACCCGATAACGGTTCCACATCTGGATCGTCCGACCGACGAACTGATAACCACCTGGCCCTTCCATCCCGTAGACACACATATACGCCCCGCCAATGCCAACCGCATTCTCAGGCGTCCAGGTTCGGGCAGGATTGTATTTGGTGGTCACGAGCCGATGGCGTGGGTCAAGCGGCGTCGCCACAGGTGCGCCCAGATAAACATCCCCCAAACCCATCACCAGATAACTGGCATCAAAAACGATGCGCTTGACATCATCTATACTGGCAAGACCATTGATGCGGCGAATGAACTCAAGATTACTTGGACACCAAGGGGCATCGGCTCGGACAGATTGCATGTATTTTTCGATGGCAAGCCGAGTCTGCGAATCATCCCATGCCAACGGAAGCCAGACTGTCCGCGACTGCACGACCATATCATCAATCGCAGGTAACTCAGACTCAGCCTGTTTCAGACAGGTCAATAACTCAGTCTGCGGCAGCAGATGAGCATCATAATGCACTTGTAAAGAGCGAATCCCTGGGGTCAGATCAATGATTCCAGAGATGGCATGGCTTTCTAGCCACTGCATCAGCGCATGGACACGGAAACGCAAATTCAGATCAAGTACCAGATCACCATATTCGATCAGAATGTAGTTATCCCCTGCTGGACGATAAATAACTTCTGGCGCACCAGCCACCTGATATTGCGTCAGAATATCTGATGACAGTGTGTCCCATTCTGGAGTTAGTACAGGGTTAAATGTACATGCTTGTTCATTACCCCCAGAAAGCTGTACCAGCGATTGCTCCTGCACCTCCTCTAGCCGATCTGTCGTCGCTTGACTGATGGGAATGAAGCGCACCCGATCTCCTGGGCGCAATTGTCCCAGCTTCCACAGTTCAGCCTTGACCACCACTGCGGGACAGACAAACCCGCCAAGGCTTGGTCCATCTGGCCCCAGAATCACAGGCATATCTCCAGTAAAGTCAATTGCACCGATGGCATAGGCATTGTCATGAATATTAGAAGGATGTAGCCCAGCCTCGCCACCATCTGTCCGCGCCCAAGTTGGCTTCGGTCCAATCAGACGAATGCCTGTACGACTTGAGTTATAGTGGATTTCCCAATCCGTATTAAAAAACGTCTGTATATCGTCTGGGGTAAAGAAATCTGGCGCACCGTGCGGTCCATACATGACGCCAATCTGCCAAACATGTCCAAGTACAGGCTGCATCTCTACAGGAAGTGTGGCTACAGGAGTTGTAGAAGGTATTTCCTCCACAGATGATGTGCTAATCGGTAACATGTCGCCAAGCCGCAAATTACGCCCAGCATGACCTCCAAATTGCCCCAGACTAAAGGTTGCCTGACTACCCAAATACTGCGGCACATGGATACCACCACGGATAGCAATATAACTGCGACAACCCACGGTCATTCGACCACACTCAAGGATCTGCCCAGCGCGCGCAACGAAGCTCTGCCACATGGGCATCACAATCTCATCCAACAACACAGGCATCTCTGCCCCTGTCACACATACCACACTATCGGTATAAAACTTCAGGGTCGGCCCGCTCATGGTGCATTCTAGACCTGCATCATTATCGTGATTGCCCACGAGGTGATTGGCAATACGCAGACTCAACGCATCCATAGCACCCGACGGAGGCACACCGACATTCCAGTAGCCTAGGCGGCCTGTCGCATCCTGCACCGATGTCTGCACCCCTGCCTGCAATACCTCAATGCGCTGTGCCTTCCAGACAAAATCATTCAGATAACGTGTCGTTTGCCGTCCCTCACGAAACACTGAACCAGCCAGAATCGCCTTCACATAATCCAGATTGGTTTCAATCCCCGCCAGATGCGTCTCATCCAGCGCCATTTGTAGACGTGCAATTGCCTCATCGCGATTATCAGCACGTACGATCACTTTGGCGACCATCGGATCATAAAACGGTGGCACACTCGAGCCCTGCTGTACCGCAGACTCTACACGCACCTCGGATGGATATTCCACCTGTGTCAATATTCCTGATGACGGCAGGAAATTCCGCGCTGGATCTTCGGCGTAAATCCGCACCTGTATGGATGCGCCCTCTGACAGTGGTGCATGCTCTGGCAAACTCCAGTCACCACCCGCCAGCAACACCATCCACGCGACCAGATCAACACCCGTCACTTCTTCAGTGACCCCATGCTCAACTTGTAAACGCGTATTCACCTCAAGGAAATAGCAATCGCCTGTCGTCGCATCCATGACGAACTCGACCGTGCCAGCCGAACGATACTGCACTGACTCCATCAGTCTGATCGCGGTATCTAGCAATGCTTGACGATCTGCCGCTGACAGATGAGGTGCTGGCGTCTCCTCAATCACCTTTTGATTGCGTCGCTGCACCGAACAGTCGCGCTCACCAAGCGCCAACACGCGTCCATGCCCATTTCCAAAAACTTGCACCTCGATATGACGTGCATGCTGGACGTATTTTTCTAAATACAAACCTGCATCTTTGAAATTCGACTGCGCCAGATGGGAAACGGCCTGATAGGCATCGGTCAGTTCATCCGCACTCCAGACCAGACGCATACCTATACCCCCACCACCAGCCGTACTTTTCAGCATAACGGGATAACCAATTCGCATCGCCTCAGTTTTGGCATCATCCAGACCGGACAACAACCCGCTACCTGGTAGCAAAGGAACTTGACTCTGTAATGCTAGCTCGCGTGCAGTATGCTTAAGACCAAATAACCGCATCTGTTCAGGTGTCGGTCCAATGAACACAATCCCCGCCGCCGTACAGGACTCGGCAAAAGCAGCATTTTCCGACAAGAAGCCATAACCAGGGTGAATCGCCTGTGCACCTGTTTCCAATGCGACGGCAAGGATACGTTCGGCATTGAGATAACTTTCCTTGGCAGGCGCAGGTCCGATGCAAACTGCTTCATCAGCAAGACTGACATGCAGTGCATCCTGATCAGCTTCAGAATAGACCGCAACCGAGCGGATACCTAACGCTTTGAGTGTACGAATAACCCGACAGGCAATTGCGCCGCGATTAGCAATCAGGACTTTATTAAACATGAGTCATCTCCAGACTTGAGTTCGCAGCCACGGTATCCCAAACCAAAAGCTGAATTGGCGTTGGGTTATAGTCATTACACGGATTATTAAGCTGCGGACAGTTGGAAATCAGTATCACCAAATCCATCTCAGCCACCAGTTCGACATATTTACCTGCACCCGAAATTCCATCAGCAAAGGTCAGATGACCCTCCGTAGTGACGGGTACATTCATAAAAAAGTTAATATTGGCAGTCAGATGGTCCGTTGCCAGACCTACATCATGGGCAATCGGATGATGGCTTAAGGCATACATGAAATTATCGCGGCAACTGTGCATTGGACGTTTGTTCATGGCATAGCGCACAGTGTTACTCTCGCAGGAGCAAGCACCGCCCAACGTGTCATGACGTCCGCAAGTGTCCGCTGTAATTCGCGCCATCATGCTCTGATTGGTGCTATAGAGTACGGAGTCTTGTCCCAGATACAGCTGACCCGTCCCCCGAATCGTATCCACCGCGCTATAGCGTTCATCTGGATTATTGGCATTAAAGAACAGTGTATCCACCGCTTGATTCCCTTCGAGATCGACAATCCGAAAGGTCTGCCCACGGGTAATCCGTCCCATCCACGATTCTCCCGACGGACACACCTCATTTAGGATCGCGGTCGATGCCTCAAGCGGACTGATATTTAATGTTGTATTCATCTGACTTTCCTCTCTGGGCAGAACCACTGTGCCAATCTGGTCTTCAGGCGGTATAACCCACATCTAATGATAAAAACGTTGATAAAAAATGCTTTGCCGTCATCCCATGTTCTTAAACGTAACGGGATGTCCTAGGAGGTTAGACTTCAAGGTAATAACGGGCGTTGTTCTCAAACCCACGCGTGTTCTGGGCACAAGAAGTTCGACAAGGATCGTCATCCATCACGGGATGGGCTTTGTAGGCAGTGATTTGCACGGGTGCAGGCTGGTATTGGGGGGATGGATCTAAAGGATGCGGAGCTGCAGACAAAATGACCAGCGTATCCATTTCAAAGCGCAGTTCAATGACATCACCAATCTGGGCATGTTCAGGATGCCAGATCAGTTGCCCATTTGCATGGGATGACACTTTGCTAAAGAGATTGAGATTAGCCGCGAGATGACGATTTGAAAGCCCCCATTTCGTCATCTCGACCAGAAAGCCATCGCGGCCATTGCGGTACATGCCATTACGCGCTGCACCAAAGCCACAAACCCCATAGCGAGCCTTGATCAGTGCTGCATCTGACAATCCACAGAAGGTATCTATCCAGCCCGTATCATCCCGTACGACCGAACACAGGATACGTCCCATGTCGGAATAGCAGACATGACCTGCGGTTAGGTAAGCCGTATGCTGGGCCTTCATCGTATCTGGCATGTTATAGCGTTCGAGTTTTTCCTCGGCATTGAAGAAAAGTGCCGACAGATTGGCATGAGCTGCCAACGCAGTGAATTGAAGTACCGTACCCCGGCGAATACGCGCAGACCAATGGCAACCACCAGGCAACACATCTTGCCACAGTGGTACATCAGCATGAAACGATTGAGTTACAGACTCAGTTGCAGCCTCATTTACAGATAATGCAGACATCTTTTTTACTCCACAGCAGACTAAAAAAACCAAAACGAGAGAGTACACACGTCCGTAACGGTGTCTTAATCTCCCGGGCTTTTGTCCCGCCGTGTAGTCCTAAAATGTCTGATCACAGACAGACGACCGAAGACGTCTTTTAGAACCGCCCGCTCTCGGACCAGTCATGTCGTGCAAATGCAAATTGCAATTACAGGACATCGGAACCCTAGCGTGCTTTAAAATTTCAAGCCATCGGAGGTTTCTCCATGGCACATGCAACCTGACAATCATCAGTTTACTTTTTTATCGTGAACAATTCTGAACCGCCTGTCAAGCCATCGATTAACCCTTAGCATCATCATGATGCAACTAGACAAGCAATCCTTGTACTCTCACCATTTCCTTACTCTTAATGATCAGCAATAATCAGACCAACAACTATCATTTCCCTCAACCATTCTCAAAAAACAGAATATCTACATGCTCGCTTTAAAATTTGCACCAAAATGGACTATGCTGCACCAAATTACGACTAGATTGCACCAGAATTTATCAAATTTATTCTTATAAAATAATCATTTGACCAAAATAATAAAATCATGTTATAGCTAATAGTAGAATATGGGACGACCCATCGGCGAATCATGATACGGCTGTACGTACATTTGCAACTAGTCTGCAACTGGTTAGTAGCAACAGCCCATCATGATTCACTGTACTCATGCTGGACGGCCAGCGCAAAAACCCATTTTTGCGCCTTGGAGCATGAGCCATGAACTCTCATCAAATCCCCGTTTCTCAAATTGCTGCGTCTTCCTCTCATACCGATTTTCAAATGCTGCCCATCATTGATATTTCAGGTTTCTACGCACCCGATCTAGCAACACGACATGCCGCTGCACAAGCACTCGGCGCGGCAGCACACGACGCGGGCTTTCTGTACATCACTGGACATGGCATTGCTGAGTCCCTGTTTAACGATTTGCGGAATATCGCCAAAGATTATTTTGCTCAATCTGAGGAAACCAAACGTCGTCATTACATCGGTCAATCCAGCAATCACAGTGGCTATGTGCCGATGGGTGAAGAATATCTCTCCTCTGGCAGCTATGATTACAAGGAAACTTTTGACATCGGCTATGACTATACCGACACAGATGGGCGCAAGCCAATGTTGGGACCCAATCAATGGCCTGATTTTCCTCAATTTCAGGAGGTTGTCGGCCGCTATTATCAGGCAGCATTCACCGTAGGACAGACTTTATTCCGAGGTTTTGCCTTGGCATTGGGACTCAGAGAAGACTATTTTTCGACGCTAGTCACCACACCACCAAGCCAGCTTCGACTCATTCATTATCCTTATAATCCAACCATTGAAGATCGTCCAGGTATCGGCGCACATACTGACTATGAATGCTTCACCATTCTTTATCCTACAGCCGATGGGCTGGAAGTCATGAATGGTGCTGGTGAATGGATTGATGCACCAGTCATCCCATCCGCACTCGTCGTCAATATTGGCGATATGATGGAAATTCTTTCTGCTGGTCAGTTCGTTGCAACGAGTCACCGCGTCCGTAAAGTCAAAGAAGAACGCTATTCATTTCCCTTATTTTGTGCCTGCAATTACGACACGCTCATTGCACCAATCCCGAGCCTGTCTGCAGGCAATCGCAGCTATACCCCGCTCCGCTGCGGGAATCATCTGTATGCCCAGACCATACAAACTTTCTCTTATCTGAAAGAACGTCTGGCTCGTGGTGAGATTAGCTTACCTGAAGGTGCAATGGCACTTTCGTCATTCGGTCCATCTACTAGCGACATTATGGAGGGCTGATCATGCATCTGGTTGAAATTCTGACTTCCCCACACCAAGCTCAATCTCATCAGACAACATGGAGTCATCTGCCTGTACCCAACTGGATGATTGGCGCTTTTAAACGTCGTTTCATCACTTATGCCGACGGACAGACCGATACGGATATGGAAGTATACTGGCTGCAAAGTCTCCGCTTCAGTATTGACCTGCGTCTGCCTAGATTTGATCACCAACTTCGTTCCGATGATCTGGATAACACCAATCCAGCCCAGCAAAGCCTACTGGCTCAGCATCAGGGCTGGTTTGCCGAATCACACTGGAATGAGACCAATCAGCAACTGTCTTGGCAGGCAGCAACCTCATTGCAGCTTCACGACCTCTGGCCCGAACCCGCCATTCTGCGCCGTGTCGGTAATTGCATGATTGAATTTGCACCAAATAATGTATTAGTCGAAGACTGGCGGCTACAAAATCAGACCACAGGTCCTCTGATCGGGCTGCAATTGCTTGGAGAATATGATGCTACAGGTACACTCATACGTACTGGAGGTGGGCTGATCATCAATGATCATTATGCCGCGATGGTCATCGGACGCACACCCCATCAGACCGATCAAATTGCCACGATGGTCAAAACTTATAAGCGAGAACATCACGAACAAGCCACACTACCGCGACTGGTACATCACTATGGACATGATCGTAGGCTATGGAAGGCACTCATGGGATGCGAGACCAATCTGGCAATCGGGAATATCAACGATGGATTCATGATTACCCGCTCGACTCATCCAGACCGTATCCAGACATCGCTCCTGTCTTTGGACGGATTTAGCTGGGATGAGAACGGTCATCTAGTACAAACACTGGAGTACGAGAATCAGCCTTATACGCGAGTATATGCTGTAGATGTGCTCGATGCTTCATTCGACTACCAGTATCCTACCCTGACGACACCAGCAGCACAAAGCTGGATGCAACAGGAATCAGCTTGGCGTACCCGCTACACTCAGACTATTCTTTAAACACGACTATTCTTTAAGCACTTATGTGGATGGCAGAGCATCTTCTGCCATCCATCACGCCATCATGGTCCAATATATGCTATAGATGGATCATTATCAGGAAATCCGAGTCCATCATCCATGAGCAAACCCGATAACCAGCTCGTCAGCCGTATCAGTCTGTCATTATCACAAGAATTACTCGAAGAACTCGACACCATGGTCGAAACAAGGGGATTTGAAAGTCGCTCACAAGCCGTCGCCGACATGCTACATCAACACATTACTGAGCATAAACGCACTCTGGGCGATGAGGTCATGGTTGGAACAATTACCCTGCTTTATGATCGCTCTATCCCAAATCTACAACGTCATCTTGCTGACCTCCAATACCATCATCTGGCTGAAGTCATCAGCTCACTCCATGTTCAACTTGCCGAGAATCGCGTCATGGAAGTCATCCTCGTGCAAGGCCCCGCGCATCAACTAGAAAAAATTAGCAACGAACTCACCACACTTCGTGGTGTCATCACAGGTCGGCTACAAACCCTAACCGCGATCATGCCACCTGTCTATAATTGAATTTTATTGGCTGAGCAGAACTATATCTGTGCTGCCTACTCATATAGGCTCGTGAACTGTGGAATCATGTCTTGGGGAGCAAAAGTCTCAGTTCACGAGCCTATATAAGCAGTACAACACTCACTTCCAAATCAATAAAACTGAAAAAGACGCCCCAGCTTAGATTGCCCAACACT
>JASLHI010000040.1 GCA_030149815.1 Aquirhabdus sp. | reverse complement strand
GCTGCTTGATCACAAATGATGCTGCACCACATGAAACCGCCTCAATCGAAACGATGAGCAAGTTATCCATAACTGCGGGTTGGTGATATGTTATTTGTAGCTGATGAACAACAAAAGAAAAAGAGGAGTTCGGTAAATTTTGGTCGACTTGAGGATCAATACCTTTGTCACCTGCTAAATAATGATCAATACCTTCAGAGCGTAGCCATTCGGTTCGAACGCGCTCCATATATTTAATATGGTTTGCATGATAAACAATGCCACCAGCATCTGTATCTTCAATATAGACGCGGATTGGAAAGGAGAAAGAGTTTTTATGTGGCATAAGAATCAGTGCTAATCGAGTTGAGCTGAGGCTGTCTCATTTTAATGCGTAGAGACAAAGAATTAAACAAATAATAAGCAGCGTGCTATATGGAGTTTAGTAAAGATTTACATTTGCCAAATCTGAACTAACTCCACACTCCCTAGTCGAAATCTTCTCATCGAATAGAGCGTTAACACAGTCTTAGAATATGTAAAAAAGCCTCATGGATGTAATGACATTTTATGACGATTTAAAACTATGACGACTTAAAGAACACGCCGCCGTCTGAATGTACTTCAACATCAACTTTGGTTAATGCTTGATTCTTACATGGTCCAAAGACACAGTAGCCATCCTCAACTTGAAACAATGCGCCATGATTGGCGCAAATCAGAAACTCTCGATCCATATCCATAAATTGATTTTCTTGAAATTCAAGGCTAACACCGAGATGCGGACAACGATTGAGGTAAGCGTAAAACATGCCATCACGCTGAGTGACGATCACTTCGCCTTTAGATGTATCAAAACTCCGCGCATCACGTTCGCCGACTTGTTCAGTCTTACAAATCATTTCCATCAATCTATCTCCTGTCTTTTAAAAAGAGCAGTCTCAGTTCTTTAACATGTTTCCAAGAATTTCGGCGTATTGTTCACGGCGTAAGCGTGCGCCAAATTGACCAACCAGTGTAGAAGAAATCGCAGTTGCCAAGAAGCCACAATCACCTAATGTAAAGCCACGGCTTAAACCAAATAAGAATGAACCTGCAAACGCATCGCCAGCACCGTTGGTATCTACAACTTGAGGTGCGACTTGTGGTGGTACAGCAATTTGGACGTCTTCGTGACCGATCATTGCGCCATTTGCACCCAATGTAACAACAACCAATTGACTTAGTTTTCTCAGTGCAATAATCGCGCCTTCTACGGTTTCTTCACCTGTAAACATTAAAGCTTCATGTTCATTACAGAACAGAATATCTACACCATCACCAATGAGATCAACCAGACCTTCACGCGCATATTGAACCATTGCAGGATCAGAGAGGCTGATTGCGATTTTGGTGGATGGGTTAATAGAGCGGGCATGAGCGCGCGCGCTACGAACCGCATCGCGTGCAGTCTGACTGGTTGCAAGATAGCCTTCGATATAGAGGTATTGTGCGTTTTGTAGTGGTGAGAGATCAACTTGATCAATCGAGAGGTCAGTGGTGATGCCGAGGAAGGTATGCATGGTGCGTTCGCCATCTGGTGTGACAAGTACGAGGCATGTGCCAGTTGTCCCGTGACCTTCTGAGATTGGTGAAACTTGCACAGCAGCAGAGGCTAAGTCTTTCAGATAGAACTTACCTAAATCATCATTGCCTACACGACAAGCATAAAAGGCCTGACCACCTAATGCGCTAAACGCATAAATAGAGTTTGCACCTGAGCCGCCGCTGACTTGATCAACGCGGGAAGTATATGTGTTTAAAGCAGAAGTCAGTTTGAACTGGGCATCTTGATCTGCCAGTTGCATCGTGCCTTTGGTCAAACCTGTTTTTGTGAGGAAATCATCTTGAATTGAGTATTCTTGATCGACGAGCGCGTTTCCAATTCCATAAAGTTCAACTGACATACAGGTTTTCCAAAGAAATTAATTAATCAAAAAGTCACTGATTATATGATGAATTACAAGGTTGTGCATATTCTAGTTTGTTGACTAGTGGCGCTTACATACTTAAGGTTATTGCGACCTTAGGCAATTTTTAAGTAAAAATGCAAGTTAATTAAAATGCAGTATTTTTGCATGATCAATTCTTTAATCATTAGTCTTAATTATTTTTCCGTCTTCAAATTGAATAAAGCGAGGCTCCCATTTAAGTTCTAGATCTTGGATTGGCATTGTTACATATTGATGATCTGTTTCGGAGGCTGAATGACCTAAATTAGAACATTCTATTTCACGAACTTCGTAAGCAGCTAAAGGTGTACCTAAGTTTTGTATAAAACATTCAGCTAGAATTCCTAATTCATTCGCTGATCGTTTTGCTTTAAGTATTTCAATGGTGATTTCAAGATTACTGATAGTTTTTGAACTTTTATTCTGAAGCTGATATGTCGTTAATAAAGCATTTTCACTGTCTTTTATACTTGCAACTTTAGAGGCGGAGGTTTCACCAGGTAAAATATATCTAATCGGACCTATATATGCTCTATTAACAATTTCCCGTTTAAGTAGCTTAAGATCTATTATCTCTTTCAACGGCGCTAATTTTTTCTCTCGTTCTGCTTGAAAAGCTTGAGCTATTTTTTGATTCTTAGCATCATCTGCATCTAATTTTTTCTCTATTTCAATGGCTTCACCGAAAGTTTTAGCGGTAAAGTCAGTACCTACCTCCCGTATTGCGCCAGGCACATGCCCACCGCTACGAACAACATAAGCTTTTACTAATGCACGATCCTCATCCGATAAACGATTAAGTTCTGATGCCACAGAATTTAAATCTGTTGTTCCGATAGGTAGGTCTGTTGCATAAGGGCGATGTAAATATAGCCATCCACATATCCACAATCCCCCTAAACCTATTATAGTTTTAATATTACCCATGCCTGCACCTAATTTAATTTTTTAGTCGTTTATAAGAATTAAGATAATTCCTATACAATTTGTTATTCCAAAACTTATTACCTATTAACCCATTCCGCTAACCCAGCCCCAATCGCTTTCACTTGTGCCTCGAGTCGTTCATCCGTAATTTTACCTTCATGAATCTTTTGTCCAGTCACAGCAACCTGTTCAGGCAAGACCAAACATCCTAGATTACCTAAATACATGCGTACCATCATGAGACTACGTAACCCGCCGATAATTCCCGGACTAGAGGAAACCAACGCAACAGGGTAGCGTTTAAATACAAGCAAACCACTTTGACCATTTGGCTCGGTTCGAGTCATCCAGTCAAAAGTATTTTTAATCAAAGGCGTAAAAAAACCGTTGTATTCAGGCGAAGCAAGTAACAGTCCATCGTGTTGCTCGAATAAACGTAATAGCTTTTGTGCGGATTCTGGCATTCCAGTCGCTTGTTCGTCATCACCGTTGTACAACGGCATTGGATAATCATTCAAATTAATGAGAGTCACCGTACAGCCTTCGACAGATTCCGCACCCGCAATCGCAGTCTGTAAAACTTGACCGTTTAAAGAGTCTTTGCGGGTACTTCCTGAAAAAGCGAGAAGGCGTGAGGTCATGGTGGGCTCCAAATTATTATCATGATCATTCATTTGATCGTAGTCTAACCTGCGCCTAAAAAGAAACAAGCAGAAAACATTAGAAACAGCATAAGAAACAACAGCAGCAGTTTCATTTCTACATTAAAATCACGGCTATTCAAATGATTCATAAATTGCATTAAGCATCACCGCATTGGAGCGCACACATGCCCCCGTTTATTTTGGTCGATGGTTCTTATTATCTGTTTCGTGCATTTCACGCACTGCCGCCACTGACAACCTCACAAGGTCAAACGACCAACGCAGTCAAGGGTGCGCTATCTGCGCTACAAAAACTCATGCGCCGCATGCAGCCTACGCACATGGCTGTGGTTTTTGATACACCTGAACCGACCTTTCGCCATCAGTTATCACCAGAATACAAAGCACATCGCCCAGCAATGCCATCTGAGTTGTCATCGCAGATTCCATATTTACACGCGATTATTAAAGGTCTGGGCATTCCACTTTTATTGCTTCCGGGTGCCGAAGCGGATGACCTGATAGGGACTTTAGCATGTCGTGCGGTACGCGAAGGACACCATGTCTTGATTTCGACTGGTGATAAAGACATGGCGCAATTGGTTAATGACCATATCAAGCTTGAAGATAGCTTCCGCGAACAAGTTCTTGATCATGATGGCGTGATTGCAAAGTTTGGTGTTCGTCCAGATCAAATTATTGATTATTTGACGCTCATGGGCGATGCATCAGATGGAATTGCTGGCGTGCCAGGTGTGGGGAAAGTGACCGCTGCTAAATTGCTGAATCAGTATCAAACGATTGGTGGCATTCTGGAAAATGCACACAACATCAAAGGTAAAGTCGGCGAGAGCATTCGTGAGCATGCCGATAAGATTCCACTGAATCATCAACTGGCAAGTATTGTCTGTGATTTGCCACTTGAGCTTGATTGGCATGAATTAAAACTTGGTAAGCCTGATGTGCTGGCACTCAGAAAGCTATATACCGAGCTTGAGTTTAGAGGTTTATTACAGTCCTTAGAGCATCCAAATAACCCTGATAATCCACTCAATCAGCAGTCTCAGGGCACTCAAAAGGTTTATTCTTTTGAAGATAAGAAAGACGAAGTTCCTGAGTTGTTAACGACTGAAGCAGTCACAGAACAGGCCAATGCTTTACCCATTGGCGAAGCTCAATATCATACTGTTTTAGAAAAAGAAGTATTTTTGGCTCTTGTCGAGCGACTAAAAGCAGCGTCGAAATTTGCAGTAGATACAGAGACGACCAGTCTGGATTACCGACAAGCGCGTATTGTCGGTATTTCTGTTGCGCTGCAAGCAGGAGAGGCATTTTATATTCCAATTGGTCATGATTACATGGGCGCGCCTGAGCAGTTAGATGCCCAGTTTGTGCTGGATACACTGAAACCGATTCTAGAAAATCCTGCGATTGGCAAGATTGGTCAACATATGAAATATGATGCGCATGTGTTTCATAATCATGGGATTCATCTTGCTGGATGGGCATTTGATACGATGCTTGCGTCTTATGTGTTGAATCCAACGGCGACACGTCACAACATGGATGATTTAGCGCAATATTATTTGGATTACACCACGACCACGTTTGAGCAAATTGCTGGGAAGGGCGCAAAACAACTGACCTTTAATCAAATTGAACTCGAGAAAGCAGCACCATATGCTGCTGAAGACGCTGATATTACTTGGAGACTATACGAGTTCTTTGCTCAAGAATTGGCAAAAATACCGAAATTAGAAAAACTCTTACTTGATGTTGAAGTGCCTACAGCCCAAGTTTTATATGAAATGGAAAATAACGGCATTCGCCTTGATATTCCTTTCTTGACTGAGCTTGGGCAACGTTTTGGCGAGCAAATTCTGACACTTGAAAAGCATGCAATTGAGCTTGCTGGACAACCGTTTAATGTGTCTTCGCCTAAACAATTGGGTGAGATTTTATTTGATAAACTCGGCATTCCAGGTGGGAAGAAAACTGCAAGTGGTCAATACGCCACAGGTGAGTCGATTTTAGAAAAAATCGACCATCCGATTATTGCGACGATTTTAGAATATCGTTCTTTATCAAAGCTCAAAAGCACTTACACAGATAGTTTAATTGCGCAAAGTGATTCGACGACACAGCGTGTGCATACCAGTTATCATCAAGCAATTGCAGCTACTGGGCGTTTGTCATCGACTGATCCAAATCTACAGAACATCCCGATTCGTGGTGAAGTGGGTCGGCAGATTCGTCAGGCATTTATTGCACCTGAAGGTCGTATTATTTTGGCGGCGGATTATTCTCAGATTGAATTGCGTTTAATGGCACACTTTTCGCAGGATGAAGCGTTGCTGAAGGCATTCCGTGAGGGGCGTGACATTCATCAGGCGACTGCGGCTGAAGTGCTGGGAATTGCTTTGGCAGATGTCACATCAGACCAACGTCGCCAAGCGAAAGCGATTAACTTTGGATTGCTTTATGGCATGTCTGCATTTGGTTTGGCGAAGCAGTTGAATTTGTCTCGTGCAGAAGCGCAGGAATACATTACCTTGTATTTCTCACGTTATCCAAGCGTGCATGATTATATGGAAAATACGCGATCGCTTGCGGCTGACCAAGGCTACGTCGAAACCATTATGGGTCGTCGTTTATACATGGCAGATATTAAAGCGGGTAATGCAATGGTTCGCCAAGCTGCAGAACGTGCCGCGATTAACGCGCCATTGCAGGGCTCTGCGGCTGATATTATTAAATTGGCGATGATCTCTGTTGATCAGGCATTGCCTAAACAATATGCAAAGATGCTGCTTCAAGTTCATGACGAGTTAGTATTTGAAGTTGATGAAGATAAAGCAGACATCGTTACTGCATTGCTTAAAAAGCTGATGCCGGCTGTTTTGCAAGGTCGCGCTGATATTGCGGTTCCACTTGAGATTGAAGTGGGTAGAGGTCTGAATTGGGGTGTAGCGCATTAGTTTTTCATGATGATGTGCTGAATTAAATTGTGAAATCAGCTACGCTACACGGCAAGTTTGATATTGTCTGATTTGCCCATATTAAGCTGATTGTGTTTGAGCTGTTTCTGTTGTTCTGTTTTATTGAATCAATTTTTAGGTGCTTTACTGTTATGTCGTCTACTTATGGTTATACCTTACAACCTATTCCTTACGAGCTCACTACGACTGAGCAGCAAGAAGCCCAATTCGATTTGTGGAAAAAAAGTAATAAAATTAGTACCAAAGTTTGGGCAATTCTAGCGGCTATTTGTGTTGCTGCGATTGCGGGCATTGTTTTTTTACATGGTTATTCAACTGCATTCTTTTGGGTTTTATTGGTTGGTGTCGCATTGTTTTTGATCGTGCGTTTCTTTGGTTTGGCGTGGTATGTCAAACGTGAAATTCTAAAATATCCAACACAGGATATTAAAGGCATCAAAATTGGTGTACAGCCACAAGGGCTTATTATGATCCAAAAAATGGGCATGCAAGAAGGTCGCGCAATGATTGACTGGAAAGAGGTGACTGAATGGCAAGAAACTGAGAAGTTTCTATTTATTACTGCTCAAGTCAGAGGTCAAACAAGCTCACAAATTTTACCTAAGCGTATGGTTGCTCAGAAATTTCCATTTGAAACTGTACGCAAGCATTTGACTGAAGTTGCTGGTCCAGCAAAATAATTTGAATTAATAAGTGACTTCTAATAAAAAAATCCGAAGTAAAAATACTTCGGATTTTTGTTTTTTTCTACGGCTTACTGAGCTTGTCGAAGTGAGGAGATACGCAAATACCGCACACTTCGACGCTCAGTGCTCTTTGAGATAAAAATCAAAACTTAGACGGCGGCAATGCTCTTAGAAATTCGTTACGTGCCTGATGGTCTGTTGTAAATTGACCAAGCATCGCCACACTGCGTGTGCTGGAGTCTTGTTTCTGAACGCCGCGCATCATCATACACATATGCTGTGCATCCATAACAACTGCTGCACCGCGTGCGCCTGTTGCGTCCATTACCGCTTGCGCTATTTCTTGAGTTAGATTTTCTTGGATTTGCAGACGACGTGCGAACATATCAACGATACGTGCCATCTTTGACAATCCTAAGACTTTACCTTCTGGCAAGTAGGCGACATGGGTATGTCCCATGAATGGCAATAAATGATGTTCACATAATGAAAAGAATTCGATACCTTTCACCATCACCATTTCACGGTTATTGGATGGAAAAATTGCATCATTGGTCACATCTTCTAGTGTTTGCCCATAACCTTTTGTGAGGAACGAGAAGGCTTTTGCTGCACGAATAGGTGTGTCTAATAAACCAGGACGTGACAAATCCTCGCCAATACCACCGATTAAACTGGCATAGGATTGTTGCAGCTGAGACACTTGTGCTTCAAAAGTTTTTTGCTTCTCCGCAGCTTGTGCCGAATCAACAGCATGACTATCTACAAATTGTACAGGCTGTTGCTTTAAAGGTAATGTCATAACACTAAAACTTCCAACGGCGCGCATATGCGCATAAGTAAATCTACATCATTCATTAGCTTCGTTATCATAAAACGAAGCTATGTGAATGAGAAGCTGTGCGAATGATAAGTCATTTGTCACTGAACGCATCATTTCCGCGTTTAAGTAGAACTAGAACTGCGCCCGTTCCACCTTGATTAGTTGGTGCACTAATAAATCCCATCACTTCAGGATGCTGTTTGAGCCAGCTATTGACATAGGTTTTCAGTGTGGCATCGGTACCTTTGCCATGCACAATTTTAATCACTAGCGGCGTCAATGCTTCAGGATCATGTTGTGCCACGCGAATAATTTCTAAAACAGCTGCTCGTGCTTGTTCAGTTGTGCAACCATGTAAATCTACTGCATGTACCCAGCGTAAATTGCCTGCTTTCAGTTGATCAAAGACTCGATGTTGAAGAGTCTTTTGACGAAACGAAAGCGTTGCCTCACTGGCAACAGGATTGAGCAAAGCTTTGGTGTCGGAAATACCATCAATGCTCGCACCATCCGTTCCAATTGCCGCAGCACGTCGTGCAAGTACCATTGCATCTGCTGCTTTGGCTTTCAATAACTTTGGCGTTATTGTTTGTGGACGTGCTGCTTCCTGAGAGAATTGCTGAGTCCCTTGAATTGCATTCCTAAACAATGCTGCACTATCTGCATCTTGAGCGGCAATTTTGGCTGCTTGCTCATCTGCGAGTCGTTGCTCAGCTTGAAGCTTTTCAATTTGTGCTTGTTTCTTTAAATCTGCTTTTAAAACAGTTAAACCTGAAAAAGCCGAATTGATTGGCACAATTGGCTTCGGCATGGCTGGTTTAGACATTTTAAACACCAATTCCAATACTGTTTTTAAGTGTTAAACCGCTTTTGGCTTTCCAAAAAGCGCTGTAAATGCTTCACCAGGATTTGCTTCACGCATCATACTTTCACCCACCAAAAAGGTATGAATACCTTGAGACTGCATTAACGCAACATCATTTGGTGTATGAATACCGCTTTCAGTAACCAACAAGCGATCTGAAGGGATGTATTTACTAAGGCTCAGTGTGGTGTTAAGACTGACATGAAAATCTTTAAGATTGCGGTTATTTACGCCGATCAGATTTGTTGGTAATTCTAGAGCACGTTCTAACTCAGCGCGATCATGGACTTCTACCAACACATCCATCTTTAATTTTGTAGCCACATAATGAAGTTCATGCATCTGAGCATCTGATAAGCATGCGGCAATCAATAAAATACAGTCCGCTCCCAACGCACGACTTTCAACGATTTGATAAGGATCTATCATAAAGTCTTTACGAAGCACAGGAAGCTTAGTCACAGCTTGAGCTTCTTTAATATATAAATCATTACCTTGAAAAAAATCGACGTCAGTTAAGACTGAAAGGCAAGCAGCGCCAGCTTTTTCATATTGTGCAGCAATTTGAGCTGGATGAAAGTCAGCGCGAATGATTCCTTTTGAAGGAGATGCTTTCTTAATTTCCGCAATGACAGCTGGACGACGACCTGCCAAACTTTTTGCAAAACCACGAACGGGTGCAGCAATTTGTGCGAGTTGCTCTAAGTCATTGAGCGAACGCTTTTTGCGTCGCTCAACGAGCTCTTGGCGTTTACGTTCAACAATCTTGTCAAGAATAGTCGGGGTGCTGTTCATGCTAAAACTCGTACTTTTTTCAATATGGATGTCATGCGGACGTGGATTGATGCAAAGTGTGTGTAAATTCGGAAAGAATTGAAAGCTTTTCAAGAGCTTGTCCGCTATAAATTACATCCATTGCTAATTCAACACCTTGCTTAACGTTACTTGTAACACCAGCAATATGCAGTGCAGCACCTGCATTGAAGGAGATCATTTGAGCAGCGACAACACTCGCTGCTGTTGTTTGCTTGTCGAACGTATCTTTAATCAGTCTTAAAGAATCCTTGGCATCGACAATAGACAATGAATCAATAGATTGAGTCTTCAACCCAACATCTTCTGCACACAATTGGTATTCAGTAATTTCACCATCAGTTAGTGAAACGACTTGATTCGGTGCTGCAATAGATAACTCATCCAAGCCATCATGGCTATGGACGACTAAAGCGCGCTCACTACCTAATTGTGATAAAACTTCTGCCATTGGGCGACACCATTCAAGTGCATAAGCACCGATCAAATGATGAGTCAGACCCGTTGGATTAGTCATTGGACCCAGTAGATTGAAAATAGTCCGAATTCCTAGCGCACGGCGCACACCAATTGCATGACGCATTGCTGGATGGTGTTGCGGCGCAAACATAAAACCAATACCAATCGTATCAATACATCGCGCAATTTGTTTGCTATCTAGGTCCAAACTTACGCCAGCTGCTTCCAGAACATCAGCGCTTCCAGACTTCGATGATGCAGAGCGGTTACCATGTTTTGCAACACGTGCACCAGCAGCAGATGCGACAATCGCAGAGGCAGTTGAAATATTAACTAAATCTGCACCATGGCTTGTACCACCAGTACCTACAATATCAACAGTTCGATCCAGATTGGAAAGTGGAACGCGCTTCATCAAATCACGCATTGCTCGTACAGAACCTTCGAGCTCTGCAACTGATTCTCCTTTGATGCGTAGAGCAACTAGAAAGGCAGCAATTTGTGCGTCATTGGCGTGACCTTGCATAATATCGAGCATAACCGCTTGCATTTCTGCCATTGCAAGTGATTGGCCTTTTAACAATGGCTCCAGCGCAGCGCGAATTAGTTTTGAATCAGGCTGCATAGTCTTTCCATTCATCTAAAAAACGTTTCAGTAACGAATGTCCATGTTCACTTAAAATTGATTCTGGGTGAAATTGAACACCTTCAATAGGAAGCGTTTTATGGCGTAATCCCATAATTTCATCAACTTGACCATCTATGGCAGTCCAAGCGGTAATTTCAAGTGTTTCAGGTAACGTTTTTTTATCGACAATGAGTGAGTGATAACGCGTTGCATTGAAGGGATTAGGTAAGTCTTTAAATACGCCGATATCTGCGTGATAAATGGGTGAAATTCTGCCGTGCATGACTTCACGTGCACGAATGACATCGCCACCAAATGCTTGCCCAATTGCTTGATGACCTAGACAAACACCGAGTAATGGAATTTTTCCTGCAAAATGCTTAATTGCCTCTAATGAAATACCTGCTTCAGTTGGTGAACATGGGCCGGGTGAGATCACCAAGTATTCAGGTTTCATCGCTTCAATATCTTGAATTGTCACTTCATCATTTCGTACAACTTTGACATCTTGACCGAGTTCGCCAAAATACTGAACGATGTTATAGGTGAAAGAGTCATAGTTATCGATCATTAAAAGCATTTGGTGTATAACCCTATGTAATAGATTAGATATTGATCTGTTAGCTTGAAGCACTTGTGACGGCTGTACCTACAAATTCAAATCTGATTCTCTTTTATAAAAAAAGAGATAAATATGCAGCATTACTCATTTTAGTCAGGCGCGTAATTGTAACACACGACACGTCATGATTCATCGTCCGAGACTCCCATCTTCATTGAGTGGATTTCATGTTCAAATGAATTATTTAAAAGCTCAAATGAGTAACCATGCTTGCGCAAACATCAAAGCTTGAGGAGTTACATAAAAAAAACGACCATCAAATGATAGCCGTTTTTATAATTAACTTACAATAAAGTAAATTTATTCAAAAGGATGTCTTAAAACAATGGTCTGATCACGATCTGGACCTGTAGAAATAATATCAACAGGGCAGCCAATCAACGCTTCAATACGTTTGATATACGCACGTGCATTAGTAGGGAGCTGTTCAAGTGTCGTTGCACCAATAGTAGATTCTGACCAGCCAGGCATTGTTTCATAGATTGGTTTAACGTTTTCAAAGGCTGTTGCATCTGATGAGCCTGCACAACCGCAGTCAGTTGCTTCGTAGCGTACACAAATTTGGATTTCATCCAAACCATCCAGTACGTCAAGTTTGGTCAAGCAAATACCGCTGATGGAGTTCAATTCAACTGCGCGACGTAATGCAACTGTATCGAACCAACCACAACGACGCTGACGACCTGTTGTTGCACCAAATTCATGACCTACCGTGCCAAGATGTTTACCAATCTCACTACCAGTGTCATTCGCCGCATCGTAAGGCAATTCGGTAGGGAATGGACCTGAACCGACGCGGGTGGTGTAAGCTTTGGTGATGCCTAATACATAATCCAGATAGAGTGGGCCGAAACCTGAACCAGTGCTGACTCCGCCAGCTGTTGTATTGCTGCTGGTGACATAAGGATATGTACCATGGTCGATATCAAGCAATGACCCTTGTGCCCCTTCAAACATTAATGATTTACCCGCGCGACGATAATCATGCAATGTCTCTGTTACATCACAAACGAGAGGGCGAATCACTTTTGCCCATTCGCGTGCTTGTTCTAAAGTTTTTTCATAGCTAACTGCTTCAACACCGTAGTATTGAGTCAGGCGGAAGTTATGATATTCCATGATTTCACGCAGGCGCTCAGCAAAATCAGTGTCACGAATCAGGTCAGCTAAACGTAAACCGCGACGTGCAATTTTGTCTTCATATGCTGGACCAATGCCGCGACCTGTCGTACCAATTTTTGATGCACCGCGACGAATTTCGCGCGCTTGATCCAGTGCAACGTGGTAAGGCAAAATCAATGGACAGTTCGGTGATACACGTAGACGGTCACGAACAGGAACACCTTTAGCTTCCAAAGTATTCATTTCTTTAATCAGTGCGTCTGGCGCAAGTACAACGCCGTTACCGATTAAGCATAAGACGTTTTCGCGCAAAATTCCTGATGGAATGAGGTGGAGAACAGTTTTTTCACCACCGACGACCAGTGTATGACCCGCATTATGACCGCCTTGAAAACGAACAACTGCGGCTGCTTGATCGGTGAGTAAATCCACGATCTTACCTTTGCCTTCATCGCCCCATTGCGTGCCTAGTACGACAACATTCTTACTCATACTACTGATTCCCATTGATTTCACATTAACTTTAAAACGGTTTTTTTGCCTTCAATATCAAAGCGCTGTGATTGTCCAGCCGTTTTGATTTTTGACAAAAGTATGTGTTGCGTACTGATTGACTTCCAGTGCATCAAGTTTTTCACTTGCGCTGAGAGTTTGAGCTACGACATGCCCATCCGCTCTTGCTGCCGCGATTGCTGATAATAAATCGGTATCGCGACCTGCAGGCGCTACAATAATTTTTTGTACATCTTCAGGTAAATATCCTGTCAATGTATACAAATCACAGCTAAAACCTGTTGCTGGACGTGCCCGACCAAATGCTTGACCAACACCATCATAGCGTCCACCTTTAGCAAGCGGTGCTGCAAAATTTGGTGCGTAAACTGCAAAAACTAAACCTGTGTGGTAATGATAACCACGTAATTCAGTTGCATCGACACCGACATTAATGTCTGGCCAATATGTTTGAACATGAGCGAGTGCAGTTGCGAGTTGATCTAGCGCATTCAGTACATCTGTATGCAATTTTGCTTGTGTCGATAATTGTTCAGTCAGTGCTGATATATTGTGCCCCAGACGACCTAAAACTAGGAAATCCTGACCATGTGGCAGATCTTGGCAAAACTCTTTGAGTTCAGGGATTGATTTGCGTTGATAGATATCAAACAAAATTTGCTCTTGTTCACTGCTTAAGCCTGTCGCAACAGCTAGTGCGCGAAATACTGCAACATGACCTAAATCTAGGTGTAGTTTTTCAGTTAATCCAGCTTCGGCGAG
>JASLHI010000033.1 GCA_030149815.1 Aquirhabdus sp. | reverse complement strand
AATAATGGCTCAAAATTGTGCCCCCTGTCTTGTGTCATAAAAAATATTAATTAGCCGCTAATTTTGGCAGCTTTTTTAGGTTTTGGAGAAAGAAATGTCTAAAGGTCAAACATTGCAAGATCCGTTTTTGAACGCCTTGCGTAAAGAGCGTATTCCTGTTTCAATTTTTTTAGTTAATGGAATTAAATTACAAGGTCAAATTGAATCATTTGACCAGTATGTTGTGTTGCTTAAAAATACAGTAAGCCAAATGGTTTATAAACATGCAATTTCTACCGTAGTCCCTGCACGTAATCCACGTCCTGCGACGGGTGCTGAACAGCAAGCTGGTGGTTTTGCTGCTCCAGCTGGATTTGGTGCGCAGGGCGGTGGTTTTGGTGGTCAACCTGCAGCGGGTGGTTTTGGTGCACCACGTGGCTTTGGTGCTGCACAACCAGGCGGTTTTGGTAGCCAAGGTGGTGGTTTTGGTGGTCAGGGTGGTTTTGGTTCAGGTTATGGTCACACTCAAGGTAATCAAACACCAAACTTTGGTGATCACAAATTAGACTCAGAAGATGACGATAGCAATCATAATAATTTTTAATATGATTGTTAACGTGTGAGATAGCACCGCTTTTGCGGTGCTTTTTTTTGAGAATTTTATTTAAATATAAGTGATAATTTTTAATATTGAATATTTTACAATATTGAATAATTGTCAATTAATAATATAACTAGATTAATTAATAATAAGATTTATATCTTTAGATATTATTCAATATTTAGCTTAATAGAATATGAGCGAGTTTTTCAGCGGATATTAAATAGACTGAATTGTATTTCAGATTGAGAGTAGAGTCTTTGCTAAGATTTAAAATGAGTATTTTTATTTAATTTATTGTGTAGATCATGTTATTGAGAGAGCATAAAATACACTCTCTCAACACAAAAAGAATTATTGTGCAGAATCGTATGATTTGACATAAGCAGTTGCACGAATTTCTCGCAACCAATTGTCGAGCTCAATTGGAAACTGACGTTCGTATAATGCTTGTTTTGCTGCGTTTCTACGGTACTGTTGAGTCATATCTTCATCTCGTACAGCTTCGACTTCTAGAACATGCCAACCATACGCAGATTGAAATGGCTCACTGATTTGACCAATTGGCGTGTGCAGCATTTTATCCTCAAATGTCGGCACCATTTCACCAGTGGAGACCCAGTTTAAATCGCCGCCATTTTGTGCTGAGCCGGGATCATCAGAATAAGACTTGGCCATATCAGAGAATGAAGCGCCGGCTTTAAGTTTATTGTAAATATCATCAATTTTGAGTTTTGCATCTGCAGCACTGATAACTTCACTCGTTTTCACAAGAATATGCCTGACGTGATATTGATGCACCATTGCACCAGCTGCACCGCGCATATCTTTAAGCTGGAGAATATCTATACCTTCAATTGTCGTAAAAGGCTGGCTATATTCATTGGGTTTTAATGCAGAAAGAGCTTCGACGAATGGAGTAGGGAGTTCATCTGATTTGTGCCATCCTTGCTCGCCACCTCTCACAGGATATACAGTCATCAGTGATTCAATCGATTTTCCTGCACGTAATTGAGCGAGAACTTCGTTTGCAGATGAAGTTGCTTTAGCTACATCTTGTGGGTTATTGCGATCAGCTATCGCAACTTGAATCACATTAAAGTTGAATTCAGTTTTGAGTGCTTCGGCACTCTGTGGGGAACTGAGGAAATTATCGACATCTTTTTCAGTGATTTTGATTCGGCTCGATACGCGCTGTTGCTGTAATTGGTTAATGTTTAGGTCGTCAAGAACTTGTTGACGGAAAATCATATAACCATTTGGCTTTATCGAGTTTAATTTATTCTGGAATGCTTCTAATGATGGTGCGCCTTGTTGTTGTGCGATATTGCTAATTGCTGCATTCAATGTGCTGTCATCTACGCTTGCGCCATTACGTGCAATAATTCCAAGCTGTATCTTACGCAAAATAAGTTGTCGAATGACGTCTGCACGTAATGCATCATCGCTAGGTGGTGTTTGTTTATGTAAAATAATTTGCTGTTTAGCATTTACTAAAGCTTGATCAACATCACTAGAGAGAATAATAGAGTCATCTACTGTTGCGACGACATGGTCAAGTGGTACGGCAGTGGATACATCAGCATAAGAATGATGAGTAGGCAGTATTAATAATCCACTCGCTATAGTTGTATAGCAGACTGCTGATATGAATGAGCCAGCCCATAGTCCAGTTAAATTTCCACTTTTAAGTAAAAGTTTTTTCATTAAAGTGTGGTCTGAGGGGTTTTGCTTAAAGAGGCTTAACGATTTTTCCAAGATGAGTCTACCTGCGTGAATCCATAAATTTTCTGCTTAAGCAGGCTTGAAAGAGCACTATCTGAATTACCAGTTAATCCCTTAAATGTGATTTGTAACATCACGCCTGTATGAGGTTTGGTTGTGTTAATGACATCGAAATCGTTATAAAAGGTTCTACCATAAAGGGCCACACTCCAGCAGCATGAATCATAATCAATGCCGACAAGTGCATCACGAGTGACATCGCTTTGGTAGTCGTATTGCACAGAACCGACGATACGGAAATTATTATAAACAGGTTGGACAAAAGAAGCCGTAGCTTCCCGTGCACCAATTTGATTGTCTTCTGTAACAGTCCTTCGATAAATATAACCAAAGCTGACTACACGCCCTGAGTCGGTAGTGTAGTGAATGCTTGATGAGTTTGCAGCCAATTTTCCTGAATCAAGCCATAATGTGCTGCCATCATAACTGAGGTGCTTGTTCCATGTTGCGCCTAGATCTAGACCTACACCAGATGATTTTGATGTTCCAACAGCATCCGTTGACATCAATCTCGTTTCACGATTACTGAAATAAAAGCGATCAGCAACACCGATTCGCAATCTTTCCAGGCCATCTTCGTCATAAAAACGATTTGTAACGCCGAGCGTGGCAAAATTATTGTCATCTAAGCGGTCATTACCTACAAATCGAGATGGATTGAAGAGTTGGCTGTAACTGAATGATGTGTATGTGGTATCAAATACAGGCAGTGTTGACTGATTGACGTAAGGTGAATAGGCGTAAAAGAACCGAGGTTCTAGTGTTTGTAACCATGCGCCAGCATCGCGTTCAAAAATCAAACCACTATCTAAAGTGAATTGTGGAACAACAGCAGTGGGAGAGTGCTGATTGTTATTTGCTTCATCTTGATAGATGAGAGATCGTACAGATGTAGTCGGGATGACGTAACCGCTTGCATCGCGGAAATTATATCTGACGCCTAGCGTGTTGTATTGCCGAATTCCGTTAATCTGTACTCCAGAACCATCGCTAATATCACGTTGAAAATAACCAGTATCGTTATTTGCAAAGCGTTCCCAACCATTTAATGATCCTTGATCGTAGTTCAATTTTAGTTGGACACGACCATAGGGGCGATCAATATCTGGTACAGTGTTATCTAGTTCTTGATAATTAACGGCTTGTAATGATCCATTCAATCCCCAAGCAGAATTGTTGTAATTTAAAGTTGCTGAACGTTCTTGGGTTAATGTTGCAATTGGACCAAATGTCTGACCAATATCTGAAAAAAAGTCTTTGTCTGAGACATAATTCAAATTGATTCGACTGCTCCAGTTTTGGTCGAATGTCATAGTATGTAAGAAATTTAATTCTTTACGGTTTTGGTCATTGTATTCTGGATCATTGGGCATAAATGATCCATCGATTATGCCTTGACCTAAATAAGGGGTAAGAAAGCGAAACTCGCCATCCAACATTGGATGACGGTTAGTAACTACACGTGGCGTGACCGTTGCATCGTAATTCGGGGCAAGGTTAAAGTAATAGGGTACTGCAACATCTAAACCGTTTTTTGTACTATAACGGAAACTTGGGATCAACACACCGCTTGCACGCCGCCCATCAATTGGAAAGTTGAAGTAGGGTGAATAAAAAATAGGAACGCTACCAATATACAACGCTGCATCTCGGGCTACGCCACGACCAGTATCTTGATTGAGGATTAGTTGGCTTGATTTGAGTTTCCAGCCGATCGCATCTGGTTCACAAGTCGAATAAACAGAGTCTAGGATGCGTGTAACATCGTCAGATTCACGGATAACTTCTCCAGCTGTGCCATGAGCTTGACGTTCTTGAGCAATATACTTACTGTTTTTGACACTGCCTGTTTTGGTGTCAAGATGATAAACACCTGTGCCACCATAACTAATTAAACCAGGACTTGCGATTTTGACATCACCTGTGGCGTTGATGATGGTCTTGTCTGGATCAATAGTGGCTTTATCTGCAGTGAGCATGCGTCCAGGTTGACTAATTCTGACATTACCATCGAGTACTGAACCGACATCGGGATCATAGTAAGCATGGTCGGCACGTGCTGTTGTACTGGATTCATTAACAGATGTGGGTACTTTTACTGATGGTGAAATTGGAGTAATCCAAACGCCACGGCACGCCGCTGGTACGGGAATTCTTTGTTCAGCGGGGAGTTGAGCTAATTGGTTCCGATCAAAAAAGCCATAAGCGAGTGGTGTATCTAAGGCGTTCTGAGCATTTTCCTGCTTTGAGTCAGAAGTATTTTCAGTTGTGCTATCTGCATAGACGACTTGCTCTACAAAAAGTGCAGAGACGATACCAATTGCAAAAGCTAAATTATGAATTTTAAATTGACGCAATTTCAGATTATCCATCTTAATTGAAGGTTTACACCAGATCTGCTTAGTTTATCCCAATCATTCGCAATAAAATGATGAGTGTGAGTGAATATCGTAAAAAATTACTAAACATTGAATATAAGATACTCAGCATCATAGAGAAAAATATGACGAGCGGCTACACTCACGCTATGATTAGATGTAACTCATATTTTTTTGGTCGCGTTGTTTTTTGTCAAAGGATTGGTCGTATATGTCATCTGAACGTTTGCTTACGTTGACTCATTGGGTAATTGAAAAACTAGAAAGCAATGATATTAGTCTTAAATCATTGACCGGAGATGCGAGTTTCCGTCGATATTTCAGAGTTCATTTTACAGGAAATCAATCTGCGTCAACGCCTTATCGTACTTTGATTGCGATGGATGCGCCGCCACCTCGCGAGGATTGTCGTCCGTTTTTGGCGATTAGTGAGATGCTTGGACGGCATGGTGTTCGAGTTCCTAAAGTCATTGCCAGTGATGTTGTGCAAGGGTTCATTCTATTAGAAGATTTTGGTGATACGGTTCTATCGCAAGTGCTGACAGCAGAAAATGTTGATCAGCTCTATTCGCAAGCAATTAATCAGTTGATCGAGTTACAGCAAACGCCACCTTTGGAGCGTTACCCATTACCTGCTTATGGTGAGATTAAACTCGTCGATGAAATGAGTTTGTTTGATGAGTGGTTTCTACGCAAATTCCTCATGCTGAAACCATCGCAAGAAGAACAAGCATTATTGATGACTACTTATGATTTCTTGGCAAATCAGGCTTTGCGTCAACCTCAAGTTGTTGTCCATCGTGATTATCATTGCCGTAATTTGATGGTTCTTGATCAAACTCAAGAGCTGGGAATTATTGATTTTCAAGATGCGGTGATAGGTCCCGTGACTTATGACATTGTGTCGTTGCTGCGCGATGCCTATGTGCAATGGCCTAACGATAAAGTTCAGGAGTGGTTAAAAGTTTATTGGGAACGTCAAAGTGTCAATGGACGTTTAGGGCGAACTTCATTTGCTGAATTACAACAATGGTTTGATTGGATGGGCGCGCAGCGTCATCTGAAAGTTCTTGGGATTTTTGCACGTCTTTACTTCCGTGATGGCAAAGATGGTTATTTGAATGACCTTCCATTGGTGTTGTTCTATTTGTTAAGTGAAACCAAGGGCTATAACGAATTATCAGCATTCCATCAATGGCTATGCGATCGTGTTCTACCAACATTCTTGGTTGAAATGCCAGATAGCATGCCTTTGCTTCAAGAGTTTTTATAAGATTGATTGATAAAGTGACATTAGTTGTTTGTTAGATTTGATCATAGAGATATTGAATGCGTGCGATGATTTTAGCTGCGGGTTTAGGGACACGGCTCAGACCGCTAACATTACAGACGCCTAAACCGTTGCTTGAGGTTGGCGGAAAGCCGTTGATTGTTTGGCACATTGAAGCATTAAAGCGTGCTGGTGTGACACAGATTGTGATAAATACGGCTTGGTTGGGTGACAAACTAGTAGAGGCATTAGGTGATGGTAAGTCATTTGGTGTCGAAATACTTTGGTCACATGAAAGTGAGCCTTTGGAAACAGCTGGCGGAATTCAAAAAGCCTTACCATTATTAGGTTCAGAACCTTTTATATTGGTCAATGGTGATGTATGGACGCGTTTTGATTTTGCGAAATTAGTGAATAAAGACTTAAATGGTGATTTAGGTTATTTGGTTTTGGTACAAAATCCACCGCAGCATCCGAAAGGGGATTTTGTATTATCAAATCATCGGATCTTGCGAGAAGGTCCTGATAAGTTAACATTTTCTGGAATCAGCATACTTTCACCTAAATTATTTGAATCTCTTCCTACTGGAAAGGCGCCTTTAGCACCAATCTTACGTCAGGCGATGGATGCTGGAAGCATTGCTGGAGAGTGCTTGCAAGATCATTGGGTTGATGTTGGAACAATTGAGCGTTTAGCTGAATTGGATCAGCAGATCCGTGATGGCGTCGTATAACGTTTTTTTATTCTTTTGTGATTCGGGTAGGGTGATGAGTCGATCTGATGCAGTGTTAGTGACACAGTGGCTAGATGTGCTGACGACTCAACAACGTTCACCTAATACTTTAAAAGCATACCAGCGTGATGTCACAAAGCTATTAATTTTTTTGCAGTCTGAAAAAAATGGAATAGATAGTCTCGAACCATATGCGATTGAGCAAAACACTTATTTTTTTATTCAGTTAAATCGTGAGTCGCTGACACGTTATGCGGGTTTTCGAATGGAGGAAGGAGGACTCGCGCCTTCGAGTTTACAGCGAGAACTCTCCGCAATACGCCATTTCGCGAGTTGGCTCGTTGAACAACAGATTCTCGCTCATAATCCTGCCCAAGATTTCACAATTAATCGTCCACCACGTCCATTACCAAGTACGATGGATGCTGAAATTGTTCAGCAATTACTTGATCAACCCGCACCAGAAGATCGTGATGAGGCGAGATTGTGGGTACGTGATCGTGCGATGTTGGAGCTGTTGTATGGCAGCGGTTTACGTTTGTCCGAATTGGCTGATTTAACTTTGCCGATGCTGGATTTGGGTAGAAAGCTCGTTACCGTAACGGGTAAAGGGCGAAAAACTAGAATATTACCTATTGGTTCTAAAGCACTTATTTCTTTGCAGGAGTGGTTGCCTCATCGCGCGTTATGGGCGGAAGAGGGAGTGTTACATGTATTTGTGAGTGAGCGACGAGGAGAGTCACTAAATCCGCGAACGATTGAACGTCGAGTGAGTCATCAGGCTTTGCGTGCTGGGATTGCCCAACATTTGCATCCTCATTTGCTCAGGCATTGCTTTGCAACGCATTTATTGGCTGGTAGTGGTGATTTGCGGGCGGTACAAGAGCTTTTAGGGCATGCAAATATTAGTACAACACAGATCTATACCCATCTGGATTTTGAACATTTGACTAAAGTTTATGATCAAGCTCATCCGAGGGCAAGAAAGTAAGCACGTTTTAGATGATTTAATACTACTGAGCAGCGTTGAATGTGTTTTAACGACGATTTTTCCGATAACCAGATGTAATTAATCTGTTAGTTCAGATTTTTAATGATTTAGATATCAATTCAGCTTGACCTTGACGCTGTCAGATAGCAATATACTGCGCACAATTATGTCTTTAATGCATGCTCGTTTTTGATGATGCTGAATATGCGTAGTAAGCAGAAATAAAAAATGTAGTAGGCTCAAGAAGGTACGTTAATTTTTTGTTTATCGTACCGCCATATTTTTTGAATATATCCACTAGCCAAGCCGAGGAATTTTATGAAGGCTCTTGTTGCTGTCAAACGCGTTGTCGATTACAACGTTAAAGTTCGCGTAAAAGCAGATAAAACTGGTATTGATCTGACTAACGTTAAAATGTCAATTAATCCATTCTGTGAAATCGCTGTTGAAGAAGCAGTACGTCTTAAAGAGAAAGGCGTAGTGACTGAAATCGTTGTGGTGTCAGTTGGCCCAACAGCTGCACAAGAACAAATTCGTTCAGCAATGGCATTGGGTGCAGACCGTGGTATCTTGGTTCAAACTGATGATGCAGTTGCACCTTTAGCGGTTGCTAAAATCCTGAAAGCAATTGCTGATCAAGAACAACCACAAATCATTTTGCTTGGTAAACAAGCAATTGATGATGACAACAACCAAACAGGTCAAATGCTGGCTGCGTTGATGGGTGTTGGTCAAGGTACTTTCGCATCGAAAGTGACTGTAAACGGTACAACGCTGCAAGTAGAACGTGAAGTTGACGGCGGCGCACAAGTAGTTGATTTGGCATTGCCAGCAATCGTTACTACTGACTTGCGTTTGAACGAACCACGTTATGCAGCATTGCCTAACATCATGAAAGCACGTAAAAAACCATTGGATACCAAAACTCCAGCGGATTACGGCGTAAGCACTGCTTCAACGGTTAAAACTTTGAAAGTTGAGCCACCAGCAGAGCGTAAAGCAGGTATTAAAGTGAAATCGGTTGACGAGCTAATCGAAAAACTTAAAAACGAAGCGAAAGTAATCTAATCAAGCTTTGTAAGTTTGATTACTCATTTATTTTCAATAGATTTTACAAAACGTATTCCGTTTTAAAGGAGTTCTAACATGGCTATTTTGGTTTACGCTGAACACGATAATGTCAGCCTAAAATCAGCAACATTGAACGTTGTTGCAGCTGCACAAGCGATTGGTGGTGACGTGCACGTATTGGTTGCTGGTCAAGGTGCACAAGCAGCAGCTGACGCAGCTGCTAAAATTGCTGGCGTATCAAAAGTATTATTGGCAGATAACGCTGCTTATGCACATCAATTGGCTGAAAACGTAAGTCTGTTGGTTGCTAGCGTAGGTAAGGCATACAGCCATATCCTGTCAGCGGCAACTTCAACTGGCAAAAACTTCATGCCACGCGTTGCAGCGTTGCTTGATGTGAACCAAATTTCTGACATCACCAAAGTGATTTCTGCTGATACATTTGAACGTCCAATCTACGCAGGTAATGCGATTGCAACCGTTCAAAGCTCTGATGCAATCAAAGTGATCACTGTACGTGGTACTGGTTTTGATCCAGTTGCAGCAACTGGCGGTTCAGCTGCTGTTGAAGCAGTTAGCGAAGCTGACAACTTGGGTAAATCAACATTTGTTAGCGAAGCGTTGGCAAAATCTGAACGTCCAGAACTGACTGCTGCTCGCATCGTTGTTTCTGGTGGTCGCGGTATGGGCAATGGCGAAAACTTCGATACAGTTTTGGTTCCATTGGTCGACAAACTCGGCGCAGCAATGGGCGCATCACGCGCTGCTGTTGACGCAGGCTTCGTACCAAACGACTTGCAAGTTGGTCAAACAGGTAAAATCGTTGCTCCTGACTTGTACGTTGCAGTAGGTATTTCTGGTGCGATCCAGCATTTGGCTGGTATGAAAGACTCTAAAGTCATCGTTGCGATCAACAAGGACGAAGAAGCACCAATCGGCGCAGTTGCAGACTACTTCCTAGTTGGTGACTTGTTCCAAGTTATTCCAGAGTTAACGAGCAAACTGTAATTAATCACACATAAGTGATTGTAGTTTGTTTTGTTGAATGCAAATGGGCTATCTCGTGAGGTAGCCCATTTTTATTGGTCGGTGTTATGTCGTATATATGGCTGATTAGCGATGTGTTATGTTGCAATTGTTGTTTGTATTTTCTAATAAAAAGAGTTTAAACGTTCGCATTTAAGTGACTAATCATGTTATTTTTCACTATGTTTAAAATATGAATACAAAGGAGTGTCTATGCTGCCTACACGTGCAGGGGGGATTATCAATTATCCCATTCGAGACTTACAATCGTTATATAGCAGTTATTTGCCATTTGTAAGTGGTGGTGCGCTTTTTGTGCCAAGTAATCGTACATTTCCTTTGGGCGAGGATGTGTTTGTGGTTGTTACTTTGCCAGAGTCATCTGAACGAACTCCACTCACGGGTAAAGTGGTTTGGGTCACTCATCGTACACAAGGTTCACGTCCAGCAGGGTTTGCTTTGCAGTTGCTAGGTGAGGACGGTACTAGATTTAAAAATGATATTGAAAAGTTACTTGCAGGTCTTTTAAATTCTGATCGTCCAACTTATACAATGTAAAGTGAAGTTTTTTGCTGTTTATTTAATGTTTTACTGAATAATAAGGTTATTTTGTTGTGTTTATAGATTCGCACTGTCATTTAAATCGATTAGATCTGACGGCTTATGATGGGTCGCTGGATCGCGCTTTAGATGCAGCTCGTGCTGCTGATGTATCGCGCTTTTTAGCGGTTTCCGTGGATTTAGATGATTATGACGTGCTGCGAGATATTGCAGAGCGTCATGCCGATGTTGGATTTAGTGTCGGTGCACATCCGTGTGAATCTGCGGAAATGCTGAACCTTGCCACTGTTGAGACGTTAGTGAGTCTTGCAACACACCCAAAAGTATGGGCAATTGGCGAGACTGGACTGGATTACCACTATAGTACAGAAAATGCTGATGTTCAGCGTGAGTCATTTGCAAGACATATTGCAGCTGGGAAGCAAGCGGGTAAGCCTGTGATCGTACATACACGCGCAGCGCGAGCGGATACATTGGCGGTATTACGCGAGCAGAAAGCACAGCATGGTGTACTACATTGTTTTACCGAGGATTTAGCGACAGCGGAAGGTGCGTTGGCTTTAGGTTATTATGTGTCTTTCTCCGGTATTATTAGTTTTAAAAATGCTCAAGATTTACGCGATGTCGCGGCAAGAGTGCCTTTAGATCGTTTATTGATTGAAACGGATAGTCCATATCTTGCGCCAATGCCTTATCGTGGTAAATCAAATGAGCCATTATATTTGCCTCATGTGGCACGTGTGCTTGCTGATGTACATCAAATTTCGATTGAGCGTTTAGCAGAAGTGACTTCGGCGAACTTTGATCGTATGTTGAGTGATGCAAAGTTAAATTAAGCAGTAATTGTTGCGAGTGTTCTCATATACTGACTGAAATAGGATTGATTGGATGAGTACAGATCGTCAAGTAGATCGCCATGCACAGTTCCGAGCGCGGGAATCGCAGATTTTTGATATGGCGGAACAGCTTTTACTGGATTCTGGTGAAGGTGGAATGACGCTTGATACATTAGCGTTGCATTTGGATTTGGCGAAAGGCACGTTGTACAAGCATTTCCAAAGCAAGGATGAATTGTATTTGCATTTGATCATTCGCCATGAACAGGCATTGTTAGATTTAGTTCTTGATTCTACTGGGGTATTTCAAGAGTTGCTTGCAACGTATATGCAACATCTTTTAAATCATCCTCAACGCACTGCGTTATTACATCAGCTCGAAGAGCGCTTGGCTGCGGGTGGTGTTGGGTTAACTGCGTTATTTGCAGATCTGTATCGTATTCGAAAACAGCGTCTCCGTCGTGTTGTCCCTTTAACCAATGCTTATCTGGACAGTATTCATAGTCATTTAACCACACGGGATTATCTGGCGGCAATTTGGGCAATTGCTCAGGGTGGTTCTGCTATTTTAAATTCTAGTTTTTATCAGCGATATTTGGGCGAGCGTGAAGGTTTGAAGCAAGTGTTGATCGATCAAATGATCACATTACCATTTCCTAAATCATCAACCTGATGCTTGACATCCAATCAATGCTCAAAATGAATTTATTGAATAATTTGAATCTTGATTGGCGAAAATATTTTCAATCGGACAATTCTACTTTAGGATCTCCATCCTCCAAATATTTTTTGTCTAAGCATGCTTTGCTTGAGCATTCTGCATCCAATGATTCATTACCAAGACATTTATCTCAAACAGGATTTACGCTGATTGAGGTGATGTTGGTTGTTTTAATTGCTGGCATTTTTGCTGCGATGATTGGTTTGTCTATTGGTGGCTCAGATACACGGCGCGTCTTGCAAGAGCGTGAAGAGTTGATGGATTCGATTGCAGAGATTCGTTTGGAGTCGCAAGATCAAGGACGGATGTTAGGGTTAATTCCTTTAGATCAAACTGCTACAGATCATGCACGTTATGTTGTTGTCGAGTATGATCCGACCGCGACTGATAAAGATAAACGTTGGAAACCTTCTGCGGATTTTAAAGTTCATGCATTGCCTTTAGGCGTTGAACTGACGGTCACGCCATTACAAGACGACAATCAAAAAACAAGTGAACATCTTAATGATATTACTTCGGGCGCTTTGAGTCCGAAGTTGATCTGGTTTGGTAATGGTGAGGCAACTGCGGCGCGATTGCAATTAATGCAAGATGGACAAAATGTGGGTGATGCCGTCGAAGTCACTGCTTTGGGTAGCGTCAAAAAAGATGAGACTAGTACGTCCAATTCCGAGGACAGACCATGATTTCGGATAAGAATCAATGGAATCGCCAATCAGGTTTTACCTTAATTGAGGTCATGGTTGCGTTAGCAATTTTTGCAGTGGCAGCGGTGGCTTTGATGCGTGCTGGAATGAGTTACGTCAATGCAGTGGAAGGCTTGGAAACGCGTACTTTAGCGCATTTTGTAGCGATGAATGAAGCCGCCAATATGACTCTGACTCAAGCATGGCTGGATGGGAGCGCAGAGCATAATGTTGAGGAGCAAGGACGGCACTGGCAGATTTCAACTAAAGCGACTCCTATCGCACAAACAGCAAATGTGCGACGTGTTGAGATTACCATTGCGCCGATTATTCCAGAAACGGATAAGCCAGGTGATGCTGTGACCACGCTTGTCGTATTTCTTCATAGTTCAGTGGCATAGCACAATGAATTCAATTAAGCATCAGGGCTTTACCCTCATTGAGCTAGTTGTGGCGATGGCAATTTTTGCCGTGCTGACTTTGTCTGGCTGGCAGGTTTTTAATAATCTGATTAAAGTGCGTGAACGGACGACGATCAAAGCGGAACAGATTGCGCTGGTTCAAGAAGCCTATGAACAATTATCACGAGATTTTGTGCAAGCTGTGCCTCGACCAGCTTCGATTGGCACGTCGACTGAACCTGCATTTCTTTTACAAAATAATATTTTTCATCTGACGCGTACTGGTGTGATTGACCCACTCCAGCAAGGTGTTTCACCGATGCAACGGGTGTATTACACCGTTGAGCATGAGCAGTTGGTGCGTTATGCCATCGCTCAAGTAGACCAAGATGGCAATGCTGTTCCTAATAAAACCGTTTTACTGAATAATGTGTCGAATTGGTCAGTGAACGCATTATCAAATACCAGCAGCAGTCCTGTTTGGCCAATTGATACCTCCAATTCAGCCGCAGCCAATCAGACTACACCTGCGGGTGATGTTACTTTGCCAACAGCAGTACAAATTACACTGACAGCAAACGGTCAGCCATTACGTTGGTTATTTGCTTTGGTGACTAATATTCCTGCAACACAAGCTGGTTCATCAACAGGTACAGGGACAAATTCCGTGGTTGGCGGTGCAAGTACGGCGGCTACTGGAGGCACAACGTCAAACACATCAACTAATGCTGCAGGCAACACAACAAATACTGCAACGAGCGGTTTATCAAGTAATGTCGCGGGCAATGGAGGATAGAGGCATGCATCATCCACATATGCTACGACATCAGCAGGGTGTCGCTCTGTTGACAATTTTACTGATGGTGGTGACGGCGACGATATTGGCGGTGGGGTTGCTGACTCGTCAAGATCGAATGATGCGTGAGACGAGCGTGCTTTTGCGTCAAGATCAGTCGTTACAATATGCGCTTGCAGGCGAGAATTTGTTCGGTGCGCTGCTCATTGCCTCTGCGCAAGACAATGCGAATGTGGATAGTGCACGAAGTATTTGGGCGAAACCCATTCCGCCGTATCCTGTTGAAGATGGAGCGATTACTGGAAAATTGATCGACCAGTCAGGAAAGTTCAATCTTAATAATTTGTACCACAATGGTCAGACTGATGCCGTGGCTTTGGCGTATTTTAAGCGTTTACTGACTCGATTAGGTTTGCAGTCGACTCTAGCCAGTGCGGTTCTGGATTGGCAAACATCTGAATCAGCTTCTCCAGTCGATAGTGATGGGGCAAAAAATAGTTTTTATCTCGGTCAAACTCCGCCTTATCAAGCGGCAAATCGTCCATTTCAACAGATTGAGGAGCTGCGTAAAGTACGTGGTTTTGATGAAAAGAGTTATCAACTTCTTGCACCTTATGTTTCTGCTTTGCCGCAATTTGCACCGATCAATATCAATACTGCATCTGCACCTATTTTGGAGGCGTTAGATGATAGTTTGACGCCTGCTTCAGTGAATGCGTGGATCATTGAGCGCAATGCCAGTGCAAATGGCATGACTCAAGTGTCTGCGCTATGGCAGGATTCTGTATTTTCTAAAGTTCCAGCGAATAGTCAGTCTACATTAGCGACGTTATTAGATGTAAAAAGTGGTTATTTTCAATCACAGATTGATGTGAACTTGAGTGGACGTGATCGGTTTCTCACCAGCGATATTTATCGAGTTGGGCAGAAAGTGTATGTATGGCGGCGGAGTTTAGCGCCATTTCAAGTTGTGGCGCCTGTGGCTGCTTCTTAGTTGATTTAAATCTAAAAATAGAGATCAAGGGATATGATTCAAAAAGAAAAAAAATCTGGATTTGTGGCGGGGACTTTAGTTCATACGGATAAAGGGTTAGTGCCGATTCAAGATATTAAAGTTGGTGATTTGGTACTGTCTAGATATAAGGGCGGCGATGGTGAATTGGTTTATAAGCCAGTCGTACGTACTTTTGTGACCGAAAATGTACTTGTTTATGCTATACGCTTGACTCCAGCTTTACATATGGGGATGAAACATAGAGAAATCATTGAGCTTGATGAGAGATATAAAGAAAACTATTTACTGGTTACAGCTAATCATCCATTCTGGGTAGAGGATAGGGGTTGGGTCAGAGCCGATCAGATAGAGGTCAATCAAAAGCTGATTTTAAAAGATGGTACTCGAGTAACTTTTTCCGGTGCTGCACTTGATCGTAGAATGATTGTGCCAGTTTATCAGACACTAGATCCTTTAGTTGGCTTTATCCCAGATTATGGTGATGAACGTGGTCAATCAGGTGTTTTGATTAATTTATCTACAGGTGCACCCATTGAGGAAGTGCTTGAGTACTCGCAGGTATCCAATGCACTCTTTGTACGTGATGAGACCTGGCACAGTACTCTTCTAGAGCAATTACCAGAGGATGAGCGCGATAGTGCAGCGTTCTATGGTTTCAAGCAAGGTTACTGGCGAGATCCCGATACGATTCAGTGGGGTGAGGGTGAAGGACCGTTGACTATGACAGTATATAACTTCGAAGTAGCGGATACACATACATACTTCGTAGGTAAGCATGGTGTCTGCGTGCATGACGCATCAGCAAACATTTCCTAAGTTTCACCAATAGTCAGAACAACGTATAATCTATACTCTGTAGTCCAAAATCTAAGCCGATGCCATTATGCTGATCCGCAAGCTCTTTAAGTTTGAAAATGCCCATATCGTGCGTAATTGTACGAGTGATCGTTGTCGTCGTTCGATTCATGGACACAGCTATAAAGTCGAGTTGATTTTAGAGGCGAATAGGTTAGATCATGGACAAATGATCTATGATTTTGGATTATTGAAAGGTCAAATTCGGGATTTGATTGATAGCTTCGATCATGCAATTTGTTTTTGGAATCAAGATGATGCTGGTTATATTAACGCATGTAAGCAATATAGTGCGCGTTGGATTTCTTTACCTGTTTCACCTTCGGCTGAACAGTTTTCGCGTTTCTTTTTCTTTTTAGCCGATACGATTTTACGTCAGACCATTACCCAAAATGGGGAAGGTGATGTGATTGTGCATTCAGTCATCGTTCATGAAACTGAAACAGGTTACGCGCAATGTTTCCGCGCTGATGTGGAAAATGAACAAATGGGCGTGTTAAGACTTGAGGATTTTGTGTTCTCCGAACAAGTTCAAATCGAATGGACTGATCCACAGATGTTTGAAAAAATGAAAAGCGGTGTGGGCTTTGCAAATCCGCAAGTAGAACACAGCGTTAAGGTAAATGTTTAATGTCAGAAGCAACACCCCAAGCATCGCAAGATGCTGATTTTCCAATTCAAGTTGAAACAATTACATCCATTCCCATAGAAATTAAAAATATGCCGATGGCACGTGATCGCCATCGCTTGTCGATGCTTGCGCGTGGCAAAAGCAAAGATTTAGAACGTCATACGCAATTACTAGAAAAATCTACCGCCGAAGTTGCAGCACGCTATGCTCGTCTGCCAAAAATCACTTTAAACACCGAATTACCAGTCAGTCAATCTGCTGACATCTTGATCGAAGCGATTGAAAAAAATCAGGTCATCATTGTCGCAGGTGAAACAGGTTCAGGCAAAACCACGCAATTACCCAAGCTGGCAATGCTTGCTGGTCGTGGTTTGACAGGTTTAATTGGTCATACACAGCCGCGGCGTCTGGCTGCTCGTAGTGTGTCGCAGCGGATTGCCGAGGAGTTAGGTGAGCCGCTGGGCAAATCAGTTGGTTTTAAAGTTCGCTTCAATGAAACTGGTGATAACGACGTATTTATTCGTTTAATGACCGACGGGATTTTGCTGGCTGAACTGGCACATGATCGCTTTCTGACGAAATACGATACGTTAATCATTGATGAGGCGCATGAGCGTAGTTTGAATATTGATTTTATCTTGGGGTATGTGCGGCAAATATTGCCGAAACGTCCTGATTTAAAAGTCATTATTACCTCTGCAACGTTGGATGTGAACCGTTTTAGTCGTTATTTCAACGATGCGCCTGTGTTTACAGTTGAAGGGCGTAGTTATCCAGTCGAAGTCCGTTATCGTCCAATTTCAGACTTGCCTGTGGGTGGCAGTGATGATGATGAGTTTGATAACTTTGAGGAAAATTTGCCCCGTGCGGTCGTTGCGGCGGTTGAAGAGTGTTATCAGGATGCCGTCAATAAAGGTCATCCTCAAAAGGCCGATATTCTGATTTTTGCCAGCACCGAAGCTGAGATTCGAGAGCTACAAGAAGCATTAAATCGTTACGGTCCAAAGCATACAGAAGTTTTACCACTCTATGCGCGTTTAGCACTGGCTGAACAGCAACGGATTTTCAATCCTTCAGGTAAAGGTCGGCGCATCATCATTGCCACCAACGTCGCGGAAACTGCGCTGACGGTTCCAAATATTCATTATGTGATTGACTCGGGTTTTGCGCGGATTTCGCGTTATTCCTATCGTTCGCGTGTACAACGTCTACCGATTGAAGCCATTAGTCAAGCGGCTGCAAATCAGCGAAAAGGGCGTTGTGGTCGTATCGCGGCGGGTGTTTGTATCCGTTTGTACAGCGAAGAGGACTTTTTAGGTCGTCCAGAATTTACCGAACCAGAAATTCGCCGTACTAATCTTGCTTCTGTGCTACTGCAAATGGCAAATTTAGGACTTGGCTCATTCGATGAGTTTGAGTTTATCGAACCGCCTGATTATCGTCTGGTGAATGATGGGACGAAGCTACTAGTTGAACTCGGCGCTTTGGTTGAAGGCGACAAAAAACTCACGCCAATTGGTCAGCAAATGGCAAAAATGCCGATAGATCCACGTTTGTCTCGGATGATTTTGGCTGGTTCGCATTTTGGTGTGTTACATGACACACTCATTATTGTCAGTGCGTTGTCAGTACAAGATCCACGCGAACGTCCTGCGGACAAACAAACGCAAGCTGATCAAAAACATGCGTTGTTTAAAGAAAAAGATTCAGATTTTTTGTTTTATACCAAGCTGTGGAAAGTTTTGGCTGAACAAAAAGGCGAGATGACAGAGAACCAGCGCCGCAATTTTGCAAGACAGCATTATTTAAGCTGGCTGCGTATTCGTGAATGGAAGCAAACGCACAAACAGTTATTAGAATTGGCGGAACAGTTAAAACTTTCGTTTAATGAAACCAAGATTTTCGATGAAAAAATTAATAAATACGTTACAGGTAACATTGAAAAAGCAGCAGTTGCCGATGAAGACGGTTATGTCCGTCCAGCTAATTATGAAAATCTGCATCGTGCATTATTGACTGGATTATTGTCTTTTGTTGCGCAAAAGACGGATCAGAAAAACGAATATATGGCAGTACGCCAGCAGAAAACGCGCATATTTCCATCAAGTACGTTGAACCGTGCGAATGCCGCTTGGGTCATGTCGTTTGAAATTGTCGAAACCAGCCAAGTTTTTATGCGGACGCTGGCTAAGATTGAGCCTGAATGGATTATTTCTGCTGCGCGTGGATTGCTCAAATATCATTATTTTGAGCCACATTGGGCAAAGAAACCTGGCTTGGTGAATGCCTATGCGCAGATTTCTTTATTTGGTTTGATTATTCAAGCGCGGCAATTGGTTAATTACGAAAAAATTAACCAAAAAGAATCACACGAAATTTTCTTGCGTGATGCTTTGGTGACGGCTGAACTCGGTGTTACGCCGCCATTTTTAAAGCACAACGTGCAGATGCTTGACGATGTGCAAAGGATTGAAGATAAGCTGCGCCGCCGTGATTTATTGGTAGATGAAGAAACGCTCTATGCGTTTTACCAGAATCGTGTGCCTGAGACGATTGCGAGCCGCCGTGCCTTTGAAGATTGGCGCAGTGAAGTTGAGAAGAGCAAACCGAAGTTTCTTTATTTGACCGAAGCAGACATTCTTGCTGATTCTGTGCCAGATACGGATGCTTTTCCAGAGAAGCTTCAAGTCGGTAAGCTGACTTTACCAGCGCGTTATGTCTTTGATCCTGCTGGTGATGATGATGGCGCGATTCTGACTATTCCTGTGCAAGCTTTACCGCAACTTGATGCCAATGCATTGTCATGGGGAATTCAAGGCTGGCGGTTTGAGCTGGTTGAGGCGTTGTTGAAGTCATTACCGAAAGATCAGCGCCGAAAACTCGTGCCGATTCCTGATACAGCTGAACGGATTTATGATGATTTGAAGCCTTTGTCGGGCTCAAGCATTGCGAATGAAATTGTGCGTGTGTTGAATATGCACGACATTCGACCAGACAGCTTTGATTTCACCTCAATTCCTTTGTATTTGCGTCCGATGATTGAAGTCGTCAATGAACGTAAACAAGTGATTGCTAAAGGGCGCGATGTCGCTGAGTTATTGGTCAAATGCAAATCACAAACGACGACACCGTTAAGCAATACGCAGCAAGATAAATCAAGCGCAATCACGACTTTCCCTGAGCGTTTTCATTTTGAAAGTGCGCGGACGATTTCAGGTTTACAGGTCAGTCAGTATCAAGCGCTTGTTCCAGCTAAAAATGGTTCAAATCAAAATAATTCCCTTGAGGAAACTGTTTCTATTCAGATTTTTACTGATGAAAAAACGGCACGTACTGCGCATCGGCAGGGTGTTTTGCATTTATTTTCGTTACAAGTAACGGAGCTTGCTAAGCAACTGAAGAAACAATTGCCTAAAGCGTTGATTCTAACTTTTGCGCCATTGGGTAATCAGGTCGCTTTAGAAAATTTATTGATTCGTGCGACTTTAGATGCAACTTTTCAGAAACTGCCAATGAATAAGGCTGAGTTTGATGTCATGCTTGCACAAGATAAGCCAAAGTTTTTGTCTACAGGGCAACAAGTGCTGAAAGAGTTGACTGAGATTTTTGTGTCGTGGCAAGCGATACGTCGCCAATTGCTGACTTTGAATCAGAATGTTTTCGGGCGAAATATTGATGATATTGAAGATCAGCTCGATGCCTTGCATTTGAATGATTTTGTTTATCGGATTGACCCTGAGCATTGGCGACAATATCCGCGTTATCTCAAAGCATTAGAACTCCGTTTAGAACGGTTGCCAAATAGCTTAAGTAAGGATAATGACAGTATCAAAGTCATCGATCCATTTATGCTGCGCCTAAAAAATCGTGACAGCGAGCCTGCATTAGCCGAGTTTCGTTGGTTATTAGAAGAGTTACGGATTTCTTTATTTGCTCAACCGATGAAAACGCGAACGCCTGTGTCACCAACAAGACTGGACAAACTCTGGCAAGCGGTGGAAACTAGGCGATAGTTTTATAATGTAACAATTTCTTGCTGAAAGTTTTTAAAAAATTGCCGTTAACGAGGTCTGCTATGAGTATTCGCATTACAGGTACAGGATTGTACATTCCGCCATTTTCAATTAGTAATGAAGAGCTTGCGGCAAGTTTGAATGCTCATGTTGAACAATTTAATGCCGAACATGCAGCAGAAATTGAAGCGGGAACAGTTGAAGCCAAGCAGGGTACTTCAGCAATATTCATCGAAAAAGCATCAGGCATCAAAGCACGCTATGTCATGAATAAAGACGGTTTGCTTGATCCAAAGCGTTTAGCACCGATCATTCCTGAGCGTAGCGATGACGAAATTTCGATTCAAGCAGAAATTGCTGTTGCCGCCGCAAAAGATGCGCTGAAAGCTGCAAATCTGACCGCTGATGATATTGATATGGTGTTGGTTGCTTGCTCGAATATGCAGCGTCCATATCCTGCTGTTGCAATTGAAGTGCAAGGTGCACTGGGCATGACGCATGGTTTTGGTTTCGATATGAATGTCGCCTGTAGCGCAGCAACTTTCGGTTTGGAACAGGCGTTTAATGCCATTAAAGCGGGTTCAGCCAAGCGTGTTCTTATGGTCAATCCAGAGATTACCTCAGGTCACAATAATTTCAGTACACGCGACAGCCATTTCATCTTTGGTGATGTGTGTACTGCGGTGATTGTTGAGGAAACTGATAGCAAAACTGGCTTTGAAATCGTCAGCACGAAGCTGTTTACTCAGTTCTCTAATGCGATTCGTAATAACTTCGGCTTTCTCAATCGTGGCGATGAGTCAGGTATTGGTAAACAAGATAAGTTATTCCGCCAAGATGGTCGTCGCGTGTTCCGTGAAGTGTCTCCAGTTGTCGCACAAATGATTACTGATCATGTGGCGGCCAATGGCTTAGACGTTCATCAACTCAGCCGTTTTTGGTTACATCAGGCAAATGGCACAATGAATAAATTCATTCTTAAAATGATTCTGGGCAAAGAAACTTCGGCAGATGGCACATCTGATTATGAATATAATCCAGAGCTTGCACCAATTATCCTTGATGAGTTTGCCAATACCAGTTCAGCGGGTTCAATTATTGCATTCCATCGATATTCACAGGATTTGAAAGTGGGTGATATTGGTGTGATTTGCTCGTTTGGCGCCGGTTATTCAATTGGTTCAGTGATCGTGAAGAAGGTTGCTTGATTTTTATTTTAGGTAATTTCTAAATACAGATGACATGGATGTCTTAGGATGAAAGATGCTTGGCTTAAGATTTTAGTCATCTGTCTTGTTATTTATGGCGCTTTGACGAGCTTTATGCATCGCGCCATTCCTCATCCAGACGGCCTTGTATTGGTTGCTAATGATCCAATTCAGACCGATACTACTGATTCTCCTTTCTCTTTCAAAGAATATACAATCCAGCCACTTGCAGATTTTGTGATTGATGCCCGTGTGCTGTCTACGGAGCGTTATTATTGGGATGCTGGCTCAGATCTTGTTCCAGTTGATATTGCGATGGGTTGGGGGCGTATGTCTGATTCAGCCGTGATTAAACCGCTCAATATTTCGCAGAGTGGTCGTTTTTATCGTTATCAATATGATCTTCCTGCGCCAATTCCTCCTGAGGAAATTGTTTCTCATAGTGCAAATATGCACATGATTCCATCAACTAAATCAATTGAAAGTGAACTAAAGAGTGTCAGAGTTGGGCAAGTTGTTCATATTACTGGTAATTTAGTTGAAGCAACGATCCCAGCGAAACATTGGAAATGGCGTAGTTCGCTGACGCGTAATGATAGTGGTGACGGTGCGTGTGAGTTGGTGTGGGTAAAGAGTTTGAGTGTAACGGATCAATAACTTCAGCTAGATGGGATACAAAGCTGGACTGAACCATTTAGAATAAGTGGATAAATTTTGATATATTAAACTGCATTTTTTAGATTAAGAAAATCTATGAAACCCATAAAAAGTAGTTCTAAATTTTTTGAGTTTCTCAAAGAACCAGAAGATTTTCTCAATAAAAAGATGGATCATTATCGTACTTTAAGTGCGATTATTTGCTTTTTATTGGCATTGCAAGGTGCTTTTTCATGGATATGGGATTATTACATTGATCCTATTGGTGCGCAGAGCACGATGGGATTACGGTCATGTTTTTTCTTATTTATTATTGTTTCTTTTGCATTTAAGTATATTAAAAACAGACGTTTATTAGAATTGTTTTGCCTTGTCTCAGGCTTGTTGGCTCAATTACTTTTTATAGAAATTATGAACCAGCTTCATAATGGCATGATTTATATTCTTGCATTATTTGTGTTTATTTTATTTTTCCCGTTATTTTTATTTCAAGGTTTTTCGTTGTCGGCAAACCTTGCTTGTACTTTTTTCTTTACGGTTTTTCCTCAGATTGTTGCTTTACTTGGTTTTGCTCCAAAATTCTCGCAACCTCAGTACATCATTCTGATGTGGCCGGCTGGGGGGGCAATGATGGTGATGTTGTATTTATCTGCCCAAAACTACCGTTTACGTTATGAGTCACAGCTTGCATTAAAAGAGGCTTCCTATACGGATTATTTAACAGGTGTGAGCAACAGGCGGCATTTTATGCAGCGGCTCAAGCAAGAAATTATTCGTGGGCATCGTTATAAGCATCCTGTTTGCCTCATGCTGCTGGATATTGATCATTTTAAACAAGTCAATGATGCACATGGACATCCTACTGGTGATCTTGTAATCCGTGCGATTGCTGATTTATGCCGACAATCATCACGTGAAATCGATGTTGTAGCGCGTATTGGCGGTGAAGAGTTTGCGGTATTGCTGATTGAAGCGCGATTACAGGATGCAGTTGTTGCAGCGGAGCGTCTTCGTAGTTTGCTGGAAGGTCTATCGATCAAGAGTGTTGGCGGTGTTGATTTATCTTTGACAGTGAGTATTGGAGTTGCTGAGCAACCACAAGGAGATGAGTCAGAGGAAAAACTGATTGAGCTGGCGGATACTGCGTTGTATCAGGCCAAAGCATTAGGCCGGAACAGTGTCGTTGCAGCATCTTCTGGTACTGCTGCTGATGAGAATGAACGTTCAAATTTTGATATTTAGTGGAACGAATAATAATGACAAACTCGAAAATTTCATTAACTGGACGGTTCGTTCGTATAGAGCCACTTGAATTGATTCATGCAAATGGATTACTTGCAATCGGGCAACATGCGGATGATTGGTGCTATTTACCGCGAGCATGCTTTACAGATTTAGATGATGTGCAGAATTGGATTCGTTCTGCGCATCGCTTGATTGAAACAGACCGACAGGTTCCATTTTGTATTATTGATCAGCAGACAGATCAGATTGTTGGTAGTACGCGTTATCTCGATTTACGTCAGAATGATCATGTGGTTGAAATTGGTTATACCTGGTTGTCTTCTACTGCTCAACGTACAGCGATTAATACCGAAGCCAAATTTTTGTTGATGCAATATGCATTTGAGAATATGAATATGCGTCGTGTTGAATTAAAGACAGATTTGCGTAATTTGAGATCACAAGCTGCGATTGCTCGAATTGGGGCTACGCGTGAAGGTGTGCTGCGTAAGCATAAGTGTGTACAGAATGGTTTCCAGCGAGATACTGTTTATTTTAGTGTCGTGGATGATGAGTGGATAGATGTAAAGGCGAGGTTGCTTGAGAGGTTAGGGCGAATCCATTGAGATTATTTAATGGCAACTCATTAAATGGATCTTTTATGTTTGATTATCCGTAATGTGGTTGTAATTAATGTAAATTAATTGATTATTTACTGATTCAATGTGCCATTATTGGTTGAGAAGCTGTACGATGTTTTGTGTGACTGGATTTTAGAAATTTAGTAAAATGGAGAAATGAAATGTTAAAGAAAATGATTGCACTGATGATTATGTCTGTGACTTTTACAGTTGCAGCACCTGCGCAAGCTGCTCCACGCTATAGTCTCGAACATATTTACACTCAATGTGGTCTTGGTGGGTTAATCTTTGGAAGAATTAATAATATCTTGGCGGTTATTTCTAATGTGACTTGGGATTTAGGGACAACTGCAGTGCTTTCTGACTCACTATCTCCGCAACTCTGCGGTGGTCAAATTGTTGCGAGAGCAGTATTTATTAAAGAAAACTTTCCATCAATTGAGCAAGACTTAGCAAGTGGTCATGGCGAGCATTTAATGGCACTCAATACTCTGATGGCATGTCCAGCGGCGAGCAGTCGTCTGCGTTCAGATTATGCAAACTATACTTTAAGCTCAACCTATCAGCAGGCAAATACAACTGAGAATAGTGAAGAGTTATTCCGTATCGTGAATGATAACTTAGATGCAGCGCATTGTTCTGCATAAGTTTTTGTATATAGGATGCTTACTCATTTATACATCAGGTCTATTTGTGTCAGCATCCTGTTTTTGTGCATTACTCAGGCAAATGCACAAGATATTTCTACCTTACAGCTTCAACAGACTGCACTCAAAGATGATGCAAGTCGTCTTCATTTAGCAGATAGTTCAGTTTGGCAGAAACTCATTTTATTTAAAAATCATGCAGAAGTGACCTCTCATGGTTTTTATTTAAGTGATTTAGATGCAGAGCATTTGGCTCAAATTACGCCACAAGACGAGTTGGATGCCACGATTGATGCTTTATCGAGTCATCCTGAACTCATTTGTAAATATCCCGCTCGTTATTATTGGTTAAGTCATCAATTAGCCGATTTATCATCAACTGTTTTAGATCGCTGTAAAAATCTTCCAAGTGTGAATCAAGACATTCGCTTATTGTTGGTGAGTGGTTATTTAAAAAATCCTGTATCCACTTTTGGTCATGTGCTAATTACGATTGGCGCGCAAGATGAGCGTCAAAATTTATTAGATAATGCCTACAATTATGGTGCTCAAATCCCGAATGGCGATAATGGTTTTGATTATGTCTTTAAAGGATTGTTTGGACTGTATAACGCGCGTTTTGCGAATAGTAAGTTCTTCAAACAAGATGTGATTTATGCAAAAACCGAACAGCGTGATATTTGGGCATACACGCTGAATCTAACCCCAGAACAAAAGACTTTATTTATTTATCATTTGGCTGAATTACAGTCACATTCCATTGATTATTATTTTATTAAACAAAACTGTGCTTATCGTTCTGCAGAACTTTTAGAGCTGATTTCTGATCTTAAAATTACGGATCGCACGACACCTTGGTATATGCCTGAATATGTCTTTGATCAAATCGAAGAGTATCGACAGACTCACCCTGATTTTATTAAGAATGTTGAATATTTACCATCAGATCAAAATAAGTTGTATTTCACTTTTAAGAATATGCCAGAGGCGCTTCAACGTGAAATTAATGATTATATTAAAACAGGTGAGCTGAATCGTCTTGATCAACTCCAAGTTTCTGATCAAGAGAAAGTCTTAGAGTTTCTAATAGCTTATTTAAATTTTAAACAAATCAGTGATGATAAACCACAATATCAAACTCAAAAGAAACTTTTGATTCAGAAGCGTATTCAACTTCCTGTGAGTGATGATACTCAGAAACTCATGCCGTCACTACCATCTCCAGCTTTAGGTGAAAAGCCGAGTGAGTTAGGGATAGGTATTGGTCAGCGACGTGGGTATTTGAATGTTTCATTATTTAATAAGGATTTACTAAGTGTATATAGTAATCCGCATAATGAATTCAAAATGCTGGATTTTTCATTAATTTATCAGAAAAATCAGCTTCAATTACAATCTGCAGATTTTATACATATCCTGAAAATTGAAGATATTAGTCAAAAACTTGCTGGAGAAAGGAAATTTTCTTGGGAGTTGGCGGCAGGTGTGCAGCAAGATATTTTTACTGGTGAATTGCATCGACCGTACGCTCAAGGCGGTTTTGGTCTTGGTTATGATTTCAGCCAGAATTTAATTGGGTATAGCATGTTGAGTGCAGAGCTTAATGATAGCGCAGCTAAGATCGATGCAGTGAGTGAAACTGCATTAGTTTATCGATACGAAGCATTTGGATTCAAGCTTTCACAGATTTTTCAAAAACGACAAAACAGAGCTTTGGCGAATGACACACGTTTTGAGTTGAAGTATCAAGTGACGAAGAATAGTGATTTGAGATTATTATTGTCGCATCGTGATAATCAGCTAACGTATCAATATTTTTGGTAAAAGGAGTAAATTTTTACCTATCATTTATGTTGGAGGCGACACCAGCTTAAACATCGTCTGCATATCACCCAATAAATCCAGTGGGACTTCCAGATCGTACAATGTATGAATACCAATCACCATCGCGACGCACAAACGACTTAATGATTCCGCAGGAATATCATCGCGTAATTGCTGGCGTGATTGATTGCTCTTGATAATGACATCTAAGCGTCTAAAGCTTTCGTTAATAGATTCTACGTATTCTGCTTGAATTGCAGGTGAGCGTGCGCATGCATCGAGCAATTGATAAGGTCGAATTCCGCCGTGACGGGTAAAAGGATAAACGCCTGAAGACATTGCTGAAATAAAACGCATGATCAAAGTCGGGATGTCCTCATCAGGAGAACCAAGCGTCAGTGCATCCAGTGTTCTATGGCGCATATTTGCCATCACAGCAGCAATTAAATCATCTCGATCTTTAAAATGTCCATAAAACGCACCACGCGTATAGCCTGCGTGTGCGCAAATGTCATCCAAACTTGAACCATCTAAACCATGTAATCCAAATAAAGTTTCTGCTGAATGTATGATTGCAGTGCGACTGGTCTGCTTAGCCAGCAAGCGCTTATTGGATGCTGTTTGTGTCTGCTCATTTGTTGTGTGTTTGTTCAGCATAGATCCATCATTGCGAAAAAATGAGTCATCAAATTGGTTGATTTGATTGTACAGATTCCAACTGGCGAGGTCTCTATATTGATTTGTATTTTCTTGAATCAAGCCGTTATTTTTAGAATAAGGCTTCGATATAGAACTATTTATAATTTATAATTTTAAGTTATTAAATATTAATATGAATTTATACAGGTAGCATTTTGTGACGTGGGATTGATCATTCTTGTTAATTGACATACGGATTCGTATGTGAGACATTCCTGCAACGAAATCTATTCGAGAATGCCTAATGAAAGCGCAGCAGCAGTTTGCAGGACGAGTCGTGGTGATCACTGGAGGAGGACGAGGAATTGGTCTTGCCACAGCAAAGGCATTTGCACGAGCAGGGGCAAAAGTCGCCATAGGCGATATTGACGAGAATCTGGCAAAGACCGCAGCAAGTCAAGTGACTGGCTTTGGTGGCTACTTGGATGTGCGCTCTCAGCAATCATTCATTGATTTTATTCAACAGACTGAAGCAGCATTAGGCGCAGTAGATATCCTGATCAACAATGCGGGCATTATGCCGATGGGTGCATTTGTGGATGAGTCTGCGGCAATTAGCGATGCGCAAATTGATATTAACTTGCGTGGCGTCATTCACGGGATGAAAGCTGTCTTGCCAAAGATGCAGGCGCGTCAACGCGGGCATATCGTCAATGTAGCTTCACTCGCAGGACGCTTTCCAATTCCTGGAGCAAGTGTCTATTGTGCAACGAAGTTTGCGGTGATTGGTTTAAGTAGTTCACTACGCGAGGAGCTGCGAGATACGCCGATCGGAGTTTCCGTCGTGATGCCATCAAAAGTGTCTACGGAGTTATCCAGTGGTACAGGCAAAGCTTCAATTCCGATTGTTAGCCCAGAAGATGTTGCTCATGCCATCATGACGGCAGTGAGAGATAATCTTGCTGAGATCGCTGTCCCGCAGTATTTGGCACCTGTTGCGACTGCTTATGGTGTAACACCGAATTGGTTAATTCGTCCTCTACGACGTTTAATGAAAGATAATATTGTGTTGACCAGTTTAGATCGTAGCGCGCGAAAAGGTTATGAAGATCGAGTGAATCAACTTGCAGATCATCCAGCAACAACTGAACATTGAAACATAGGTAATTAAAGAATGATTGAACCAACAAAGAAACCTTCTACTAGAAAGCCTGCTGTCCGTAAAACAGCAGAAAAAGCATCTATTCAAAAAGCATCTATTCAAAAAGCATCTACTCCAAAAGCATCTACTCCAAAAGCACCTATTCAAAAGGTAAATATTGCAATTCTCGGTGCTGGTTTTGCAGGAATTGGCGCTGCAATTCGCTTTAAAGAAGCAGGGATTACTGATTTTATTGTGCTAGAAAAAGCGAGTGAGATTGGTGGCGTTTGGCGCGAAAATACTTACCCAGGTTGTGCTTGCGACGTGCCCTCGGCATTGTATTCGTATTCTTTTGCACCGAATCCAAAGTGGAGTCGAGTCTTTGCTGAACAGGCGGAGATAAAGGCTTATTTGCAGGATACAGCACAGCGTTTTGGGGTAATGCAATACATTCAACTCAATCGTGAAATGCTTGATTCTCGTTGGGATGATGAGGCGAAGCATTGGGTCGTTGAGACGAATGCAGGTGTTTATCATGCGCGATTTATTCTCGGTGCGTGTGGTCCAATGCATGAACCTGTTTATCCAAAGATCAAGGGATTGGATACATTTACAGGTGAGACATTCCATTCTGCGCGTTGGAATCATGATTATGATTTGCAAGGTAAACGCGTTGCCGTTATTGGTACAGGTGCATCAGCGATTCAGTTTGTGCCGCAGATTCAGCCAAAAGTTGCCAAATTAACTTTAATCCAACGTACTCCACAGTGGATTTTGCCCAAGCTGGATCAGCTGTTACCAGCTGCTGCGCAAGCGATCTTCAAGCTGTTACCTCTGACGCAGCAAGTGATGCGTGGCGGGATTTATGGGGTCTTCGAGGCTTTGAATGGCAGTATGCAGCATCCTCAATTGATGAAGCAGATACAACGACTAGCATTATTTAATCTCAAGAGAACTGTGAAAGATCCTGTATTACGCGAGAAGTTAATGCCTGATTTTATTATTGGCTGTAAGCGTGTCTTGCAATCCAATAATTGGTATCCAGCACTGACGCAATCTAATGTTGATGTGATTCGTAGTGGTGTTAAAGAAATCAAGGGTAAGGTGATTACGACCAGTGACGGTGGCCAGCATGAAGTCGATGCGATTATTTTTGGTACTGGATTTGAGATTAGCCAGCCATCAATGTTGAAACATATTTATGGTCGAGGCGGACGCTCATTGGCGGATGTTTGGCAGGGTAGTCCGATTGGTTATATGGGAACAATGACAGCAGGTTGCCCAAATGCATTCCTGATGTTTGGTCCAAATCTGGCGGTGAGCTCGTCTGCGTTGATTATTATCGAAGCGCAGTTGAATTATATTATCGATGCATTGAAGCAAGTGAGCGCACAGCAGATTACAACAATTGAGGTGGATCCACTGCGGCAGGAAAACTTCAATATTATCGTACAAGATGCGCTCAAAGATTCAGTCTGGAATACAGGTGGATGTAGTAGTTACTTTATCGATGTAAATGGTCGAAATAGCACACTTTGGCCGTGGTCAACTTTTGAGATGCGAAAGCAATTGAGTCGTTTTAATTTAAATGAATATCTTATCAATGTTTGAGAGAAACTGAATATGACGAATGCGATTGATATATTTCATAATGCTGTAAAAAAAGGGATTTTGACCACAGATGAAGCTTTGGCGCTATATGACCAATTAGATGTTGTTGAACTTGATTTCATGTTAGGTCGCTGGCATGGATCGGGTTTTCCAACCAATCACCGTATGGATGGCATATTGGAAGCATATGGTTGGTATGGAAAAGAGTTTCAAAATGCAGATCAGGTTGATCCGATGCTCTTTAAACATGGCAACCAAATTGTTCGTGTGAATCCAGAACGTATACCATTATGGTTACTGACGGCAGATTTTCCGCCACCAAAATCTGAGTTTGCTGGGAATTGCTTTAAGATAATCATTCCATTTATTAAAACGAATAAATACAAAGCCAGAATGCGGATGACTAAATATCGTGGCAAGGTCTCTGCGACGATGATTTATAACGGTTTACCGATCAATGATGTTTTTCGCAAGGTGGATGAAAATACATTATTGGGAATTATGGATTTGCCGCATATGAAGCAGCCGTATTTTTTTGTGCTGCATAGAGAGCCTGTGAGGAAATAATTTCTTTCTTATCTCCTTCCTCTTCAAGGGGAAGGTTGAGATGGGGTAAAGTAGTGCTTTGCTATTTCCTAGCTCATCTTCTTGAAGTGGAAGACTTCAAAGCAAAAGCATTAATAAGTTAAGCGTAGGGTGTAATGTGTTTAGGCATATTGCACCTCACCGAGCTAAAGCAACTCATCCCAAAGTGAAAGACCGTGAACATCAAATTCTACGATTTCACCTTCGCTCGGCGTTAAACTCCCGATATCAGCCAAGGTTAGTGCGAACGTTGTACATCCTGCAACGATATAGGTTGTTCGATTCCCTTTCGGTTCAGAATGATAACTTATCGCATCTACCTCTCCTCGTACATGATAACTAAAAGCTTCAGCTAGCGGCACCACTTGATGCTGTCGATCTATACTCATGCGCAGACCAGTTATGCTGTCGTGTGCAATTTCGACTTCAACCTCATGGTTAAGGTAGGCTTCTGGGTTTCCATCTGCTGGAACAAATCTGGCCCAACCATTAAACAAGTCACATTTAAAATGTACTGGAAAACTGTCCATGTTCGTACAACCGATAGGTTTAGACTCATTTACCTTTATTCTATCTATATATATATTTTCATAATTTTTTACCGTTAACCCGAGTAAGGTACATCGTAAAGAATCTTCCCATTTGAAACTTGTAGGAATACTCGAAGCTTCCAAAAGCTATTCTTAAAGTAACTTAATTCTTCTCCAGCACAACACCTGTCCAGCTTTCCAATAATTTCACTGATGCCGAGAAATCACTGTCGTCTGGCAAGCTATTACTTGCTGCACGAAAGAGGCTTTGCGTTAAGGCAAGAATCGGTGCGGGAAGTTTGGCTTGATGCGCGAGATCAATTGCAATTCCTGTATCTTTCGCTAAGAGGTTTAATGCAAAAGTCAGTGGAAATTCACGATTCAGGACACGCTGAGGAAAGATGTTTTCTGAGGCAAGACTGCGACCACTAGAGGCATTGATACAAGAAAGCGCATTTTCTAGATTCACACCATGTGCTTTGAGTGTACTGAAACCTTCTGCGACTGCCCATAGATTGACAGCTAGTAGCATATTGTTAATTGCTTTCACGGCAAATCCTGCACCGCTGCCACCAACATGTTCGATCAGACTTGAAAATGGTTCCATCGCACTACGTGCGCGTTCAAGCGCGTCTTTATCACCGCCAACCATTACGGTGAGTGTGCCTCGTTCTGCGCCAATGGTTTGACCTGAAACAGGGGCATCGAGGAAAGTGACATTATTTTCAGCAAGTATTGCTGCAAGATTTTTTGCAGATGTTGGTTCACCGCTGGTGCAATCAATCCAAATACTGCCACTTTTAGGTGGATATTGAGCAATGATAGTTTCAACTTCTGCGCTGGTTGGTAAACATGAGAAAATAATATCCGCCTGTACTGCTTGTTCAATCAGCGTGGCTTTTGTTCCAAATTCAGCAGCATGTGCTTCAGCTTTACTAAAGGTACGATTCCAGACTCGCACATCGTTAAAAGCTTTGGGTAAATGCGCTGCCATGCGCCAGCCCATAGCGCCCATACCGATAAATGCGATTGATTGAGTCATTTGAGTGTCCAGTAGGTCGTTGTTGTGTCGGAAGTTTGCTGAATTATAGCGTGAAAGATCGATAATTTAATTGAAAATAGAAAAGAGCTGCTGCTGAAATGTTAATGTGACTGAGCATATGTTTCATATTAATAATTCTGGACATATCAGAATAACAAACCAATATAAAAACATTTCAAGATCATATTTTTAATACATAATAAAGGTAATAAAACTACTTATATGGAAATAGCATGCGACCAGAAATCAGAAGAAAAATAATCTATTTTTCAGGATTAGGCTCAACATTCATATTTCTGCTTTTTGTTGCGGCAGGATTACATTTGAATACCGAACTTTCTAACTTGGTTGAGAGTGCTTCAATCTATTTTCTTGTACTATTTATCTTACTATTATCATTCTTAATGCATGATCTATTTATATATTTTATTGATAGTCTAAAAGAACGTTTCTATAAAAAGCGTTATCTCCAAGAGTTAGAGGAAAAGCTAGCTAGGCTCTCTACAAATGAGAAATATATTCTTTCACTCTTTGTAACAGAACAAAAAGTTGAAAGAACTTTAGATCAAAATGAACCAGCAGTCGCATGGCTTGAGTCTTTAAAAATCATATTTAACACAGGGCGGTCTGTAGAAGGGAAACGTTTTATTTATAAAATTTCACCATTACCAATGCGTATACTTTCTCAAAATCCGAATTGGTTGCATTAAAAAATAAAAACCACCAACTCATTTGAGATGGTGGTTTTTTTTTACAGTCTGAGACTTAAATCAATTTAAACAAACAATTCACCTTTCGCCGCTTTGTCTTTCAACAATTGCGGTGGAGTGAAGCGTTCGCCGTATTTCGCGGTGAGTTCTTCAGCGCGTTTTACAGCCTTGTCTAAACCATATTGGTTAAGGAACTGAATCGCACCGCCAGTCCACGGTGCAAAACCGATGCCGAAGATTGAACCAATGTTGGCATCTTGCACAGATTCCAGTACACCTTCTTCTAAACAGCGAACAGTGTCTAGTGCTTGAACAAACAGGATACGGTCAATCATCTCTTGTTCGCTGATGGTCACTTCTGGTTTTAGCCATTGTGATAGACCTGCCCAAAGATGTTTTTTACCACCTTCTGGATAATCGTAGAAGCCGGCACCAGCAGCCTTACCTTTACGGTTATGGTCGTGGATTAAGCTCTTTGTTAACGCTTCTGAAGGTCGAACAGGCAGATCTTTACCTTCTGCTTGTAGGTCTTTGCGAGTTTGTTCAGTGATGTGTTCAGTCAAAGATAGGCTGACTTCATCCTGAATCGCGAGGGGGCCAACTGGCATACCTGCTTTAAGTGCTGCCATTTCGACACGTGCTGGATGGATACCTTCGGCAACCAAAGACAAGCCTTCGTTAACAAATGTACCAAATACACGGCTTGTGAAGAAACCACGACTGTCGTTGACGACGATTGGTGTTTTACCAATTTGCAGGACATAGTCAAATGCACGAGCCAATGTTTCTGGGCTAGTGTCTTTGCCTTTGATGATTTCAACTAGTTGCATTTTGTCTACGGGGCTAAAGAAGTGTAGACCGATGAAGTGAGTAGCATCTTTACTTGCTTTTGCCAAGCCTGTGATTGGTAGCGTTGAGGTATTCGAAGCCATCACACCGCCAGCAACCAATTGTGCTTCTGCTTCTTGAGTCACTTTAGCTTTCAAATCACGATTTTCAAACACGGCTTCGATGATCAGATCACAGCCTGCCAAATCTTTTGCATCAGCAGTTGCAGTAATGCTGGATAGAATTGCATCTTTTTTCTCAGCAGTTAAGCTGCCGCGAGAAACACGTTTTTCCAGAAGTTTTTGGCTGTAGCTTTTGCCTTTTTCAGCGGCTTCTGTGGATACGTCTTTCAATACCACAGGAACGCCTTTGATGGCAGTCGAGTAAGCAATACCGCTACCCATCATGCCTGCGCCAAGTACGCCGACTTTAGTAGCTTTCCAAGGCGCGATGCCTTCTGGACGGCTATGACCTGCTTTGATGGCATTCAATTGGAACCAGAATGTACCAATCATATTTTTTGCAACTTGGCTGGTTGCGATTTGTACAAAATAACGTGACTCAATACGCAGTGCGGTATCGATATCAACTTGTGCGCCTTCTACCGCAGCACTCATGATAGCTTCAGGAGCAGGGTAGCAACCTTTGGTTTTGTCACGCAGCATGGCAGGTGCAATAGCGAGCATTTGCGCAACAGCAGGAGTACGAGGATCACCACCAGGGATTTTGTAGCCTTTCACATCAAAAGGTTGTTGTGATTTAGGGGTTGCCTTAATCCAGTCACGTGCTTTTTGTAGCACTTCATCCATAGTTGCGCCAGTGTCATGCACCAGACCCATGCCTACAGCTTTTTGAACATCAAACTGTTTACCTTCCATTAAGAATGGAAATGCAGTTTGTAGACCTAATAGGCGAACCATGCGAGCGACGCCACCACCACCAGGTAACAAACCTAAAGTGACTTCTGGTAAACCAAATTTAGTTTTTGGATCGGCAAGTGCAATACGACGATGAGTTGCTAGCGCGATTTCCCAACCACCGCCTAAAGCCGAACCATTGAGTGCCGCAACGACTGGTTTCCCCAATGTTTCGATGCTACGCATATCAGCTTTGAGTGTTTCCAGACCTTCAAAGAAGCGTGTTGCATCACTCGGTTTGACTTGAATCAAATCATCCAGATCACCACCCGCAAAAAAAGTCTTTTTCGCAGAGGTAATAATGACACCAGCTAGATCAGTTTCAGCTTTTAACTTTGCTGCAACTTCATGCAAGCTCGCGTGAAACTCAGCATTCATCGTATTAACAGATTGACCGGTAGAATTGATCACCAGCGTAACGATATTGTCTTGATCTTTATTGTATTGAATTGCGCTCATCTAAAATTCTCCTTAAACAACTTCAATGATGGTAGCGATGCCCATGCCGCCGCCAACACACAAGGTTGCCAGACCGCGTTTTTTGCCCTGACGCTCAAGTTCGTCAAGTAAAGTTCCCAAAATCATTGCGCCTGTAGCGCCGAGTGGATGACCCATTGCGATAGCACCGCCATTCACGTTGACTTTTTCTGCTGGAACTTTGAGTTCAGTGATAAAACGCATCACAACTGCTGCAAAGGCTTCATTTACTTCAAATAAATCGATGTCATCAATCGTCAAGCCAGCTTTTGCCAAAGCTTTACGTGCAGCAGGTGCTGGACCTGTCAGCATGATGGTTGGATCTGTACCAACGAGCGCAGTTGCAAGAATTTTTGCACGAGGTTTGATGCCAAGTTTTTTTCCTGCTGTTTCTGAACCAATCAGCACTAGTGCTGCACCGTCCACAATCCCTGATGAGTTTCCTGCATGATGGACGTGATTAATTTTTTGCGCTTCTGGGTATTTTTGCAGTGCAACCGCATCAAAGCCCATGTTGCCCATCATTTCAAAGCTTGGGGCAAGTCCTGCTAATTTCTCAGCAGTTGTGCCTGCACGGATAAATTCATCTTTATCCAAAATCGTCACGCCAGCGTGATCTTTGACAGGAACGATAGATTTATTAAAGTAACCTGCTGCTTGTGCTGCTGCTGCTTTTTCTTGTGAATGTGCTGCAAAGTTATCGACATCAGTACGGCTATAGCCATCTAATGTTGCGATCAGGTCTGCGCCAACGCCTTGTGGAACGAAATTAGATTTCAGGTTGGTTTCTGGATCGAGAGCCCAAGGACCACCGTCTGAACCCATTGCAATACGTGACATAGATTCTACGCCGCCTGCAACAATGAGATCTTCCCATCCAGAACGTACTTTTTGCGCGGCAAGATTCACTGCCTCAAGACCAGATGCACAGAAGCGATTGATCTGTACACCTGAAACGTTTTCACTCCAGCCAGCTGCAATAGCTGCTGTCTTGGCAATATCGCCGCCTTGATCAGCGACAGGAGTCACACAGCCTAAGATCACGTCTTCAACAAGGCTCGTATCGAGGTTGTTACGAGCTTCGAGCGCATGCATGAGACCGACCATAAGCGAAATAGGTTTAACCTCATGGAGGCTACCATCTTTTTTTCCTTTGCCACGTGGTGTGCGGACTGCATCAAAAATATAAGCTTCGGTCATGTCAATTCCTTGCTGAGGCTTGAAGTAAAATTATAGAGAACTATGAGTGGGATAGAGTGTAGCGAGATTTTTATACTTGGCAATGATAAGAATCGTCACTGAATTTGGTTGAAAATGACAATTAGACCATGCGATATAAATAGTTAGTTGCATTGATAATTTATAAATCATTTGTGATTGGATTGTGTTTTGTTAGTATCTGATTTAGGAAATATAAAAATTAAGGTATTCGGACGATGTCTTGGATAATATGCATTTTTTTCATTGTAATGATCTATGTTTTATCTAAATTTTTTCATTCGCAGGGGCGTGATGCCTATATTAAAAAGTTTAAGTTCCCACAGGGCCTCCATCGCAGATTGTCTAAACACCATCCAAACTTAACTGAAGCAGAATTTCAATTAGTCTCTGATTCTTTGAGGCAGTTCTTTTTAATTCATTTACGAAGTGGTCAAAAATTAGTATCAATGCCTTCGCAAGTCACGGATGATTTATGGCATGAGTTTATTTTGTACACACAAGCCTATCAAAACTTTTGTAAAAAAGCATTTGGTCGTTTCTTGCACCATACTCCAGCAGCGGCGCTCAGTGAAAAACAAAAGAAAAGTAATGTGGGTTTGCGAAGAAGTTGGTTACACGCCTGTCAAATCGAAAATATTAATACGCGAACTCCTCAAAATTTGCCTTTAATCTTCGCGATAGATGCATTACTGAATATTCCAAACGGTTTTCATTATGTGACGGACTGCAAAAAGGCAGGTTTAGTCACACCAAATAGTAATAATGCAGCGATTTATTGTGGTGGCGACTTTGTAAGTGGTTCATCCTGCGGTGGTTCTAGTGGCTGTGCAGGGGATGACGCTGATAATAGTTGTAATGGTGGTTGCAGTAGCGGCTGTAGTGGTGGGTGCGGAGGTGGGGGTGACTAGTGCTGAGATAAAAAAGATGCATAGTTAATGATTGGCTATACATCTTTTTTATTTTCGATTTTATTCGCCGTGAATTTGTCGATACAAACCTGGAGTCACGCCTGTCCATTTTTTGAATGCACGGTGGAATGTACTGGTTTCACTGAAACCAACTCTTTCTGCAACTTCATCTAAAGTAATATGCGGCATACCCAATAAATGAATGGCCGTATCGCGGCGTAATTCATCTTTAACCCCCTGATAGCTTTTGCCTTCAGCAGCTAAACGTCTACGCAGAGTTTGTGGAGAGAGATAAAGCTGTGCGGCAACTTCATTGAGGGTTGGCATATCTGTGCCGATGTGTCCTTTGAGTAGCTCACGAATTCGTGATGTTAAGGAATTGGTATTTTTAAATTTAACCAGCAATTTTGCAGGTGCAGTTTTGAGAAACTCCACCAGTGTTTCTTCGGTTTGTCTAATGGGTAATGCTAAATAATCAGCAGCAAAGCTGACCTCAGTAAATGTTGCATCGTAGATCATCGTCGGCGCAAAAAATAAAGCATCGTATTCATCGGCATGTGGCGGTTTTGGGTAACCAAATTTGACACGTTCCAGTGGAATTCGACGTCCGATTAGCCAACTGGCTAAGCCATGCCACACCATCAGCATACTTTCAGTAATATAGTGATCAATATCGCGGTCTGGCGGAACATTGACACGGAGGCGAGCCTCATGAAGATCATGACTAATGCTCATCGACCAATCAGAACCAAATAAACTGTAAAACTGCTGCCCACGTTCTAAAGCTTTACCGAGTGTGCCTGCATGAATAATGAGCTGACACATGGTTGCGAACGTGCCTAAATGGCGTGGATTGCTATCAAAACCAACATGTTCATCTTGTGTTGCCAGCCAGAGAACCTGAGCGAAGCGAGTATATTGCTCGGGAGATACGCGTGCTTTGGGTTGTAAGAGTAGTGCGGGATCGATACCAGCTCGGCTTACCAGACTTTCAATATCCATATTCAGACGACGTGCACCATGAAGTGCAGCATTTACGAAATGAATCGAGATTGTTTTACGGTTCATACCTTACTCTTTCTTGAAATTTAAGAATAAACGCGGTGATGCAAATGACTTAAGTGCGAATGAATCGAAACGTATACACGCTTAAGCATAATGTTGAATACTACCAAATACCATGAGCATTTATATCATTGTAGCGGGGCTTGCGAGTGTAATAGTCTGAACTTTTTGCTGAATTTGTTCGTTCAGCACAGTAAAAATACATTTATTGAGTGGAATGAGTTTATGAGCAATACCCAAAAAACATTACTTTCAGGTTTAAAAATCCTCGATTTTTCGACATTGTTACCTGGTCCTTTTGCAACTTTAATGTTGGCAGATATGGGTGCGGATGTGATTCATATTGAATCACCAAGTCGTATGGACTTGGTTCGGATAATGCCGCCGTATGCAGATGGTCAAGCTACTGCTCATGGTTATTTGAATCGAAATAAACGCTCAGTGGCACTCGATCTCAAAGATCCTGAGAACATTAATAAAATAAAAGAGTTAGTCGCAGAATATGACATCATCGTTGAACAATTCAGACCGAATGTGATGGCGCGTTTAGGCTTGGATTATGAAACTTTAAGCAAGATTAATCCTCGTTTAATTTATTGTTCAATCACAGGTTATGGACAAACGGGAAGTCATAAAGATCGTGCTGGGCATGATATTAACTATATTTCGTTGTCTGGTATTGCTGGTCATAGCGGACGTGTGGATGGTTTGCCTCCAGCGATGGGCATTCAAATTGCGGATGTGGCGGGTGGATCATTGCACGGCGTGATTGGGATTTTGGCGGCTGTGATTGAACGACATACGAGTGGTCTGGGACAGCATATTGATATTTCGATGACCGATTGTGTATTCACGATGAATACGATGGCAGGTGCAGCACAAATTGCTGGTGGTGAGATGCAAGCTCCCGAACAAGGCATGCTGAATGGCGGTACATTCTATGATTATTATCAGACACAGGATGGGCGTTTTCTGTCAATTGGCTCACTAGAACCACAGTTTTTAATGGGTTTAGCACAAGCATTGGCACTTCCTGATTTAGCGCGTTTAGGGGCTTCGCTACAACCTGAAGATCGAGCAACAGTTCGATCAATGATTCGCGAATCAATTGCAGTGCATCCATTAGCGTATTGGAACCAATTATTTGCTGCACTGGATGTTTGTGTTGAACCTGTACTCAGTCTAGCAGAAGCTGTGGAGTCCGAACTTGCAGAACAACGAGGATGGGTTGTTGATGTGCCACTTGAGGTAGGTAGTGATAAAACACAAAAGCAAATCGCACATCCGATTAAGTTTTCGCGTAGCCAGCCTGTTTATCGCTTTATGGGCAGAGCTGTTGGGGCAGATGAAGTTTAGAATGATATTATATAAAAAGCCTTCTAAGTGGAGGTTTTTTCTTTCTGTACGGAGTATGTTGTTTTTATTTGGGGCTGTAGTAGAACAGGTTAAATTTCTGTCCAAATGAGTAGTGTTTTTAGCTGCTCTTTTGGACTCCCATAATTGAATCTAAACTCACATTCTTTAAGAAACAAGGGAAATGTTTTTCGATCAATTCCGTTGTATTT